>NZ_JBEXEP010000013.1:0-150207 GCF_040606315.1 Streptomyces sp. NPDC005438
TCCCCGGCCCGGCGTCCGCCCGGGTGTCGCTATCTTCGGGGGGGTGGGTCCGGTCCCGTACGGGACCGGACCCACCCCCGAGGAGCGTGGCGAGCGGTCAGTCCTCCGAGTCGGAGCTGTCCGAGTCGCTGTTCGAGCCGGAGCCCTCCTGGTCGGAGTCCTGACTCCGGGCGGAGGCGCCCTCCTCCAGCAGTCGGCTCAGCTGACGGCCCAACACCCGCTTGAACTTGCGCTGTTGGGGGCGGGTGCGATCCAGGATCGCGACCTCCAGCTGTTCGGCGTCCAGGCTGCGTTCACTGCCGTTGCTGTCCCGGGTGAGGGAGTCCACGGCGAGCCGCAGCGCCTCACCGAGGGTCATGTCGTCCCGGTGGTGCTCCTCCAGGTAGTTGCCGATCTGGTCGGAGTTGCCACCGACCGCGACCGAGCCGTGCTCGTCCACGATGGAACCGTCGTGGGGAAGCCGGTAGATCTGGTCGTCCTCGGGGGCGGCGCCCACCTCCGCGACGATCAGCTCCACCTCGTACGGCTTCTCGGCGGCACTGGAGAAGATGGTGCCCAGGGTCTGGGCGTACACGTTGGCGAGGCCGCGAGCGGTGACGTCCTCACGGTCGTAGGTGTAACCCCGCAGGTCGGCGTAGCGCACCCCGCCGATACGGAGGTTCTCGAACTCGTTGTACTTACCGACCGCGGCGAAGGCGATGCGGTCGTAGATCTCGCTCACCTTGTGGAGCGCCCTGGAGGGGTTCTCCGCGACGAACAGGATGCCCTCGGTGTACTGCAGGACAACGACGCTACGGCCCCGCGCGATGCCCTTGCGGGCGTACTCCGCGCGGTCGGCCATCGCCTGCTGGGGCGAGACATAGAACGGCGTCGACACCGGCTACCGTCTCCCTTCCTTTTCTCAAAAAGCCCTGGGGTCTAGACGAGAGGTGCCTGTGGCCCGTTGGGCAACTGGAGACGGCCCTCGTGGACGTTGCGCGCGATCTCGGAGACCTCCGCCTCGGTGAGCTTGCGGAAGCCCTCCTCGTCGATGACCGAGACGATGGGGTAGATCCGCCGCGCCAGGTCGGGGCCACCGGTCGCGGAGTCGTCGTCGGCGGCGTCGTAGAGCGCCTGGACCACGGCGGTCGCCGCCTGCTGCTGGGTGAGGTCGTCACGGTGCAGCTTCTTCAGCGAGCCCCGGGCGAAGACCGAACCGGAGCCGACGGCCGCGAAGCCGAACTCCTCGCTGCGGCCACCGGTGACGTCGTAGGAGAAGATGCGGCCCTTCTCCCGCTCCAGGTCGTAACCGGCGAACAGCGGGATCACCGCCAGCCCCTGGAGGGCCATGCCGAGGTTGCCGCGGATCATCGTCGACAGGCGGTTCCCCTTGCCCTCCAGGGACAGCTGGGAGCCCTCGACCTTCTCGAAGTGCTCCAGCTCCAGCTGGAAGAGCTTGACCATCTCCACCGCCAAGCCCGCGGTGCCCGCAATGCCCACGGCGGAGTGCTCGTCGGCGGGGAAGACCTTCTCGATGTCGCGCTGGGCGATGACGTTGCCCATGGTCGCCCTGCGGTCACCGGCCAGCACCACACCGCCCGGATAGGTGGCCGCGACGATGGTGGTGCCGTGCGGCACCTGGATCGCCCCTTCCACCGGCGGCAGTTGGCGGTTTCCCGGCAGGAGAGAGGGGGCGTGACCGGAGAGGAAGTCCATGAACGAAGAAGAACCAGGCGTCAGGAAAGCAGCCGGCAGACGCCCTGTGTCACGAGTGTTTGCTTCCACACGTTTCCTTCCACCAGAACGTGAAGACAAGATCGTTGAAACTCTGCACGGACCCTACCCACAGCCGTGCCGCTCACCCGCTCCGCACCCCGGATTCCGGGGTGCGGAGCGGACCAAGAGCCCTTACTGTCCGCCCTTTTGGACAAAGGACCGGACGAAGTCCTCGGCGTTCTCCTCCAGAACGTCGTCGATCTCGTCCAGAACGGAGTCCACGTCGTCCGACAGGGCCTCCTGTCGCTCCTTGAGATCCTCGGAGACTTCGGCGTCCTGCGCCTGCTCCTCGACCTCCTCGGTGGAGCGTGTCGACTTCTGCTGTCCACCGCCGGTGTCCTTGGTCGCCATTTCCCTCACCCCGCTCGGTTCGACGTACAAGATCAGACCTTACAAGGAGGGGCCGACATCGGCCCCCCGTCTACGCCCGCCGCGGCACGCATCTCCATGATTCCCCGCTACCGGGGGTTCAGCCGCGTTCTTGGTCAACTCACCGGATACTCCCGGCCCAACCTCAGCCGCCGGAAAGCAGTTTCACCAGTTCCTCGGCCGTACGGCAGCGGTCCAGAATCGCCTTCACGTGCTGGCTGGTCCCCCGCAGCGGCTCCATGGTCGGGACCCGTTGCAGGCTGTCGCGGTCCGGCAGGTCGAAGATCACCGAGTCCCAGGAGGCCGCGGCGACCTCCTCCGCGTACTTCTCCAGGCAGCGGCCCCGGAAGTACGCCCGGGTGTCCTCCGGCGGCCTGGTGCGCGCATCGAGCACGTCCGACTCCTCCAGCAGGCGGGTCATCTTCCCGCGTGCCACCAGCCGGTTGTACAGGCCCTTGTCGTCGCGTACGTCCGCGTACTGGAGGTCCACCAGGTGGAGCCGGGGGGCGTCCCACTCCAGGTTGTCCCGGCGGCGGTACCCCTCCATCAGCTCCCGCTTGGCGACCCAGTCCAGCTCGCCGGAGAGGCTCATCGGGTCCCGCTCCAGGCGGCTGAGCACGTCCTCCCAGCGGCTGAGCACGTCGGCGGTCTGCTCGTCGACGTCACCGCCCCAGCGCTCCTCGACGTACTTGCGGGCCAGCTCGCAGTACTCCATCTGCAACTGGACCCCGGTGAGCGTACGGCCGCTGCGCAGGGTGATCAGCTGGCGCAGGCCCGGGTCGTGGGAGACCTCGTGCAGGGTGCGCACCGGCTGGTCGACGGCCAGATCCACGGCGATGAAGCCGTCCTCGATCATGGACAGCACCAGGGCCGTGGTGCCCAGCTTGAGGTAGGTGGAGATCTCGGAGAGGTTGGCATCCCCGATGATCACGTGGAGTCGGCGGTACTTGTCGGCGTCCGCGTGCGGTTCGTCCCGGGTGTTGATGATCGGCCGTTTCAGCGTGGTCTCCAGGCCGACCTCGACCTCGAAGTAGTCCGCGCGCTGGCTGAGCTGGAACCCGTGCTCGCCGCCGTCCTGACCCAGGCCGACCCGTCCGGCCCCGCAGACCACCTGCCGGGAGACGAAGAACGGGGTCAGGTGCCGCACGATGTCGGAGAACGGCGTCTCCCGCTTCATCAGGTAGTTCTCGTGGGTGCCGTAGGAGGCGCCCTTGTTGTCGGTGTTGTTCTTGTACAGGTGGATGGGGTGGGCACCGGGCACCTCGGCCGCCCGCTCGGCGGCCTCCCGCATGATCCGCTCCCCGGCCTTGTCCCACAGCACCGCGTCCAGCGGGTTGGTGACCTCCGGGGCGCTGTACTCGGGGTGCGCGTGGTCCACGTAGAGCCGGGCGCCGTTGGTGAGGATCACGTTGGCCAGCCCGATGTCCTCGTCCGTCAGCTGGCTGGCGTCGGCGGAATCACGGGCCAGGTCGAAGCCCCGGGCGTCCCGCAGGGGGTTCTCCTCCTCGAAGTCCCAGCGGGCCCGTCGGGCACGGTGCATGGCCGCCGCGTAGGCGTTGACCACCTGGGATGAGGTGAGCATGGCATTGGCATGGGGATGCCCTGGGACGGAGATCCCGTACTCCGTCTCGATGCCCATTACTCGCCGAACGGTCATGCGGCCCTCCTAGCCCGACGGTGCCGCCCCGACGGGGGCACCGCCCCAGTTCCGCTCCGCCTCCGGCCCGAGCCGCGTGGCGGCGCTGCTTCGGAGCCTAGACGGCCGCGCCTCCAAACGGGAGCTCACCGCCGTTCCTCCGGTGCCGGAAACGACCCGGCTGCGGGTGCCCGCCCGGGGCACCCGCAGCCGGTCGCGTCGTTCACTACAGGTACTGCCCGGTGTTCGCCACCGTGTCGATGGAGCGCCCGGTGTCAGCACCCTGCTTGCCAGTGACCAGGGTACGGATGAAGACGATCCGCTCGCCCTTCTTACCGGAGATGCGCGCCCAGTCGTCGGGGTTGGTGGTGTTGGGAAGGTCCTCGTTCTCCTTGAACTCGTCCACACAGGCGGCCAGCAGGTGGGAGACCCGCAGCCCCTTCTGGTCGTGGTCCAGGAAGTCCTTGATCGCCATCTTCTTGGCCCGGTCCACGATGTTCTGGATCATGGCGCCGGAGTTGAAGTCCTTGAAGTACAGGACCTCCTTGTCACCGTTGGCGTAGGTGACCTCCAGGAAGCGGTTCTCCTCGGTCTCCGCGTACATCTGCTCGACCACCGACTGGATCATGCCGGCGACGGCGGCCTCCGGGTCGTTCCGGTGCTCGCGCAGGTCGTCGACGTGAACCGGCAGCTTCGCGGTGAGGTACTTGGAGAAGATGTCCTTCGCCGCCTCCGCGTCGGGACGCTCGATCTTGATCTTCACGTCGAGTCGCCCCGGACGGAGGATCGCCGGGTCGATCATGTCCTCACGGTTGGAGGCGCCGATGACGATGACGTTCTCCAGGCCCTCCACACCGTCGATCTCGGACAGCAGCTGGGGGACGATGGTGTTCTC
The DNA here is from genome assembly GCF_040606315.1 of Streptomyces sp. NPDC005438. Lineage (NCBI taxonomy): Bacteria > Bacillati > Actinomycetota > Actinomycetes > Kitasatosporales > Streptomycetaceae > Streptomyces > Streptomyces sp. NPDC005438. The sequence goes on from NZ_JBEXEP010000013.1 coordinate 4,656, forward strand.
CACGTCCGAGCTGACGCCCGAGCCACGGGTGCGGAACAACGAGTCCATCTCGTCGAAGAACACGATCACCGGCGTGCCCTCGCTGGCCTTCTCCCTGGCCCGCTGGAAAACCAGGCGGATGTGCCGCTCGGTCTCACCGACGTACTTGTTGAGCAGCTCGGGACCCTTGATGTTGAGGAAGTAGCTCTTGCCCTGGGGGCGTCCGGTCACCTCGGCGACCTTCTTGGCCAGGGAGTTGGCCACCGCCTTGGCGATCAGCGTCTTGCCGCAACCGGGGGGTCCGTAGAGGAGTACGCCCTTGGGCGGGCGCAGCTCGTGTTCCTTGAACAGGTCCGGGTGAAGGTAGGGAAGCTCGACGGCGTCCCGGATCATCTCGATCTGGCCGCCCAGTCCACCGATCTTGGTGTAGTCGATGTCGGGGACCTCTTCGAGGACCAGTTCCTCGACCTCGCTCTTGGGGACCACCTCGTAGACGTAGCCCGAGCGGGGTTCCAGCAACAGGGCGTCCCCCGCTCTGAGGGTGGCCCTCATCAGCGGTTCGGCCAGCCGGACCACGCGCTCCTCGTCGGTGTGACCGATGACCAGCGCGCGTTCCCCGTCGTCCAGAACCTCCTTCAGGGTCACGATGTCGCCGGCGCGCTCGAACTCCATCGCGTCGACGATGTTGAGGGCCTCGTTGAGCATGACCTCCTGGCCACGCTCAAGCTTCTCCAGTTCGAGATTGGGGCTGACGTTGACCCGGAGTTTCCGGCCACCGGTGAAGATATCGGCGGTGCCGTCTTCGTTACTCTGCAGAAAGGCACCGAAACCAGAGGGCGGCTGAGCGAGCCGGTCCACCTCCTCCTTGAGGGCCACGATCTGGTCGCGTGCCTCACGGAGCGTGTTGGCGAGCCGTTCGTTCTGGGCCGAGACTCCGGCGAGATTGGTCTGAAGCTCAACGATTCGCTCTTCGAGCACGCGAGAATGCCGAGGAGAGTCAGCGAGCTTGCGGCGCAGGACGGCGATCTCCTGCTCAAGATGGGCGACCTGATCGGACGGGTCGGAGTCCCGACCGGCCTGGGCGCCGCGGTTGATGTCGTCGTCGTGGGCTGCCACGGTCCTCACCTCCTCCAGGGGGAGCTGGACGCTTTCAGACCCTACCTGTGCCGGTGCGGGTTGAAACCCCTAGATCACAAGACAGTGGATCTGTGTCCGATCTTTACCCTGTGTGCACCGTCACCTCTGGTGAATACCCACCCACCACCGTGGGGAAGCCGCCGGTTGTATCGTCAAAGGCGTCAACGCGCATGGCTGTTGACGCATTCCGGCACCGGAACCCGAACCGCCGCCCCGCGAGGCGTCACCGTGGCGGGAAGGGGGAAGGCAGTGACAGTGAGTGGACGACGATGAGCGAGCAGAACGCCAAGAGCGCCGACCAGGACACCGGCACCGAGCCGGACAAGGAGCTGGAGGTCTGGATCGACCAGGACCTGTGCACCGGTGACGGGATCTGCGCCCAGTACGCCCCCGAGGTCTTCGAGCTCGACATCGACGGCCTCGCCTACGTCAAGAGCGCCGACGACGAGCTGCTCCAGGACCCGGGTGCCACCACCAGGGTGCCGCTCCCCCTGCTGAGGGACGTGGCGGACTCCGCCAAGGAGTGCCCCGGCGACTGCATCCACGTGCGCAGGGTGGCCGACAAGACCGAGGTCTACGGGCCCGACGCACCCTGACCGGCCTGATCCACGGGCGCCGTCTCCCCCGGTGGGTCGGCGCCCTGTCGTGTGTGCCCCCGTACGAGTGGGGGTCCGGTGTGGCCCGCCGCCTCAGACGCTGCCGGCCACCGGTGCCGGCACCAGCACCAGGCGCTCGTTCCGCCACTTCCAGCTGACCCGCCGTTCCTGGTCGGGGCAGCAGCGGGGCACCGAGGGCGAGGAGTAGCCGAGGAGGGTGACGGACACCTTGTCGCCCCGCACCGCGAACCCCTTGGTGTTCATGCCCTCGGTGGGCTTCAACAGGGTCTCCACGATCCGGGGGTGCTGTTGCGGCTGGCCGGGGCGGGCGAGGACGTAGATCCCCTGCGGGGGGTTGCCGCCACCGGTGGCGCAGCGGACCACCGCGACCGTCTCGGCCCGGCCGTCCCGGTCGAAGTCGGCCTCTCCCCTGTCGACCACCTGCACCGACCGCCCGCTGACTCCCTCGCCCCGGCCGCAGTCCAACGGGTAGTGCGCGGTGCGGGGGTCGGGGCCCGGGCTCGACGCGGTCGGGCCCTTGCCGGCGCCGGACTGGCGGGCCTTGGCGTCGGAGGGTTGAAGGGACGCGGCCAGCCCGAGGACGGCGGCGACCGCCAGCAGCGTCCCCGCCCAGTGCGCCGGGCGGGAGCGGGTGTGCGGGAGGGACGGGCCGGCCGAGGGGTGCACGCGGTGAACTCCTGTGAGTACTGAGGCGATCAGCGGTGCCCCGCATCGTGCCACAGGTCACATCAGGGCGGAACGCCCGGGGCGGTACCGGCCCGAGGGCCGGCGAGCGGGCCCAACAGCCCCTGGATACCGGCTGGTTGAGCCTCGGCTTGGAGGGGGGCCGGGCCCCTGTCGGGGCCCGGCCGGATCACCGACCGCTGGAGCCGCTGGTGCTTCCCGGTCCGGTGTAGTCCTCGCCGTAGGCGCCCTTCGCGGGGCGGCGCCGGCGCAGCGGGGGCTCGACTCCGTCGGCCAGCCGGCGCGCGGTCAGCAGGAAGCCGGTGTGCCCGATCATGCGGTGGTCGGGGCGTACGGCCAGGCCCTCGATGTGCCAGTTGCGGACCATGGTCTCCCAGGCCGAGGGCTCGTTGAAGGTGCCGTGTTCGCGGATGGACTCCACGGTGCGGGCCAGCTGGGTGGTGGTCGCCACGTAGGCGCACAGGATGCCGCCGGGGACCAGCGCCTTGGAGACGGCCTCCAGGCACTCCCAGGGGGCGAGCATGTCCAGGATGACCCGGTCGACGTCGGCGTCGGCCAGGTTGTCCTGGAGGTCGCCCACGGTCAGCTGCCAGGCGGGGTGCGGTCCGCCGAAGTACCGTTCCACGTTCTGCTGGGCGATCTGCGCGAAGTCCGCGCGCCGCTCGTAGGAGTGCAGCATCCCCCCGTCTCCGACGGCACGGAGCAGGAAGCTGCTGAGCGAGCCGGAGCCCACTCCCGCCTCGACCACCCGGGCGCCGGGGAAGATGTCGGCCATCGCCAGGATCTGCCCCGCGTCCTTGGGGTAGACCACGGCGGCACCGCGGGGCATGGACAGGACGTAGTCGGGGAGCAGGGGGCGCAGCGCGAGGTACGCGACGTTTCCCGTGGTGCGGACGACACTTCCCTCGGGCTTGCCGATCAACTCGTCGTGGGGGAAGGCTCCCTTGTGGGTGTGGAAGCTCTTTCCCTCTTCGAGGGTGATCGTGTAGTGGCGGCCCTTGGGGTCGGTGAGCTGAACCTGGTCCCCGACCTGGAAGGGCCCGCGACGGCGGGCGGCACCGGTCGGTTCGGACATGGGGGCCACCCTAGTCGAGCGCGTGCCGTGGCCGTAATCGAGGTCCGGGCCGGCCAACGGCTCCCGGCTCAGTCGGGTTTGGCCATGGCGGCGACGAAGGCCCGTTCCACGTCGCCGGTGGACAGCACGCCGTAGATCTCGCCGGTGGGCTCCACCACCAGGTACTCGGTGGCCGGGGTGGCCCGCAGGTGGTTGAGGAGTTCCTCGCCGGCCAGTTCGGCCGGCACCCTCATGCCCTCGCGCAGGTCGTGGGCGAGGGTGCTCACGGCCACCCAGGGGCGGCGGTGTTCGGGTACGGAGACGATGGCCGTCTCGCGTACCAGGGACAGCGGGGCGCCTTCCCCGTCGACCACCACCAGGGCCCGGGCGCCGGCCTCGTTGGCGCGGCGCAGCGCCTCGGACAGGGGGGTGTCGGCGGACACCGGCACCGCACGGCGGGTGAGGGCGCGGGCGTGAAGTTCGGGGAGGCGCTCGCGCAGTCGGGCCATCCGCAGGCTGTTGCCGGCGCCGGTCCAGATGATGGCCGCCATGATCGCGGCCAGCAGCGCGTCGGTGAGCGAGTCCATTCCGCTGAGGCTGTCCTGGGACAGCCCGCCGGCGTGGGTGGCCAGCGGCAGCCCGACCAGTACCGCCAGGGCCAGTCCCCGGCCGGTCCAGGCGGCGGCGACCGTACCGGCCATGGGGCGTCCGGTGATCTTCCAGATCACCGCGCGCAGCATCCGCCCCCCGTCCAGGGGCAGTCCGGGCAGCAGGTTGAAGACCGCGACGATCAGGTTGGAGATCATCAGGCCGGCCAGCAGCACCCCGGGGACGGTGCCCGGGGTGACCACCAGCATCGCCAGGTAGAACACGCCGGCCAGCACCAGGGACAGCAACGGGCCGACGGCGGCGAGCACGAACTCCCGCCCCGGGGTGGGCGACTCCTTCTCGATCTCCGAGACGCCGCCGAAGAACTGCAACTGGATGCGGCGTACGGGGAGTTGGAAGCGGAGCGCGGCCACGGTGTGGGCCAGCTCGTGGACCAGCACCGAGGCGTAGAAGGCCACGGCGAAGAACAGGGCGATGGCGTACCGGGCGGCCCCCAGGTCGGGCAGCACACGGTCGAGTTGGCCGCCGAACACCCAGGTGATCAGGGCGGCCACCAGGAACCAGCTGGGCGCCACGTAGACCGGGACGCCGAAGGGCCGGCCCATGAGGATGCCCCCGCCGAGTCGGGTGCGCCGACGTCCGTCGTCCGGGTCACCGGGGGTGGGCACGCCCTGGTGGTCGGTCCGCGGGGTGGGGGTCGGCTCCCCCCGCTCGTCCCCGCCCTCGGGCCGCTCGTCCTTGTCCGCGTCTGCCACGGTTTCCCTTCTCGCTGCTGCCCCTGGTCGGACCGGGGAGTACCGATCATGAGGTGTCAGGGGGGTTCTCGTCGATGGTAGGTGCCGGACTGTCCGAACCGGCTCGTAGGGTCGTACCCATGACGAGCGCCGCCACCTCCGCCAAGCCCGCCAAACCGAACTCCCTGTCCCCCTCCCGGGCCAGCGACTTCATGCGGTGCCCGCTGCTGTACCGGTTCCGGGTCATCGACCGGCTGCCGGAGAAGCCCTCCGCCGCGGCCACCCGGGGGACGGTGGTGCACGCGGTGCTGGAGCGGCTGTTCGACCATCCGGCGGCCGAGCGTAGCGCGGGGCGGGCGAAGGCCCTGGTGCCCCGGGAGTGGGAGCGGCTGCTGACCCGGCGGCCGGAGCTGGCGGGGTTGTTCCGCGCCGAGGGAGCCGAGGGGGAGGCCCCGGGGGACGGCGAGGCGGCCTCGGCGGAGGGCGAGGGGCCGCTGGACGAGGCGGAGTTGGCCCGCTGGCTGTCCGAGGTGGAGCGGCTGGTGGAGCGGTGGTTCTCGCTGGAGGACCCCACGCGGCTGGAGCCCGCCGAGCGGGAACTGTCGGTGCAGGTGCAGCTGGAGTCCGGGCTGCGGCTGCGGGGGATCATCGACCGGGTGGACGTGGCGCCGGGCACCGGCGACGTGCGCATCGTCGACTACAAGACGGGCAAGGCGCCCAGGCCGGAGTTCTCGGCCGAGGCCCTGTTCCAGATGAAGTTCTACGCCCTGGTGCTGTGGCGGCTGCGCGGGGAGGTGCCCCGACGGCTCCAGCTGGTGTACCTGGGCAGTGGCGAGGTGCTGACCTACGACCCCGACGAGGGCGATCTGCGGGCCGTGGAACGGAAGTTGCTCGCCCTGTGGGAGGCCATCACCAAGGCCACCGAGACCGGCGAGTGGAAGCCGAAGCGGGGGCGGCTGTGCGGATGGTGCGACCACCAGGCGCACTGCCCGGAGTTCGGGGGCACTCCCCCGCCCTACCCCCTGGTGATCCAGCCCCGGCTGCCGGAGCCCGACCCCGCCCCGGCGGTTCCCGGGCCGGCCGGCGAGGCGGCGGTCCGGGACACGGCGGGGGCGGAGGACGCCCGGTGAGCGGGTGGGCCAGAATGGTCTGGCCCAGCTCCGCCGGCTGAGGCGGCTTCCGTACGGGGCCCTGTCCCGTGGCCGAACGAAGGAGTTCTCCGTGGCCATCCGCGTACTGCTCGTCGACGACCAGCCGCTGTTGCGTACGGGGTTTCGGATGATCCTGGAGGCGGAGCCCGACCTCGCGGTGGTCGGTGAGGCCGGGGACGGGCTCCAGGCGCTGGACCAGGTGCGGGCCCTCCAGCCGGACGTGGTGCTGATGGACATCCGTATGCCCCGCATGGACGGGGTGGAGGCCACCCGGAAGATCACCGGCCCGGAGCGGGACGGCCCGGTGCGGGTGCTGGTGCTGACCACCTTCGACCTGGACGAGTACGTGGTGGAGGCGCTCAAGGCCGGGGCGAGCGGCTTCCTGCTGAAGGACGCGCCGGCCCAGGAACTGGTGCAGGCGATCCGGGTGGTGTCCGAGGGCGAGGCGATGTTGGCGCCCAGCGTGACCCGCCGGCTGCTGGACAAGTACGCCGGCCAGCTGCCCTCCGGGCAGCAGGAGCCGGTGCCGGACACCCTGCACTCGCTGACCGAGCGCGAGGTGGAGGTGCTGAAGCTGGTGGCCCGGGGGCTGTCCAACTCCGAGATCGCGGCGGAGCTGTTCGTCAGCGAGACCACGGTGAAGACCCACGTGGGCCACGTGCTCACCAAGCTGGGACTCCGGGACCGGGTGCAGGCCGCCGTCTACGCCTACGAGAGCGGGCTGGTCCGCCCCGGACTGCGCTGAGGGGCGTCCGGGCGACGGGCACCCGCCTGGTCCGTGCCGGCCCGGGGCGGTGCGGCCCCGGGCCCGGGTGGCGGTGCGCCTCGGCCACCTTGGCCGACTCGGCCGCCGACGGGGGCGGTCACTCGTTCTTGGCCAGCTCCCACACCTGGAGCGTCGAGGAGGAGTTCATCGCCCACTCCACACCCAGCAGCCCGTTGCGGGCGGCGACGTACTGCTTGCCCTGCCACAGCGGCAGCAGCGGCACGTCCTTGGCCACGATGTCCTGGGCGCGGCCGAAGTCCTCCTCGGCGTTGACCCGTTCGGCCTGGCCCCGGGTCCGGGGGATCAGCCGGTCGCGGATCTCCTTGCTGTGGTACGCGGAGCTGAGGACGTTGCCCTTGTCGAAGAAGGGGGCGATGTAGTTGTCGGCGTCGGGGAAGTCCGGGTACCAGCCGAAGCCGTAGACCTCGTACTCCCCCTCCGCGGCGGCCGGCCGGAACTCCTTCCAGGCGGCTCCGCGCAGGGTGACCTTGAACAGTCCGCTGGAGTCCAACTGCTCGCGCAGCGAGGCGAACTCGCCCTCGGTGGCGGACCCGTAGTGGTCGGTGGTGTAGTGCAGGGTCAGCTTGACCGGCTCGGTGATGCCGGCCCGGCGCAGGGTCTTGCGGGCGTCCGCGACGGTGGGGTTCTCCCCGTACTCGTTGAAGAAGGAGTTGCGGTGCCCCAGCACGCCCGAGGGAACGATGGAGTACAGCGGTTCCACGGTGCGGGAGTAGACGTCGCGGACCAGCCGGTGACGGTCGACCACCTGGGCGATCGCCCGCCGTACGGCCGCTTTGCCGGTCTTCTCGCCCTCGGTGTCGAAGACCAGGTAGCGGATCTCCTGTCCGGTGGTCTCCGTCATCTTGACGTCGTCGTTGTCGCCCCGGTTCAGCCGCTTGATCTGCCGGGGCGTCAGGGAGCGGTTCATCAGGTCGATACGTCCCGCGCGCAGGGCCTTCTCCATCCGCTCGGCGGTGTCGAACATCCGCACCTCGACCCGCTCGTTGCGGACCTTCAGCCGGCCCTTGTAGCGGGGGTTGCGGGTGAAGACCGCCAGGCCCTCGCGCTGGTCGAAGGAGTCCAGCACGTAGGGGCCGGAGCCGGTCATCCGGTAGCCGCGGTGGAAGTCCCGCGCGGGATAGGTCTGTTCGTCCACGATGGCGGCCACGGGGGTGGCCAGCTTCTGCCCGAAGGTGGCGTCCGGCTTCTTCAGGTGGAACACCACCTCCCGGTCGTTCGGGGTCTCCACTCGGTCGATGTTCCCCAACAGGGAGGCCGGGCCGGCCGGATGGTCGATGGCCCGCACTCGCTCCACCGAGAACCGGACGTCCCGGGAGGTCAGTCGGTGGCCGTTGGAGAAGGTCAGGCCGGACCGCAGGAGGCAGCGGTACCGGGCGCTGCGCCGGTCGGTGAAGCCGCAGCTGCGGGCGGCGTCCGGTTTCAGCTCGGTCCCGGAGCGGGGCGGGCTGACCAGGGTCTGGAAGGTGTTGCGCATCATGTTCCAGGCACCGGCGTCGTAGGAGAGCGCCGGGTCGAAAGCGGCCGGCTCCCGCTTGGTGACGACGAACCGGTCGGTGGTGCCCACCACGATCGTGTCCCCGTCGGCGGCCTCTGACGCGCTGTCCTGACATCCGCTGAGCGTGGCGGCGAGCAGGGTGGCGGCGGCCGTCGTCGCCAGTGTGGTGCGGTGCATGGTGCGTGGATCTCCCTCTTCCGGCCACCCGAGGGAACATGGGTGGACCGGCGCAGACCCTAGTCGCCGGAGCAGCACGTTCCGTAAACACCCACCGCATTCACCGGCACCCCGTCCGACCTGGCCGGTCGGACCAACTCGCGTGTCACCAGGGGGAGTTGGGCCCCGGACGGCGGTCGGGTGCCACACGGACGGTGACCCCGGGCGACCATCGGAAACCCCGGAGTGAGAAACATCACCGGTGAGAGTCACCGATCCGACGGCGCCGGCCCGCCCCGGAACCCCCGCCGACCAGGCCACCCACGGGGCGGTCGGCCGGACCCCGCGACCTTCCGCCCAGGGCCCGGCCGAGGGGTCAGCTCCGCGTCACCAGGGACCGCAACATCCCGAGGTCGACCTCCTCCAGGGAGGAGACCACGGTGCGGCCACCGGACCGGTCGATGGGCGCCACCGAGGGCACGGCGACCACCTGGCATCCGGCCGCCTCGCCCGAGGTGACACCGGTGAGGGTGTCCTCCAGGACCACGCAGCGCCTCGGGTCGGCGCCCAGCACGGAGGCGGCCGTCAGGTAGGGGTCCGGGTGGGGTTTGGTGCGGCGCAGCTCGTCGCCGGCGACGGTGTGGGTGAAGTGCTCCCGTCCCAGGGACGTCAGCATCCGGTCGATCACCACCCGGTGGGAGGCGGACACCAGGGCGGTGGGCACCTGGTGCGCACGCAACTCGGTCAGCAGCCGCTGGGCCCCGGGCATCAGCTCCACGCCCCGGTCCAGCCGCTCCAGGAACCGTTCGTTGAGCCGTACGCTCAGCTCCTCCAGGGCGATGGAGGCCGAGGTGGCCTCCAGCAGGAACCCCGCGCTACGGGTCATCGGGCCACCGACGACGACCTGCCGCCACTCCTCCTCCAGCTGGTGGCCCAGCTCGGCGAACACCGACACCTCGGCGTCCCACCAGAAGTCCTCGGTGTTCACCAGGGTGCCGTCCATGTCGAGCAGCACCGCCTGGAGCGGGGGGCTCCCCGACAGCCGGGCACTTGAGGCCGGGATCGAACTGGTCATCCGCGCACACCTCCGAAGGGACGAAAAGGCCGGCTGTCTCCCCCAGACTCTGGAGGGACAACCGGCCGCACCGGACCGACAAGTGTACGTCCGATCCCGGCCGGACGTACGTCCCGTGCGCGAGGGCACGGGACGTACCCGCCGGACACGGGCGTGCCGGGAGGCCGTGACGGGGCGCCGGAGGGCCCGCCGGGGGCGGCCCCGGCGGGCGTGGGGACAGGCCCGACCCGACTGGCGGGCGTTGAAGTACGCCCAGCCCGCTCAGCGGGCGTTGAAGTACTTCGCCTCCGGGTGGTGGATGACGATCGCGTCGGTGGACTGTTCGGGGTGCAGCTGGAACTCCTCGGACAGTTCGACCCCGATCCGCCCGGGCTCCAGCAGTTCGGCGATCTTGGCCCGGTCCTCCAGGTTGGGGCAGGCGCCGTAGCCGAGGGAGAAGCGGGCGCCCCGGTACTTGAGGTCGAACATGTCCACGATGTCGGCCGGGTCCTCGCCGGCGTACCCCAGCTCGGAGCGGACCCGGGCGTGCCAGTACTCGGCCAGGGCCTCGGCCAGCTGCACCGACAGCCCGTGCAGCTCCAGGTAGTCGCGGTAGGCGTTGTCGGCGAACAGTTCGGCGGTGGCCTCCCCGATACGGGAACCCACGGTCACCACCTGGAAGCCCACCACGTCCCGCTCCCCCGACTCCTCGGGGCGGAAGAAGTCGGCCAGGCACAGCCTGCGGCCCCTGCGCTGGCGGGGGAAGCTGAACCGGGTGCGTTCGGAGCCGTCCTCGTGGAGCACGATCAGGTCGTCGCCCTTGGACACGCAGGGGAAGTAGCCGTACACCACGGCCGCCTCCAGCAGGTTGTCCGTGTGCAGCCGGTCCAGCCAGCCGCGCAGCCGGGGGCGCCCCTCGGTCTCCACCAGTTCCTCGTACGAGGGGCCGTCGCCCTTGCGGTTCTCCTTCAGGCCCCACTGGCCCTTGAACAGGGCCTGTTCGTCCAGCCAGGAGGCGTAGTCCTTCTGCGCGATGCCCTTCACCACCCGGGTGCCCCAGAACGGGGGCTCGGGCAGCGGGTTGTCCACGGCCACGTCCGAGCGGACGCTCTCCTGGGGCTCCGGTTCGGTGACCACTGAGGCGCGCTTGGGGACCCGGCGCTGCTTCAGCTCCGGCAGGGTGGCGCCGGGGACGCCCCGCTTGACGGCGATCAGCGCGTCCATCAGCCGCAGCCCCTCGAAGGCGTCCCTGGCGTAGCGGACCTCGCCCTCGTAGATCTCGTGCAGGTCCTGCTCCACGTAGGCGCGGGTGAGGGCGGCTCCGCCGAGGATGACCGGGAAGTCGGCGGCCATCCTGCGGTGGTTCAGCTCCTCCAGGTTCTCCTTCATGATCACCGTGGACTTCACCAGCAGGCCGGACATCCCAATGACGTCGGCCTTGTGCTCCTCGGCGGCCTCCAGGATGGCCGAGACCGGTTGCTTGATGCCGAGGTTGACCACGTTGTAGCCGTTGTTGGACAGGATGATGTCCACCAGGTTCTTGCCGATGTCGTGGACGTCCCCGCGCACCGTGGCCAGCACGATGGTGCCCTTGCCCTCCCCGTCCTCGGACTTCTCCATGTGGGGTTCGAGGTGGGCGACGGCGGACTTCATCACCTCGGCGGACTGGAGCACGAAGGGCAGCTGCATCTGGCCGGAGCCGAAGAGTTCGCCGACCACCTTCATGCCGGCCAGCAGGGTGTCGTTGACGATGTCCAGGGCGGGGCGCTCGGTGAGGGCCTCGTCGAGGTCGGCCTCCAGCCCGTTGCGCTCCCCGTCGATGATGCGCCGCTGGAGCCGTTCGTCCAGCGGCAGCGCCAGCAGCTCCTCGGTCTTGCCGGCCTTCATGGACTTGGTGTCCACGCCGTCGAAGAGTCGCAACAGCTCCTGGAGGGGGTCGTAGCCCTCCTCCCGGCGGTCGTAGACCAGGTCCAGGGCGACCTTGACCTGTTCCTCGTCCAGCCGGGCGATCGGCAGGATCTTGGAGGCGTGCACGATGGCCGAGTCCAGTCCGGCCTTGACGCACTCGTCCAGGAACACCGAGTTGAGGACGATGCGGGCGGCGGGGTTGAGGCCGAAGGAGATGTTGGACAGGCCCAGGGTGGTCTGCACGTCGGGGTGGCGGCGCTTGAGTTCACGGATCGCCTCGATGGTGGCGATGCCGTCCTTGCGGGACTCCTCCTGGCCGGTGCAGATGGTGAAGGTCAGACAGTCGATCAGGATGTCCGACTCCAGGACGCCCCAGTTGCCCGTGAGGTCCTCGATCAGCCGCTCGGCGATGGCGACCTTGTCCTCCCGGGTACGGGCCTGCCCGTCCTCGTCGATGGTCAGCGCGATCAGCGCGGCGCCGTGCTCCACGGCCAGCCGGGCGATGCGGGCGAACCGGGAGTCGGGGCCGTCGCCGTCCTCGTAGTTGACGGAGTTGATGACCGCGCGTCCGCCCAGGTGCTCCAACCCGGCCTGGAGGACGGCCGGTTCGGTGGAGTCCAGCACGATGGGGAGGGTGGAGGCGGTGGCGAAGCGGCCGGCCAGTTCGTGCATGTCGGCCACCCCGTCCCGGCCGACGTAGTCCACGCACAGGTCCAGCAGGTGGGCGCCCTCGCGGATCTGACCGCGCGCCATCTCCACGCAGTCGTCCCAGCGGCCCTCCAGCATGGCCTCGCGGAACTTCTTGGAGCCGTTGGCGTTGGTGCGCTCGCCGATGGCCAGGTACGAGGCGTCCTGACGGAACGGCACGGTCTGGTACAGCGAGGCGGCGCCCGGCTCGGGCCGGGGGGAACGGGGCGTCAGCTCCCGTCCGCGTACCCGCTCCACCAGCTGCCGCAGGTGCTCGGGGGTGGTACCGCAGCAGCCACCGACCAGGGCGAGGCCGTAGTCACTGACGAACCCCTCGTGGGCGTCGGCGAGTTCGGCGGCGGTCAACGGGTAGCTGGCCCCGTCCTTGCCCAGGACCGGCAGGCCCGCGTTGGGCATACAGGCCAACGGCACCCTGGAGTGCTGGGCCAGGTAGCGCAGGTGCTCGCTCATCTCGGCCGGGCCGGTGGCGCAGTTGAGGCCGATCATGTCGATGCCCAGGGGCTCCAGGGCGGTCAGCGCCGCGCCGATCTCCGAGCCCAGCAGCATGGTGCCGGTGGTCTCCACGGTCACCGAGCAGATGATGGGCAGGTCGGCGCCGGTGGCTTCCAGGGCACGACGGGCGCCCAGCACGGCCGCCTTGGTCTGCAGCAGGTCCTGGGTGGTCTCCACCAGCAGGGCGTCCGCCCCGCCGGCGATCATGCCCTCCGCGTTCTGCTGGTAGGCGTCGCGCAGCGTGGCGTACGGGGCGTGGCCGAGGGTGGGCAGCTTGGTGCCCGGCCCCATGGAGCCCAGGACCCAGCGCTGCTGGCCGGTGGACTCGGTGTACTCGTCGGCGACCTCGCGGGCGATGCGGGTGCCGGACTCGGAGAGTTCGTAGACCCGCTCGGGGATGTCGTACTCGTTGAGGGCGGCGAAGTTGGCGCCGAAGGTGTTGGTCTCCACGCAGTCGACACCGACGTCGAAGTAGGCGCTGTGCACGGACCGGATGATGTCGGGCCGGGTGAGGTTGAGGATCTCGTTGCAGCCTTCGAGCTGCTGGAAGTCGTCGAGGCTGGGATCCTGCGCCTGGAGCATCGTGCCCATCGCCCCGTCGGCCACGACGACCCGGGAGCTGAGGGCTTCCCGGAAGGCGGTGACGCGAGGAGGGGTGGGGGCGTGCGCGGAGGACGGCGAGGCCATAAGGAAGTGCTCCCTGGGGTGCGACGGCTGTCGGCTTGGTGGTGCGCTTCATGAGCGCACGTCGAGCCAGGGTAGCCGTACGCGGCGTTCCCGCCATGGTGCGTTCCGGGTTTCGGAACGCTCACAGCCGTTGACGGGACGTTGGCCGTCTATCCCAGCGTCGACATCAGGGGCTACCGTTCGACATTGTCGAAGCAGACAGTGGACTCACCGTCAGCACCCCCAGCGGGCGGGTGGGGTCCACGGGGTCGAGGGAGGTGCCGGATGGCCCGGACCATCCAGTCACTGGAGCGGGCGGCGGCCGTGCTGCGCCTCCTGGCCGGCGGGGAACGACGGCTGGGGCTGTCGGACATCGCCTCCGCCCTCGACCTGGCCAAGGGCACCGCGCACGGGCTGATCCGCACCCTCCAGCAGGAGGGCTTCGTCGAGCAGGACCCGCTCACCGGCAAGTACCAGCTGGGCGCCGAACTGCTGCGCCTGGGCAACAGTTACCTGGACGTCCACGAGCTGCGGGCCCGCGCCCTGGTGTGGACCGACGACCTGGCGCGCTCCAGCGGGGAGAGCGTCTACCTCGGGGTGCTGCACCAGCAGGGGGTGCTGATCGTCCACCACGTGTTCCGGCCGGACGACAGCCGCCAGGTGCTGGAGGTCGGGGCGATGCACCCCCTGCACAGCACCGCCCTGGGCAAGGCCCTGTGTGGCTGGGACCCGGTGGCGCACAGCGAGGCGGTGGACGCCCCACGGCGGGCGTTCACCGCGCGTACCCGGGTGGCGGCGGCCGACTTCGAGGCGGTGCTGGACGTGGCCCGGGCCCGGGGGTGGGCCAGCGACGTGGAGGAGACCTGGGAGGGGCTGGCGTCGGTCGCGGCGCCGGTGTTCGGGCGCCGTCGGATGCCGGTGGGGGCCGTGGGGCTCACCGGGGCGGTGGAACGGGTGTGTGAGGGGGACCAGTTGCGGCCCCGGCTGGTCGCGGCGGTGCGGGACTGCGCGCGGGCGGTGTCCCGGGATCTGGGCGGGGAAAGATTCTGACGCTCTCGACGAGCTTTTCCCGGTCCGCGCCAGCAGAATGGACCGAGGAGAGCTGAGTCACACCCCTTGACGGGGGTCCCCAGCAGGAGAAAACTGCCGTGCGACGGTCGACATTGTCGAACAGTGGACGGGGATGAGGTCTCCTGGGCTTCGTTGAGCCGCCGACCGCTGCGTCAGGCACTGTCAGCTTCTTGGACTACGGACAAAGGAGTCGCGGGTGTCCAGCTCCGAATTTCTCCCCAGCGAGGTGATCCCCCCGGCAGCGGTGGCCACCCCGTCGGCGGTCTTCGTGGCGCGCACATCGCCACCGCGGCCGTCCGGCGTGTCCGGGCTTCCCCACCGGCTGGGCCGTACAGGCTTCTGACCAGCCACATCACATCGCGTTCAGAGCCGACCGACCACGACGTTTCGGAGCACACAATGAGTGAGAGCAACCCGACCGCCAGCCGTGCCGAGGGACCGTTCATCGCGGCCATCGACCAGGGCACCACCTCCAGCCGCTGCATCGTCTTCGACCGGGACGGACGCATCGTCTCCGTCGACCAGAAGGAGCACGAGCAGATCTTCCCCAAGCCCGGGTGGGTGGAGCACGACGCCAAGGAGATCTGGGTCAACGTCGAGCAGGTCGTGGCCGGCGCCCTCAACCAGGCCGGCATCACCAAGGACGACGTGAAGGCGCTGGGCATCACCAACCAGCGCGAGACCACCCTGCTGTGGGACAAGGCCACCGGCGAGCCGGTGCACAACGCCATCGTGTGGCAGGACACCCGCACCGACGCCCTGTGCAAGGAACTCGGCCGCAACGTCGGCCAGGACCGCTTCCGTCGGGAGACCGGCCTGCCCCTGGCCTCGTACTTCGCCGGCCCCAAGATCCGCTGGCTGCTGGACAACGTGGACGGGCTGCGCGAGCGCGCCGAACGCGGCGAGCTGCTGTTCGGCACCATGGACTCCTGGGTGATCTGGAACCTCACCGGCGGCGTCAACGGCGGGGTGCACGTCACCGACGTCACCAACGCCTCCCGCACCATGCTGATGAACCTGCGCACCCTGGAGTGGGACCCCAAGATCTGCGCCTCCATGGGCGTGCCCATGGAACTGCTGCCGGAGATCCGCTCCTCCGCCGAGGTGTACGGGGAGGCCACCGGCGACCTGGCCGGCGTACCCGTGGCCTCCGCGCTGGGCGACCAGCAGGCGGCGCTGTTCGGCCAGACCTGCTTCGCCCCCGGCGAGGCCAAGTCCACCTACGGCACCGGCACCTTCCTGCTGATGAACACCGGCCACGAGGCGGTCAACTCCTACAACGGGCTGCTCACCACGGTCGGTTACCGCATCGGCGACCAGGAGGCGGTGTACGCGCTGGAGGGCTCCATCGCGGTCACCGGCTCCCTGGTGCAGTGGATGCGCGACCAGATGGGGCTGATCAACAGCGCCGCCGAGATCGAGACGCTGGCCAGCTCGGTGGAGGACAACGGCGGGGCGTACTTCGTACCGGCCTTCTCCGGTCTGTTCGCCCCCTACTGGCGCTCCGACGCCCGAGGGGTGATCGCGGGCCTGACCCGCTACGTCACCAAGGCCCACATCGCCCGCGCGGTGCTGGAGGCCACGGCCTGGCAGACCCGCGAGATCGTCGACGCGATGGCCAAGGACTCCGGCGTGGAGCTGACCGCCCTCAAGGTCGACGGTGGCATGACCAGCAACAACCTGCTGATGCAGACCATGTCGGACTTCCTGGACGCCCCGGTGGTCCGCCCCATGGTCGCCGAGACCACCTGTCTCGGCGCCGCCTACGCGGCGGGCCTGGCAGTCGGCTTCTGGAACGACGTCGAGGAGCTGCGCGCCAACTGGAAGCGGGCCGCGGAGTGGACACCGCAGATGGACGGTGACACCCGCGAGCGCGAGTACAAGGACTGGCTCAAGGCCGTGCAGCGGACCATGGGCTGGATCGACGAGGAGAGCTAACCCAGATGAACACCCCGCTCCGCGTCCCCACCCTGGGGATGCGCCCGACTGTCGGCAGCAATCCGGGCCGGGCCGAGACCAGGGACCTACTCGCCAGGGCGACGTACGACCTGCTGGTGATCGGCGGCGGCATTCTGGGCACCTCCGTTGCCTGGCACGCCGCCCAGTCGGGACTGCGGGTGGCGATGGTGGACGCCGGCGACTTCGCCGGCGCCACCTCCTCCGCCTCCTCCAAGCTGGTGCACGGGGGGCTGCGCTACCTGCAGACCGGAGCGGTACGGCTGGTGGCCGAGAACCACCACGAGCGACGGGTGCTGGCCAACGACGTCGCCCCGCACCTGGTCAACCCGCTGACCTTCCAGGTGCCGATCTACCGCAAGGGCCCGCACGGCGCCGCCAAACTGGGCGCCGGCGTGCTGGCCTACTCGGCGCTGTCGGCCTTCCGGGACGGGGTCGGCAAGGTGATCACCCCCGCCCGGGCCGCCGCCGCCAACCCCGCCCTGCGCACCGAGGGCCTCCGGGCGGTGGCCGTCTACGGCGACCACCAGATGAACGACGCGCGGATGGCCGTGATGACCGTACGGGCCGCCGTGGACGCCGGGGCGGTGGTCCTCAACCACGCCGAGGTGACCGGGCTGCGCTTCAACCGGGGCCGGGTCACCGGGGCGGAACTGCGCGACCGTCGGGACGGCTCCGAGTTCGAGGTGAACGCCCGACTGGTACTGAACGCCACCGGCCCCTGGGTGGACCGGCTGCGGCGGCTGGAGGACCCGGGCGCCGCCCCCAGCGTCCGGCTGTCCAAGGGCGCCCACCTGGTGCTGCGCCGCCGCTCCCCCTGGGGCGCGGCCATGGCCACCCCCATCGACCGGTACCGGATCACCTTCGCCCTGCCCTGGGAGGACCAGCTCCTGCTGGGCACCACCGACGAACCGTACGAGGGCGACCCGTCCGAGGTGCGGGCCACCGAGGCCGACATCCGGCAGATCCTGGACGAGGCCGCGTTCTCGGTGCGCGGGGCGGACCTGTCACCGGACCTGATGACCTACGCCTTCGCCGGACTGCGGGTGCTGCCCGGCGGCCCGGGGGACGTGGAGTCCGCCAAGCGGGAGACGGTGCTCAGCGAGGGGCGCGGCGGGATGCTGTCGGTGGCCGGCGGCAAGTGGACCACCTACCGCCACATCGGTCGCACGGTACTGCGCAAGCTGGCCCAGCGGGCCGACAGCGCCCTGGTGGAGGACATGGAGCCGGTCACCTCCCTGGTACGACGGCTCCCCCTTCCCGGGCTGGCCAACCCCAACGCGGTCGCCCACCGCCTGCTGGTGGACCGCGAACCGGGGGTGCGGATGGACCCGCTGACCGCGCGTCAGCTCGCCACCCACTACGGCTCCCTCTCCTTCGACCTGGCCCGACTGGTCGCCGAGCGGCCGGAGTTGGGCGAGCGCATCCACCCGGACGGGCCGGAGATCTGGGCCCAGGTGGTGTACGCCCGGGACCACGAGTGGGCGGTCACCGCCGACGACGTACTCCGCCGCCGCACCACGCTGACCGTCCGGGGCCTGGACACGCCCGGGGTACGGCGGCGGGTGGAGAGCCTGCTCGCCGAGAGGCCGAACTGAGCCGCCCCGGGGGCACGGCGCCAACCACCCCGCGTCCAGGGGAGGTCGGGCCGGCTGTCAGTGGCGGCTGGCACAGTGGCCGGATGCTGTCGCTCCGCCCCCGTCCCCAGCCGTACGCCCACGACGCCCGCCCCCTCGGAGACATCACCGCGCCGGGCCGGGTCGGCCCCGGGCGGGCCCGCCCTCACGGGGCCGGGCACCACCGGGGGCAGCGAGCCGTGACGGAGGCCCCCGCTCCGCCCGGCACCCCCGACGGCTCGCCGGTTTCCCGCGTCACAAGGGCCGCGACCTGGGACCCAGCACGCCGTAGGGTGGTCCGCGGAACACGAAGGACATCGGCCGGTGGGACGCGGAGCGCGCCACACCGTTCGGAAGGAGGCGCTGGGTGATCGAGGTCGAGGGGATCCCCGAACTGGTCGACCCGGTCATGGTGGCCGCGTTCGAGGGCTGGAACGACGCGGGCGACGCCGCCTCCACCGCGGTCGCCCATCTGGAACGGGAGTGGAAGGGCGAGGTGTTCGCCGCGTTGGACGCGGAGGACTACTACGACTTCCAGGTCAACCGCCCCCAGGTGTGGGTGGAGGCCGGGGTACGGAAGATCACCTGGCCCACCACCCGGCTGTCGGTGGTCCGGGTCGGCGGTGACAAGCCGCGTGACCTGGTGCTGGTGCGCGGTATCGAGCCGAGTATGCGGTGGCGGTCCTTCTGCAACGAGATCCTGGGGTTCGCCCACGAACTCGGGGTGGAGATGGTCGTGGTGATGGGCGCCCTGCTGGGAGACACCCCGCACACCCGGCCGGTGCCGGTCTCCGGGGTCACCTCCGACAGCGACCTGGCCCGCACCATGAACCTGGAGGAGTCCAAGTACGAGGGCCCCACCGGCATCGTGGGCATCCTCCAGGAGGCCTGCACCCACGCCGGGGTACCGGCCATCAGCCTCTGGGCGGCCGTGCCGCACTACGTCTCGCAGCCGCCCAACCCCAAGGCCACCCTGGCCCTGCTCAACAAGCTGGAGGACGTGCTCGGGCTGCGCGTGCCCCAGGGGGAGCTGGCCGAGGACGCCAGGGCCTGGCAGCTGGGCGTGGACCAACTGGCCGCCGAGGACAGCGAGGTGGCCGAGTACGTGCAGTCCCTGGAGGAGGCGCGGGACACCGCCGAGCTGCCCGAGGCGTCCGGCGAGGCCATCGCCAAGGAGTTCGAGAAGTACCTGCGCCGGCGCGACGGCGCCGGCCCCGGCCATCCCGCCGAGGGCGGTGACCGCCCGTACCTGCGGGGCCGTGGGCGTTCCCGGCCGGGTTCCCGACCCGCCCGCCCCTCGGACACCGGCGGCGCCACCGACGACGCCCCCTCCCGCCGGGACCGCGAGGACCCCGGCCCGAAGGACGAGGACGACCAGGGCTGAGCCCGTACGACGTCCCCGGAGCCGTACTCCGGGGACGTCCGCTCACCCTGACGGTGCGGCCGGGCTTGGGCCGCCGTACGGACGGGCACTCGCGAACGCCCGGGCGCCGGGGCCCAACCCCCGCCCGTCACCGGCGAGTTGACGCTCCCTCCGGGCGAGCACTCCCCCACGCCGACAGCAACCCGGCCCGGCACCGGCCAGCCGAGTGCCCAACGCCCCTTCCCTTCCCACCGGGTTGGCCCGCCCGGAGGGCTCACCCGCAGGGCGTTGCCCCGACCTCGCAGCCCCCGGCCGTGGGCGGGAGGCCCGACTCGGGCCGTCGCGGCAGACCACCGTGACAAGGGCGGGGCCGAACGGGGCTCGCACAGGGCTGGGCGTCGAGCGTGCCGGGACACCCCCGAACATCCCCACAGGGCGCACGCCCCCAACCCGATACCTCCGCCACCACCGGGCACCGCCCACCAACTCCACAGCAGCCCACCCCACCCGACTCCCCGGGCACCCTTCACGGGACCGCCCAACACCCGCCCACCACCACTGAGTTGACGCCCCCTCCGGGCGGGCACTCCCCCACGCCGACAGCACCCCGGCCCGGCACCAGCCCAACCCGACACCCCCCGCCACCAGTCGGGCGCCCGACCCTCAAGCCCCCCCCGGCAGCGCGGTACGCGCCCCCTCCCGACACCACAACCCGCACCCCTCCCGAGCGGGCCCCGGACAACTCGCCCCACACCCCGGATCCCACCAACCGGGGCTCCACCGCCACCGAGTTGCCCCACTCCACCGATCGCCCGCGTACCAACAGCACCCCAGCGTCACGCCCACCCACCCAGCGCTCCGTTACTCCGACAGCAGCCCGACCCGACTCCCCGAACGCCCCTCACGGGACGACTCCCAACACCCGCCCACCACCACCGAGTTGACGCCCCCTCCGGGCGAGCACTCCCCTACGCCGACAGCACCCCGGCCCGACACCCGCCCAACCGACACCCCCGCCACCAGTCGGGCGCCCAACACCCCCACGTCCGTACCGAGTTGGCCCATCCACCAGTCGGGCGCCCGGCATCGTCGCCGCTCCCGCTCCGACCAGGAACCCCGGCACCCCGCGGAGGTGTGGGGGACGCCCGGGGCCGGGCGCGGCCCTGGGCGCCGCCCCAGCCCACGGCCGGGCCGAGCCTCGTGCCCACCCGGGGCCGTGGGCCGCGAGGTCGGGACAACCCGGGGTCGGGCCCCTCCCGGAGAGGCGGAGAGGCTCGGGACCGGACACCGCCGGGGGCCCTGATGTCTGTGGCCCGGAACCTGTCGGGTTCCGGGCCACAGACATCAGCGGGTGGTTCGCGTCGGCGGGTGGTTCAGAGTGCGACGCCCAGCAGGGCGTCCACGGTGCGGGAGACCACTCCGGGCGCCCCCTCGTCGTCTCCCCCGCGTTCGGCCTGTTCGGTCGCCCACGCGTCCACGGCCACCAGGGCGGCCGGGGAGTCCAGGTCGTGGGCCAGTGCCTCGCGTACCGCGTCGACCACCGGCTGGGCCGGTGGGCCGTCGGGCCGGGAGACGGCCGCCCGCCAGCGGGCCAGCCGGGTCACGGCCTCGTCCAGCAGCGCGTCGGTCCAGTCCCAGTCCGTGCGGTAGTGGTGGGCCAGCAGGGCCAGCCGTATCGCGGCCGGGTCGACCCCGTCCCGGCGCAGCTGGGAGACCAGCACCAGGTTGCCCTGGGACTTGGACATCTTCTCGCCGTCCAGACCCACCATCCCCGCGTGGACGTAGGTCCGGGCGAAGGGGTACTCGCCGTGCAGGGCCTGGGCGTGGGAGGCGCCCATCTCGTGGTGGGGGAAGGCCAGGTCGGAACCTCCGCCCTGGATGTCGAAGCCCATGCCCAGCCGGTTGACGGCGATGGCCACGCACTCGATGTGCCAGCCGGGGCGGCCGGGGCCCAACGAGCCGCCGTCCCAGTGGGGTTCGCCCTCGCGGGCCGCGACCCACAGCAGGGGGTCGAGGGGGTTCTTCTTGCCGGGACGTTCGGGGTCTCCCCCGCGTTCGGCGGACAGGGCCCGCATGGTGGCCGTGTCCAGGCCGGACACCTCGCCGAAGTGCGGGTCGGCGGCCACCGAGAAGTAGATGTCGCCGTCCAGTTCGTAGGTGGCGCCCACCTCGCGGAGTCGCTCCACCATGGGGATGATCTCGGGGATGGCCTCGACCGCGCCCACGTACTCCCGGGGCGGGAGCATCCGCAGGGCGATCATGTCCTCGCGGAACAGGGCGGTCTCCCGTTCGGCGAGGTCCTCCCAGCGCTCGCCGTCCCGCTTGGCGCGTTCCAGCAGGGGGTCGTCGACGTCCGTGACGTTCTGTACGTAGTGCACCTGCCGTTGGGTGTCGAGCCAGACCCGCTGTACGAGGTCGAAGGCGTTGTAGGTCGCCGCGTGACCCATGTGGGTCGCGTCGTAGGGGGTGATCCCACAGACGTAGAGGCGAGCGACGGATCCAGGGTCAAGGGTCACCAGCCCCTGGGTCGAGGTGTCGAAGATCCGCAGGTCGCGGCCCTTACCAGGAAGGGCGGGGACCTCGGAAGCAGGCCAGGCACGCATGACCACGAGCCTAACCGGCCGGACGTTTCCCCCACGAACGGTATGCCGTGGTTGGCCGGAGGGGCCCTGTTGTCCCCCTTCGCCGACTCCGCTAGGAGATGCGACGGGCGGACTCGGCCTCAGACCCGTTCGGCCGTCCGCCGCAGCGCGCTGGTCAGGGCCCCGATGGCCGGGTCGCCGCCGCTGCCCCGCCGGATCGCCACGGACAGGGTGCGGGACGGCCGGAAGCCGGCGATCTCGCACAGCCGTACGTCGGCGGCCAGGGGCTCGGCCACCAGCCGGGGCAGCAGGGACACCCCCAGCCCGGCTCCCACCAGGGACATGAGCACCGTGTAGTCGTCGCTGGTGTAGTCGAGCCGGGGCTCGAATCCGGCGCCCTCACAGGCGCGCACCAGTACGGACCGCAGCGCGCTGTCCCCACGCGGGGCGATCCAGGGGTGGGAGCGCAGCTGGTCCAGGGCGACAGCGCCGTCCGGGCCCGGTGTCAGGCCCCCGAGGTCGGGCGGCAGGGCGGCCAGCAGGGGTTCGGTGAGCAACTCCCGTGTCTCCACGCCGCGTTCGGGGAGCCGGGGCAGCAGGTCGTAGGAGTAGACCAGGGCCACGTCGCAGGAGTGGCCACGCAGCGCGGCAAGGCTCCGCTCGGGTTCGGCCTCGTCCAGCAGCACCCTCAGGTCGGGGTGCCGGGACCGACAGTCGGCGATGGCCGGGGCGGCGAGGGCGACGGCGGCGCTGGGGAAGCCGTACAGCCGTACCGTCCCCCGCACGGTGGACCTCAGCGCGGCCACCTCGGCCCGGGCCTCCTCCAGCTCGGCGAGCACCCGCTCGGTACGCCGTACCAGCACCCAGGCCGCCTCGGTCAGCACCAGCCGCCGGCCGTCCCGCACCAGCAGCGGGGTGCCCACCTCCCGCTCCAGCAGGGAGAGTTGCTGTGACACCGCGGAGGGGGTGAGCCGGCAGACCTCGGCGGTGGCCGCGATGGTGCCGTGGGAGGCCAGCTCCCACAGCAGCCGCAGTCGCCGTACCTCGTAGACCATGTAGCCACGCTAACGGCCACCATCGGAAAAGTTCGCTGGTCGGGGCCGGATCGGCCGCCCCACACTGGCCGCATGACAGGCGATCCGCCGCCGACGACGCTGGCCTTCGACGGGGCTGACCCGGCGCCCTCCCACCCCGAGTACCCCGGTACTCCCGATGCCCTCGATCTCCTGGGGTCCCCGTTCTCCGACCAGGAGTACCGGGCCCGGCTCACCGCGCTGCGCGCCGCCATGCGCCGCCGTGGGCTGGCCACCCTGGTACTGGCCAGCCCGGAGAACGCCCACTACCTGCTGGGCCTGGACCACCTGGGCCACTTCGCGCTCACCCTGGTGGTGCTCCCGCTCGACGGGCCCCCGGTGGTGGTCGCGCGGAGCATGGAGCGGCACACCCTGGCCGCCCAGGTGCCCTCCGCCCGGCGGGCCCTGTACGGGGACGGGCGGGACCCGGCGCGGGTGGCCGCCCGGGTGGTGGCCGAGGTGACCCCGGTGGGCGGCACCGTGGGGGTGGAGGAGCGGTCCATGGCGCTGCCTCCGGCGGTGCTGTCCCGGTTGCGGGCCCGGTTGCCGGAGCTGGCCTGGGTGGACGCCTCCGCCCTGCCGGCCCGACGGCGCCTCGTGAAGTCCCCGGCGGAGGTGGCCCTGGTACGTCGTGCCGCCCGGGTGTCGGGCACGGCGATGGGGGTGGCGCTGGCCACGGCCGGGGTGGGGGTGAGCGAGCGGACGGTGGCGGCCCGGGTGCACGGGGCGATGACCGAGGCCGGTGGACAGCAGCCGGGGTTCGTGCCCCTGATCCGTTCCGTCGACCGGCTGTCGCAGGAGCACGTGACCTGGCGGGAACACCGACTGGGCGCCGGCGAGGGGCTGTTCGTGGAGCTGTCCGGCTGTGTGCACCGCTACCACGCGCCGATGAGCCGCACCCTCTACTGCGGTTCCGCCCCGAGTGGCGCGGCCCGGGCGGCCGAGGCGGCGCTGTCGGGGCTGCGGGCCGCCCGGGAGGCGCTGGCGCCCGGGGTGCGTACCGGCGAGGTGTACCGGGCCTGGGCGGACGCGGTCGCCCGGGTCACCGGACACCGCCCCCGTCGACACCACTGCGGCTACCTCACCGGCCTGGGCTTCCCGCCCAGTTGGGTCGGGGGCGCCTCGGTGCTGGGCGTCCGCGCTTCGGGGCGCACCCGGGTACGGGCCGGAATGGTCTTCCACCTGATGTCGTGGGTGGAGCGTCCGGTGGGCCATGTCGTCTCGGACACGGTGCTGGTCACCCCGTGGGGGTGCGAGGCGCTGACCGAGGCTCCGCGTGAACTGATCACCAACGGCTGAAGGAGACCGTCCGATGCGTGTCACCCGTGTCCGCGCCACCCCGGTGGCCGTGCCCTACCGCACCGACGAGGTGTGGGCGTTCGGACGGCGGTCCGGGCTGGTGTCCGTCCTGGTGGAGGTGGACACCGACGAGGGCCTGACCGGTCTGGGCGAGGCCGCCGCCTACCCCTCGGCCAAGGTGGTGCTGGGCGTGCTCGACGCACTGGAACCCCTGGTGGTGGGCGCCGACCCGCTGCGGATCGAGCGGCTGGTGCAGCGGCTGGACGTGGTCGGCACCTGGCACCACCTGGGGACCAGCAACCCGGCCGTGGCCGCGCTGGAGACGGCCTGCTGGGACCTGCTGGGCAGGGTCTGCGGTCAGCCGCTGGTGAACCTGTTCGGCGGCCGGTTCCGGGACGAGGTGGAGTTCTTCCACTACGTGGCGGCCGGCTCCCCCGAGGAGGTGCGGGCGGAGGGGCGCAGGGCCGCCGGGTGCGGGGCCCGCCTGTGCTACCTGAAGGTCGGCGCCGACCAGTTGGCCACCGACCTGGCACGGGTGGCCGCGCTCCGGGAGGGCGCCGGGCCTCGGATGGCCATCCGGGTGGACGCCAACGAGGCGTGGTCGCCGGGGGCCGCGCTGCGGTCGGTGCGCGCCCTGGAGGAGTACGGCCTGGAGATGGTGGAACAGCCCACCTCGGGCCGCAACCTGGCCGAGATGGCGTACGTACGGGGGCGGTTGGACACCCCGGTACTGGCCAACGAGGCGTCGTGGAGCCGGTCCGACCAGCTGGAGGTGATCCGGCACGGGGCGGCCGACGCCCTCTCGGTGGACCAGCAGATGGACGGCGGGCTGCTCAACCTCAAGCGGTCGGCCGGCATCTGCGCGGCGGCCGGACTGCCGGTGGTCAAACACAGCCTGGGCGAACTCGGGGTGGCGCTCGCCGCCTCCACCCACCTCGTCGCGGCCACCCCCAACTTCCGCTACCCCAACCAGGGTTACGGCGCCCTGCTCACCGACGACGTGGTGCGCGGCGACTTCGGCGGGCCGGTGGAGAACTACCGAGAGGGCCGGCTGCCGGTGCCCTCCGGGCCGGGTCTGGGGGTGGAGCTGGACCCGGAGAAGGTGGGGCGGTACGCGGAGCTGTACCGCTCCCGGGGCGCGCGCTTCGCCTTCCATGATCCGCAGGCCCTGCACGGCGCCCCGGCACTGCCCAAGCGCTGACGCGGGGTCACTCCGGGGTCCCGACTCCCGGGCGCCCGGGGCCGGTTGGGCTCAGATGGGGGGCCAGGGGACGGCCGGCCAGTCGCCGCTGGGCACCGGGTGGCGACCGGAGCGCAACAGTTCCGCCACCCGGGCTCGTACCGCGTCCACCTCCGGCGCGGTGAGCAGTTCCGCCAGCCGTACGGCCAGCTCCCCGTCCCCGGAGAGGTCCCGCTCCAGGTGCCGCAGCACCCGGACGGCCTCCTCGGGCAGTTCCTCGCCGGCCCAGCCCCACAGCAGGGTGCGCAGCTTGTTCTCGGTGTGGAAGCTGACCCCGTGGTCGATGGCGTACAGCCGGGACTGCGGGGCGGTCAGCAGGTGACCGCCCTTGCGGTCGCCGTTGTTGATCACCGCGTCCAACACCGCGAGGCGGCGCAGCCGTTGGTCGTCGGCGTGCACCAGCAGGGCGGTGCGGCCCGGACCGACCTGGGCGAAGCCCACCGCCTTCCAGCCCGGTCCCGGCTCCTCGTCCTCGACCAGGGCCAGCAGGGCGCCGTCCCCCTCGTCGTCCTGGTCACTGTGGTGGCCGGGCTCGATCCACAGCTGGACCATGCCCTCGCCGAGGGGGCCGTCCCGCAGCACGGTGGGGGGCACCAGGCCCCAGCCGGTGGCCCGCGAGACCTCGTAGGCGGCGACCTCGCGCCGCGCCAGGTTGCCGTCGGGGAAGTCCCACAGGGGGCGCTCTCCCTCGACCGGTTTGTAGACGCAGTGGGCCGAGCGCTCCTGGTGGCTGACCGAGCAGTACAGGACGGCGTTGGAGGCGTCGGGGATGCGGCCCTCCACGGTGAGGGCGCCCTCGCGGAGCAGTTCCTCCGCCTCCTGGCCGGTCATCGGCCCGGAGGAGGTGGGCAGGTGGAGCTGGGGCGGGTGGGCCTGGCTCACTCGCCTCGCCGGTATCCGTTCTGGCGCGGGCATACGTGTCCCTCTGGGTCGAGCGGCAGGCTGCACAGTGGGCAGGGCGGCCGGCCGGCGTTGACCACCTGGAGGGCCCGCTTGGCGAAGGCGCGGGCCATGGTGCCGGTGAGCCGGACCCGCAGCATCGGGGGCCCGTTCTCGTCGTCCTGGAGCAGCCGCTCCTCCGCCTCGGCCAGGTCCTCCTCGGACTCGGCCTCCAGTTCCACCAGGGCCTGCGCCTCGATGATCATGCGCTCGCCCTCGCCGTCCCAGGCCAGGGCCATGGTCCCGACCCGGAACTCCTCCTCGATGGGCGCCTGGAGCGGCTCGACGTCCTCGATCTCGGTGGGTGCCACAGCCGGTACCGGGGCGTTGCCCCCCGAGCGGCGCACCACCTCGTCCAGCAGTTCATCCACCCGCTCGGCCAGCGCCTCGACCTGGGCCTTCTCCAGGGCGACGCTGGTGGTACGGCCTCCCGAGCTGGCCTGGAGGAAGAAGGTACGGCGTCCAGGCAGCCCGACCGTTCCGGCGACGAACCGTTCCGGGGGGTCATAGAGGAACACCTGACGGGACACGTCCTGCTCCGTTGCCTCGACTGCTGCGGACTATGGCACCCTACTGCGGCTGGCGATCAGTTCGCCTACGCAGCCCCTCCGACCACCGCGTCCGAGGAGCCGTCACCGGGGCGTTCGGCGGGTGACGGCCCGTCGGGGGCTCCCGGGTCCGGGACGGCCGCCGTTCCGGTGGCCGGCTCGCCGGCGGTCTCGGCCACCGTCTCGCGGGGCGGGGCCAGCGACTCCAGTTCGCCGGTGTCGCCGAGCCGCAGCACGAAGGGTCTCAGCGGGGTGTAGCGCACCACGGTCACCGAGCAGGGCGCCACCGAGATCCGCTGGAACAGGTCCAGGTGGAGGCCGAGGGCGTCGGCGACCAGGGACTTGATGACGTCCCCGTGGGAGCACATCAGATACGTGGCGCCCTCGCCGTGCTCGGCCTGGATCCGCGCGTTCCAGTCGCGTACCGCCTCCACGGCCCTGGTCTGCATCCCCCGCATCGACTCGCCGCCGGGGAAGGTGGCGGCCGAGGGGTGCTGCTGCACGGTGGCCATCAGCTTCTCCTGCCCCAGCTCGGACAGGGCTCGGCCGGTCCACTGTCCGTAGTCGCACTCGTTGAGGCGTTCCTCGGTGTGCGCGGGCAGTTCGGGTCGGGCCGCCCGCAGGGGGGCGAGGGTCTCCTGGCAGCGTTGCAGGGGGCTGCTGACCAGGGCGGCCAGCGGAAGCGCGGCCAGCCGTCCGGGCAGGGCCTCGGCCTGGCTGGCACCCAGCTCGTCCAGGGGAACGTGGGGGGTACGTCCGGCGAGCACTCCCGCCGTGTTGGCGGTGGAACGGCCGTGCCGTACCAGTAGCAGGGTCGGCATGGGGCCAGCGTACGGGAGCGGGCGTACACGTACCTCGGGCTTGTGCCCGGCCGGTACCGGGGCACAATGCCAAGGGTGATCGTCGACTGCGCGCTGTACCGCGACGGCCGCCGGGTGGAGGTGTCCGGTGACGTCTCCACCGCCCTGGCCGAGGCCCGGGAGGGCGAGGGCGGGTTCCTGTGGCTGGGGGTGCACGATCCGACCCAGCGGGAGTTCGACCGGCTCTCGGAGGACTTCGCCCTGCACCCGCTGGCGGTGGAGGACGCGCTCCGCGCCCACCAGCGGCCCAAGTTGGAGACCTACGAGGACGCGCTGTTCCTGGTCCTCAAGCCGGTGCTGTACGAGGAGGAGTCCGGGACGGTCACCACCGGGGAGCTGATGGTGTTCGTGGGCCACTGCTTCGTGCTGACGGTGCGCCACGGGGAGGCCAACCCGCTGGGCGTGGTGCGGGAGCGGCTGGAGCGGGAGCGCCATGTGCTGGCGCACGGGCCCACGGCGGTGATGTACGCGGTCAGCGACGCGGTGGTGGACCAGTACATGGAGGTGGCGGGCGAACTCCAGGTGGACCTGGAGGAGTTGGAGGCCGACGTCTTCGACCCCCGGGGGCAGGACCCGCGTCGGGCGCGGATGACCGCGAGCCGGATCTACGCCTTCAAACGGCAGGTGCTGGAGTTCCGCCGGGCCACCAGCCCGCTGACCGAGCCGATGGACCGGCTGGCCCGTGCCGGGCTGAGCTTCGTGGACGACCGCTCCCGCCCGTTCTTCCGGGACGTCAGCGACCACCTGACCCGGGCCAACGAACAGGTGGAGGCGCTGGACCGGCTGCTGTCCGACGTGCTGAACGCCTACCTGGCCCAGATGGGCGTGCGGCAGAACGACGACATGCGGAAGATCTCGGCCTGGGCGGCGATGGTGGCGGTGCCCACCGCGCTGGCCGGGGTGTACGGGATGAACTTCGACTACATGCCCGAGACCCACCAGGTCTGGGGCTATCCGGCGGTGCTGGTGCTGATGGCGGGCATCTGCCTGGGGCTGTACCGGATGTTCAAGCGCCGCGACTGGCTGTAGCGCGCGGTTCCGTGGGCGACGGTGCCGCACCGGCGCTGGGCTGGGCTGCCGCGTACGGTCCCACCGGTCAGCCCAGGCTCGCCCGGCCTCTCCCAGCGCCTCAGCCACCCCGGCCGAGCCGGGCCACCCGTCCGAAGAGGCCTCGCGGTCGGGCGGTCCGGGGAGACGCGGGTCAGGCCAGCCCGGCCCGCTCCACCGCCTCCACACCCGCGCGCAACGCCGCGATCCGCTCCTCCAGGGTGAAGCCGGAGGGGTTGAGGCTGAGGGTGGTGACGCCGGCCTCCGCGTAGGCGGTCATCCGTTCGGCGATCCGCTCCACCGGGCCGAGCAGGGTGGTGGAGTCGATCAGCGAGTGCGGCACGGCCGCGGCGGCGCCCTCCTTGTCACCGGACAGGTACTTGTCCTGGATCTCGGCGGCCTCCTTCTCGTACCCCATGCGCTGGGCGAGCCGGTTGTAGAAGTTCTGCTTCCGGCTGCCCATCCCCCCGACGTAGAGGGCGGTGTACGGGCGGAAGGTGTCGGCGAGCGCGTTCACGTCCTCCCCCAGGGCCAACGGCACGGTGGGGCAGACGTCGAAGCCGTCCAGGTCGGCGCCGACCTTGGCCCGGCCGGCGCGCAGCGGCGCGAGGGAGGTCTCCTCGGCGTGCTCGGGGGCGAAGAACAGCAGCAGGGCCCCGTCCGCGATCTCCCCGGTCTGCTCCAGGTTCCTGGGGCCGATGGCCGCGATGTACAGCGGCACCCGCTCGCGCACCGGGTGCACGGTCAGCTTGATGGGCTTGCCCGGTCCGTCGGGCAGCGGCAGGGTCCAGTGCTCGCCCTCGTGGGTGAGGCGTTCCCGGGACATGGCCTTGCGGACGATCTCGACGTACTCCCGGGTGCGGGCCAGCGGCCGGTCGAAGCGCACCCCGTACCAGCCCTCGGACACCTGGGGGCCGGACACCCCGAGGCCGAGCCGGAAGCGTCCCCCCGACAGCGAGTCGAGGGTGGCCGCGGTCATCGCGGTCATGGCCGGGGTGCGGGCCGGGATCTGGAAGATGGCCGAGCCGACGTCGATGCGTTCGGTCTGGGCGGCCACCCAGGAGAGCACGGTGGGGGCGTCCGAGCCGTACGCCTCGGCGGCCCAGCACACCGCGTAGCCCAGGCGGTCGGCCTCCCTGGCGACCTCCAGGTTGTCGGCGTCCATACCGGCGCCCCAGTAGCCGAGGTTGACTCCCAGCTTCATCCCACAACCCCTTACCGGTCGGTAACGTCTTGGATGTCGGACTCTATCCCGCACCGACCCCACCAACAACAACCAGTACGCTCAACGCCCATGGAGCGAAGGCATCTGGGTCACACCGGCCTCAGGGTGTCCCGAATCGGGCTGGGCACCCTCACCTGGGGGCGGGACGTCTCCGAGAGCGAGGCCGCCGAACTGCTCAAGTGCTTCTGGGACGCCGGCGGTTCCCTCGTCGACACCGCCGACGTCTACGCCGACGGCGGCGCCGAACACCTCCTGGGCCAGCTGCTGTGCTCCCAGGTGCCCCGCGAGGACCTGGTGATCGCCACCAAGGCCGGCAGCGTCCCGGACCCCGAACGCCGCTTCGACGGCTCCCGGGGCCACCTGCTCGCCGCCCTCGACGGCTCGCTGCGCAGACTGGGCACCGACCACGTGGACCTCTGGCAGCTCCACGCCTTCGACCCGTACACCCCGCTGGAGGAGACCCTCGGCGCCCTCGACCTCGCGGTGACCAGCGGCCGGGCCCGCTACGTCGGCGTCTCCAACCTCTGCGGCTGGCAGCTCGCCAAGGCGGCCACCTGGCAGCTGGCCGACAGAAGCAACCGGACCCCGCTGGCCAGTACGCAGATGGAGTACTCCCTGCTCCAACGCGGCGTGGAGCGCGAGGTGTTGCCCGCCGCCGAGGACCTCGGGCTGGGCCTGCTGCCCTCCTCACCCCTGGGGCGCGGAGTGCTCACCGGCAAGTACCGGGAGGGCACCGCGCCACCCGGCTCCCGGGGCGCCTCGGACCGGCTGGCCCCCTTCGTCGCCCCCTACCTCGACGAGACCGCCAGCCGCGTCGTGGACGCGGTCGGCATCGCCGCCGACGGCCTCGCCGTCAGCCCCCTCGCCGTCGCCCTCGCCTGGGTACGCGACCGCCCCGGGGTCGTCGCCCCCATCGTCGGGGCACGCAACGCCGAACAGCTGGAAGAGGCGTTGTCAGTGGAGCCGCTTAGTCTTCCCCACGAGATCCGCACGGCCCTGGAGGAGGTCTCCGCGCCCGTGCACCGCTACCCCGACCAGGACTGGAGCGAGCTGTGACCACGAAGGACGCCCCGGACGCCGACGGCGACCGCCGGGCCGAACTCCTCGCCGCCGTACGGGCGGTGGAGAGCGGTGAACGCCCGGCCGCCTCCTTCTTCGCCCAGCCCTCCGCCCCCACCGCTCCCCCCACCCGACCCGCGCCCGGACCCCGCACCAACACCCCGGACACCCCCGCCCCGGCGGTGCCCGAGGACCTGCCCGCGCTGCTGACCGCCGGCGGCGCCCCCGCCTCACTCGCCCCGGCCGTGACCCACCACCTGGGAGCCTCCGCCGACCAGGTCCTGCGCGAGGACCCCTGGCGGCTGCTGTCCGTTCCCGGGCCGGCCCCCGAGCAAGTGGACGAGTTCGCCCGCGCCCTGCTGGGAGACGCCTGCGGCCCCCACGACCCCCGACGGGTGACGGCCCTGGTTGAGTGGATGCTGCGCCGCGCCGCCCTGCGCGGCGACACCGCCGTGGAGCCGGGCACCCTGGCCGACGCCCTGCGACGGCACGCGGTCCCCGACCCCGAGGAGGCCCTGCGCCACCTCGCCGAGGACGGCGAGGTGCTGTTCCTGGAGGACGGCGTGGACGCCCTCCAGGTGAGCGTTCCCGAGGACGAGAGCGCGCCCCGGGCCACCGACCCCGCCGAGGACGAGGGCGCCCCCCGCCCGGTGCGCCTGCTGGTCGCCCTGGAGCGGTACGCCCAGGCCGAGGAGAGCCTCGCCGAGGGGCTCGCCCGACTGGCCAGCACCCTCGGCTCCGGCCCCCACTGGGAACCGGCCCCCGACGCCGCCCCCTCCTCCGCCGGCGAACTGATCCGTGCCTCGGCCGGCCACGGGGTGGTCCTGCACAGTGGCGGTGCGACCTCCCTCGCCGAGCCGGTGGCCCTGCTCCAGGCCGCGCGGTCCCAGGGGCTGCGCGTACTCTCCGCCAGCCACACCACGTCGGGCCGGGACCGGGTCACCGCCCAGTACGGCACCCCGCCCGACTCCCCCACCCCGTCGGAGAGTTCACCCCCGGTCGCGGCCACCGTCGGCGGGCTGCTGGCCGGGAGCGAGGGCCCACAGCGCTCCGAGGAGGGGCTGCTGCCGCTGGACCTGCTGGTGCTGCCGGACGCCCCGCTGCTGGACGTGGAGGCCGCGGCCTCCCTGGTCGAGGCGCTGCCCGACGGGGCACGGCTGGTGCTCGCCGGCGACCCCCACCTGCTGGCCGAGGGCACCGGGCGGATGTTCGCGGACCTGCTGACCGCCGGGGTCTGCCCCCTGGTGACCTCGCGCACCCCCGACCCCGGCCCCCTGGGCGAGCTGACCTCCAGCGTGGCCGTCGGGGAACTGCCGGCGGTGGACGCCCCCGGACGGGAACTGGTGACCGTGCCGGTCCAGGACCCCGGGGAGGCCGTGCACCGCACCACGCAGCTGGTGGCCGACTCGGTGCCCCGCGCCCTGGGCATCCCCAGCGCGGACACCGTGGTGATCACCCCCGGGCCAGGGGGCGGCGCGGGGGCCACCGCCCTCAACGCCGCGCTCAAGCAGGCCCTCAACCCCGGTCCGGGACGCTTCGACGGCTTCGACCCCGACGACCGGGTGGTGTACGCCGAGGGCCCCGGTCCCAGCCGCCTCGGAGTGGTGCGGGACGCCGAGGAGGGCGGCCTGCGCCTCGACCTCGACGGGGAGCCCCGGCTGGTCCCCCGGGAGCGGGTGCGCGACACCCTGCGCCACGGCTGGGCGGTCACCGCCCGGCAGGCCGCCGGCCGCCGCTGGCCGGCCGCCGTGGTGGTGCTGCCCGGGGACGCCGGCGAGGTCCTCACCCGACAGTGGGTGTACACCGCCTTCACCCGGGCCGAACGCCACCTGTCGGTGGTGCAGGGCGCCGGACCGGCGCTGCCCCAGGCGGTGGCCGAACGGCTCGTTCCCGAGCGCACCACCCGCCTGCGGCCCCTGCTGGCCTCGACCTTCCGCTCCGCCGAGGGGCAGTCCTAGAACCCGGCGGCCGAGGTACGGGCGTCGTCAGGGCTTCCGTGTGCCCCCCCTCCCCGCGCCCACGCGGTGCTGGTCCCCACTCCCGTGAACCCTGACGCGTGCACCGCGCCCGGTGCGTGACTCTGTCCCCGGTACGCGGCGGCCGGACTCGGCCTACCGTCCTCCGAGCACCATCGCCCGGAGGGCGGAGCGGCCCACCTGTCGGGGCACCGCGACAAGCCCGCTCGCTGTCGACGTCGCCGCACCTGCCACCCGCGCACCGGCCTCACGGGATGCGAACGCCACCTCGCGGGAGCCGCCGGCCTCACCGGTTGGCCACGCCTCGCGCGCCTCGCCCGCCCCTGACACCGGAACCCGCCCAGCGGCCCCGCACCCACGAGGGGGTACGACCTCGGAGGCCGTACCCCGGACACGGGAGCCAAGGACCGACAAGGGGCCGACAGCCACCGGACAGGTGCGGGCCGGGAGCGACCGTCACGGCGCGAGGGCGACGGCGTACGGCCCCTGGCAACCGGCAACCGGTTCGGTCCCGCCCGCCAGCCGTAGCCGCCCCGTCGGGGCGTACGACACCGGCGACCGGGCCCCGGGGGGACGGCTCTGCGGGGCCCCTCTAGAAGGCGGTGGGGGCATGTCGGGACAGCCGCCCCAGTGCCTCCGGCTCCTCGGGGAGACCCAGCTTCGCCACGACCACCGCCAGCGTGGCGCGGTCGGCGGCCTTCATCCCGTCCAGACACAGCACATGGCCGCTCACGGGCATCCTGATCCACAACTGGACACGCCCGCGTACCTCGCCCTGGTCCATCGGCTCGTCCCAGACCACATGACGCGGTGAGACCTGGTCGTAGCGGAAGACGGCCAGGGCGCCCCGAGGGCGCTCGGCCACCGCCCCGTGCTCGAAGAAGTGCATCGCCGCGCCACCGACACGAATCCTGACGACGAACCACAGCACGGCCATCACCGCGAGACCGAGGAACACCAGCCCGGTGAGGCCCGACGCCAGGAACGCGCTCCACGACAC
Organism: Streptomyces sp. NPDC005438; assembly: GCF_040606315.1. Taxonomy (NCBI): domain Bacteria; kingdom Bacillati; phylum Actinomycetota; class Actinomycetes; order Kitasatosporales; family Streptomycetaceae; genus Streptomyces; species Streptomyces sp. NPDC005438. Next base: position 38,741 of record NZ_JBEXEP010000013.1, read on the forward strand.
GTGTGCGGACCCGGCTCCCTCGTCGTCCCCACGCCAGGGGGCGGCCTGATAGGCCATGACCAGGAACGGCCAGGGCGCGAGGAGCACCAGGACGCCCAGGTTGACGCTCATCTGCCGGTCGTAGGCCCGGTTGACCTCCACCGACTCGGACCACGCCCCGAGGCCCTCCTCGTCAGCGACCCGCGCCGCTCTCCGGGAGAGTCTGGGACGGCGTACTTCCCCCATACCGCACCCCTTCTCAGGTGCGGGGATTCTACTCCCGCCCTTCCCGCCCGACGAGGCCCGAAGGGGGCCGCGCCCGGGCGACCAACTGGCGGCGGAAAGCGGGTAGTTGGCCTGGACCGGTCGCACCCGGAGGTCAGCGGCACCGTCCGGCCACGAGGACTGCCGCAGGGACTGGCGAGCGGGAACGAACTGTCGGACACCGAACGGAGGGTGACACGGCCACGCTCATCCGCCCGGACGGTGTACGGGAGTCGACCTCCCGCACCGGAACCACCAATCACCCGGAACCCGAAGCCGCCTCCACCCGCCGGGAACGCCGGTGCCCCGAACCACGACAACGGGGTCACCGACTCGTTCCCGAGGGCATGGCCTCAGTCGAACTCGCCGTCGTCGAAGGCGGTACTCACGTCGAAGCGGCACACCACCTGCTCCGGGTCGGCCCCCTCGAAGGGGGCGCTCAGCCACTCCCCCGGCTCGCTGGGCTCGTCCCCCGCCGTGACCCAGAGGGTGGCGTCACCCTCCTCCAGACCGAACTCCTGGTGCCGGGTGGCGATCTCGTCCGGTTCGAACTCCCCGAAGATCACCCCGAGGGCCACGTGGAGGTCCCGTCCGGCGTCCTCGGCCCGCTCCTCGTCGATCTCCACCGACTCGGGGTCCAGGTCCACGATGCGCTGCGCCTGGAACAGCAGCCGCTGCGGTTCCACCACGGTGTAGTCGCGGCGGATCAACACGCTCAGACTGCCGGGGCTGTCCGGCCCGACGTACTCGGGCAGGGTGTCGCCCCCGGGGATCTCGAAGGGGGTGACCTCGTCGTAGACCTGGTACAGCAGTTCGTCGTAGGCCTCGCCGGCGGCGGCCAACTCGTCGAAGGCGGCGTGCACCTCGCCCTCGCGCACGGCGGTGTCGTCGTCCGACTCCGCCGCCCGCCGTTCGATGGCGGCGAGATGTCCGTCCAGGGCGGCCTTGAGCGCCTCGACGGCGGTGCGTACGTCAGCGGCGGTGGGCCCGGCGATATCAGACATAGTGCAGACGCTATCCGTAGTTGGGCTGGTCGCGCACAATAGAGGCGATGGTGGAGTACGAATTCCGTGATGTCTATGTCCCCCGTGGCGTCTCCAGGCGAGCCGCCACCCGCTTGTTGACGGAGCACGCCGAGTACGGGCACTGGGAGTTGGACCGGATGCGGCTGTACCCCGACGGCAGTCGACGGGTGCGGTTGAGGCGCCGGATCATCCGGCAGCTGCGGGCCACCTGGTGAGCCCGGAGGTGTCGGCGACGAGGGCACGGGAGAAGGGGCGGACCCGTTCAGGGCCCGCCCCTTCCTCGTTCACGGGGTGCGCCCGCGCCGTACACGGTGCGGGCGCCGGCAGGGATCAGCGCGTGGAGTGCCGGCCCCTGCGGTAGAGGACGGCACCGCCCAGCAGCAGACCCGCGCTCACCGGGAGGCCGACGCTCAGTGCCGAGCTGGCACCGGTCTCGGCGAGCTGGGGGGTCTCGTGGGCGACGGGTTCGGGAGCGGGCGAGTCGACCTCGGGCTTGGGCTGCTCGGGCCGAGGCTGCTCGGGCTTCGGCTGTTCCGGCTTGGGCTGCTCCGGCTTGGGCTTCTCAGGAGTCTTGCTCGGCGGCGTCTTGGACTCCGAGACGTTGGCGCACTCGTTCCCCATCGTCGGGTTGAGCAGCGCCAGTACGTTGACGGTGTTGCCGCACGCGTTGATGTCGATGTCCAACGGGATCTGCACGGTGTTGCCGGACAGCACACCGGGGGATCCCTCCGAGTTGCCCTGGGCCCCCGAGTCCGCGTGGGCGATGTCCCCCGACATGGCGGCCAGCACGCCGCCCATGGCGGCGACGGTGATCAGGCCCTTCTTGGTGACCTGTCGCATGTTCGATCCTCTGCCTTGCCTCGTGCGTAGCGAATTGAGGGAGGGGCGCTACGGTGACCCACACTGCATCCCCCCAAGGACCGTGCGGCCCCGGTGCCTCACGGGCAGTCCAGGGCCGCACGGCGGTGTCCCCGTCAGCCGGGGAGCGATGTCACTTGTTGACGCAGGTGTTGCCGAAGGCCGGGTTCAGAACCCCGATCACGTCAATGGTGTTGCCACAGACGTTCACCGGCACGTGCACGGGAACCTGCACGGTGTTGCCGGAGAGCACACCCGGGGAGTGGGCAGCGGCGCCCTGGGCACCGGAGTCGGCGACGGCCATGCCCGCACCCGCGAGCACCAGACCACCGGTGGCTGCCGCAGCGGCGACGACCTTCTTGATCATTATTCCTCCTTGTAGACAATGCGGTCCCAGCCGCGGACCGCACCACCTGTAACGAGGATTGGGGGTGCGGGCTACTGCCCCCAGAGGGCATTCACCCTTCTGGAGGACCGAGCCGTCAGTGTGCTGACGCGCAAGACGCACAAGAGGGGTCACGAGGGGCGAGGAGCCTCAGACCTGGTCGAGGAACCGGTCCAACACCCGTACGCCGAACCGGAGGCCGTCCACCGGGACCCGCTCGTCGACCCCGTGGAACATCCCGGCGAAGTCCAGCTCGGGCGGCAGCTTCAACGGCGCGAACCCGAAGCAGCGGATACCCAGGTCGTCGAACGACTTGGCGTCCGTACCGCCGGAGAGCATGTACGGCACCGCGCGGGCCACCGGGTCCTCGGCACGGAGCGCCGTCTGCATGGCGTTGACCAGCGGGCCGTCGAAGCCGGTCTCCAGGGCCTTGTCCGCGTGGACGTCCTCCCGGCGTACCCGGGGCCCCAGGATGCGGTCCAGGTCCGCGAGGAACTCATCCTCGTGGCCAGGCAGGAACCGGCCGTCGACGTGGGCGGTGGCCTGTCCGGGGATGACGTTGACCTTGTAGCCGGCGCCCAACTGCGTGGGGGCGGCGGTGTTCTGGAGGGTCGCGCCGACCAGCTTGGCGATGCCGCCGAGCTTGGCGAGCGTCTCCTCCATGTCCTCGGGGTCCAGCTCGGTCCCCAGGGCGTCCGACAGCTCGTCGAGGAAGGAGCGGACCGTCTTGGTGACCCGGACCGGGAACTTGTGCCGGCCCAACCGCCCCACCGCCTCGCAGAGTTCGGTGATGGCGTTGTCGCTGTTGGTCATGGAGCCGTGACCGGCGGTGCCGTCCACGGTCAGCCGCATCCAGTGCATCCCCTTCTGGGCGGTCTCCACCAGGTACAGCCGGAGGTTCTCGTTGACCGTGAAGGAGAAGCCGCCCACCTCGCCGATGGCCTCGGTGACGCCCTCGAACAGGTCGGGGTGGTGGTCGACCAGGTGACGGGCGCCGTAGACACCGCCGGCCTCCTCGTCGGCGAGGAAGGCCAGCACGACGTCCCGGGGCGGGCGCCGGCCGGAGCGCAGCCTCTCCCGTACGACGGCCAGGGTCATGGCGTCCATGTCCTTCATGTCGACCGCGCCCCGGCCCCACACACAGCCGTCGACGACCTCGCCCGAGAACGGGTCGTGGGTCCAGTCCGAGGCGTTGGCCGGCACCACGTCGGTGTGCCCGTGAATCAGCAGCGCGGGCCGGGAAGGGTCCTCGCCCTGGATGCGGGCGACCGTGGAGGCCCGGCCCGGGTGCGACTCGAAGATCTGCGGCTCCAGTCCCACCTCGGCGAGCTTCTCCGCCACGTACTCCGCGGCGGCGCGCTCACCGGGGCCGGAGTGGCCGCCGTAGTTGCTGGTGTCGATGCGGATCAGCTCACGGCACAGGTCGACGACCTCGTCCTCGCCCGTCGGGGTCGTGGACGGGTCGCGGTCCGGCGCGGGACTCGGCTGGTTCACGCTGCCTCCTCGGTCCTCGGTGCTTGTTCCTCCATCCTCCCGCCTGGAGGGCCCCATCCCAAGGGCGGCTCGGTGACGTTCGCATGGCGGCCGGCGTGATCGTCACCGCTGGGCAGTGTTAGGGTTTACCGCGTCGCGAGGCCCCCACGGGGCACGCGGAACACACCTCGTCGGGGTGGCGGAATGGCAGACGCGCTAGCTTGAGGTGCTAGTGCCCTTTACAGGGCGTGGGGGTTCAAGTCCCCCCCTCGACACAGTTGTTCACCCGCTGGGCGGGCCGGAGAGTCTCCGGCCCGCCCAGCGTCGTTCGGCCGGTGTGGTGGACCGTGGCCGGTACGAGGTTGGAACCGCCGCGAGGGGTTACCCGTCGGGCGTGGACGTACCAGACGACGTACCAGAGGGCACCCGGTCCCGGGGCCCGACGGTGCACCACCCGTTGGCCCAACTGCCGCCCGGGGAACAGCGGTTGCTGTCACCGGCGCCGGACGGGTTGGAGCTGGTGGCCGCGCCCATGCTGGCCAGGCTCTCGGACCGCCGCGAGTTCCCGGTGGAGTGGATCTTCGAGCGGAAGTGGGACGGCGTACGGGTACTGGCGGTACGGCATGGTGACCGTGTGTGGCTGCGCTCGCGCAGTGGGCAGCCACTGAACGACACCTACCCCGAGCTGGTCGAGGCCCTGGCCCGACAGCCCCACCACGACCTGGTGGTGGACGGCGAGGTGGTGGCCTTCCACCGGGGACGGACCGACTTCTCCCTGCTGCAACAGCGGATGCAGATCACCGACCCCGAGCGGGCCCGGGCGAGCCCGGTCAGGATCAGCTACCAACTGTTCGACCTGCTGGCCCTGGACGGCCTGGCGACCGGCCGGCTCCCCCTGCGTACCCGTAAGTCGCTGCTGCGCCGGGTGGTGGAGTTCACCCCGCCCCTGGGCTTCACCCCGCACCGCAACCAGGGCGGGGCGGACCTGCTGGAACGCGCCTGCGCCCAGGGCTGGGAGGGGCTGATCGCCAAGCGGGCGCGGAGCCGCTACGGACGGGGGCGCTCCGGGGACTGGCTGAAGCTCAAGTGCTCCCGGGGTCAGGAGTTCGTGATCGGCGGGTACACCGACCCCTCGGGGGCGCGGATCGGCTTCGGGGCCCTGTTGTTGGGCTACTACCAGGCGGGCTCGCTGCGGTACGCGGGCAAGGTCGGCACCGGCTTCGACGACGCCACCCTGCGTGTACTGCACCGGGGCCTGGAGGCGCGGGCCCGCGCCTCCTCGCCGTTCACCGATCCGGTACGCGAGCGCGGCCCGCACTGGGTGGAGCCCCTGCTGGTGGCCCAGGTGGACTTCGCCGAGTGGACCCGGGACGGGATGCTGCGGCATCCACGGTTCCTGGGGCTGCGGGGCGACAAGGACCCGCGTGAGGTGGTACGCGAGGGGCCCGCGCCCCGTACGGGCTGACCGAGGGCGCGGCGACGAAACGCGGTGACGAACAAAACCCCACCACCCATACCGAAAGACCTGTAACTCCCCCACAATGGGATCAGGTCACTTTCGACGCCTAACGGCCGGCGGTGGGGGTACTCGGACGGGTCAAGCCGCCGCCACACCGAAGGGAGGTCACCATGCCCTCCACCCTGCACGGCCCCACGGCCGAGTCCGCATCCCGACCGCTCGGGCTCTACCTCAACAACCACCTCGGCGGCGCGACCGCAGGCGTCGAACTGGCACAACGCCTGTCCGAGTCGCCCACACACCGGGCCCGCGCCGACGAACTCACCGCGCTGGCGCAGGAGTTCACCGAGGACCGGGTCACCCTCCTGCGGATCATGCGGGAGATGGAGATACAGGTGAGCCGCTCCCGGCTGGCGGGCGGCTGGCTCACCGCGAAGCTCGCCCAGGTCGCACGCGGCCGACTGCTGGGCCGACGGGACGACTCACGGCCGGTACTGGAGATCGAGGCGCTGCGGATGGGCGTACTCGGCAAGGAGTCGCTGTGGCGGACCCTGGAGGCGGTCGCGCCGGAGCACACCACCCTGGACGCCCACCGCCTCCGGGAGCTGGCCGCCCGGGCCGCCCAACAGGAGCGCCTGCTCGACGAGTTGCGGGACCGCACGGTCCGGGAGACCTTTCCGCCTCCGTCGAACCCCTGACCATCCCCGTGCGCCCGGCCGGGGCGCCCCTCACCGCCCGTGCGCCGGAGGCCGCCCCGTGGAGGGGCGGGTGGGCACGGCGGTGGGGTCACGTGGTATCCATGGAGGTCGAAGATACCCCTCAGGGGTATACGAGCGAACCTCTGGAGGGAACCCGTGGCGACCGAACAGACCACCTACCACGTCACCGGCATGACCTGCGCCCACTGCGAGTCCGCGGTCACCAAGGCGCTCAACGAGCTGCCACAGGTCCACGAAGTGACCGTCGACCTTCCCACCGGACGAGTCACCGTCACCACCGACGGCACCCCGGACGACGCCGCCGTGGCCCAGGCCGTCGACGAGGCCGGCTACGAACTGGCCGGCCGCGCCTGACCCGACGTCAACCACGGCCGTCACCCCGGGCAACCGCCCCTGGGCTGACGGCCGTTGGGGGCGGCTGGCCACCCGTCAGAGGCGGGGGGCGGAGTACGTGGACACGGTTCCGCCCCTCTACGGCGCCCCACACCGGGAGCCCGAGCCGGGTTGGGCGGGGGCGGGCCCCGGGTTGGGGCGGGGCTCCGGGGCCTCTTAGCTCAACTCCACCGACGGAGACCGATGTTGGGGGGCGGGCCGGGGACGCGAGCGGGCGGCCACCCCTCTCACGGCGCCCCACTGGTGAGCCAGGGGCGCGCACATAGGGTGGTTACCTCAGCCTCAACACCCTGGGGTGAAATGTCCGTTCCTCAACAAGTTGCTCGGTTGCCCCACCCCCACGGATAAACCCACAGGTCAGCAAGCCTGCTCCCCGCACGCGCGGGGATGGTCCCCAACCGATCCACCACCGCCCGGGTCACATGACCTGCTCCCCGCACGCGCGGGGATGGTCCCGCCGTCACGGCGCCAAGCTGGTCATGCCGGGTCTGCTCCCCGCACGCGCGGGGATGGTCCCCTGACCGCCTTCCCGGGGCCGGCCATGTGCTGCTGCTCCCCGCACGCGCGGGGATGGTCCCTTCACCGACCGGTGGCAGGCTGACGCGCACCGCTGCTCCCCGCACGCGCGGGGATGGTCCCGTACGGTCGCATCAAGGCCAAGGCTGCGGTCACTGCTCCCCGCACGCGCGGGGATGGTCCCTCGCCCGCATCCGACATCCCGATCAGGCTGATCTGCTCCCCGCACGCGCGGGGATGGTCCCGCGGGCATTTTGCCGCCCGGTGCGAGCATGAACTGCTCCCCGCACGCGCGGGGATGGTCCCGGAGTCGGACAGCTCCTTAACGCGCTTGTCGACTGCTCCCCGCACGCGCGGGGATGGTCCCCCCGCACCCACTGCGGTGAGTCCATCTCCAGGCTGCTCCCCGCACGCGCGGGGATGGTCCCGAGCCGCTCCCGCCAGCGGGGCAGGCACGCGTCTGCTCCCCGCACGCGCGGGGATGGTCCCGAGGCCCCAGGCCATGCGTCGGGTCTTCCTCACTGCTCCCCGCACGCGCGGGGATGGTCCCACGGTGATGCGGGGGCGACGGGCGCTGATCTCCTGCTCCCCGCGAACGCGGGGATGGTCCCTACATCGCCCGCGCGCTGTCCACGATCCCGCTCTGCTCCCCGCGCCCGCAGGGATAGTCCCGCCTCGCGCTTCGAGAACCTGCCCTTCCCGCACTGCTCCCCGCGCACGCGGGGATGGCCCCCCGTATCGGCGACCGAGGGTGGCATCACGCAGGCTGCTCCCCGCACACGCGGGGATGGCCCTGTCGGATCAGCACGGCTGACCCCCGGCCGGATCTGCTCCCCGCACGCGCGGGGATGCCCCGTAACCACACGTCACCCCCACCGACAGCCGTTGCCCACCCAGCGCCCGACCCCACGCAGCGGAGCCCACTGGGCTGCCGTGGGCGTCGCTGGCTCCCCGGCGAGGTTGTCGCCGGGGAGCCAACGGGGACGCGTAGCTCGGGCGCTTCGCTCGGGTGGCTGGTGGGAGTGGTGGGGGTGACCCTGGCGAAGGCATCCGTCACCGGTGAAAGTGAGGCCAGACCATGGTGAGAAAGCTGCACGAGATGGGGCTGCGTAGCGACCACGCGTACAACGCGGGGCTGGTGTCCGTGGGCCTGTCGGTCCTCGCCTGGCTCGGTTCGCGCAAGGGCGAGGCGGCCGGGCAGGACCGGGCGGACAGGTGGGGGATCTACGTCGGGGAGTGGGCCCCGACGCTGTTCGGCCTGGGGTTGGCCCTGTCGCAGTACGAGGACGACTGAGCGGAGGAGTATCCGCGTGTCGAGAGCCCCCTGCCGTACGTGCCGGTCGCCGTACGTGTCAGCGGGGCTCTCGGCGGCGCGATGAGCGGGCCGAGGGGGCGGTCACTGCGCTTCGAGGGAACGTTCCTCGTTCTCACGTCGGGCTTCCTCAAGCTGGTCTTCGAGGATGACGATGCGGCAGGCGGCCTCGATGGGGGTGCCCTGATCGACGAGTTCGCGGGCTCGGGCGGCGATCTTGAGCTGGTAGCGGGAGTAGCGGCGGTGTCCGCCCTCGGAACGCAGCGGGGTGATGAGGCCGGCCTCGCCGACGGCCCGCAGGAAGGCGGGGGTGGTTTCGAGTATCTCGGCGGCCCGCCCCATGGTGTAGGCGGGGTAGTCCTCGTCGTCCAGGCGGTCAAGCGGGTTCTCTTGGGTCATCTACACCTCTCGGGGCACACGTCGAGGGGTCCTGGCGTCGTCAGGACGCCAGGACCCCGCTGGATTGGTAACCATCTACCGGCGCACTGAGGTGCCGGTTCTCACTGTGCGTACCGTCGCCTCTCAGAGGGCGGGCGGTACGCGGATCGCGGATGCGTGACCGTGTGACCACCTTCCTGTCCGGGGTCTGCGGTACCCGAGCGCGCTTGTCCTCGCTCAGGCGATCCTGATGGCTTCCAACCTCCTTTTCTTCTCTGATTCTGCACTCCACTCGGTACTGCTGTGGCGCCCCTCTTGGGCCGCCCGGCCCGGAAGTCAGCGGCGGAACCCTTCCTTCTCCCGGCCCCGCCGCTCCACTTGCCGTGCCGCCGCCGTTCGGCGGTACCTCGTGGCAGCTCGTCCTTGGCTGCCTGTCCCACTGGACTTCTGGCTGCACGAGGAACAGTAGCCCCATCGGCCGTGAATTTCTACTCCCGCCGTGACAGTTTTCCTCGCGGGTGTCCTGGCGAATACATGGGGCGCCCGTACGCGCGAAGCTTCCCTGGTCACCGCCCCACGGGCCGGCGACGGGAGCCTCCGCCGCCCCCGGCACGGCGGGCGCACAGGGCCCGCCCGGGCCTGCCCCCTACGTGCCGGGGTGGGACTCTCCAGCGGACCGAGGAGAGGGGGCGCGCCCTCGGGGTGGGCGGACGAAGGCGGGGTTCCGTTTCAGGACTTGAACGGCGTGAACGGGTCCGGGGTGGTGGCGCGGGGTGATGCGTTCGGCTTGTTGACGTGACCATGGGGCGCGGCTTAACTGCCGTACCAGAACGTGCCGTTGGTACCGGACGCATCCGATGAAGGAGCACCGAGTGGGCCGTAGATTCAGCCGTCGCCACGTGTTCAAGACCACCGCGGGCGCCACGGTGCTCGCCTCCTCGGCCACCGCGTGGAACGCCGGCGCGGCGGAGGCCGCCCCCGCCAAACCCCGTCCCCGACCGGTACGGGACCGGAAGCTGGAGGCACGGGTCAGGGCGCTGCTGGCGAAGATGACGGTGGAGGAGAAGTTCGGCCAGCTCCAGCAGCTGAGTTGGAACAACGACACCGGGCCGGGCGAGGGCCAGAACAAGGAGGCCCGGGAACTGGCCGCCAAGGGCCTCCTCGGGTCGATCCTCAACCTGTACGGGGCCGAGGAGACCAACGAGGTGCAGCGGGCGGCCGTGGAGGAATCCCGGCTGGGCATCCCGCTGATCTACGGGCTGGACGTGATCCACGGGTTCCACACCACCTTCCCGGTACCCCTGGGCCAGGCGGCCAGCTTCGACCCGGAGGTGGTGACCGCCGACGCCGAGGTGGGTGCCGCCGAGGCCCGTTCCTGGGGCATCCACTGGACCTTCGCGCCGATGGCGGACGTGACCCGGGAACCCCGCTGGGGGCGGATCGCCGAGGGCTGCGGCGAGGACCCCTATCTGACCGCGGCGTTGACGGCCGCGAAGGTCCGGGGCTTCCAGGGTGAGGACTACGCGGCCAAGGACCGACTGGCCGCCTGCGTCAAGCACTTCGTGGGCTACGGCTTCCCCGAGGGCGGGCGCGACTACAACACCGTCGACATCTCCGAGCGCCGGCTACGGGACGTGGCCCTGCCTCCGTTCAAGGCGGCCGTGGACGCCGGGGTGGCGACCGTGATGGCCTCGTTCAACTCGATCAACGGGGTGCCGGCGCACGCCAACAAGCACACCCTCACCGAGATCCTGCACCGTGAACTGGGCTTCGAGGGCTTCGTCATCGCCGACTACAACGGGGTGGGCGAGCTGATCCCGCACGGGGTCGCGGCCGACGGGGCGGACGCCGCCCGCCTGGCGCTGGGGGCGGGGGTGGACATGGAGATGGTCTCCACCACCTACGCCGAACACGGCAGGAAGCTGCTGGAGTCGGGGAAGCTGAGCCGCGAGCGGCTGGACGACGCGGTGGCCCGGATCCTGCGGATCAAGATGCGGCTGGGGCTGTTCGAGAACCCGTACACCGACGAGGACGGGCAGATCGACAAGCCCACCAAGGCCTTCCGGGCCCGGGCCCGGAAGGCGGCGGCACGTTCGGCGGTGCTGCTGCGCAACGAGGACGGCACCCTGCCGTTCAAGACCAACCTGTCCAGGGTGGCCGTGGTCGGCCCGTTGGGCGACGACACCAGGGAGCTGCACGGCACCTGGGCCGGCCCCGGCGCGGAGAAGTTCCCCGCGGTGTCGGTGCTGGAGGGGGTACGCAAGGCGCTGCCGGACGCCAAGGTCAGCTTCACCAAGGGCTGCGAGGTGACCGGGAAGGACACCGGCAAGATCGGTCGCGCGGTGGCCGCCGTACGGGAGGCCGATGCGGCCGTGGTGGTCGTCGGGGAGAAGGCGAGCCACAGCGGTGAGGCGGCGGCCCGGGCGGACATCACCCTGCCCGGGGTGCAGGATCAGCTGATCACCGAGGTGGCCGGGACCGGCAAGCCCTTCGTGGTGGTGGTGCTGGCCGGGCGGCCGTTGGCGCTGTCCCACGTGGTGAAGCACTCCCCGGCCCTGCTGAACGCCTGGCATCCGGGGCTGGAGGGCGGCAACGCCATCGCCGACCTGCTGTTCGGCAAGGTCAGTCCGGGGGCGAAGCTCCCCGCCCAGTTCCCGCGCGCGGTGGGGCAGTTGCCGTACTACTACGCCCACGACAACACCGGGCGCCCCTACGACCCGGACAACGACTACACCTCGAAGTACCTCGACCTGCCGCACGGCCCGCTGTTCCCCTTCGGGTTCGGGCTCAGCTACACCAGCTTCGCGTTCTCCGACCTGACCCTGGACCGCTCCCGCGCCAGTGCCGAGGCGGTACGCCGGGGCAAGGTGAAAATCCGGGTCAGTGTGAAGGTCACCAACACCGGCCGCCGCGAGGGCGACGAGGTGGTGCAGCTGTACGTGCGGGACAAGGTGGCCAGCGTCGCCCAGCCGGTGCGGCGGCTCCAGGGCTTCGAGCGGGTGACCCTGGCTCCGGGGCGTTCCCGTACCGTCTCCTTCACCCTGGGCGCTGACGACCTCGGTTTCCACACCAACGACCCCCGTGGAGAACTCCTGGTCGAACCAGGTGAGTTCGAGGTGTTCGTGGGTAGCAGCAGTGAGGCGAAGCTCAAGAAGACCCTCACCCTCGGGTGAGAGACGGGCCGGCTCGCTCCTGGTGGGTGGGAGCGAGTCGGCCCGTTCCCTTTGTCCGGGGCCGCGGTGCGACTGTCCGGGCCGGCTTTCCGGCCGGTCGGCTCAGTGGCCGGACGCGGTGTGGCAGTGGCCGCCGGCGGACTCCGGCGGCAGGTCCAGGGCCGGGTTGCGGTCGAAGAAGCCGGTGGGGCGCAGCGTGAAGCCGCAGCGGTCCACGGGCATCACCGGCCAGTCCTCCAGCCGGGGGACGTGGGTGGGCCCGAAGGTGTGCCAGAGCGTCAACTCGGTGTTCTCCAGGGACGCGTTGCCGCGCGTCCACTGGGGCACCCCGGCCCCGCCGGGGTGCTGGTTGGGGTAGTCGCCGTCCGGGTAGTGCCGGTCCTTGGCGTACCGGGTCACCCACAGGTGCCGCCCTCCGTAGGCGACACGACGGGCCACCGAGGAGTCCGGGCGGGCCAGCAGGGTGGGTTCGGTCTGGGGCACCAGGGTGTACGCGACCGGCCGCCCCATCCGGTTGTGCCGTGAGGGGTTGCTGATCCGCCAGCGCCGGCCCACCGAGGCCCGGCCCTCGCGTCCGCCCTCGGCGGCGCCGGTCACGGTGGTGGTCCGTACGGTGAAGGCGTTGCCGTTGGGGTTGTCCGGCCCCATCGGTACCGGTTGGGCCTCCAGTTCCTCCACCGTGTTGTGGGGGCCGTCCACCACCGGGTCCAGCCGGGCGCAGAACAGGTGCTGGTGGTACGGGGCCTGGAGGCCGGGGGCGACCTCGGTGGCGTAGGGGCTGTCGGTGCCCGGTTCACTGGCGGAGGTCTGGAGCAGTCCGGTGGACTTGGCCTCGAACTCGATGGTGCCGTCCTGGTAGAGGTACCAGTAGAAGCCGTAGTCGTAGTTGCCCAGGGTGGTGATGAAGGAGATCACCAGCCGGCGGGAGCGGCGGCTGTGGGCGGCCATGTCGTCGAAGATGTTGGTGTGCTTCCACAGCAGGCCGAAGTCCTCCTCGTGGATGCAGACGGCCTGCGGCAGGACCTCCGGGTTGCCGTGGTCGTCGTGCAGGACGGCGTCCACGTAGGTGATCTCGCCCAGGCAGTCGCAGCCCAGCCGGAGGGAGTTGGCGTTGCGGCCGAGCAGGTACTCCCCGGCGTCCAGGTAGCAGACCCAGTTGCGGGACGGGTCGGGCTCGGCGTACGGCACGGCCATCTCGGCCAGTGAGGCGCGGTGCAGCACCGGGCGGACCCGGTCCTCGTCTTCGAAACCGACCTGGTGGAGCACCAGCCCCTCGCGGGCGTTGAAGTCCAGCCTCAACCGCCAGCGCAGCCAGCTGAGTTGGTGGCCGTCCAGGTGGAAGGAGGGCCCCTCGGGCTGGGTGATCTCAAGGGGGCGCAGGTCGGTACGGGGCGGCCCGTTGTGCTCCGGCTCGTAGCGCCCGCACTCGGAGGGGGTGGGCACCACTCCGGTGTCCAGCAGCCGCAGCACCCGCCCCTCGACCAGGTCCACGTCGGCCACCAGTCCGCCGACCGGATGGGCGAAGGGGTTGTCGCTCTCGTCGCAGCGCAGGAAGGTCAGCGAGCGGAGCATCCGCCGTCCCTCCTCCTCGGCCACCTCGAAGTGGCCGGCCGCCAGGGGGGCGCAGACGGCCAACTCCTGTGCCCGCTCGTCCAGTTGGCGTCGCTCCATGGCCTCGCGCCAGCGGGGGTCGGCCTTGACGATGCCCTCGCACAGCTCGTACTCGCCCATCAGCACCGGGGGCTGGCCGTCACGGGCGGCGTCCAGGTCCCGGTAGGCGAGCAGCAGCCCGGAGACCACGTCGACCAGCGCCTCCGCGCTGACCCCGGTGGCGGCGTCCAGCAGGGTGGCCCGTACCACCCGGGGCACCGGGTCGCCCGGGCGGTGGGCGGCGACCACGTGCCGGTCCGGCTCGTCCAGCAGCACCAGGGGGAACCGGGTGGTGTCGGTGACCTTGCCGGCCTCGTCCAGCACCCGGCGGGCGGTGGCGATCTCCTCGGCGGTGAGCGGGTCCAGAGGGTGTCCCACGGCGGTGTCGGTCATCGCTCAACTCCTGTTCTGCGTGGGGTGGTTGCCGGTGGTCTCGGCCTGGGAGGCCCGCTCCAGCTGGAAGGCCTGGTTGCCCAGCCCGATACGGGCGTGCGCGGCGGGGCGGGTACGGCGCAGCACCTCGCCCCAGACCAGTCCGATCACCACCGCGACCAGCAGCACGCTGGGCAGCAGCCAGGGGGTGACCGAGCCGGGGGGCGCGGCCACGAGTACGTCGAAGTCCTTCAGGGCGTACCCGATGATCACCAGCAGGGCGACACAGGCGAGGCCGGCGCACAGCAGTCGGGGCCACTGCACGGCGGCGGCGCCCCGGCGGACGAAGAAGGAGATGACCGCGACACAGGTGACGGCCATCAGGACCATCACCCCCAGGGCCCCGATGTTGCCCATCCAGGTGAACAGCCGCTCCACCGGTGCGGTGGGGTCGCCGTTGGGCTTGTCGTCGGTGACCGCGAACAGCACCAGCACCACCGTGGCGGTCACCGTCTGCACCACCGAACCGAACGCGGGGGCACCGCTGTGGGCGGAGGCGCGGCCGATCCGTTCCGGGAGCAGTCCCTCGCGGCCCATGGCGAAGGAGTAGCGGGCGACCACGTTGTGGAAGGCCAGCATGGAGGCGAAGATGCCGGTCACGAAGAAGACGTGCAGCAGGTCGGTGAAGGTGCCGCCGAGCCGGGACTCGCTGAGGGCGAAGATCAGTCCCGGTCCCTGTTCCTGTGCCTGGGCGACCACCCTGTCGGGTCCGGTGGCCACCCCGATGAGCCAGGAGCTGAGGGCGAAGAACACCGCGACGATGCCGACGGCCAAGAACATCACCCGGGCCACCACGGTCTGCGGGCGGCTGGTCTCCTCCGCGTACACCGGTGCCTGTTCGAAGCCGAGGAAGGCGGCCACCGTGAAGCACAGCGCGGTGCCCACACCGGCGCCGCTGAGCGTCGAGGGGTCGAAGGCGTGCGCGGTGAGCCCCTGGGGGCCGGGGTCGGCGGCGAAGGCGACGTCGAGGACGACGATCAGTACGACCTCGATGATCAGCAACAGCCCCAGTACCCGGGCGTTGAGGTCGATCTTCAGGGCGCCCAGCACCCCGGTGACAGCCACGGCGACCAGGGCCGGGATCCACCAGGCGACGCTCCAGTCCAGGTGCTGCTCCAGCAGGGCGGAGACCTCGAACCCGAAGATGCCGTAGATCCCGATCTGGAGGGCGTTGTAGGCGGCGAGGGCCAGGAAGGAGGCGCCGGCTCCCGCGGTGCCTCCCAGGCCCCGGGCGATGTAGGCGTAGAAGGCGCCGGCGTTGTGGACGTGCCGGCTCATCTCGGCGTAGCCGACGCCGAACAGGGCCATCACCACGCCGAGGATGACGAAGAGGAGCGGTGCGCCGACGATGTCCATCACGGCGTAGGTGGTGGGCATCACCCCGCCGACCACCATCAGGGGGGCGGTGGCGGCGAGGACGGACAGCAGCAGCCCGGCCGCGCCGATCCGGTTGGCCCGCAGGGCGCCGTCCTGTCCTCGATAGGTACTGATCTCGCTGTCACTGCCGGTGGTCATACGGGCAGTCCTCCCTGGGGTGTTGGGGGTTGGTCCGGGCCGGGTGACGGGTGGTCACCCGCCCAGCGCGGCGGAGCGGGCGGCGCGGAACTCGGCCACCGGGTCACGGCCGCCGAACGCCCAGGGGACGGCCGACACATGGGGGCCGATGCGCTGGAACAGGGCGGCGGCCTCGGCCAGCCGTCCCTGGTGGAACTTGGCGTGGGCGAGGAGGTTGAGGTCCACCATCCAACGGGGGTGCCGGGGTTGGTCGTCCAGCCAGCGGTCGAAGGCGATCCGGGTGACCTGCTGGGCACGCCAGCCGTTCCAGTGGGCGGTCAGGTCGGTCTTGTCCGGCTGGTGTGCGGCCAGGACCCGGTACCGCTCGGCGTGGGCGAGGACCGGCAGGACGGCCAGCGGGGAGTCGCGGCGGGACAGGGCCTGGGTGGCGAACTCGTAGACGGGGTGCGGGAGGTGGTCCTGGGAGCCACCCTGGGCGTGCTCGGCCAGTTCGGCCACCCACAGGTGGTGGCCCTGGTGGTGGTACGGGACGCGGGCGCGTACCTCGTCGAAGGCGCGGGCCCGCTGTTCGGGGGTGCCCATCCGGTGCCACAGCCTCAGCGCCTCCAGCCAGGGGGTGGGGTCCTGGGGGAGCAGTCGCCGCGCCTCCTCGATGGCCTCCACCGCCGGTTCGGGGCGCGAACCCCTGGCGAGCGCCTGCCGGGTGCGGGCGGCGGCTATGAGACAGGCCGCCTCGGCGCTGTCGGGTTCGGCCAGCCGCCAGTCCAGGGCCCAGGTCTCGCTGTTCTCGGCCTGGGCCAGCACCTCGATCCGATGCCCCCTCAGGTTCCAGTCCTCGCCCGTCTCCAGCAACAGTTCGCGGACCTCGGTCCAGCGTCCCTGTTGGAGTGCGTTGCGGGCGGTGGCGAGGGCGGTGTCGTCGAGCGCGGGCTCCAGGGGAGCGCGGTCGCGGCGTCGGGAGAGGCGGAAGGGTGGTGGATTCATGGCCAGGGATCACCCAAGCGAGATGTCCGTGGCTCGTCAAGCCGGTCACGGTAATTGACAGGGACCTCCCGTTCACCCTGAGCGACGTTCCCGGGGGTGTGCGTTCCGGTCAACTCCCCTACGGGATAAGGGATGTGAGGCCGACTCAGTGCGGGCTCCCAGGCATGTTCCGGTAGATGTGGAGGATCTGAGGGTGCGTGATCCACCGCCTGGGCCACGGGGTCAGGGCCCCCGGACCAGCACCCCGCGCGTCACCGCCCCACCGGTGACGCGCATCGCGGCGAAGGCCCCTCGGGGTGGTGGAGCCACCCGGAGCCGCGTCCCACCACGAAGCCCCCTCGCGGCAGGGCCCACGGCGGACGCGACTGATCGGACACCCGACATCCGCTACTCCGTACCGCGTCCCACCACCGAGACCGGCACCCCGCACGTCACCACCCAGCAGAGCACCGACGCCGGCGAACCGGTGGCGCACCGGGTCCGCGTACGCCCTCCCCCTGCGCCACCACGTCCGCGCGGACGACCCGCCGGCCCGTGCGTCCAGGGGGTGCTATGTGGATCTCGGGAGACCAGTGGGCGCGTTCTGGTGTCCCGCGCCAGCGGCAGAGCGGGGCGGAGGAGGAGTCAGGGGCACGTCGGCGGTAGCGGCCCTCAGCGACGCCCACGGCGACAGGTCGGCGGCAAACGCGGCGCGCGAGGTGACCCCGCGCGCGCTCCCTGATCTCCCAGGATCCGAACGACGCCCCTAGCCCACGGCCTTGGCCGCCGCCCGTCCGGCGGTGCGGCCGGAGAACAGGCAGCCGCCCAGGAAGGTGCCCTCCAGGGAGCGGTAGCCGTGCACCCCTCCCCCGCCGAAGCCGGCCGCCTCACCGGCCGCGTACACCCCCGACAGGGGCTGGCCGTCCTCGCCCAGCACCCGCGCGGACAGGTCCGTCTCCAGTCCGCCGAGGGTCTTGCGGGTGAGGATGTTGAGCCGTACGGCGATCAGCGGGCCGGCCTTGGGGTCCAGCAGCCGGTGGGGGCTGGCCACCCGTACCAGGCGGTCCCCGAGGTACTTCCGCGCTCCGCGCATGGCGGTGACCTGGAGGTCCTTGGTGTAGGGGTTGGCGATCTCCCGGTCGCGGGCCTCGATCTCGCGGCGCAACGCGGCCTCCTCGATGACCGGGACCTGGTCCGCCGGTACCCCGTCCTCGGCGGCGGTGGCCGCCACCAGTTCGTTCATCCTCCGTACCAGGGCGGGCAGTTCGCGTTCCACCACGAAGTCGGCGCCGTGGTCCATGAAGGCCTGTACCGGGCCGGGGGCGCCGGACCGGGCGCGGCCCAGCACCTGCCGTACGTCCTTGCCGGTCAGGTCGGGGTTCTGCTCGGAGCCGGAGAGGGTGAACTCCTTCTCGATGATCCGTTGGGACAGGACGAACCAGGTGTGCTCGTGGCCGCCGCGCATGATGTGCTCCAGCGTCCCCAGGGTGTCGAACCCGGGGAAAAGCGGCACCGGGAGCCGTCTGCCTTGGGCGTCCAGCCACAGGGAGGACGGGCCGGGCAGGATGCGGATGCCGTGCCCCTTCCAGATCGGGTTCCAGTTCTGGATTCCCTCGGTGTAGTGCCACATCCGGTCCCGGTTGATGATCCGCCCGCCGGCGGCCTCGGTGACCTGGAGCATCTCCCCGTCCACGTGGGCGGGTACGCCCCGGACCATGCGGGCCGGTGGACGGCCCAGCCGTTCGGGCCAGTTGGCCCGCACCAGGTCGAGGTTGCCGCCGATGCCGCCGGAGGTGACGATCACCGCCTGGGCGCGGAGTTGGAAGTCGCCCACCACGGTGCGCCCGCTGGCGGTGCCCCGCTCGGCCCGGCTGGGTTCCAGGAGGTCCCCGGTCACGGTGTCCACCACTCCGTCGGTACGGGAGAGGCCGGTGACCCGGTGCCGGAACCTCAGCTCCACGCGTCCGGTGGCGACCCCGGCCCGTACCCGGCGCTCGAAGGGGGCGACCACTCCGGGGCCGGTGCCCCAGGTGATGTGGAAGCGGGGTACGGAGTTGCCGTGGCCGGTGGCGTCGTAGCCGCCGCGTTCGGCCCAGCCGACCACGGGGAACAGCCGCAGGCCCATGCCCCGGAGCCAGGAGCGCTTCTCCCCGGCGGCGAAGTCGACGTAGGCCTCGGCCCAGCGGCGCGGCCAGTGGTCCTCCTCGCGGTCGAAGCCGGCCGTGCCCAGCCAGTCCTGCCAGGCCAGTTCGCGGCTGTCCCGGATACGCAGCCGCCGTTGCTCGGGCGAGTTCACCAGGAACAGCCCGCCGAAGGACCAGTGGGCCTGGCCGCCCAGGGAGGTCTCGGGCTCCTGGTCGAGCAGGATCACCCTCCGTCCGGCCTCGGCCAGCTCGGCGGTGGCGGCCAGTCCGGCGAGCCCCGCTCCGATCACGATCACGTCCGCGTCGTACGCCATCTGGCACCGCTTTCCGGCTCGCGCTGTCCCGCCCACGGCACGCCGGCCGGGGTGAGGTGAACAGTTACGTTCTTACTGAGGGGTATTCCGCCGCGCAAGCGCCGTGCGCGGACCGGGCCCCGGGGGCCGGCAACTTCATCCGCTCCCGCAGTGCCCGTTGCGCGTCCCGCGCAACGGCGGCCCCGGCGCCGGCCTCCCCGCGACCGGTGATCACCCGACGGCCTAAGCTCGCCCCATGGCGAGGGAGCACAGGGACGGCTGGGGTTACGCGTGGTCACCGCGACGGTTGCGGGAGGAGGGCCACACCCCGGACTACCGCTTCTCCCTGGCCAACGAACGGACCTTCCTCGCCTGGATACGTACCGCCCTGGCCCTGGTCGGCGGCGGGCTCGCGGTCGACCAGTTCCTCACCCGGCTGTCGGTCACCGCCCGTACCTCGGTGGCCCTGGTACTGCTGGTCGGCGGCGGGGCCTGCGCCCTGCGGGCGGTGCACCACTGGGCCCGCTGCGAGCTGGCGATGCGGCGGGGCGAGGACCTGCCCGTCTCCCGGTTCCCGGTGCTGTTGGCGGCCGGTACCGGACTGGCGGCGGTGGTGGTCGCGGTGACCGTGCTGTGGGGGCGGGTGCGGTGACCGGGGCGGCGCGGGACCCGGGGGCCCAGCCGGAGCGGACCTGGTTGGCCTGGCGGCGCACCACCCTGGCGTTCACCGTGGTCGTGGTGCTGGTGTGCCGGGCGATGACGCACCGGGGCGCGGAGGGTGCCGGGGCCGGCGTCGTCCTGCCGTGTGCGCTGGCCGGGCTGGGCTGGGTGTTGTTCGTGGGGCTGGCCCGGCGGCGGGCCCGGGTGCTGGCCGGGGCGCGACCGGTCGCCCTGGACGGGCGGTACGCGCTGGCCGCCGTGGGCTGTGTGGTGGTCCTCGGTGTGGCGGGTGTGTGGGGCCTGTGGTGAACCGGGGAGGGCCGGGACCTCGGATGACATGCGTGTTCGAGGGCTGACCCGCTCTGACGGGCACTCGTGAAGACCTCGTTCCGATGCGGCGAGCAGCTTGTGTGGGGTACCACTGAACCCCGCCAACCCGGGTAGGCGGTCCGCCACTTGAGAGGGGCTGTGGTGTGACCGCGCGGGAGACCGCGTAAAAAGTCGCCCAAGACCGGGAGCCGATCGGCCGGCGGCCACGTCACACCCCCAAGGAGTCACACCGATCTGCCTCGGAGGTGGGAAGGTTGGCCGGATTCAGAGCGCTGGCCGAGCAGGTTCGAGACCCCGACAGAGAGCCGTCCCAGCGGCGGCAGGCACTGCGCCGCTGTCTGGAACGGTTCGCCCCCTACGGGCACCGGGCGACCTGGCGACATCTGTGCGCACGAGTGGGGATCTCCCCGGAGGAGCGTGAACCCGACCCCCGGCTGCTGGTGGCGGCCCTGGAGGAGTTGGAGGAGGCCAGGGCGGTATGGCTGGCCTACGAGTCGAAGGTCGCCAAGCGTCGGCGGCAGGAGAAGCAGCTGGGAATCCGCCAGCCGACCGAGGTGGACGCCTGGCACCGGCGCACCTGGGGCGGCCGGCAGGTGGTCCCCTGCGACCCCGAGGCCCCGCCGTCCGGTCGGCTCGCGGAGGTCCTGCGGCGGGCGATCGCCGTCCGGGAGGGTCGGTTTCCCGACCTCACCATCGCCGGGCTGAACAACACCGGCCGCCGGGTGCTGGCCAGCTGAGCGGCCCGTACGGCGGCGGTGCGCGGCGGTGTCTGTCGGCGTCCGTCAGCGTCCGTCGGCGTTGACACAAGACGGCACCGAGGTCATCCTGAGCGGGCGCTTAGCGCCATGATCGGGAGGACGCACGGATGGCACAGGCACGGACCTTCGCCTCGACCGAGGAGTTGCGGGCGGCGGTCGGCGAGGAGTTGGGCACCAGCGACTGGCTGGGGATCGACCAGGACCGGGTGGACGCCTTCGCGGAGGCGACCGGCGACCACCAGTGGATCCATGTCGATCCCGAACGGGCGGCCCAGGGCCCGTTCGGCACCACCATCGCGCACGGCTACCTCACCCTGTCCCTGCTCCCCCTGCTGACACCGCAGGTCCTCCAGGTCGAGGGCGCGCGGATGGGCGTCAACTACGGCTGCAACAAGGTGCGGTTCCCCGCGCCGCTGCCGGTGGGCTCCAGGGTCCGTGCCTCGGTGCTGCTGGTCGAGGTGACCGAGGTCGGCGAGCAGGGCGAGGGTGCGCAGATCACCGCTCGGGTCACCGTGGAGCGGGAGGGCTTCGACAAGCCGGTGTGCGTGGCGGAGTCGGTCAGCCGCTACTACTGGTGAGGCGGGGGCGGCATCAGGACCGCCGCTCCCCACCGGGGTGGGCCTGCCCGCACCCCACCATGCGCAGTGCCAGTTCCGCGTACAGCTCCCCGATGTCCTCGGGGGCGCGCCGACCCTCGGGGCGGTACCAGCGGGAGACGTCCACGCACAGCGACATGATCGCGGTGGTGGTGCCCCGGGTGTCGCTGACCCGGAAGTCGCCCGAGGCCACTCCGTCCTCCAGCACCTGGCGCAGCGTCTCCTCACAGCGGTGCCGCAGTCCGAGGATCTCCGTGTAGTGCTCCGGCCCCAGGGCGGCCAACTCGTACTGCACCACCCGGGCGGTGGTGTGGTGGGCGGCGTGCCAGTGCACGAAGGACCGTACGGCCGAGGCCAGCCGCCCGGGTGCGCTCTCCGTCGAGCCGGCCGCCTCGGTGAGGGTGGTGACCGAACGCTCGTGGCCGACCTTGCTGATCTGGTAGAGCAGCTCTTCCTTGGTCTTGTAGTGGATGTAGAGGGCGGCCGGACTCATGCCGGCCCGCCCGGCGATGTCCCGGGTGGTGGTGGCGTGGAAGCCGCGTTCGGCGAAGGCCTCCACCGCGGCCAGCAACAGGCGCCGCGCCGCGTCGGGGCTGACCCCCGCGAAGGACTCGTCGGGCACCGTGTGCCCGTCTCCCCGTTCCTCGGCCCGCGACTGCTTGGTGGCCACCTGGCATCGCCTCCCTCCGCCGGGCGAACACCCTACAGGGCGCTCTGAGCAGGCGCTTAGAGCACGGTGTGGGGATCCTTGGCGGATCGGCGGGATGCACCACGCGCCCCGACGGCCGGCGGACCGCCGAGGGACGGCCTCAGGGGGAGGTTCAGAAGGCCGAGACGCCGGTGAGGGCACGGCCGATGAGCAGCTTGTGGATCTGGCTGGTGCCCTCGTAGAGGGTCATCACCCGGGCGTCCCGGACCAGCTTCCCCACCGGGTGGGCGTCGATGTAGCCGTGACCGCCGAAGACCTGGAGGGCGTTGTTGGCGCAGCGTACGGCCGCCTCGCTGGCGTACAGCTTGGCCACCGAGGACTCGGTGGCGAACGGCTCACCCCGGTCGATCAGGTCGGCCACCCGCCAGGTGAGCAGTCGGGCGGCGTCCACGTCGACCGCGATGTCGGCCAGCAGTTCCTGCACCAGCTGGTGGTGGGCGAGGGTGGTGCCGAACTGCTCCCGTTCCCCGGCGTACCCCACGGCGGCGTCCAGGCTGGCCTGGGCCAGGCCGACGCAGCCGGCGGCCACCGACATCCGGCCCTTGGCGAGGGCGGACATCGCCACCGTGAACCCCCTGCCCTCCTCGCCGAGCAGGGCGTCCCCCGGCACCCGTACCCCGTCCAGGACGAGTTCGGCGGTGGGCTGTCCGCGCAGGCCCAGCTTGCCGTGCACCGGGGTACGGGTCAGGCCCGGGCTGTCGGCCGGAACCAGGAAGGCGCTCACCCCCCGGTGGCCCTCTCCCCCGGTGCGGGCGAACAGCAGGACCACCTCGGCCCAGGTGCCGTTGGTGATGAAGGTCTTGGCGCCGTCCAGGACCCAGTCGCCGCCGTCCCGGCGGGCGCGGGTGGTGAGCGCGGCGGCGTCGGAGCCGGTGCCGGGTTCGGTCAGGCCGAAGCAGCCCAGGGACTGGCCGGAGCACAGCCCGGGCAGCCACCGGCGCTTCTGCTCCTCGGTGCCCCAGGCGGCCACCGACTTGGCCACCAGCCCGAGGGAGACCGACAGCAGTCCGCGTACGGAAGAGTCGCCGCGTCCGAGTTCCTCGGTGACCAGGGTGTAGGTCAGGTGGTCGCCGCCACTGCCGCCGTACTCCTCGGGGAGGGTCAGGCCGAGGAAGCCGAGTTCGCCGAGCCTCCCGGGGAGTGCCGGGTCGACGCTCTCGGCGCGGTCCCAGTCGGCGGCGTACGGGGTGACCTCGCGTCGGACGAACTGCCGGGCCAGCGCCCGGGCGTCGGACTGTTCGTCGGTGAGCCGCAGGTCCATGGGGCCGACCTCCCGGAAATGAGCAGTGCTAGTTTTTCTCGCGCGGGCTCTACTATGTGCGGCATGGCCAGGCCCCGCAAGCCCCTCCTCAGCAGGGAACGCATCGTGGCGACCGCCCTGCGCCTGGTGGACGCCGACGGCCTCCAGGCCGTCTCCACCCGGCGGCTGGCGGCCGAACTCGGCGTCAGCGGGCCCTCGTTGTACAACCACTTCCGCACCAAGGACGAGATCCTCGACGCGGTGGCCGACCAGGTGTGCTCCCGGGTCGACCTGACGATGTTCGAGGACGGCACCCCCTGGGACGAGGCGTTGACCCGCTGGGCGCGCTCCTACCGGGCGGCGCTGCGCGCCCACCCGCACATCGTGCCGTTCCTCGCCCAGGGGCCCGGCCGCCGGCCCAGCCAACTGCGGATGGCCGACGCGGTGTTCGGCGCCATGACCCGGGCCGGCTGGAGCCGGGCCCAGGCCACCCACATCGGCGCCCTGATGCGGTACTTCGTCGCCGGCAGCGCTCTGGGGTCCTTCGCCCGGGGCTTCGTGGACGACGCCTCGCTGTACGAGGACAGCTACCCCCACCTCACCCAGGCCCACCTGCTGGCCGACCAGCGCGACCGGGTCGACGAGGGCGCGTTCGAGACCGGGTTGGCGGCCCTGGTACGGGGGCTGGCCGACACCTTCCCCGACGGCCGGGACCACCCGGAGGGATGACCGAACCAGCCCCCAACTCCCCCACCACACCCCGGAGTTGCCCCCCTCGGCCACGTCGAGACGCGGGTGCGGCGTGGACCACGCGCGGTCCCGGCGAGGTCGACAGCAGGCCGGGACGGGCCGGCCCCAGAGGACCAGCCACGTCGGGAAGCCGCCCGCCGGGGCCAGCCACAGCAGGTCGCTCGCGCACCCGCGAAAAGGCGGCTGCCCCATCCCCTCGAACGCCCCGGCACCCCCTCCAGTCCGACCCGCCCGGGGACCACCCGGAGGGGTGACCGAACCAGCCCCCAACTCCCCCACCACACCCCGGAGTTGGGCCCACCATCGGCCTCAGCCCGCGTCGGGGAACTCCACCAGCGCCCGGGCACCCCGACCGGCCACCATGTCCTCGAACGCCCCCGGCACGCCCTCCAGTCCGATCCGCCGGCTGACCAGGGCCCCCAGGTCGATGCGGCCGGCCCGTACATGTGCCGCCAGCACCGGCAGGTCGCGGGCGGGTACACAGTCGCCGTACACACAGCCGGTGAGCGTGCGGGCGAAGTGGAAGACCTCCAGGGCGGACAGCGACAGCCGGTCGTCCTTGGAGCCGATGCCCACCACCGTGGTGCGCCCACCCCGGCGGGTGGAGTCCCAGGCGGCCCGGATGCTGGTGGCCCGCCCGGCGCACTCCACCGCCACGTCCACCCCCAGCCGTCCGGTGAGGTCACGGATGTCCCGGGACGTACGGTCGGAGGCGACGAGGTAGTCGGTGGCCCCGCAGGCGCGGGCCAACTCCTCCTTCTCGGGGGAGACGTCGACCGCGACCAGCCGGCCGGCCCCGGCGAGGCGGGCGCTCTGGAGGGCGGCCAGCCCGACCCCGCCGACCCCGAAGACGGCGACCGTCTCCCCCTCGCGGACCCGAGCGCTGTGGTGGACGGCCCCGTAGCCGGTCAGTACCGCGCAGCCCAGCAGCGCCGCGTCCGCCAGCGGCACCCCCTCGGGCAGGGGCAGCAGCGCGCGGGCGGGCACCACGGTCTCCTCGGCGAAGGCGGCCACGCTCAGCCCCGGGTACAGCTCGGCGCCGTCGGGGGTACGGGCGTAGGGCACGGTGGTGGCGGCGTTGGCCTCCTGACAGAGCCAGGGCTCCGCCAGGTGGACGCAGTAGTGGCAACTCCCGCAGGCCGGCGCCCAGTTGAGGATGACCTCACAGCCGGGGGCGAACCCGTCCACGCCCTCTCCGACGGCGACCACGGTGCCCGCGCCCTCGTGGCCCAGGACGGCCGGCACGGGTTGCCGCAGCACTCCGGTGGCCAGCGACAGGTCGGAGTGGCACACCCCGGCGGCGGCGAGCCGTACCCGCACCTGGCCGGGGCCGGGTGCGGGCAGTTCGATCTCGGTGACCCGTAGGGGCGCGTTGACGGCGGGCAGTACGGCGGCTCGGACCACGGGGAGTCTCCTGGTTCGGGGCGGGAGGTGGGCGGGGGCGGTGGGGTGTCGTTCGGTCCCGAGGGGGCGGTGTGCGCGTTCCGGTGGTGGCCGGAGCCCCGGACGCCCCGCCCTACAGCTGGAGGGACTGGGTGTGGAGGTACTCGGCCAGGCCGTGCGGCCCCAACTCGCGGCCCACACCGGACTGTTTGTACCCGCCGAAGGGCGCGAGGGGGTTGAAGCGGCCACCGTTGACGTCGACCTGCCCGGTCCGCATCCGACGGGCGAAGGCGACGGCCTCGGCCTGGTCCTCGGACCAGACCGCGCCGGACAGCCCGTAGCGGGAGTCGTTGGCGATCCGCAGCGCGTCCTCGGTGTCCTGGTACCGCAGCAGGCTCAGTACGGGGCCGAAGATCTCCTCCTGGGCGATCACCATGTCCGGCTCGACGTCGGTGAACAGGGTGGGCCGCACATAGCAGCCCCGGTCCAGGCCCTCGGGGGCCTGCGGGCCGCCCGCGACCAGCCGGGCGCCCTCGCTCACCCCGCGCTCGATGTAGCCGCGTACCCGGTCCCGTTGGGCGTGGCTGACCACCGGCCCGACCCGTACCGTCTCGTCCCGGGGGTCGCCCGGCACGTACTTGGCCACGGCGGCGGTGGCCAGACGTACCGCCTCCTCGTGGTGCTCGGCCGGGACCAGCATCCTGGTCCACGCGCTGCACGTCTGGCCGGAGTTGGCCATCACGTTGGCCACCCCGATCTTGACCGCCTTGGTCAGGTCGGCCCCCGGAAGGATCACGTTGGCCGACTTGCCGCCCAGCTCCAGGGCCACCCGCTTGACCTCGCCACCGGCCAGGGCGCCGATGTGGCGGCCCACCCGGGTGGAGCCGGTGAAGGACACCAGGTCCACCCCGGGGTGTCGGGCCAGGGCCTCACCGGCCACCGGACCCAGACCGGTCACCAGGTTGAACACCCCGGCCGGCAGACCGGCCGCGTCCACCAGCCGGGCCAGCAGCAGGGCGACCAGCGGGGTGTTCTCGGCCGGCTTCACCACCACGGTGCAGCCGGCCGCGAGGGCGGGCGCGACCTTGGCCACGATCTGGTGCAGCGGGTAGTTCCAGGGGGTGATCGCCCCCACCACTCCGACCGGCTCGTGGAAGACGTGGGAGTTGCCGATCCGTTCCTCGAAGGGGTGGGTGGCGGCCAGTTCGGCGTAGCTTCGGGCCACCTGGCGCGGGAGGCCGGCCTGTACGGCGCGGGAGAAGCCGACCGGGCAGCCGAGTTCGTCGGTGACGGTCCGGGCGATCTCCTCGGCGTGCGCGTCGAGTTGGTCGGCCAGGGCCTCCAGGTACGCGGCCCGCCGGGCGGGCGCGGTGGTACGCCAGCCGGGCAGGGCGGCCTGGGCGGCGCGCACCGCCCGGTCCACGTCCTCGTCGGTCCCGGCCGGCACGGTGGCGATCACCTCGTCCCGGGCGGGATCGAGGACCTCGATGGTCTCGGTGCTGGTGGAGGGCAGCCAGGTGCCGTCCAGGTAGACGCTGTGGTGTTCGCGCATCCCCCCAAACTAGCGACGCTAGTTTGGGCTGTCACCCACGGCCCGGGTGCGCTGGGTCACCCCGTGGGCGCGCGTCCCGTTGACGGGCGGCACCGCGATTCCTATGGTTCAGCATAGGAATCGGGAGGGTGGTCGCACCCACCCACACCCAGCGGACCGGCGGGAGATCTCCATGGCGAGCCACACCCCTCAGCAGGCGAGCAAGGTGGCCCAGTCGCTCACCTACCAGACGGGCTTCGGCAACGAGCACAGCAGCGAAGCGCGGCCCGGCGCCCTGCCCGTCGGCCGCAACTCCCCCCAGCGCGCGCCCCTCGGGCTCTACGCGGAACAGCTCAGCGGCTCCGCCTTCACCCAGCCCCGCGCCCACAACCGCCGCAGCTGGCTGTACCGCATCCGCCCCTCCGCCGCCCACCCCCGGTTCGTACGGATGAACCGCGACGCCTCGAACCCCGCGCTGCGCACCGCCCCCTTCACCGAGACCGAACCCGACCCCAACCGGCTGCGCTGGGACCCGCTGCCGGCGCCCGCCCCCGACACCGACTTCCTGGACGGGCTGTGGACCCTGGGCGGCAACGGTGACGCCCGCCAGCGCAGCGGCATGGCCGTGCACCTGTACCACGCCAACTCCCCCATGACCGACCGGGTGTTCAGCGACTCCGACGGCGAACTGCTGATCGTCCCTGAACACGGCGGGCTGCTGCTGCACACCGAGTTCGGGATGCTCGCGGCCGAGCCGGGGCACGTCGCGCTGATCCCCCGGGGCGTACGGTTCCGGGTGGAGCCCACCGCGGACACCGTCCGGGGCTACGTCTGCGAGAACTACGGCCAGCCCTTCGTCCTCCCCGACCTCGGCCCCATCGGCGCCAACGGCCTCGCCAACCCCCGGGACTTCCTCGCCCCGGTGGCCGCCTACGAGGACGAGGACCGACCCACCGAGGTCGTCAACAAGTACTGCGGCAACCTCTGGACGGCCACCCTCGACCACTCCCCGCTGGACGTGGTCGCCTGGCACGGCAACCACCTGCCGTACGTCTACGACCTCCGCCGCTTCAACGTGATCGGCAGCGTCAGCTACGACCACCCCGACCCGTCGATCTTCACCGTGCTCACCTCGCCCTCGGACACCCCCGGTCTGGCCGGCGTCGACTTCGTGGTGTTCGCCCCCCGCTGGCTGGTGGGCGAGGACACCTTCCGGCCCCCGTACTTCCACCGGAACGTGATGAGCGAGTACATGGGCCTCATCGAGGGCGCCTACGACGCCAAGGCGGAGGGCTTCGTCCCCGGAGGCGGCTCGCTGCACAACATGATGTCCGCGCACGGGCCCGACCGGGAGACCTTCGACCGGGCCAGCACGGCCGAGCTGGAGCCCCATAAGGTGGACGACGGGCTCGCCTTCATG
This sequence comes from Streptomyces sp. NPDC005438, assembly GCF_040606315.1. Lineage (NCBI taxonomy): Bacteria > Bacillati > Actinomycetota > Actinomycetes > Kitasatosporales > Streptomycetaceae > Streptomyces > Streptomyces sp. NPDC005438. The sequence goes on from NZ_JBEXEP010000013.1 coordinate 67,049, forward strand.
TTCGAGACCCGCTGGCCGGTGGTCGCCACCGCGCAGGCGCTGGCCGCCGACCACCTCCAGGAGGACTACGACGGGGTGTGGGAGGGACTGGAACGGCACTTCGGGTCGTGACGGTCCACGGCCTCACGCCCCCGGGGTGGCCGTGAGGCCCAGGAACCGCAAGGAAGGTGCCGTGTCCGTCTTCGCCCCCGACCCGCTGGAGCCGAACCGCAAGCTGCCGCTGTGGTACCAGGTCTCCCAGTCGCTGCGCGCCTCCGTACTCGGCCGCCCCGACGGCGCGCCCCTGCGCCTGCCCACCGAGGACCAGCTGGCCGAGCACTACGGGGTCAGCGTGCTGACCATGCGCCAGGCCCTCAAGGAGCTGGAGTCGGAGGGGCTGATCACCCGTCACCGACGGCGCGGCACCTTCATCGAGCCCTCCGCCACCCGCCCCCGCGCCGTACGGCTGTTGGGCTCGGTGGACGCCATCGTGGCCCAGCAGTCCGGCGAGGACACCGAGCTGCTGGAGTACGGCCCCACCCCGGTGCCGGCCGAACTGGCCACGCACTTCCCGGGGTTGACCGAGGCGGTGGGGTACCGGCGGCTGCGCAGCGACCCGGACAGCGGCCAGCCCACCAACTGGGCGGAGAACCTCATCCACCCCGAGGTCGCCGAGCGGCTCGACCCCGACCTGCTCCGCCGGGGCTGGCCCATGACCAAGGTGCTGCGGGACGGGGTGGGCGTCCAGATCAGCCGGATCACCGACACCGTGCAGGCCCGGCTGGCCGACCCCGAGACGGCCCGGCTGCTCCGGGTGCCCCTGCTCAGCCCGATCCTGCACTACACCGGGGTCACCCACGACGGGGAGGGGCGGGTGGTGGACGTGGTCCGCATCCACTACCGGGGCGACCGCTTCTCCTTCTCGGTCACCGTGGACAACGCCGGCGGCTAGGACGTACCGCGCGGATCACCGCGAGGCCCGCGCGCGGTGTCACCTCGCGCAGCGCCTCGCCGCGTTGTCGCCGACTTGCCGCACCGACTTGTCCTCCGCCTTCCCGCTGCCCCACGGCCCACGACGGCCACGTCCAGACACGGGTGCGGCGTCGATGTGGGCACCCGCGAAGAGTTCGCGGTTCCCACGACCCACCACACCAGAACGCGCTCCCCGATCCCCCGGATCCGAACGACCGACCCGGAGAGCCCCGCACACCAGCGCACACGAGCAACGCCCCCGGGTGACGGGGGCGTTGGAGGCGCGGGACCATCGGATGGTTCCGCGTACGGGCAGTGCGTCCTCGCGCGGGCCGGGTGCGCCGGACGTGGCCGGGTCGTGTCGGACAGGGCAGGCCGAGCCGGGGCGCCCGACCGTGAGGTGGGCGCCCCGAGGGCCTAGCCGCGCCCGCCGAACAGCGTGCGCTTCAGACGTCGCAACGGCGCGAACAGCGAGACGCGTGCTCCGCGCCTGTGGATCGGCGAGTGCTTCGCGTCACGCGTGGTGATCTCGCGCATCAGCGTCGTCGCCTCCTCCGTCTCCCGGGCGGGGACGGCCGGGCCGCCGAGCACCGAGAGGTGACGGTCGAGGCGCGAGCTGGTCGAGCCCGTACCACACGTGATCGCGGGCACCCGCGCCCTGTTGCGGACTGTTATCTGTTCCATGACACTCCCCACCCTTACGAGGGCACCCGGCCCGGGCAGGGTAACCCTATCTCGCCACCGGAGCCGGCGTTTGAGTCGGTCATCCGATTCACCTGCCCCATAAGCGAGTTGACCATTGGGAACCGCCTGAGTGTGACGCCTTACCAGCATGAGCGCTGATCACACCCGACGCAAGGTGACCTCTTCCGGCGGACCCCGTGCGAGAGCCGTCCGAACACGGACACGGCCCAGGTCAGGCACCGCTCACCCGGGCGGGGGAACCCTCGCGGGAACCTCGAAGGGGCACAACCTTCCGGCACGCCCGAGGGTCATGCACTGCGTCCGTACCAGTTCCGACCAGTCCCTACCAAGCCCTAACAAGCCCACTGAAAGGCCCCGGTACATGCGCACTCTCACCCTTCGTGCCACGGTGGCGGGAACCGCCGCGCTCTGCGCCCTCGGCGCCGGGACGGCACTGTCCACACCGGCCGTCGCCGCCCCCAAGGCTCCGGTGCCCACCTTCCTGGCCACCGGGGACCTGCCCCCGCACGACGATGGCTGGACCGCCCGGCCGGTCGGCCAGGGCCTGCCCTCCCCGGGGCGGTTCTGCATGGACGACGGCGTGTTCCCGGACACCGAGGACACCTACCACCGCGACTACCAGACCGACCGCGAGACCAACGCCTCCCAGGTGACCACCACCGTCAGCAGCGAGGAGAAGGCCACCGAGCTGGTGAAGACGGTGCGCGCCCAGCTGGCGAGCTGCGCCTCCCGCTGGCTGGCGGAGAACCCGGGGGCCACGGCCTCCTGGGACGACTTCGGCGGAGTCGAGGGCGGCCACGTCTACGGGGTCCACGTCGCCCCGCCGGAGTCCGCCAACGACCTGCACCTGCTGGGGGTGGGCCGCAGCGGAAAGACCGTCACCGTGGTCGCCTGGGGCGAGTACGGCACCCTCAAGGACGCCCCGGTGGACGCCTTCAGGAAGACCACCGCCACGGCCGTCACCAAGCTGGGCTGACCGCCGGTGGGAGCGGCCGGAGGCTCACGCCCTGGCCGCTCCCCAGGCCTGTTCCAGTGCCGCCCAGGTGGCCGCGCGGTCACAGCCCAGCCGTAGCGCGCGGGCCACGAACGCCTCGGCGGCCTGGGCGAGTTCACGTGCCGCCGCGTCCCCGGCCGCCGCGACGAACGACCCCTTGCGGCCACGGGTCTCGATCACCCCGTCGGCCTCCAGGGTCCGGTACGCCTTGGCCACGGTGTTGTTGGCCAGACCCAGTTCCTGGGCGAGGCCCCGCACGGTGGGCAGCTTGTACCCCACCGGCAGGGCACCCGAGCGCGCCTGCTCCAGGATCTGGGTCCGCACCTGCTCGGCGGGGGCCGCACCGGGGCTGAGGACGATCTTCAGGTCCACGGACTCTCCTCGGGGATCGGTCGGGGGCGGTACGCCGACCACTGCCGGCGCCCAGGGACAGCACACCACACCGTGGTGCGCCGTGGTCCCTCACCCACCGGTCTCCACGGGCTCCTGACCTGCCCGACCGTCGCCGGACCGCCGGGGCAGCTCCATCAGGTAGGCCCGCTTGTCCGGCAGCCGCAGCTCCTCGACCCGGACGAAGCCGGCCCGCTCGAAGGCCCGTACCGAACGGTGGTTGGTGACGTCGGGCTCGGCCAGCACCCGCTCGGCACGGGGCTCGACGGCCAACTGCCACTCGGCGACCGTCCTCAGCATCGCCGCGCCCAGGCCACGGCCCCGGAACCGGGAGGGGCCCAGCAGCAGGTGGACGCCCAGGTCGAACGGGCGGGGCTGGTAGTGCTCGGCGAGGAAGTCCAGGTCCGCCCGGTACAGCTCCCAGTAGCTCATCGGCTCCCCGTCCAGCAGCCCGAGGAACGGCAACGAGTGGGCGCTGGCCAGCTGTTGGCGCAGATGCCCGGCGATGCGGTCCGGGGGGTGCGGCATCTCCCAGAAGCGGGCCACCACCGGGTCGTTCATCCAGCGGTGCACCGTCGACAGGTCCTCCTCCAGCCGCACCGGGCGCAGCGAGAAGTGGCCGGCCTCCAGGAGGGTGCCCGCGCGGGCGACCTCGGTGAGCCGGTCGACCGGCAGGGCGCACCGGCGCGGGGACTCGGGCCGGACGGTCACCGGGTCACCTCCGACAGGGGGTTGGCGATGTCCACGTACACCGACTGGGCCTCCAGGGGGCCGGTCAGTTCGTCCATGCCCCGTACCCGGGTGAGCAGGTTGGCCTTGCAGCTGATCCGGGGGGCGTCCCGCAGCAGTTCGGCCAGCCGCAGCCGGTCGCCGTGTTCACGGGACCAGTGGGTCAGCCGGGCCCGCGCCCGCTCCAGCAGCCTGGTCTCGTCGGCCAGCCCGGCCGAGCCCAGGGCACCGACCAGCCCGAGGGCGTTGTTGATGCCCACGTAGTACGCCAGCCGCTCGTCGATCACCTCGTCGTCCACGAAGGTGCCCAGGTCACGGCCGACCCGTGGCACCCAGTCGTACAGGGCGGGGCTGCGGGTCGGGGAGAAGTAGAAGCCCTGGTTGTCGCGGTACCGCCCACCGGTGGGCCAGCCGTCGTCGTCCAGCACCACCAGGGTGTTCTGCTGGTGCGCCTCCAGCCCCAGGCCGTAGCGGGCGTACAGCCACAGGACCGGCTCGATCACCTGGTCCAGATAGCGCGCGCACCACTCCTCGGCCACGTCCTGGACCGGCTCCCCGGTCTCCCGGGACAGGTCACGCACCAGACCGGTCAGCCAGGACTCCCCGCCCGGGCGGTCCGGCCGGGTGGAGACCAGCCCGGCGACACACACCGCCTGGGGTTCGCCGGACCGGAACGGGTTGTCCCGCACCGCCACGTCCAGCCCGGTGGGCGCGCCCTGTGGCCCGTCCACCGCCAGCCAGGCCGGGTCCCGGACGATGTCGAAGTCCGGGTACCGCGCGTGCAGGGCGTCCGCCAGGCCGCTCTCCAACAGCCGGTGCACGGCCACGCCCCGCCGTAGCTCCACCCTGAGGTTCTCCCGGCGGGAGTTGGTGATCCTCAGCCCCAGGGAGAACTTGAGCATCACCGGGGCGTCCGCCCGGTACAGGGTGCGCACGGAGGAGGTCGCCGACCAGGTCGGGCCGCCCTCGCCCAGGTCACACAGCGCCCCGGAGTCCAACAGGGCGCGGGTGGCCGGGTAGTCCCGCACCTCGCGGGCCTGCCACGGGTGGGCCGGCACCAGTACGCGGTCGGAGCCCGCCCGTTCGGCCAGCGGCCCGGCCAACTCGGCGCACAGCCGCTGGGCGGAGGAGGACAGGGCGCTGTCGGCCTGGACCACCTCCGGGTCGGCGGCGAACCAGTGCAGGGGGAAGGCGCCGCCCAACTCGGGCGAGTACCGCCGCAGTTCACGGTCGCTGAGGCCCTCGCGACTCTTCGGCGTGGGGTGCAGGGGGTGGCCGCACACCAGGGCGCGTTCACCCCGCAGGAACTCCGGCTGCTTCTCGTCCAGTTCCGGCTGGGCGGCGCGTTCCTCCAGGAAGGTCGCCACCTTGCGGGCCGAGTCGGTCACCCGAGCCGTCAGGTCGGTGACCGAGGCCGGGTCGTCCCCGCTGACCTCGGTGGACAGCAGGGCCGCCAGGGCGGGGGCGGTCACCGTCTGGCCGCCGGAGAAGCGGGCCGGGCCGAAACGGTGCCAGCCGACCGGGGACCAGTACACGACCGGCACCTCGATCCGTACGCCGGAGGACGACAGGTCCAGCACCAGCTGGTCGTCCTTCGGCGCGGCCATACCGGTCTCGCGCACCCAACAGCGCAAGAGTGAGGCGAGCGACTCCTGGTCGGCGCGATCCGCGGCGGCGCGCTCGGGGGCGGTGGATGCGGGCTGGTGGTCCAGCAGCGATTCCATGCCTTCTCTTTCTCTGTGACGCACGGGCTGGCGTGGGGGCCCACGCGGAGTACGGGGCCCCTCGGGGTTTACCCCGGCGAGCCGAGTCTCCGCGCAAGTGCCCTACCTCGCACGGGCTTTGACGCGAAGCACCCCGGATGAGTTGCCCCTGGTGACGGGACCCGCCCTCGGGATCACTGAGGGTGCGGTGTCTCTCGGCGTGGCTCGGCGTCCCTGGACGTCCCCGGGGTCTCTGGTCGTTCCTCGGCGTCCTCGGGTCCCTGGCGCGTCCCGGTGCACCGCGCCGGCCCCCCTCTGGTCCCGCCCGGAGCGCGCGAGGGCGCACCGTGGCGACCGGTCCCCTCTCGCCGACGTACGAACGGCGCACCCGGGGGCGCTTCGTGGCCGACGCCGGGAGGTTCGCGTGCCCTGACGGGGCGCCTCACGACACCGTCGCCAGGGACGGCGGGCCCCCGAAGTGCTTCGGTCCCTCCGGGGTCGTGGCGGTGCCCATGGCAACAGCAACCACAACCCCAAGCGCAGCCGCTGTCACTGCCGTTGCCGCTGGAGGTGCCGGTGCCGCACCGCGAGGGGTGCCCCCTCCGCCCCGCGACAGACGGCATCGGGGCACGCTCACCAGCCCCTCGACACCCGACGGCACCGCCAGGGGTGGGTCGTGGGGACCGCTCCGAGGCTCGCGCGCGGTGTCACCTGGCGTGCCGAGCCTCACCCCGTCTGCCGCCGAGGGGTCGCCGTGGAGTCGCTGAGCGCGGCTGCCGCCGATGCTCCGCATCGAACTCCTCCGCCCCGCGACACACGGCACCCCCTAGCCGCCCCACCCGAAGGAGGTGAAGGCCGTCCGGCGGGGCAGGGGGTAGACCGCCCTGCCGCTGAGGTGGTTGAGGATCACCGCCGACCGCCAGGCCGCCAGGCCCAGGTCCGGGGCGCCGGGACCGTGGGTGTGCCGTTCCGCGTTCTGGACGTAGACCGAGCCGGTCACTCCCCCGTCCAGCTCCAGCCGGTGGTGGGCGTCCACCCGAGGCCGGTCCGAGCGGTCCCGCAACACCTGGGGCCACAGCTGGTGGAGCAGTCCGGCCAGGGGGCGTTCGGTGTACCCGGTGGCCAACACCACGGCGTCGGTGGCCAGTTCGCCGGCCGTGCCCTGCTGCGCGTGCTCCAGCTTGAGGGTCAGCCGCCCCTCGGAACGCCGCGCGGAGCACACCGCCACCCCGGGGGTGAGCCGGGCGGCGGGCCAGCCGCCGTCCACGCTGCGGTGGTACAGCTCCTGGTGGATGTCGCCGAGGGTCTCCTCGCTCACCCCCTTGTACAGCTGCCACTGCCGGGGCAGCAGCGCGTCCCGGGTCTCCTCGTCCAGCCCGTGGAAGTAGCGGGTGTAGTCGGGGGTGAACTGTTCCAGCCCCAGCTTGCTGTACTCCATGGGCGCGAAGGCGGGGGTACGGGCCAGCCAGTCCAGGTTCTCCCTGCCGTGGGGCCGCCGGCGCAGCAGGTCGAGGAAGACCTCCGCCCCGGACTGCCCCGAGCCCACCACCGTGACGTGGTCCAGCCCGAGCAGGCGCGTACGGTGCTCCAGGTAGTCCGCCGAGTGCAGCACCGGTAGCTCGGGGTCCTCGACCAACTCCCGGAAGCAGTCCGGCACCTGGGGGGCGGTGCCCACCCCCAGCGCCAGGTTCCGGGCGTACAGCGACTCCCGCCGGTCGCCGTCGGTGGCACGGTGCTCGACCTCGAAGGCGGAGTGCCGCGCGTCCCAGCGCACCGTCTCCACCTCGCGGCCGAAGCGGCAGGAGGGCAGCGACTGGCTGACCCAGCGGCAGTAGGCGTCGTACTCGGCGCGCTCGATGTGGAACCGCTCGGCGAAGTAGAAGGGGAACAGCCGCTCGCGTTCCCGCAGGTACCGCAGGAAAGACCAGGGGCTGGCCGGCTCCACCAGGGTCACCAGGTCCGCCAGGAACGGGACCTGGAGGCTGGCGCCCTCGATCAGCAGACCGGGGTGCCAACGGAAGGAGTCGGTGCGCTCCAGGAAGGCGGAGGTCAGCTCCGGCACCCCGTCGGCCAGGGCGGCCAGCGACAGGTTGAACGGGCCGACGCCCACCCCGAGCAGGTCCAGGGGGTTGGTGGGGCTCCCGGGGGCGCTCACCGGCCGTCCCCGGGTTCGTACGCCAACTGGGCGCTCTCCACGACCAGTTTGAGCAGGTCCTCCAGTTGTTCCGGCCGGGTGTGCGGGTGCAGCAGGGTGGCCTTGAGCCACAGCCGGCCGCCGCCCTCGCTGGCGCCCTCGCTGACACCGTCGGGGACCTTGGCCCGGCCGAGCACCGCCCGCCCCTCCCACAGCAGTTGCCGTCGCACCTCGGCCACCAGGGCGTCCCCCTCCTCGGGCGGGAGCCGGTCGGCCAGCGCGGGGCGGAACAGTACGGTGCTCAGGCCGACCGGCCCGGGGCAGCGGCGCAGCGCGGGGTCGGCGTCCAGCCGGGCCGCGAAGTCCTCGGCCAGCCGTACGCAGTCGGCCACCGTCTCGGCCAACCCGGCCCGCCCGAGGGAACGGAGGGTCACCGCGATCTTCAGCACGTCCGGGCGGCGGGAGGTGCGGATGGAGCGCCCCAGCAGGTCCGGCAGCCCGGACTCGGTGTCGTCCTCGGCGTTGAGGTAGTCGGTGTGGTGGGCCAGGCCGGCCAGCATCCCGGACTCCGCGACCGCCAGCACCCCGGCGGCCACCGGCTGCCAGCCCAGCTTGTGCAGGTCCAGGCTGACGGTGGCGGCGGCGGTGAGGCCACGCAGCCGGGTCGCCAACTCCGGGTGGAACAGCAGCGGTCCGCCGTACGCGGCGTCCACGTGCAGCCGCGCCCCGTGGGCCGAGGCCACCTCGGCGATCCGTTCCAGGGGGTCGATCAGCCCCTGGTCGGTGGTGCCGGCGGTGGCCACCACCAGGGTGGGCCGGTCGGAGTCGGCGAGCAGCCGCCGCAGCGCCTCGGGGTCCAGCGTCCCGCCCGGGCAGGGCACCGTCTCCGGTGCGGGCAGCCCCAGGGTCCAGGCCGCCCGGTGGGCGCTGTGGTGGGCGTTGGCCCCGCAGAGCACGCGCAGGGGTGCGGTGCCGAGGCCGCGCGCCCACTCCCGGGCGAGCAGCAGGCCGACCAGGTTGGACTCGGTGCCGCCGCTGGTGACCAGGGCGTCGGGTGCGGGATGGTCGGGGTAGACGAGGCGGGCGAGGGCGGCGCAGACCTCCGCTTCCAGGGCGCCGGAGGCGGGTGCCTGGTCCCAGGAGTCCATGGAGGGGTTGAGCGCGGAGGCGGCGAGGTCGGCCACGGCGGCCGAGGCCAGTGGGGGGCAGTGCAGATGGGCCACGCAGTGCGGGTCGGCGGGGTCGGCGGCGCCCTCGGCCACCAGGGACACCAGGGAGCGCAGCGCCTCGGTGGCGCCCCGGCCCTGTTCGGGGATCACCGGTCCCAGTACCTCGCGCACCCGGGCGGCCACCGCGTCGGGTCCACCGGCGGGCAGGGGGCCGCCCCGTCTGCGGGCGCCGTCCGCCAGGGCGTCGATCGCCGTCGCGGTGAGGGGCCGTAGGGCCTCGGGCCCCCGGGTGCCCCCGGCGAGTGCGGTGGGGGGCGGTGGGTCCTCCGCGCTCGGGATCGACATTCGGGCCCCTTCCGTTGGAACGTTCCCCTTCGGCCGAACGCCGCACGGGGCGGCGGTCGTTCACCAGCGACCCACCAGGTTAGGCCAACCTAACCTGGTGTGGTGACCGTTTTACCCGGGCCGCGTTTTCCACCGCTCCGTCAACTTCCCTGGTTCCCGGGGCAGTTACCCCTGATCAGCCGGCAATCGACCGGAACGGGCACGGACGGTGACGGGATCCGGCCGGGGCCGGAGGTGGCAAGGATCACTCAGGGTTCGATCAGCCCGGCCCGGATCGCGTACCGAGTCAGTTCCAGACGGTCCTTGAGCCCCAACTTGTGCAGCAGGTTGGTGCGGTGACGCTCCACCGTCTTGACGCTGATCATCAGGGTGTCGGCGATCTCGCGGGAGGTGTGCCCCTCGGCCACCAGCTTGAGGATCTCCTCCTCGCGGTCGGTGATCGCCCGGGCCGGCAGGCTCTCCCCGTCCCGTGCCCGGTCCAGGTAGTTGCGGATCAGCGCGGTGACGGCGCCCGGGTAGAGGAAGGGCTCGTCCCGCATCGCCGCCCGACAGGCCTCCACCAGGTCACGGTCGGCGACCGACTTGAGTACGTAGCCGCAGGCGCCGGCCTTCAACGCCTCGAAGAAGTACTGCTCGTTGTCGTACATGGTCAGGATCAGCACCCGCAGTTCCGGCTGGATGCGGGTCAGCTCCCTCGCCGCCTGGATCCCGGTGAGCCGGGGCATCGCAATGTCGAGAATGGCCAGATCCGGCTGCTCGGCCCGGGCCATCTCGATGGCCTCCGCGCCGTTGCCCGCCTCGGCGACCACGGTCAGGTCCGGTTCGCTGTCCAGGATCAGACGCACACCCCGGCGCACCAGAGCGTGGTCGTCGGCCAGCAGAATACGAGTGGTCATGGGCTCCTCGGACGTCTCTACCGCTCCCCCTCGCGCAGCGGCACGCGCAACCGTACCTCCGTCCCGCCCATGGGACTGCGCCCCAGGCTGAGTTGCGCCCCGATCAGCAGGGCACGCTCGCGCATCCCCCGGATTCCGGCGCCCTCCGGGGCGTTCCCCAGACCCCGGCCGTCGTCGCGGATCAGCAGCTCGACCCCGAAGGGCTCCCGCCGCAGCACCAGCTCCATGCGGCTGGCGTCAGCGTGCCGCAGGGTGTTGGTGATGCCCTCCTGGGCGACCCGGTAGAGGACCAGTTCGGCCTCCTCGCCCAGCGGCGGCAGCTCCCCCTCCACCCTGGTGCGGATGCTCAGGCCGGCGCTGCTGGGGATCTCCCGGGCCAGCGACTTCAGGGCGCTGGTCAGCCCCAGTTCCTCCAGCACCCCGGGGCGCAGCCGTCGGGCGATGCGCCGGATCTCGTCCAGGCTGCCCCGGGTGCTCTCCTGTACGTGGAGCAGCTCCTCCCGTACCGGGGGCGGGGCCTGGTCGGCCACCCGCTTCAGCTCCAGCAGTACGGCGGTGAGGGTCTGCCCCACCTCGTCGTGCAGCTCCTGGGCGATACGGCGCCGCTCGGCCTCCTGGGCGGACAGGGCGCGGGCGCTGCTGGCGGCGCGTTCGGTCTCCAGCCGGTCCAGCATCGCGTTGAAGGTGCGGATCAGGTCCGCGATCTCCCCGTCGCCGGTGACGGCCGGCCGCTGGGCGGGGCGCAGCAGGTCGGTGGTGATCATGGCGCGGGTCAGCCGTTGCAGGGGGGCGAGCCCCACCCGCAGCAGTGCGGCGTTGGCGACCAGCATGGCGGCGAGGCCGCCGGACATGATCAGCGCCTCGGTCAGCAGGACGGGGGTGGAGATGGTGATGGGCCCCAGGAGGACCAGCGCCGAGGCGATCAGCAGGACTACGGCGTTCAGCAGGAAGATCCGCCAGAACAGGGACACGACGTGGGGCCTCCTCGCGGTTGACGTCCCCACTATCGTCCGTCCAGGGTGTACCGCGCGGTACGCGCCCCCTTCCTGTCGTTCCGTTGTTCTGTCGCTCCGTCGGGTTCGTTCGGCGTACGCGTATCGGTGCGGCGACGTGCGGCGACCCGGCGGGCTCACCCGGGCTTCGGCATCCCCGCCGGGTGTCTGGGGGCCGGCGGGGCGCCTCGGGTGGCGCGGTGCGGGTCTTCTCGGGGATCCTCACGCGACGTACGGGACAGGAACGTCGAGCAGGCGCTGGCACGGGACGCTGGTACGGGAACGGTACTTCGGAGTTCGCAGCCGGACACCTCCCCCCGGCTCGGCTTCCAGTGTGGGCCTTCCGGGAGTCCCGGACCATCCGGTGCGACACCCATCGCGTACCGGTTCGCCCCCTCCCCCACGGCCGTGTACGGGTCGTCCCCACCCCGTTTTGGGGGTCAGCCCCGATAGCGATCGTTGCCCCACACAAGGAAAACTTGGTCACGCAGCGACGCCTCCCCCAGACCACCTGGCCCACCTCGTTCACGCGAGGCGGGCGGTGCCGTTCTGGATGGAGGAGCCATGCCCCCGTACGACGAGAGGCCCCTCGATGACCTCGAATCCCAGATGCGCCGGAAAGACCCCAGGTTCGCCCGCGCGCTGGCAACCGGGCAGCCCTGCCGGCCACGTGAGTACCGCCACGGCCGCGCCTGGGCGGTACTCGGCCTCTCGTTGCTCGTTCTGACGCTGGGCCTGGTCCTCAGGCAGGGGTTGTTGTTGGCCTCCGGCCTCGTGATGGCCGGTGCCGCCGGGCACCTTTTCGACCCTCAGCGGGATCGGTACCGCCAAGGTCCCCGGCGGTCCTGACGACGCGGCTTCGGCTGCGGTCGCACCCCTGTCGCCGCTATTGTCCGAAGCGCCAGAAATGGCCATTTAGCAACGAAATGGTAATGTGAAGACCTTCCTCATCACGAAAGGCCATGCCCGCTCCACGGCAGCCTCGCACCGGCAGACACCATCCGGTACGGACCGCCGTGGCCTCTTTTCTCTGCCCGTTTCCCCGACTCCGACGTCCACCACGACCACGAGCCCCACGATCGCCCGAGCCACCCGGGCCGCCGCACCTCCCGCGGCCTCCACGGCGATCGCGACCGCACATCCGCTGCGGCGACTTCACAGACCGACCCGGCCCCTCCGCACTTCGGTGGTGACCCGTGGGACATGCTGACACCCTGCTCGCCATGGGCGGCGCCTTCCTCGCCGCCGCCTTCCTCGCCCGCCTGGGTAGTCGCATCGGGCTGCCGACGATCCCCCTGTTCATGCTGGCCGGCATCCTGCTCGGCCCCCACACCCCCGGCCTGGTCCTGGTCGAGGACGCGCACGACTTCGAGATGCTCTCCGCGCTCGGGCTCGTCCTGCTGCTGTTCTACCTGGGACTGGAGTTCCACCTCGACGACCTGAAGAAGGGCGGCTCCCGACTCCTCGCGGCAGGTGGCGTGTACCTGCTGCTCAACGTGGGAGCGGGGCTCGGCTTCGGCTTCGCGCTGGGCTGGGGCGCGCGGGAGGCACTGGTCCTCGCGGGGGTCATCGGTATCTCCTCCTCGGCGATCGTCACCAAGGTCCTGATCGACCTGGGACGCATCGGCAACCCGGAGACCCGACTGATCCTGGGCGTCATCGTGGTCGAGGACATCTTCCTCGCCCTCTACCTGGCCGCCCTGCAACCGGTACTCAGCGGAGCCGAGGGGCTCGGCGAGACCGTGTTGCAGATGAGCAAGGCGTTCGGCTTCCTGCTGGTCCTCGCCATCGCCGCCCGCTACGGCACCCGCCTGTTCGGCAGGCTGGTGGCGGTACGGGACAACGAACTGCTGGTGGTCAGCTTCCTGGGCTTCGCCGTACTGATCGCCGGGGTCTCCGAGGTGCTGGGGGTCGCGGACGCCATCGGCGCCTTCATGGTCGGCCTGATCCTGGGCGGTACGCCCTCCGGGCCACGCATCCGCAAGCTGGTGCACCCCCTGCGGGACGCCTTCGGGGCGATCTTCTTCTTCGCCTTCGGGCTCGCCATCGACCCCGGGGACCTCCCCGCGGTGGCCCTGCCGGTGGCGATCGCCGCGGCCATCACCCTGGTGATGAACGTGGCAGCCGGACTGTTCGCCGCACGGATCCACCACTTCGGGCCCAACCCGGCGGCCAACATCGCCACCACCCTGCTGGCGCGCGGCGAGTTCGCCCTGATCCTGGCCGCGATGGCCGCCACCGCCGGGCTGGACAGCCGGCTGTCGCCGTTCATCACCGGCTACGTGTTCGTCCTGGCCATCCTCGCTCCGATCACCGCCGGCCAGGCACACATCCTGGCCAGGGGGCTGCGTCGGCTGATGCCGGCCTCCTCACGGAAGGCGGACGCACGGGAGGCGGAGTCACGGGAGGCGGAGACCGAGGTCACCGGGGAGCACGAGCAGATCGACCCCGACACGGAGGGTGCCCGGGAGCCCACCTCGGTGGGCGGCACCTACCCGCCCCACTCCGAACGCGGAAACGGCTAGCCCGACCGCTCCCCCGAAGGCCCCGGTGGCGACTTCACTGTCGCCACCGGGGCCTTCGTCGTACGTGCCCTCTCGGCCACCACTCGGCCACCGCGCCCCCGCGAACGCCGACGGACGGTGTCCGCTCTTTCTCCGGCAAGTCGGAAAGGGCGGACACCCATCGGGAGGTAAAGCCGAGACCAAGGGACTGACCTCCTCAGTCGTCCTGCCACGGGGGCTCCGCACCCCCTCGGAAGCGGGAACCGCTAGGTCACCACGGCTTTGCGAGCCACCGAACATTGACCCGCTATGCAAAGAAGTTCCCAAATCACCTCTTGCGAAGGCCGGTAGTCTTGCTGGTCGGAGGGGATCCGAACGCGCTCGCCCGGTCTGGCGGGAGGGCACCACTTGGGTTCGGAGAATCCGGCACAGGGACACGGACAAGGGCAGTCACCCGTCCCCGGGTACCCGCCTGGCGTCACGCACGCGCGTCGACACCGGGCGAACGGGGCTGGCGTTTTTCGGCGGCTCACTCCTGCCACGACGGGAGTGGCGAGGTCAGTGACCCTGGCGGGTTCTCGCCCCTCCACACGTCACGTGCCGCCCTCGCGGGGTGCCGGTCACGCGGCGTGGAGTCCGCCGTCCACCAGCACCCGCCAGGAGTCCCGTGATGGAACACACCGCCCATGCCCGTAAGACCTCGCTCCCGGGGGTCGGCACTCGTTACGACCTCAACACCGAGGCCGGGCACCACCTTTCGGTGGTGGTACGTACGGACGGGCGACGTGTCCTCGCCTTCCACGACCCCGAGGACGACGACAGCTGCAAGGACTCGGCACCGCTGGCCCCTCCCGAAGCGACGGTGCTGGCGAAGCTGCTCACCCCGGATCCGGTGGCCCATCTCCACCAGCACCTGGAGATCGACCTGGTGACCGAGCACATCCCGGTCACCAAACGCTCCCCCTACGCCGGCCGCACCATGGGGTCCACCCAGGCCCGTAGCCGTACCGGGGCCTCCATCGTGGCGGTGCTCCGCCGCACCGCGGCCTTCCCCTCCCCCACCCCCGACTTCCGCTTCGCCATCGGCGACACCCTCGTGGTCGTCGGAACCCGCGAAGGCGTCGACGCCGTTGCCGAACTGATCGCCGGAGGATAAACGCCCGTGCACGACATGACCGCTCTGCTCATCGAACTAGGCGCCATCATCCTGGCCTTGGGCCTGCTCGGCCGGCTGGCCATGCGGATCGGCTTCTCCCCGATCCCGCTCTATCTGCTCGCCGGACTCGCCTTCGGCCACGGAGGGCTCATCCCTCTGGACGCCAGTGAGGAGTTCGTCGCCACGGGCGCCGAGATCGGCGTCATCCTCCTTCTGCTTCTGCTCGGCCTGGAGTACAGCGCCTCCGAACTCGTCTCCAACCTCAAGACGCAGTACCCCTCCGGCATCGTCGACTTCACCCTCAACGCACTGCCGGGAGCCGCCGCCGCGCTGCTGCTGGGCTGGGGCTGGACCGCGGCCGTGGTGCTCGCCGGCGTCACCTGGATCTCCTCCTCGGGAGTGATCGCGAAGGTGCTCGGCGACCTGGGACGGCTCGGCAACCGCGAAACCCCGGTGGTCCTCGGGGTGTTGGTCATCGAGGACCTGGCGATGGCCGTCTACCTGCCCATCCTCACCGCCCTGCTGTCCGGCGTCGGCCTGGCCGGCGGAAGCCTCACCCTGTTGATCTCCCTCGGCACGGTCGGCGCGGTGCTCTACGTCGCCCTGCGGCACGGCAGGTTGATCAGCAACGCGGTGTCCTCCGACAGTGCCGAGATGCTGCTGCTGGTCGTGCTGGGGCTGACCCTGCTGGTGGCCGGCATCGCCGCCAAGCTCCAGGTGTCGGCCGCCGTCGGCGCCTTCCTGGTGGGCATCGCGCTGTCCGGTGAGGCCGCCGAGGGCGCCAACCAGTTGCTGACCCCGCTGCGCGACCTGTTCGCCGCGGTCTTCTTCGTCTTCTTCGGCCTGCACACCGATCCCGCCAAGATCCCGCCGGTGATCATTCCCGCGCTGATCCTGGCCCTGATCACCGCCGTGACGAAGATCGCCACCGGTTACTACGCCGCCCGTCGCGCCGAGATCAAACCGGCCGGACGCTGGCGGGCCGGTGGAACCCTGGTCGCACGCGGTGAGTTCTCCATCGTGATCGCCGGCCTGGCGGTCGGTGTGGAACCCCGTATCGGCCCGCTGGCCACCGCCTACGTGCTGATCCTGGTCATCCTCGGCCCCCTGGCCGCACGCTGGACCGAGCCCATCGGCCGGCGGCTGTTCCGCAGTAAGACCCCGGCCGCCGCCCCCGGTGCCGGCGCCCTCTCCCTGGAGAAACCGGCCCGTTCCTCCGAGACGGTCGTCAGCGAACCGGCCGAAGTGGCCAACCCCTCGGCCAAGACCGACAGTTGAGGCCACCCACCCGCTGAACCACTGGTGCCGCGCCCTCTGAGGGCGCGGCACCAGTGCGTTGTGCGCCCCTGGCACCAGCTTGTCACCGCCCGACCGGGGTGGCCGCCTGTGCCACCGCACCTGTCCGGTACGGGGCAGACGGCGCGGAGGTCGGACGACGCCCCCCGCCCCGTCGGCCGGCCCCTCCCCGTTGGCCGTCCTAGGCGGGGCACCCCCGCGAGTACGGGGAGGGCGCCCCCGTAGCCGGGCTGGGGAACGACCCGCACCCGCGTGGGTGGACGACCCCCTGGGCGGTCACCGCGACGACGACCGCACCACGGGGGCCAACCCCCACAACCGGCCCGGCAGTTGGCGCGGCCCCCTTGACGCGGACCCCGGCCCCGGGTCACCGGACCCACCCCGACCGGCCCCGAGGGGCGCCACTTGCGGGGGCCGAGCCCCTCGCCCGGCCTCCCCGGGACGAGTTGACGTGACACGGCACCGGTTCCCCTGGAGGAACGGGAGCCCACCCGGGGGGTGCACGCGAGGGGCGCGGCCCCGGGCTGGTCGCTCCGTTCACCGGAGAAGGACGGTGACCGGACACGAGCGAGCGACGCCCGGCCGTCACGATCGGGCGAGGGTCGCCGGTCCCACCGTTCCCGGCCATCTCGCGGCGATCCGGTCGAGGACCGGCTCAAGACGGCGGGCGCTCTCGGTCCGGCGGTCGAAGGTGAGTTGCTGGCTGGAGAGCCGGGCGGTCCTCAGGTCCTCGGCCCTCAGGGAGAGGGCCGTCACCCGGGCCCGTTGCAGTCCCAGGGCGTCGTGGAGCGCGTGTGCCGTACCCGCCAGGACCGGGGTGTGGGCCGTGGGTTCCGGCAGCGTCCGCGTACGGGTGGTGGTGGACCGGTCCGCGTAACGGACGGTGAGCGTCAGTGCGCGGGCCACCTGGGCTTCCGTCCTCAGGCGCCGTCCGATGTCGACGGCGAGTTCCAGCAGCGCGCGTCGGCGTGCCGACCCGTCCAACTCGTGCCGGTCGAACCGCCGTTCAGCGCTGGCCGCCCTGGGCGGAGTGTGGGGCGCGACGCGTGTGGGGTCGATGCCACGGGCCCGTTCGTGGACGAGGCGTCCCGTCCTCGCGCCCAGGATCCTGCGCAGGGTGGCCTCGGAGGTTTCGGCCACCTTCCCGATACGGTCCAGGCCGTACTCGCACAGGGTGTGGGCGGTCCTCGGCCCCACTCCGTGGAGGTCCGCCACGGGCTTGGGGTTCAGGAACCCGGTGACGGCCCCCGGGGTGTCCGGTACGTGGCGGACGCCGCCCGGTGGACCGTGGCGCCCGGCCATCCTGGCGAGCAGGGGGTTGGAGGCGACCCCGACGGTGCAGTCGAGGTCGTACAGCGCCAACGCGCGCACACGCAGCATCCTCGCCAGCTCGACGGCGTCGCACCCGAAGTAGCGGACGCTCCCGCCCACGTCCGCCAACGCGGCGTCGAAGGACAGCACTTCGACGACGGGGGTGATGTCCTCCAGCACCCGGAGGAACGCCTCCCCGGTCTCCCCCGGTGGCCCGGCCGCCTGGACGTGGAGAACGGTCGTCGTCGCTGTCGCCGTCGTCATCGCTGTCGCCGTCGTCGCCCCCGCCGTCATCCGGCGCTCCCCGGGCTGGAGTGCCACAGTTTGCGCCCGGTCGGGGTGCCCTCGCCCGCCGGGCGGAGGTCGGCCCAGGGGTGCATGGCGTACCCCTCGGCCACCTGGACGGTCCGCCCACCGGTGGGCAGGGGGCCGGACCGCTCCTCCAGCGCCTCCCGCAGCCGTACGGTGACCGCCTCCAGTCCCCCGCTGGCCCGCAGTTCGATCAGTTCCCCCAGGTCCCAGGCCATCGCCCCCACCACGCTGAGGCTGCGCGGCCCGCGTCGTTGCACCACTCCCCGTACCAGCAGCAGCCAGCGGTGGAAGAGGGTGTGGGCGCAGGCCGCGCGACCGGAGGGCGGCCCCTCGGAGGGCTCGGCCCCGGGTGGGTCGTCGAAGAAGGCGCAGTCCACCAGTCCGGTGCCGTCGTCCAGGGTGGCGAAGATGACCCGGCGGCCGGAACGGATGGGCGGGGTCTGGAGGGAGGCCTTCGCCCCCGCGACCAGCACCGTGTCGCCGTGGGCCACCCCGGGGAGCCGGTCGGCCCGGCACACGCCCAGTTCGGCGAGGAACTCCCCGTGGTCGTCCATCAGATGGCGGGAGACGTCCATGCCCAGGACCCCCAACTCGGCGTTCAGCCGCTCGCGCCGGTCCAGGTCCGGCAACCCGGCCGGCCGGGGCGAGTCGGCCGGGCCCTCCGGGGTGCCGGCCTCCAGGACCAGTTGGCCCCGGGGCGCGGCCTGGCGGACCCGGTACGCCTCGGCGACGTGCAGCAGCAGGTCACGGCGGTTGTCCCCGAAGGTGTCCAGGGCTCCGACCCGGGCCAGGTGTTCGGCGACCGGTCGGGAGGGACGGCCGCGCAGCCACAGTTCGCCGAGGGAGCCGTAGGGGCGGCCGGCGGCCACACGTTCCGCCTCCGCCTCGCTGATGCCCCGTACCTCGCTGAGGGCCAGCCGGATGCCCCACCGTCGGGAGTCCGGTTCCCACTCGACCTGGTATCCGGCGCCGGAGCGGTTCACCTCCAGGGGCAGGATGGGTACGCCCTGCCGGCGGGCGTCGGCGAGCAGCAGCCGCTTGGGGTACATCCCCGGGTCGTGGGTGAGCAGCCCGGTGTAGAAGGCGGCGGGGTGGTGGGCCTTGAGCCAGGCCGACTGGTAGGTGGGCACCGCGAAGGCCACCGCGTGCGCCTTGCAGAAGCCGTACGCGCCGAACGCCTCCACGATCTTCCAGGTACGCGTGACCACCTCCGGCGAGTAGCCGCGCGCCCGGGCCCGCTGGTCGAACGAGACGCGCACCCGCTCCCGTTGGTCGGGCTGTGCCAGCCTTCGTCGGATCCCGTCGGCCGAGGCACGGTCGCACCCGGTCATCACCCGCAGGATCTCGATGATCTGCTCGTGGAAGACGACCACCCCGTGGGTCTCCCGGAGCACCGGTTCCAGGTCCGGGTGCGGGTAGCGGGGCGCTCGGTCGCCGTGCCGGGTCTCGACGAAGGGGCGCACCATGTCGGCGGCCACCGGTCCCGGTCGGAACAGCGAGATGTCCACCACCAGGTCGTGCAGGTGGGTGGGTTGGAGGCGTCCCAGCAGGTCCCGTTGTCCCGGTGACTCGATCTGGAAGCAGCCCAGGGTTCTGGTGGAGCGGATCAACGCGAAGGTGGCGGGGTCGTCGGCGGGCAGCCGCTCCAGGTCGATCCGTTCCCCGGCGACCCGTTCCACCTCGTGCACCGCGTGGGCCATCGCCGACTGCATCCGCACTCCCAGGACGTCCAGTTTCAGCAGCCCCAGGTCCTCCACGTCGTCCTTGTCGAACTGGCTCATCGCGAACCCCTCCCCGCTGGTGGGCACCACCGGGGTACGGTCCAGCAGCCCGGAGTGGGACAGCAGCACCCCGCACGGGTGCATGGCCATCCCCCGGGGCAGGCCGTCCAGCGCCTCCACCAGGTCCCAGAACCGGGACCCGTACCGCCCCTGGTCGACCTCACGCAGTTCGGGCAGCTCCGCCAGGGCGGACCGGGCGTCCTGGGCCCTGATGTGGGGGAACGCCTTGGCGAGCCGGTCCACCTCGGCCGGGTCCAGGCTCAGGGCGGCGCCCACGTCCCGTATCGCGTGGCGTACCCGGTAGGTCTCCGGCATGGCGACGGTGGCCACCCGCTCGGGGCCGAACCGTTGGAAGATCGCCCGGTAGACCTCCAGTCGCCGCGCCGACTCCACGTCGATGTCGACGTCCGGCAGCGCCCTCCTGCGAGGGGACAGGAAGCGCTCCATCAGCAGGCCGTGGGCCATCGGGTCGGCCTGGGCGACGCCCAGCAGGTGGTTGACCAGACTGCCGGCGCCCGAACCCCGCGCGGCCACCCGGATCCCCAACCGCCTGACGTCCCGGACCACTTGGGCCACGGTCAGGAAGTACGAGGAGAAGTGGTGCCCCTCGATCACGGCGAGTTCCCACTCCAGTCGCCGCCAGCGTTCGGGCTGTCCCTCGTACCCCCGGGCGACCATCCCGGCCACGCAGCGGGACCGCAGCACCCGCGCCGCTCCCCTGCTTCCGGCTCCCACCAGGTGGGGTTCGGGGAAGTGCGCGCTGCCCATGCCCAGGTCGTCCACCGCGTCCACCCGGCACTGTTCGGCGGCCTCCTCGGTCAGGGTGAGCAGCCGGTGGGCGGCGGCACGGCGGTAGCCGGCGCTTTCCGCGATCCGTTCGGCGAGGCGGGCCATCTCCGCGGGTCCCTTGAGCCAGCGCTCCCCCGGGTCGAGCCCCTGGCGTGGGTCGATGGGCACCAGTCGGCGGGCGGAGTCGAGTACGTCGGCCACCGGGTGCTGTGTGGGGTCGGCGTAGCGGACGGCGTTGGTCAACACCGGGTGGATTCCCTGCTGTACGGCGAGGCCCAGCATCCGGGCCGCCTCCCGGGGCGGCGCGGAGGCGCTGACCTCCAGTCGCAGCGCGGGGCCGAACCGTTCACGCCAGCCCTCCAGCAGCCGGACCGCCCGGTCGGGGCGCCCGGTGGCGAGGGCCCTGCCCACCTCCGAGTCGGGGCCCAGCAGGACGAGCAGCCGTTCGCCGTACAGGTCCGGCCAGCGCAGTACGGGGCGGTCACCGCCCCGGCCGGGCTGCGGGGTGACCGTCCGATGGGCGGCGGTCACCAGTCGGCACAGCTCCGACCACCCTTCGCCGTCCCGGGCCAGGAAGACCGCGCGGGGCGCCGTCTCGTCCAGGAAGGCCCCGCCCCGGGCGGGGGTACGTCTGCGGGTGTGGGTGTCCGAGGACGGTGCGGGGTGGGGGCCGATGGCCAACTCCACGCCGTACAGCGGACGTACGTCCACCTTCGCCGTCGCTTTGGCGAACCGCAGTGCCCCGGCGAGGCTGTCGCGGTCGGTCAGGGCGAGCGCCTCCATGCCCCGCTCGGCGGCGCGCTCGGCGAGGGCGCCGGGGTGCGAGGCCCCGTAGCGGGCCGAGAAGCCGGAGGCGACATGGAGGTGGGTGAAGCCCATGGCTTCCACCTCCTGTCGCACACGCCCCTACGGTCCCGTCGGCGGGTACCACCATAGACCAGTTCTCGAATATACGTTCGAACGGGGGGTGCCTCTGATCAGGGAGGTTTCCCCCACCCGATCCGCCGGCCCGCCCCGGGACCCAACTCGCCGGGTATGTCGGCGAGTTGACGGATCACCCGGAGGGGCACCCCCCGGAAGGCCCCCGGCGAAGCGGATACCCCCGGGGCGAGGGCGCGCCCCGGGGACGCCGGAAGGCCGGGGCACCCCGAAGGTCGACCGACTGGTGACGGCGATCCGCGAAGCCCTCCCGGGGCCACGGCGATTACGTTCACCTTCGCAACGTCATCCAGGTGGTGAACGTGCCGGAGGCGGCGTCCGGGGAGGTGCGGAAGCTCGCTCCGTAGTGTGACCAAGCTCAAAGGATTCGGTGCCCGTGGCCGGTACGAGGCAGGGTAGAAGGCCAGGGGCGTGTCACGGGACGACCCGGCGGGTGGCCGTCCGTGGTCGGACACCGACCGGGGCCGGGAGCCCCGGCGGACGGTTCCCGTGGCACCGCCTGACGTGTACCGGGCCGGCGCCGAGCCGCCCCACGCGTGCGCACCCAGGTAACTCACCGCAGACGGAAACAGACAGAAGGAGCCCCATGAGGATCGGGATCGTTGGAGCCACTGGTCAGGTCGGCGGCGTGATGCGCGAGATTCTGGCCGAGCGGGACTTCCCGGTCGAGCAGCTGCGCTTGTTCGCCTCGGCTCGTTCTGCCGGCCGCACCCTGGAGTGGAAGGGTCGGGGCGCCGGGGAGATCGCCCAGGAGATCACCGTCGAGGACGCCTCCACCGCCGACTACTCCGGCCTGGACGTGGTGCTGTTCTCCGCCGGCGGCGCCTCCTCCCGGGAGCTGGCCCCCCGGGTGGCCGCGGCCGGAGCCGTGGTCATCGACAACTCCTCCGCCTGGCGGCTGGACCCCGAGGTACCGCTGGTGGTCTCCGAGGTGAACCCCTCGGCCGCGACCCAGCGCCCCAAGGGCATCATCGCCAACCCCAACTGCACCACCATGGCGGCCATGCCGGTGCTGCGCCCGCTCCACGAGGAGGCGGGTCTGACCAGCCTGGTCGTGGCCACCTACCAGGCGGTGTCCGGCAGCGGACTGGCCGGTGTCGCCGAACTCGACGAGCAGGCCCGCAAGGCGATCGAGCAGGACGCGACCCGGCTGACCTTCGACGGTGAGGCGGTCGACTTCCCGGAGCCCAACAAGTTCAAGCGGCCCATCGCCTTCAACGTGCTGCCCCTGGCCGGTTCGATCGTGGACGACGGTCTGGAGGAGACCGACGAGGAGCAGAAGCTCCGCAACGAGAGCCGCAAGATCCTGGACATCCCGGCGCTGAAGGTCTCCGGCACCTGTGTCCGGGTGCCGGTCTACAGCGGCCACTCGCTCCAGATCAACGCCCGCTTCGAACGTCCGCTGAGCCCCGAGCGGGCCCGCGAGCTGTTGGCCCGGGCGCCGGGTGTGGAGCTGTCGGACATCCCCACCCCGCTCCAGGCGGCCGGTCGGGACGCCAGCTACGTCGGCCGTATCCGTCGGGACGAGACGGTGGACAACGGTCTGGCGCTGTTCGCCGCCAACGACAACCTCCGCAAGGGCGCCGCGCTGAACGCGGTGCAGATCGCCGAGCTGGTGGCCGCCGAGTCCCGCTGACCCGGACTCCACGCGGCCGGCGACCAGCACGCCGGAGCACGCGGACTACGGCGCGCACAGGAGAAGGCCCCCGGACTCGGAACGAGTCCGGGGGCCTTCCTACAGCGCTGTGCGCTCCCTCACCTGTTCACCAGGTCAGGGCAGGGTCGCACCAGAGGCGTCCAGCGCGGGGCCCACCGGCATGAAGTAGGTCTCGCCACCGCCGGAGCAGTCGCCGCTACCACCGGAGGTCATGCCCAGGGCCTGGTCGTCGGCGAAGAGCGAGCCACCGGAGTCACCCGGCTCGGCGCAGACGTCGGTGTGGATCAGGCCGTCAACGGTGCCCTCCGGGTACGAGACGGAGGCGTCCAGCGCGAGGACCTCACCGTCGTGCACCTGGGTGGTGCTGCCGCTGCGGGTCACGGTCTGGCCGACCGTGGCCTCTCCGGCACCGGAGATCTCCTGGGTGCCGCCGTCGTACAGGTTGACCTCGCTCGGGTGGTCGGTGTCACCCGTGTACGTGGCGATGCCCCAGTCCGAGCCCGGGAACTCCCCGTCGCCGCTCTCCGCGATCGGCTCGCCGCCGTCGCTGTCAGACCAGCTGGAGATGGCGGTGGTGCAGTGTCCCGCGGTCAGGAACGCGGGCTTGCCGTCCAGGGTGACGTTGAAGCCCAGCGAACACCGTCCGCCGTCGCCCCAGATGGCGTCCCCACCGGCGATCTTGGTGGTGAACTTGCCCTCGGTCTGCTTCAGCACGACCTTGCCGTCCTGAGCCTTGACCTGCTTCTTCAGGTTGGCCAGCTTCTTGCCCTTGACGGTGCTGTCCGCCGTCACGACGACCTTGTTGGTCTTGACGTCCACCGCACGGGCGGTGCCCACCACGTCGTTCTTGGTGAGGGAGTCCTTGACCGTGTTGAGCTGGGCCAGGGTGTGCTTGACCATCTTGGCCTCGGCACCCATGGACGTGACCTTGTCGGCCGCGTCCTTGTCCACGACGTTCACGACCAGCTTCTTGGTCTTCGCGTCGTAGTAGGCGCCCGCGTCACCCTTGACGTCCGAGGTGATCTTGTCCGCCAGCTTGCTGGCCGACTTCGCGGAGAGGGTGTCAGCGCTCTGGGTCGTGCTCGCGTTGGCGGTGCCCAGGGAAAGGGTGCCCGCGACCAGAGCGGCGACGCCAGTGCTGGCGATGGCCAGGTTGCGCTTGGATATCCGTCGGTTTCTCAACTTCGGAACCTCCAGTGGGGGGTTGGAGCCACCGGTGTAATGGATGGCTCCGGAGGAAGTACGGACACAGGAATCCCTACCAACAGGAAGTCGCGTCCATGCCAACTCGTGCCGCAGAGTATTGCGACAGCATTACGGCGGGGGCAAGGGCCCCTTGTGACTCGCACACACAAAAGTCTCAACGACAACACAGAAGTGCGCAGCTTTGGCACTCAGAGCCACCCCGAACGGACACCGGGCGACTATTCCATAGCACCTGGCCATAATGGCCCTCTATCACGCCCGATAAGGCGTCACATCTGCGGTGCTACAACTCCACTTCCTCTTCACCTGACGCCGGAGGCGAGGACACCAGATCCCGTCCGTTGACCTCACCCCGGTCCTTCGCGGACGCCTCCAGGCGCGCGCTGGACTTGCCCAACTTCGGGTCGAGGGCGCCCGGTTGGGCCTCCGCCTCGCCGTCCTCGGTACGGCCGCCGTGCGCGGTCCCGGGAGGCGCCGCCGCCGGCGCCTGGTGGCCCTCCAGGAAACGGAGAAGCTCCACCGGGAAGGGCAGCACCAGGGTGGAGTTCTTCTCGGTGGCCACCGAGGCGACGGTCTGCAACAGGCGGAGCTGCAACGCGGCCGGGGTGTCGGCCATCTGCTGGGCGGCCTCGGCCAGCTTCTTGGAGGCCTCCAGCTCCGCGTCGGCGTTGATGACCCGGGCACGCCGGTCCCGGGTGGCCTCGGCCTGCCGGGCCATGGAGCGCTTCATGGTCTCGGGCAGGGACACGTCCTTGATCTCCACCCGGTCCACGGTCACCCCCCATTCCACGGCGGGGCTGTCGATCATGACCTCCAGGCCCTGGTTGAGCTTCTCCCGGTTGGACAGCAGGTCGTCCAGCTCGCTCTTGCCGATAATGGAGCGCAACGAGGTCTGGGCCATCTGGGCCACCGCGAACCGGTAGTCCTCCACGCGCACCAGCGCCTCGGAGGCGTTGACCACCTTGAAGTAGACGACCGCGTCCACTCGTACGGTGACGTTGTCCCGGGTGATTCCCTCCTGGGCCGGAACGGGAAGCGTCACGATCTGCATGTTGACTTTGTGGAGTCGTTCCGCCATCGGGATGATCATGGTGAAACCGGGGCGGCGCACGTCGGAGCGCAATCGCCCCAGACGAAAGACGACCCCGCGTTCGTACTGCTTGACCACTCGGGCGGCGGCGAGGCAATACAGGACGCCGCCGGATAGTGCCGCTGCTGCCAGTTCGATGACCATGACGGCCCCCAGACCCAGAATTCGGTAAGGCCGGGAATCCCGGCCTTACGCCAGGAACCAGAAGAAGTGCGATCTTCCGGGATGTTCTCTCCACGGTAATGCCGGCACTTCGGGGGGTCGAGTGCTCTCGGGCCCGAATTCACGGGCTTCGACCGGACCCGTACGTCGAGGGTCCCCGGTCTCGGGGCGAGACCGGGGACCCGTCGAGCGGTGGAGCGGTGGGTGCCGGTCACCGCTCGGTGGCGGTGACCGGCCGTGCGCTGTTCCGACGCGCGTTCACGCCGGGTTCGGCACGGATCGGCGCGCGTCTCAGTAGACGTGCACCTGGTAGGCGTTGAGGGCCTCCACCACCGGCTGGAAGAAGGTGGTGCCACCGGAGCTGCAGTTGCCGCTGCCGCCGGAGGTCAGCCCGTGGGCGGTGGAACCGGAGTAGAGCGGCCCGCCGCTGTCACCTGGCTCGGCGCAGACCGTGGTCTGGATCAGCCCGTAGACGATGTCACCCCCGCCGTAGTTGACCGTGGCGTTGAGGGCGGTCACCTGCCCGCTGTGGATACCGGTGGTGCTGCCGCGTCGGGTGACGGACTGCCCCACGGTGGGGTCGGCGGCCCTGGTGATGTCCACGCTGCCGACGGTGCCCGGCTTGCTGATGGAGGAGTTGGTGTACCTGACGATGCCGTAGTCGTTGCCGGGGAAGCTGGAGCCGGCGGTGTTGCCCAGTACGGTCGAGTTGTTCGCGTCGGCGTACCAGGTGCTTCCGGCCTCGGTGCAGTGGCCGGCGGTGAGGAAGAAGGCGGCGCCGCCGCTGTCCTCGACGTTGAAGCCCAGCGAGCAGCGGGAGCCGCCGGTGTAGATGGCGTCTCCGCCGGAGATCAGCCGGGTGAACTGGCCGGCCGTGCGCTCGATCTTCAGGGCGCCGGCCTGGGCGCCGGCGGCCTTCCTGATCTTGGCCAGCTCACCGGCGCTGACCGTGCTGTCGGCGGTCACCACGACCCGGTGGTCGCTGGAGTCGACGTACCAGGCGGTGCCGGCGACGTCGGCGTCGAGCACACCCTGGCTGGCGGCCTTCAGCTGGGTGGTGCTGAACGCGCCGTCGCTCTGCGCGCTGGCGCCGGAGGGGGCGAGCAGAGCCACCCCGAGAGCCAGGCCGGACGCGGCGGCGATCAGTCCGGCACGTCTGTGTCGGGTGACGCCGCTGGGGGTAGTGCGCTTGAACCTCACATCGTCCTCCGTGGGGAGTCGGGGCCCGCTCCACACGAGCGGGCCGGTGAGACGCGGAGCCCGGGGCCCACTCGTTCACAGTTGTGAGCGACCCTGGTCAGCGCTGCTACGGATATTTGCAGCGGCTCCCGAAATGGCAAGAAAGGTTTCCGGTCACACTCCGGCCATTTCCGGTCACTCCCCGCGAGGAGGGGCGCCCCCGTCACTTCCCCTCGAAGCAGCCCTCCGGCTCCTCAGTCGCAGCAGCTGCAACAGTCACAGCAGTCGCAACAGTCACAGCAGTCCGAGTGCCGGCACCAGCCCTCCCGCTGCTTGCCCTCCCACCAGGGGTCCGGGTAGGTGTCGCGGCAGCAGGTCTGACAGGTGCAGCACAGCCCCAGCCACACCGTGCAGCCGGCCAGGGTGCCCCGCCTCCGCCGCCGACCGTGGCCACCGCCCGGAGGAGGAGGGAAGGGGCCGCCACCCCCCGCGCCCCCACCGCCGAAGTGGCCCCCGGGACCCACGCCACCGCCGGTGTTCCCGTACGGGCCGTAACCGCCCTGCCCGGGCGGGGGCCCCTGCGGCGGCCCGCCGTACGGATGGGACCGGGCCTCGGCGGAGTGGCCGCCGCTCTCGCAGGCGTGGCCGAGACCGAAGGCCCGGTCCACCGAGCGGGGCAGTTCGTGGACCAGCAGCCGGTGGGCGAGGCAGCTCTCGACGAACTCCACGTCCGCCAGCGCCAACCGCACCCCGTGCACCGCGTCCTCACACAGCCGGCGCACCTCGGTCAGCTCCACGCCCGTGGCGGCGATCGGATTCCAGGCTCCTGACGCCACGTCAGCATCCAGGTCCTCGACCGCGTCCAGCAGGTGGGCCAGCCGTCCGAACAGTCGCCCCACCTCGGCCAGCGGCTCCACGTTCCCGGGTCGGCCGGCCAGCAGCGCGGTGTGGGCGAAGGCAGCCGAGGTCGCGGTCTCGGTGGGTTCGGTGACCGCCAGCACCGAACCGCCCCGTCCGGTACGGGACTCCACCAGCGGCTGGCGTTCCACCGCGTCCAGCAGCACCGCGGTGTCGAAGCCCAGGTCGGCGCCGGTGGCGGTCCCGGCCCGGCTCCAGTTGCCGGCGACCCGGCGGGCGGCGAGGGCGAAGGGGCGGCGCCCCAACAGCCCGTCCCCGTCGGCGACGTGGTCCCGTACCTTCGCCGAGGCCAGCACCAGGGAGACGGTCGCGGCCAGCCGGGCGCCCTCGCCCTGGGCGACACTGGCTCCCTTCATGGCCCGCAGCGGGCAGGGGCCGGCCTTCCGCCGCCACTGGCCGCCCCGTTCGGCCTGGGCCTCGGTGAGTACGGAGATCAGCAGGCCGTCGTAGTTGGTGGCCACCCTGGCGAATTGGCCGTGGTCTCCTCGCAGCGCCAGACACAGTCCACACAGGTGCGCCATCCACGAGGTACGCAGGGTCTCGCTCAGCCGGTGCCGACACGGCCTGATGATTCCGAACACTGATTCCCCCCAGTCGCCGTGGCTCCGCGGCGGTCGCCCGGATCCCATATCCACAAGGCGAGAAAGATCCTAGGCCACGGTCGGAATTCGGTCGCCCGGCTCGCACGGGAGAAGGTTCAACGGCCCCTATTCGCGTTCTGACCAGGGGCGGGTGGTCGTGGACGCCCTCTCCTGCTGGACCGGGTCGTGGGTGATCCGCCGCCGTGAACATCGTTTTTGACGGTGTCTCAGCCCGCCGTCCGGTCACTCGTATGTACCCGGTGGCAACCCGTACGGCGGGAACGGCGAAACTTTCATACCGTCACCACACCTTTACCGCCGCATCCCTGATAGGAAGCCATAATCTCTACACCGGTACTATCAGCAATTACGTCCACGGTGACTATCCGCTTGGCGCATCCTCCGCATCATGGGCGACCATGGGGATGTGGAAAGCCCCTGGCCGAACCGGCGACGGGGCGCAGTGGACCGCACGAGGAGAGGAGGCGTCCATGGGATCGGTGCGCAAGGCGAGTGCCTGGCTGGGCCTCGTCGACGACAGCGAGATGCGTTACTACGACGACGACTACGCCGAGGGGCCGGACTCGGGAGACGCCGCGCACGAGTCCTGGGCGACCGACCCCCGGGTGCGGGTGGCGGCCGAGGCGGCGCAGGACCAGGGCACCCGGATCGCCATGATCTCCCCCGAGGGGTTCCGTGACGCCCGGTCGGTGGGCGAGCTGTTCCGCGAGGGGGTTCCGGTCATCGTGAACCTCACCGCCATGGAACCGGCCGACGCCAAGCGGGTGGTGGACTTCGCGGCCGGGCTCATCTTCGGGCTGCGCGGATCGATCGAACGGGTCGCCACCCGGGTCTTCCTGCTCACGCCCGCCGACTACACGGTGGTCAACGGCCAGGACCGGCGTACCACCGACAACGGGTTCTTCAACCAGAGCTGATCCGTGGATCGCCGCTGGGCGACCGCTCGGTGGCGATCCACGGTGGCGGGGAGGAGCCCTCCCCGCGCGGGGTCTATCCCCGGAAGGCGTCCAGCCCGGTGAGCGCCTTGCCCAGCACCAGTTGGTGCATCTCCACGGTTCCCTCGTAGGTCAGCACGGACTCCAGGTTGGTCGCGTGCCGCATCACCGGGTACTCCAGCGAGATGCCGTTGGCGCCCAGGATGGTGCGCGCGGTACGGCAGATCTCGATCGCCTCCCGCACGTTGTTGAGCTTGCCGAAACTCACCTGTTCCGGCCGGAGCCGACCGGCGTCCATGCGCCGCCCCAGGTGGTGGGCGAGCAGCAGCCCCTTGTGGAGTTCCACCGCCATGTCGGCGAGCTTGCCCTGGGTGAGCTGGAAGCCCCCGATGGGGCGGCCGAACTGCTCACGGGTACGGGAGTAGTCCAACGCCGACTCGAAGCTGGCGCGGGCGGCACCCATCGAGCCCCAGACGATGCCGTACCGGGCGTGGCTCAGACAGCTCAACGGCCCCTTGAGACCGGTGACTTCGGGAAGCACCGCGTCCTGGGGAAGGCGTACCTGGTCCAGCACCAGTTCACTGGTGACCGAGGCCCTGAGCGACCACTTGTGCCGGATCTCCGGGGCGCTGAACCCGGGACTGTCGGTGGGCACCACGAAGCCCCGTACGCCCTCGTCGGTCCGCGCCCAGACCACGGCGACCCCGGACACCGAACCGTTGGTGATCCACATCTTGCGCCCGGTGAGCACCCAGTCCGAGCCGTCCCGCTTGGCGTGGGTGCGCATACCGGCCGGGTCCGAGCCGTGGTCCGGCTCGGTCAGCCCGAAGCAGCCGATCACCTCGCCGGAGGCCATGCTCGGCAGCCACCGCTGCTTCTGCTCCTCGGAGCCGTACCGGTGGATCGCGTACATCGCCAGGGAGCCCTGCACCGACACCAGGGAACGGATGCCGGAGTCGGCCGCCTCCAGTTCCAGGCAGGCCAGCCCGTACTGCACCGCGCTGGCCCCGGCGCAGCCGTAGCCGGTCAGGGACATCCCCAGGGCGCCGATCTCGCCCAGTTCCCGGGCGAGTTCCCGCACGGTGGGCAGTTCCCCGCGCTCGTACCAGTCGGCGACGTGGGGCAGCACCCGGTCCCGGGCCCAGTCCCGCACGGTCCGCCGTACGGCCAGCTCCTCCTCGTCCAGCAGGTCGTCCAGACCGATCGGGTCGGCGGGGTCAAAGGCGGGCAGGGGCATGGGGTCCTCCGGCATGAGGGATGTCGCGGCCTGGGCTGACGCTACGGTCGACCGACCGTTCGGGACAAGCGCACCCTGTCACCTGGGGATTCGGCGCCCTCCCCGGAACGGGCGCCGGCGGTGACGGCAGCCGGGGCGCGCCGTTCCTGCCCGGGCAGGACCACCGGGGTGCCGGGGCGCTCCACGGTACGCGGCAGTCGCAGCGCGGCCAGCGCGCCGAGCACCAGCAGGGCGGCGCTCACCAGCAGGGTGGTGTGCATCCCGTCGACGAAGGCCCCCCGGGCCGCCGAGCGCAGCAACTCCCCGCTGGTCCCGCCCAGTTGGTCGGCGCGCTGGAGGGCCTCGCCCAGGGAGTGGGTGGCGCTGGACCGGGTGGCGTCCGAGACCCCGTCGGCGTGGGCGACCCCGGCCGCGTACTGGGCGTTCATCACGGTGCCGAGCAGGGCGATGCCCATCCCGGCGCCCAGCTGGTACGAGGTCTCCCCCATCGCGGCGGCGGCACCGGCCTGGCGTACCGGCGCCTCGCTGAGCATCGACTCGTAGGAGCCGAACAGGGTGGTCTCCAGGCCGTACCCCAGCAGTACGAAGCCGGCGATCATCAGCCGGGGGTCGTCCTGCTGCCCGAGGGCGGACAGCGACAGGACCCCGGTCGCGGTCAGCACGAAACCGACCGCCACCATCCGTCGCGGCCCCCAGGCGGCCAGCATCCGGGGGCCCAACAACCCGGCGCTCACGGCGGCGAAGGCCAGCGGGAGCAGCCGCAGCCCGGTCTGCAACGGGGTCAGGTCCAGGATCAGCTGGAGGTACTGGGCGGCGATCAGCATCAGCCCGACCAGGGCCAGCATGGCCAGCGTGATGCAGCCGAGGGCCAGCCCGAAGCCGGGTCGGGCCAGGACACCGAGGTCGACCAGCGGGCTGGGGGCCCGCCGCTGCCGCAGCACGAACAGCGTCAGCAGCACCGCCCCGGTGACCAGCGTGGCCAGGGCCAGCGGGTCCAGGGCGGTGGTCTCGGCGCCGAACCGCTTGAGCGCGAAGGTGAGCGCGAACAGCCCGGCAGCGGCCAGTACCGCGCCCGGCCAGTCCCAGGGGCCCCGGCACCCGCCCCGGGACTCGGGCAGTACGGCCCGGCCCACCGGGATACTGAGCACCATCAGGGGGACGTTGACCAGGAACACCGACCCCCACCAGAAGTGCTGGAGCAGCAGCCCGCACATCAGGGGGCCGGCCGCCGCCCCGACGGCGGCCACCGCGCTCCACACCCCCACGGCCAGCGCCCTCTCCCGACGGTCGGGGAAGACCTGTCGCAGGATGGACAGGGTGGCCGGCATGATCATGGATCCGCCGACGCCGAGCAGCGCCCGGGCCCCGATCAGGGCTTCGGGGGTGCGGGCGAAGGCGGCCAGCGCGGAGGCGCAGCCGAAGATCACGTAGCCCAGCAGCAGGACCCGGCGTCTGCCGACGCGGTCCCCCAGCACCCCGAAGAGGATCAGCAGGGAAGCGCAGACCAGCGGGTAGACGTCGACCATCCACAGCAGTTGGACCCCGCTGGGGCGCAGGTCCTCGCTGACCTCCGGTACGGCCAGGTGCAGCACGGTGGCGTCCAGGGCGACCAGGAACAGGCTCACGCAGAGGACGACGAGCACGCCCCAACGGTTGGGGTGGCCCGTGGGGTCGGTGCGGGGGCTCCCGCCGGGTGAGGCGGAGTGGCGGGTCCGAGCGGGGACCTCGCCTTCTGGGGTGGCTCCGGAGACTCCCGTCCCGGGCATCGACGTACCTCCCTGAGTCGTGCCACCGCGCCGACCGTGGGGACAACCGGCGGGGGGCCGGCCGGGCGCGGTAAGCCGTCAGGGTACGTGAGGCCCCGACGAGCGTGGGTGGCGAGGCTCACGCTCGGTCAACAGCCGGGCCGTGGAGGCGGTACGGAGATCGAGGTCACCGTGGCGACAACCGGACCCCTGTGCGGTGGTTCCCCGTAAAGGGAGAGGGGAATTCACGATTAATCGCGGGTGAACGCAATTCTCCGCCGAAGTGGCGACCCCGCTCCCAGCGGCGGTATGCCCGTTGGGTAATAGCGAGTTAAGGCCGCGAAAATGGCCGGAGAAATACGCGCGAGGACACCCGATCCACATCACATCGTCATCACAAACCAGGCCAGCTGTCGGTTCGCCTCTCAGCCGCGTTGTAATGTCGATTAGGTGCGTACCGACCGTATCCTCGCCAGGCTTGAGCAGGAGCCTGAGCGGCCGAGCAACCGCGTGGTCCCGCGGATGAGCCGTATGCGCATGGCGCTGTTCGGCACCACTTTGGGACTGTACGCGCTGATTGTCGCCGCCGTTCTGCTCACCAGCCAACTCGTGGTCTGGGACTGGCGGTTGATGCTGGTCCGGCCGTACAAGCAATGGCCCGAGTTCCACGCCTTCCTGGATTACTTCGTCGTACTCGGTCAGCGTGGGCCCACCGCCGTGCTGGTCGCCGCCTGGCTGGGCTGGCGCTCCTGGAGGCAGCGCACCCTGCGCCCCCTGCTGGTGCTGGCCACCGCGCTGCTGCTGCTCAACTGCACGGTCGGGGCCGTCAAGATCGGACTGGGCCGCCTGGGCCCCCACTACGCCACCGAGGTCGGATCGGCCGAACTCTTCGCCGGCGGAGACATATTCCCCTCGGGTCACACCGCGAACGCGGTCGTGACCTGGGGCATCCTGGCCTACCTGGCCACCACACCGGGTGCCCGACGCGTGCTGTCGGTGGTCGCCGCCTTCTTCGCCCTGGGCGTCGGCGCCACCACCGTCTACCTGGGCACCCACTGGCTCAGTGACGTGCTCCTGGGCTGGGCGGCCGGCCTGCTGATCCTGCTGGGCCTGCCCTGGTGCGAGCCGGCCATCGCCCGCGCCGAGGCGTGGGTGCTGGCCTACCGCCAGCGGGTGCGGGGTTACGAGGGCCAGGTGGCCCCGGTGCCGCTGTCGCCGGTCACCGTCCGGGCCCCGCTGGTCGGCCAGCGCCCCGGCCGGCAGGAGGTCGGCGAGTCCGGCGCCCGGGGTGGCGCCCCGGCCCGGCAGCACCACCGCCCGCACGTGCTGCGTTCGGAGCGGACGCCCAACAGCCCCCAGCCGGGCGGCAGCAGGCGCCCGCACCCCGAGCGGGCACTGCCCCGTACGGCTCCGCTGGGGCCCCGGGGCAAGTGAGCGCCCCGCCGGTTCGGCGGGCGGCGTGACGACGACGGGCTGGGGCCCGGAACCTTCTCGGTTCCGGGCCCCAGCCCGTTGTTCCGGTGTTCGTGGTGGGCCCGCTTCCTCGGGGGCCCGTGGTGGCGGTTCCCTCGGCGGGTCAGCCCTTCCAGCAGCGCACCACGGTGCCGTCCTCGACGGCCAGGTTGAGGCGGCCGGTGAGGTACTCCATGGTCAGGATGGCGCCGGGGGCGACGGTGCGGACCGTGCTCCAGCCGTGGTCGTAGGCCCGCCGCTCGGCCTCCTCGGCGGCCAGGCCCACGAAGGACTCCGGCTCCTGGGCGTCGTGTTCGGGCGGGGTGTCAGGTGTTTCCGATGCCATGGGGCCCACCGTAGGCCCTGGGTCCGCGGGGCCGGAAGTCCCGTCCGCGTGGACGGCTCGTCACACTTGTGTCACAAGCTCGCGGACCGCCGTACAGCCGGGGCGGTCACCCTTTGGTGGTCCTTCGAACGTATCCTTCTTTTCGCGGTCCCGACACCTGCTTTTCGCCTTCGAATACCGCACGGGAAACCGTCCGTCCACAATTCGGAGAACCGTCTTCGGGCGCTCTCCAGAACGCGGGAAAACCACTCCCCGATACCTCGCGGGCGACAAGTGGAGGGGTCGGGACAGCGCGGCTTCACCAGTTGTCCACACTCTCCCCACGGTTAGGCATTCCCGGCTTCCGGGGCGTCCAGGGCGCGGTTCAACCGCTCTCGTACCTGGCTCAGGTGCGCCCTCAACTCGGCTGGTTCCCGCACCTCGAAGTCGACGCCCAGCATCAGCAGATACACGGTGAGTGAGTTCAGGTCGGGGGCGCCGGCCCGCAGCAGACAGCGGTGTTCGTCCACCGGTTCCAGCACCCCGCCGGCCATGGAGATCCACTCGGCGGCCCGCTCCACGGAGGTGTGCAGCAGTACGGTGGCCGACCGGTCGTAGGCCGCCACGGACACCCCGTGGGCGACGTACTCGGCGAGGTTGTCCGCCGGAGGTTCGCGCGGGGTGAAGGTCGGGCCGTGGGGAGGGGTGAGGGTGACGCGGTCGACCCGGAAGGTGCGCCAGTCGGCCCGGTCAGTGTCCCAGCCCACCAGGTACCAGCGGTAGGCGGTGCTCACCAGCCGGTGCGGCTGCACCCGGCGCCGGCTCTCGGCACCGTCGTGCCCCCGGTAGGCGAACCGCAGCTCCCGGTGGTCGCGGCAGGCGTACGCCAACTCCGACAGGGTCTCCGACTCGATGCCGCCGTCCCGCCGCCGGGCCATGGGCACCGTGAACTCCGACAGGGCGCCCACCCGTCGGCGCAACCGGTCCGGGAGCACCTGCTCCAGCTTGGCCAGCGCCCGCGCGGAGGACTCCTCGATGCCGCGCACCCCCCGGAACGCGGCGCTCTGGAGGCCCACCGCCACGGCCACCGCCTCCTCGTCGTCCAGCAGCAGGGGCGGCAACCGGGCCCCGGCGCCCAGGCGGTACCCGCCGGTGGTGCCACTGGTGGAGTGCACCGGGTACCCCAGCAGACGCAGCCGGTCCACGTCCCGACGGACGGTGCGGGCGGTGACGTCCAGCCGCTCCGCCAACTCCGGGCCGGACCACTCGCGGTGGGCCTGGAGCAGGGAGAGCAGCCGCAGCAGTCGGGCCGAGGTCTCCAGCATGGGGCGAGTCTGCCAGCCTCCGAGGACAGCGGCTGTCCTCGACCGACCCGGTCGGTACCGACCCGAAATGCCACAGGTGTGCGGAGGGCGACGGGGCGTTGCCCGGAACCCGAGGTGTGACCGGGCGGTCGGCCCGTGTCCGGCCGCAGGGCGTGACCGGCACCCGTATCGCCCGTTGTGCATAGGACCTTGTCCCTCAAGCGTGTCCCCGCACCGCCCGCCGGGCCCCACCGCCCGCGCGGTCGAAGGCGGCCAGACGGCCGCCCGGGCGGCAGGGGCCGACCCACAGCCAGGAGAAACCTTGTCCCCCATGCTCGACGTGAGCGACGCCGTACGCGCGGAGATCGGCGACGAGGAGGCCGAACGGCTCCTCACCGGCCAGAACGCCCCGGACCACTACGACTGCACCTCCTGCCGCAGCCCCGGCGACAGCGGGCGCCAGCCCACCAGCACCGTGCTGTTCGTGGGCGAGGAGACGGCCGTGCTGGCGTTCGCCCACGCCAGTTGCGTCCCCTCCCAGGTGGTGAACGTCTCCGAGGACCAGATCCAGGGCGCGGTCGCCACCATCACCGGACCCCAGCCCGGCGGCCAGCAGTCCGACCCCGACCCGGAGTCCGCACCCCAGCAGGCGGTGCTGGGCATCACCTGCGGCCAGGTGCTGGTGGGCGAGACCCTGTACCCGGCGCTGGTGGTCGAACCCACCACCGGCATCTCCCGCCCCGGATCGGCGGGCACCGAGGACGAGTTCCTGACCCTCCTGGTCGAGCAGGGGTTCGCCCCGCTCGGTGACCTCAACCGGACTCCCGCCCCGGTACACGGCTGGTCGGTGCTGCTGGCCATGGGCAAGCTGCACGCCATCCTCCAGCCGCCCACCCACGGGGGCGGCCAGCCGGTGGCCTGGTGGCAGGCCCACCAGGCGCTGGACGTGACCGACGACTGGCGGGCGACCGCCAAGCGCGGCAACACGGTGCTGGTGTACGCGGCTCCCGCCGGTTCCATCGGCCAGCAGCCGAGGGAGGACCTGTTGCGCGGCGCGCTCGAACAGTGCGCCGCCCGGGGGCAGTTGGTGGCCGCCGCGATGCCGCTGGCGGGTACCTGAGCCACCCGCTTCCCGGAGGGGGTGCGCTACCGGACCGCACCCCCTCCGTTCCGGCCATCCAGGTGGGGCGACCGCATCCGTTGGCCTGGTGAATCGTTGGCCCTCACGTGCAGCCATACGAACCACGACGAGCCCGCCACGCCCTTCCGTCCGGCCAGGCCGCCAGGAACGGACCGGGGATTCCGGGTATGCGCCACGCCCAGGACACCCGGGAACGCCGGTCCGGGGGGTTTCCCGCGACACCGATCTTCGACGCCCTCTACGCGGAGTACCAGCGGATGTTCCGCGCGCTGCCGGGCGACAGAAGCGGCGAGGAGGCACTGCGCTTCGAGGGGTTCGGCACCGTGCACGGCACCGGCAGCCTGGGTCCGGTGACCCCACGCGCGCCCCGCCGACACGAGAACGGTTCGACGCCGGCGCTGCCCCCGGGCCGGCCACGCGAGCGGTGAACCACCCACGCGCCAGGGCGCGTTCGGATCCCCCGATCCGAACGCGCCCTTTCGTTCGTTCCCGGCGTCCCGCCGGTCACTTCCGCTTGGAGCGCTTCTCCCGCACCCGTACCGACATGTGGATCGGGGTGCCCTCGAAACCGAACTCCTCGCGCAGCCTGCGCTCCACGAAGCGGCGGTAGCCCGCCTCCAGGAAGCCCGAGGCGAACAGCACGAAGCGCGGCGGACGCGTACCGGCCTGGGTACCGAACAGGATGCGCGGCTGCTTGCCCCCACGGACCGGGTGCGGGTGGGAGGCGACGATCTCCCCCAGGAACGAGTTGAGCCGGCCGGTCGGCACCCGGGTCTCCCAGCCCGCCAACGCGGTCTCGATCGCCGGCACCAGCTTCTCCATGTGCCGGCCGGTACGGGCGGAGACGTTGACCCGGGGGGCCCAGCGCACCTGCACCAGGTCCCGTTCGATCTCCCGCTCCAGGTAGAAGCGGCGCTCCTCGTCCAGGGTGTCCCACTTGTTGTACGCCAGCACCAGGGCCCGGCCGGCGTCCACCGCCATGGTGATGATGCGCAGGTCCTGGACGCTGATGGGTTCGCTGACGTCCAGCAGCACCACCGCGACCTCGGCCTTCTCCAGGGCGGCGGCGGTACGCAGCGAGGCGTAGTAGTCGGCGCCCGCCTGGAGGTGGACGCGGCGCCGGATGCCGGCGGTGTCCACGAACTTCCAGGTCACGCCGCCCAGTTCGACCAGCTCGTCCACCGGGTCGCGGGTGGTGCCGGCCGTCTCGTTGACCACCACCCGGTCCTCGCCGGCGACCTTGTTCAGCAACGAGGACTTGCCGACGTTGGGCCGACCGATCAGGGCCACCCTGCGGGGGCCGCCCACGGCCGCCCCGAAGCTCTCCGGGGGCGCCTGCGGAAGCACCCGCAGCACCTCGTCCAGCATGTCCCCGGTGCCGCGTCCGTGGAGCGCCGACACCGGGTGCGGCTCACCCAGGCCCAACGCCCACAGCATCGCCGCGTCGGCCTCGCCGGAGAGGCCGTCCACCTTGTTGGCGCACAGCACCACCGGCTTGCCCGCCCGCCGCAGCAGCTTCACCACGGCCTCGTCGGTGTCGGTGGGCCCGACCTGGGCGTCCACCACGAACACCACCGCGTCGGCGGCCTCCACCGCGAACTCGGCCTGGGCGGCCACCGAGGCGTCGATGCCCAGCACGTCCTGCTCCCAGCCTCCGGTGTCCACCACCTTGAAGCTGCGCCCGGCCCACTCTGCCTGGTACGTGACCCGGTCGCGGGTGACTCCCGGCCGGTCCTCGACGACCGCCTCCCGGCGACCGATGATCCGGTTCACCAGGGTGGACTTGCCGACGTTGGGCCGGCCGACCACGGCCAGCACCGGCAGCGGTCCCGCGCCGGCCTGGTCGAGGGCGCCCTCGACCTCCTCGGACTCGAAGCCCTCCTCCTCGGCGAGCCGCATGAACTCCGCGTACTCGGCGTCGCCCAGTGCGCCGTGCCCGTGCTCCTGACCCGTCTGGTCCTGCTCGCTCATGGTTCTCTCGTCCTCGTCATCCTCGATGAGGGCCCGCCCGGGGCCCGTGGGGAACCGGTCGGGGCCTCGCGCGGCCCCACCCGTTCCTGGCTCAGCGCCCGGTCTCCCGCCGAGCTTCCTTCAGGTGGGAGGCCAGCCGGTCCCGCAGGGTGTCGGTGGCCTCGTCCAGCATCCGGCGGGTACGCCGACCACTGCCGTCACCGAGCTGGAAGGGGTCACCGAAGACCACGTCCACCCGGCCCCTCAGGGGTGGCAGCGCCGGTATCAGCCGGCCCCGGGCCTCGTGCCCGGAGGTGCCCAGCACGGCCACCGGCATCACCGGTGCTCCCGAGCGGAGGGCGAAGTAGGCGAGGCCGGCGCGTACCGAGGCGAAGTCGCCCTCGCCACGGGTGCCCTCGGGGAAGATCCCCAGCACCTCGCCGCGCTCCAGCACCTCCAACGCCCCGATGACCGCCGCCCGGTCGGCCGCCGTACGGTTCACCGACAGCTGGCCGATGGAGCGCAGGAAGGGGCCGATCGGGCCGACGAACGCCTCCTGCTTCACCAGGCAGCGCACCGGCCGGGGGGAGAGCCCCAGCAGCAGCGGCCCGTCCACGAAGTGGCTGTGGTTGACGGCGAGGATCACCGGCCCGGTGGCCGGCATCCGCCACTCCCCCAGCACTCGGGTACGCCACATGGTGCGGGTGACCGAGGAACCCAGCCAGTGCCCCACACGCGTACCGCGCGAGGAGACCTGGGCCGGTCGCGAGGAGCGGCGTACGGTCACGAGGGAGTCCGCTGCGCCTTCTCGGCCACGGTGTTCTCGACCAGGGTGACCACGCACTCGATGACCTGCTCCAGGCTCAGTTCGGTGGTGTCCACCTCGACCGCGTCCTCGGCCCGCTTCAGCGGGGAGGCCTTGCGGCTGGAGTCGGCCGCGTCCCGCTGGACCAGCGCCGCCCGGGTGGCCGCCAGGTCCACGGTCCCGCTACCCGCGCGGGCCTTCAGCTCGCCGCCCCGGCGGGAGGCGCGGGCCTCCGGGGAGGCGGTGAGGAAGACCTTGAGGTCGGCGTCGGGCAGCACGGTGGTGCCGATGTCCCGGCCCTCGACCACGATGCCGTACGAGGCCTCGGCGGCGATCCGCCGCTGCAGTTCGGTGATCCGGGCCCGCACCTCGGGCACCGCGCTGACGGCGCTGACCGCCGAGGTCACCTCCTGGGTGCGGATCGGCCCGGAGGCGTCCTGGCCGTCGACGGTGATGGTGGGTGCCGAGGGGTCGGTGCCGGAGACGATCGCGGGGCGCCCGGCGAGGGCGGCCACCGCCTGGGGGTCGTTCACGTCCACGGACTGGCCCAGCATCCACCAGGTGATGGCCCGGTACTGCGCTCCGGTGTCGAGGTAGCTCAGGCCCAGCTTGGCGGCGACCGCCCTGGAGGTGCTGGACTTGCCCGTGCCGGAGGGGCCGTCGATCGCGACGATCACTGCTGCCGAGACGGATTCCACGGGCGGGACACCTTTCGTCGGGGTGCGTTGCGGGGCCGGCGCGCGAACGGGCCGGGAAGGGGACCCGAATGGCCCCGCACAAGGCTACCGGCAACCCCGTACGGTCACTGCCGCCGGATGCCCCATCCCCGCTCCCGTAGCGCCGCGGTGAGCGCCGACACCTGGCTGGGCTCCACCATCAGCTGCACGTAGCCGGCCTCCTGGGCGGTGGCGTGCTCGATGCGGACGTCCTCGACGTTGACGCCCGCCTCGCCGGCGTCGGCGAAGATGCGCGCCAGCTCGCCGGGCCGGTCGCTGATGAGGATCGAGACGGTGTCGTAACTCGCCGGCGCCTGGCCGTGCTTGCCCGGTACCCGGGAGCGGCCGGCGTTGCCCCGGCGCAGGATGGCCTCGATGGCCTCCACCCCCTCGGTGCGCTGGGACTCCTCGGCGGCCTCCAGGGCGCGCAGCGCCTCCACGGTGCGGCCCAACTCGCCGGCCACCTCGGACAGTACGTCGGCCACCGGCCCGGGGTTGGCGGACAGGATGTCCATCCACATCCGGTGGTCGGAGGCGGCGATCCGGGTCACGTCCCGGATGCCCTGACCGCACAGCCGTACCGCCGTCTCGTCGGCGGACTCCAGTCGGGCCGCCACCAGGCTGGACACCAGCTGGGGGGTGTGCGACACCAGGGCGACGGCACGGTCGTGGGCGTCGGCGTCCATCACCACCGGCACCGCCCGGCACAGGGCCACCAGTTCCAGGGCGAGGTTGAGCACCTCGGTGTCGGTCTCCGGCGTGGGCGTCAGCACCCAGGGGCGGCCCTCGAACAGGTCGGCGGAGGCGGCCAGCGGGCCCGAGCGCTCGCTGCCGGACATCGGGTGGGTGCCGAGGTAGCTGGTCAGGTCGCCGCCCAGCTTCTCCAGCTCCCTGCGGGGCCGGCCCTTCACGCTGCCCACGTCGATGTAGCCGTGCGCCAGTTCCTCGCGCTGTGCCTGGGCCAGGGTGGCGGTCAGGTGGGCGGGGGGCACCGCCACCACCGCCAGGTCCACCGGGCCCTCGGGGGGTTCCTCGGTGCCGGCGCCCAGCGCGGCGGCGGTACGCAGCCGCTCCGAGTTGTGGTCCCGCAGGTGGACCCGCACCCCCCTGGTGCTGAGCACCAGCGCCACCGAGGTCCCTATCAGCCCGGTGCCGATCACGGTCGCCGTTCTCACCGGGCGCCGCCCGAGGGTACGCCGGTGCACCGGCCACTGCCTGGTACCGCTGCTGTCGCTGCCGTCATGGCCCTCGCTCCTCGCTGCTCGCCGTGCTGGGGATCAGCCTATGCAGCCGTACCGGGGTACGCGCCGCGAGGTACACCTGGTGGGACGGCGCGGAAAACCGCTGGGCCCCGAGGGCGGGGCCGACGATGATGGGCGCATGTCCGTGCCCTCCCCGCACGCCCTGGTGCGCCAACACACCGTCTACTCCTGTGTGATGGGCTCCCGCGCCTTCGGACTGGCCACCGAGGACAGCGACACCGACCGTCGGGGGGTGTTCGCCGCACCCGCGTCCGCGTGGTGGGGCTTCGACAAGCCGCCCACCCACGTGGAGGGGCCCGCGCCCGAACAGTTCTCCTGGGAGGTGGAGCGGTTCTGCGCGCTGGGACTGCGCGCCAACCCCACCGTGCTGGAGTGCCTGCACTCCCCGGTGGTGGAGTACGTCGACGAGGTGGGCCAGGCCCTGCTGGACCTGCGCGGCGCCTTCCTGTCCCTGCGGGTGCGGGAGACCTTCGGCGGCTTCGCCGACCGGCAGGAGTCCCGGCTGCGGACGGCCGCCGCCCGGGGCGCGCCCCGCTGGAAGGCGGCGACACATCTGGTGCGGGTGCTGGTGACCTGCCGGGACCTGCTGCGCACCGGCCGGTTGCGGGTGGACGTGGGCACGCTACGCGAACCGTTGCTGGAGGTACGGCGCGGTGAACTGCCCTGGCCCCGGCTGGAGGAGTGGGTGAGCCGGCTCAGGGCCGAGATCGAGGAGGCGGCGGCCCGCAGCCCGCTGCCGGTGGAGCCGGACCGCGACCGGGTGGCCGACTTCCTGTTCCAGACCCGGCGGCGGTCGCTGCCGCCGGACGCGTGGCCGGTCAGCTCCTGACCCGTACCAGCAGCTCGTGCAACTCCTCGTGGCCCGAGGGCAGTTGGGGCAGGGTGGAGTCCCGCTCGGCGTCGTCGAGGACCTGGTGCAGCGCCTCGACCTGTCGGAGCGCCCGCTCCGGGTCCAGCCCGACGGCCGGGCCCTTCTCCGCCTCCTCCTTGACGGCCACCAGGTGCAGCAGCTCCTCCCGGGGCGCCTCGGGCACCTCCTCGACCAGGGTGGGCAGGTGGGCCAGCACCTGGTGGGAGCGCATCAGGTGTACGCCGGTGAGGAGCACCCGGAAGGTGTAGAGCAGCGGTTTCAGTTCCCCGGTCTTCTCCCACAGCCGCCACTGGGTGCGGGCGAAGCCCCGGTAGTGGTGGGCGTGGTGCCGGGTGAGCACCTTCGGGGAGAGCGCCACCAGTTCGGCGTGGGTGGGGCTGCTGCCGACCACCAGGGGGGACAGCAGCTGCTCCAGTACGTAGCCGTTGCGGCGCAGCAGCATCCGTACGAACTTCCGCAGGTCG
This sequence comes from Streptomyces sp. NPDC005438, assembly GCF_040606315.1. Lineage (NCBI taxonomy): Bacteria > Bacillati > Actinomycetota > Actinomycetes > Kitasatosporales > Streptomycetaceae > Streptomyces > Streptomyces sp. NPDC005438. The sequence continues at coordinate 109,166 of NZ_JBEXEP010000013.1, forward strand.
TGGGTGACCAGGTCCCACTCCACCTCGTCCCGTACCCACATCCGGCTGTGGGTCTCCTCCGGTGCCCGCAGCCCGACCAGGTCGTCGACCGGCAGCAGGTGCACCCCTCTGAGGTCGACGTCCGAGTCGCGGGAGGGGAAGCCGTACAGGTGGGCGCCGGAGACCGTGACGAACAGCAGGGGGTGGCCGTCGCTCTCGGTCAACGGGTTGCCGAGCGGGGGGAGTTGGGCGGCGACCCGCTCCCGGGCGGTGAGGGGGTGGAGGGCCGTGCCACCGGGGGCCGGCTGGGGTACGGACTGGGGCGCCGTGGGGAGCGCTGGGGGCGTCATGCCCCCATGCTGTCGCGGCCGGTGGGCCGGACGCCAGGAGTTATTCGCCCCAATCGCCCGGCCCCCGGTGCCTCAGCCGGAACGGGTCAGAGCCCGACCTCGCGCATCAGCATCCCGACCTCGGTGTTGGTCATCCGGCGCAGCCAGCCGGACTTCTGGTCGCCCAGGGCGATGGGGCCGAAACGTACCCGGACCAGCCGGTCGACCGGGAAACCGGACTCGGCCAGCATCCGTCGCACGATGTGCTTGCGGCCCTCGTGCAGGGAGACCTCGACCAGGTAGTTCTTGCCGGTGTTCTCCACCACCCGGAAGTGGTCGGCGCGTGCGTACCCGTCCTCCAGCTCGATGCCGTCCTTCAGCCGGCGTCCCAGTTCCCTGGGCAACGGGCCCTGGATGGCGGCGAGATAGGTCTTGCGCACCCCGTACCGGGGGTGGGTGAGGCGGTGCGCCAGCTCGCCGTGGTTGGTGAGCAGGATCAGCCCCTCGGTCTCGGTGTCCAGCCGGCCGACGTGGAACAGCCGGGTCTCCCGGTTCTGGACGTAGTCCCCCAGGCACTGCCGGCCGTCCGGGTCCTCCATGGAGGAGACCACCCCGGCCGGCTTGTTGAGGGCGAAGAACACGTGGGACTGGGTGGCGACGGTCAGCCCGTCCACCTTGATCTCGTCGTGGTCGGGGTCGACCCGCACGCCCTGTTCGACCACGATCTTGCCGTTGACCTCCACCCGGGCCTGGTCGATCAGTTCCTCACAGGCACGGCGCGAGCCCATGCCGGCCCGGGCCAGCACCTTCTGGAGCCGCTCGCCCTCGGGTTCGTCGAAGGTCCTGGGGAGCTTGGCACGGGGTTCGGTGTGCCGGGCGCGGTTGCGCTCCTCGATCTGGGCGTCCAGCTCACGCGGCCGGGAGGGCGCCGTCCTGCGGCCCTGGCCCCGGCCCTTGGCGGGGGCGGCGGTGGGGCGTCCCCGGCCGTCGCGGCTGTCCTTGCCGGCGCCGGGGCCGCCGCCCTGGCCCTTGGGGCCCTGGCCCTTCTTGCCGCCGGGCGGGCCCTGGTCGTAGCGGCGCTCCTCCGGGCGCGGCCGGCCCGCGCGCTGTCGCTTGTCGTCGCGGGGGCCTCCCGCGCCTCGCCGGCCTCCGCCGCTGTTCTTGCCGCTGCTTCGCATCAGTGTTCCGTCGTCTCTGACTCGTTAGGAGTCGCCGCCATCGTCAACCCGGAACGAGGGCACGGCCTCTTGGCTGTCGCCCTCCACGGCGTCCGCCTCCGGCAGGAACGGCGCCAACTCGGGCAGCTCGTCCAGACCGCGCAGGCCCATACGTTCCAGGAAGTAGTTTGTCGTCCGGTACAGGATCGCACCTGTCTCGGGTTCGGTGCCCGCCTCCTCCAGCAGACCGCGCTGGAGCAGGGTACGCATGACCCCGTCGCAGTTGACACCGCGTACCGCCGAGACCCGGGAGCGACTGACCGGCTGCCGGTACGCCACCACGGCCAGGGTCTCCAGGGCGGCCTGGGTCAACCGGGCCTGCTGTCCGTCCAGGACGAACCGCTCCACCGCCTCCGCGTACTCGGGGCGGGTGTAGAACCGCCACCCTCCGGCAACCATACGCAGGTCGAAGCCCCGGCCCTGTCGCCGGTACTCCTCGGCCAGATCGTGCAGCGCCTCGTTGACCTGACGTCGGGGCCGCTCCAGCACCTTCGACAGGTGCGCCTCGGTCACCGGCTCGTCCACCACCATCAGCACCGCCTCCAGGGCGGGCCGCAGCTCCAGGTCGGCGACCGTGCTCGTCCCGGCGGGCGGGGGTACGGACTCCGGCACGGCCGGTGGGCTGGCGGGTGCTTCGGGCTCGGTCATCGGGCGGACTCCCCTGGTGGGCGGACGCCCTCGGGGGGCGCCGGTGGTTGGTCGAACTCGTCGGTGACGGTGGGGGCCAGGTCCTCCGCTCCGCTCCAGCGGATGGTCAACTCCCCCAGGGCCTCGGCCTGTTCCAGTTCCACCGCCTTCTCCCGGTACAGCTCCAGCAGGGCCAGGAAGCGGGCCACCACGGTGAGGGTGTCCCCGGTGTCGGCCACCAGGTCGGAGAAGGTCAGCTGCCCCCTCTCCCGCAGTCGGGCCACCACCACCTCGGCCTGTTCCCGCACGCTGACCAGGGGCGCGTGGATGTGCTCCACGTAGACCTGGGGCTCGGGTCTGGGCTGCATCGCCTTCACGGCCAGCCTGGCCAGCCCCTCGGCGCCCAGGGTGAGCACCACCTCCGGCAGCAGCTCCGCGTGGTGCGGTTCCAGACCGACCGTACGGGGATGGCGCAGCGCCTCTTGGGCCAACCGGCCCTGGAAGATGTCCGCGATCTCCTTGTAGGCGCGGTACTGCAACAGCCGGGCGAACAGCAGGTCCCGCGCCTCCAGCAGGGCCAGGTCCGCCTCGTCCTCGACCTCGGCGGTGGGCAGCAGCCGGGCCGCCTTGAGGTCCAGCAGGGTGGCGGCCACCACCAGGAACTCCGTCGTCTGGTCCAGGTCCCAGTCGGGTCCCATGGCCCGGATGTGGGCCATGAACTCGTCGGTGACCCGGTGCAGGGCGACCTCGGTGACGTCCAGCTTGTGCTTGGAGATCAGTTGGAGGAGCAGGTCGAAGGGGCCCTCGAAGTTATCCAGTACGACCCGGAACCCGCCGTCCTCCGGGGCGGGTTGCCCCTCCCCTCCCTCCCCCTGGTCCGGCTCCCCGGCCTCCTCCGGTGCCGCGACACCACTCCCGGACGGCTCCCCGCTGCCCTGCGGGCCCTCGCCCTCGTGGGGGGTGGCGGCCTCGGTGAGGTCGACCTCAGGAGCGGCCACCTCGGGGGCGGCGTCCCGTCCCGGCACCTCGACGGGCGCACTGCGGGAGTCGGCGGGACCTTCCGGGCCACTGGGCTCGTCGGGGCCACGGGAGTCACCGGAGTCGACGGAACCAGCACGTTCGCCACGGTCCCGGGTCCGCTCGGCCACCTCGGGGGCGGACTCAGGGGTGGTTTCCGGGGTGGCGGCCTCGTGGCTCTCCCGGGGGCGGGGCGGCCCGGCCTCACGGTCGGGGGGTCGGGGCGCCGGCTCGGGTTCGCTGGGGGTGGCCGGCTCCGGTACGGGTGCCTCGGCCGGTGCGTCCCGTACCTCGGTCGGCTCGGGCCCCTCCTCGGGGCGGCTGCCCGGGGGCGCGGCGCCGGGCCCACGGCCGAGGGGGCGGCGGGTGGCGGGGGAACCGTCGGACTGGGACATCGCGGGGCAGCGTACTGGGCGGGGTGCCGGTCGACCCCGACGGCTCACCCGTGGGGTCGACTGGGGGTGGTCAGCCGCTCCGCAGACGGCGTACCAGGATGCTGGCCTCGCCCCGGGACTCCAGGTCCGCCAGGACGACGGCCACCGCCTCCCGGACGATGCGGCCACGGTCGACGGCCAGCCCGTGTTCGCCGCGCAGCACCAGGCGGGCGTGCTCCAGGTCCATCAGCTCCTCGGCCGAGACGTAGACGGTGATCTTCTCGTCGTGCCGCTCCCGTCCGCTGGGTCGACGGGCGTTGCGGGGTCGGCGCGGGGCCGCGCCGGCGGCGGCCTGGCGGCCCTTGGCCGCCGCGCGGGAGCCGCCGGGACGTGCCGGTTCGGCCGGGTCACGGCGGCCCTTGCCCTGTTCGGGCACGGCACGGCGGGAACCGGGGCCGTCGTGCTCCCGGGCCCCGGCCTCGGTGCGGGACTCGGAGGGTGCCGCCTCACGCTCGTTCTCGGCGGCGCCTCCCTCCGGCGCGGTGGCGTGCTCGGGAGCGTCGGAGCCCGCGACGTCACCGGAGGCCGGGGTGGACGCGGGAGAGCCCACGTCACGCCGTGCGGCACCGCCCTTGTCGGCGCTTCTGTCGGTGTTTCTGTCAGCGTTCCTGTCGGCGTTCTTGCCGCCGTTGGTGTTCTGCTGGGGGTTGGTGGGTTGTACGGCCGAACCCGAGGTGGACCGGAACAGTTCGTCCGCCGCCGGGAGACTCACTCGGCGTGGCACCGGGCGAGCACCTCCCTGGCCAACTGTCGATAGGCCGCCGCCCCCACGGAGTTGGACGCGTAGGTGGTGATGGGCTCACCGGCGACCGTGGTCTCCGGGAAGCGCACCGTCCGTCCGATCACCGTGTGGTAGACGTTGTCGTCGAACGCCTCCACCACCCGGGCCAGGACCTCCCGGCTGTGCACGGTGCGGGAGTCGTACATGGTGGCCAGGATGCCGTCCAGCTCCAGCTCGGGGTTGAGCCGTTCCTGCACCTTCTCGATGGTCTCGGTCAGCAGGGCCACCCCGCGCAGCGCGAAGAACTCGCACTCCAGGGGGACGATCACCTTGTGGGCGGCGGTCAGGGCGTTGACCGTGAGCAGGCCCAGCGAGGGCTGACAGTCGATGACGATGAAGTCGTACTCGTTCATCAGGGGGCCCAACGCCCGCTGGAGCGTGGACTCCCGGGCCACCTCGCTGACCAGCTGCACCTCGGCGGCCGACAGGTCGATGTTGCTGGGCAGCAGGTCCATCCCGGCGACCGCGGTCTTCAACAGCACCTCGTCGGGCGCCATCCGGCGCTCCATCAGCAGGTTGTAGACCGTGAGTTCGAGCTCCATCGGGTTGACGCCCAGTCCGACGGACAGGGCACCCTGCGGGTCGAAGTCGACCAGCAGCACCCGGCGTCCGTACTCGGCGAGCGCGGCACCCAGGTTGATGGTCGAGGTGGTCTTGCCGACCCCGCCCTTCTGGTTGCACATCGCGATGATCTTGGCCGGTCCGTGCTCCTGCACCGGTCCGGGGATCGGGAAGTACGGGAGCGGTCTGCCGGTCGGGCCCACCCGCTCACGACGCTGCCGGGCGGCGTCGGGGGCGAGGGTGGCCGCGTACTCGGGGTCGGGCTCGTACTCCGCGTCAGGGTCGTAGAAGTGACCCTCGGGCAGTTCCTCGTAGTCGGCGAATCGGTCCCCGGACTGGCCGTCCGAGGGGCCGCCTGCCATGGCGTTCACGTGAGGGCCATCCATGCTCTGGTGGGCGGTCAGGCTCGGTGTGTCGGACTGCGGTGCGAGGCTCTGGGGCGGAGAGACAACGAGGGAGCCGACGGCCTCCCGGCCACCGACGCGCTGGTCCTCCACGGTCGTTCCTGGCTGACCGCCTCCGGGAGAAAATGTCGACTCAGTCACAAGTCGTCCTACCCCCTTAGTGGCTAAGGAACTTCTAGACAGGTCAGCGTGGCACCATGCCGACGTTTGGTGACTCTATGGCGTGGCGGCCCCCCTCAGCAACACAATCCACCGGACCCGACCGCATGTGTCGATGCCCCAACCCCCTTACGTCAAGGGCATTTCGGGCGCGTTCCGGGGCGACGGGAGACGCGAAACACAGCAAGTCCCCTAATCCCAGGGCGAGTTCGGGCCAACATAGCGACAAAACGATCAACTGGCGGCCACGCGGTTCACCCGCCGGAGTGTCATCGCCCACCACCTCCCACCGCACCTCGACCACCCCGGTGACCTCCTCCGCCGGCCACCCCCACGGCCAGGCCGGCACCAGGGCGCGGGCACGCCGAAGACGCCGCCCCCGCGTCGGGGACGGCGTCAACTCCGGCTGGGATCAGGCCAGTAGGGAGCCCAGGTCACGGGACCCCAGGCCGTGCGCCTCGGCCACCGGGCCGTAGACGACCTCACCCTCGTGGGTGTTGAGCCCCAGGGCCAACGCCGGGTCACGGCGCAGCGCGTCGCGCCACCCACGGTTGGCCAGCTCCACGATGTACGGGAGCGTGGCGTTGGTCAGGGCGTGGGTGGAGGTGTTGGGCACCGCGCCCGGCATGTTGGCGACGCAGTAGAAGACCGAGTCGTGCACCGGGAAGATGGGCTCGGCGTGGGTGGTGGGGCGGGAGTCCTCGAAGCAGCCGCCCTGGTCGATCGCGATGTCGACAAGGACACTTCCCGGCTTCATGCGGGAGACCAGCTCGTTGGTCACCAGCTTCGGCGCCTTCGCCCCCGGGATCAGCACCGCGCCGATCACCAGGTCCGCCTCCAGCACGGCCTTCTCCAGGGAGAAGGCGTTGGAGGTCACCGTCTGCACCTTGGTGCCGAAGATGCGGTCCGCCTCGCGCAGCTTGTTGATGTCCCGGTCCAGCAGGGTCACGTGGAAGCCCATGCCCACCGCGATCTGGGTGGCGCTCCAACCGGAGACGCCTCCGCCGATCACCACCGCGCGGCCGGCCGGCACCCCCGGTACGCCACCGGGCAGCACGCCCCGGCCGCCGGCGGAACGCATCAGGTGGTAGGCGCCCACCTGCGGGGCGATCCGGCCGGCCACCTCGGACATCGGGGCCAGCAGCGGCAGGGCGCGGCCGGCGGTCTCCACCGTCTCGTAGGCGATGGCGGTGGTGCCGGAGGACAGCAGCGCCTCGGTGCATTCGCGCGAGGCGGCCAGGTGGAGGTAGGTGAACAGGGTCTGGTCCTTGCGGAGCCGGTGGTACTCCTCGGCGATCGGCTCCTTGACCTTCAGCAGTAGGTCGGCGGTGCTCCACACCTCGTCCGCGGTGTCCAGCAGGTTCGCCCCGACCGCCGTGTACTCCTCGTCGGCGATGGAGGACCCCAGTCCCGCACCGCGCTCCACGTACACCTCGTGGCCGTTGCGCACCAACTCATGGGCGCCGGCCGGGGTGATGGCCACCCGGAACTCGTTGTTCTTCACCTCGCGAGGGATGCCGACCTTCACCTGGATCACGGTCCTTGCCTGGGATTGGATACGAACGCTGCGTGACGCGATGGACGCCGCGCGCGGGTCCGGCGCGGCCACGCACCGGAAGGGAACCGGGGACCCGGTGACCGGAGGGACGAGGGGCCGGGACCACCGCGGCAGCGCCAGTCTAATGAAGGATCTCGACCTGTCTAGCCTTGCAAACAATCAGTCCGTACCGGATTCGCTTGCGATTTCACAGGTCGGTCCAGTGGAAGGGTTGTCGTCCTCCTCCCCCGGACCGTCCCCGGACCCCAACAGCCGCTCCGCGCACCGGCGATGGGACCGCGCCTCGTCCGGCAACCCCAACCGCTCGCAGGCGTCCGCCAACCGCAGGCACAACGCCGCCTCCAACCGCCGTTCCCCGCACTCACGGGCCAGTCGCAGCGCCTCCCGGCAGGCCCGCGCCGACTCCTGGGGGCGCCCCCCGTACTCCAGCACCCTCGCCACCTCGCTGACGGCGCGGGCCTGTCCGGCCACGTCTCCCAGCCGGCGCCGTACCGAGGCCGCCGCCCGCCACTCCCGCAGCGCCAGGTCCCACTCGCCGGCGTACACGTGGGCCGCGCCGATACGGCCGTGCAACCGGGCCACCGCCTGGTCCTCGCCCCTGCTCTCCCGTAGCGCCAGGGCCCGCCCGTACCAGTCGGCGGCCCGCGCCCAGTCCCCCAGCTCCGCGTGCGTACCGCCCAGGGACTCCGCCGCCCGGGCCGAAGGGGCGTGGCCGTCCGCACAGCACTGCGCCGCTTCCAGGGCGGCGCGGTACCGGGACAGGGCCACCGGGAACCGGCCCACCGTGGCGTCCAGGTCCCCGAGGTTGAGCAGGGCCGCCGCCCGTTCCCGGTGCAGCCCGCCCCGGCCGGCCACCGACAGCACCAGCTCGTGCAGCCGGTACAGCTCGGGCGCCGCCTCCTCCGGGGGCAGGTGCGCCTCGTAGGCGCGGGCCAGCGAGGAGATCAACCGCCTTGCCAGGGTGTCGAGTTCGCCCTCCCCTTCGGCCACCGCGATCCGCACCGAGGCCCACAGCCAGTCCCGTCGGGGCTCCAGCCAGGTGTACGCGGCCCCGGGCGAGGTGAAGCGCAGTTCCCTCGGCAGCTCGGCGGCACCGCGCCGCGCCGGGGAACCGGGCGGCTGGGTGGTCGACCAGGCCGACCGCAGTTGCCGCACCAGACGTTCCAGCATCCGGGCCCGGGACAGCAGCCGTTCGGCCGGCCGCTCCCGTTCCTCCACCGCCTCCCTCAGCAACGGGTACAGGTGGGCGGGCACCCGGGCCCGGGTGGTGCCGTCCGGGCCCGGGTCAGCGGTCACGAACCCCAGCGAGGCCAGCCGTTCCAGCTGGGTACGGGCCTGTTCGGTGGAGCAGCCGGCCAGGGCGGAGGCGCTCAGTTCGTCCCCCTCGGCCAGCGGGGCCAGTGCCAGCAGCCGCAGCGTACGGGCGGTGGGGCCGGACAGCCCCTCGTAGGCCAGGGTGAAGGCCCGCGCCAGGCGGGGGTCGGCGCCACCGGCCGGCTCCGCCGGCAGCGGCGTCTGCTCCAGGTGACGGGTGGCCGCCGACACCGAGAGCCCGGGCCGCTCGGCCAACCAGGCCCCCACCAGGCGGAGCGCGGTGGGATGGTCCCCGCACGCCTCGGCCAGCGCCTCGGCGCTGCGCGGGTCCACCGTCAGCCGGGGGGTGGGGCCGCAGCAACGCGACAGCAAGGCCACCGAGGCGTCCCGTTCCAGGCCGCCGACGGTGCAGGGCCGGGCGCCGGACAGCCCCGGCAGCGGCCCGGCGGAGACGGCCACCACCAGCGCCTCCCGGCCGTCCGGCAGCAGGTCCAGTACCTGTTCGGAACTCTCCACCCCGTCCAGGACCAGCACCAGTCGCCGTCCGGCCACCGACCGGCGCCACAGGTCGAGCAGCTCCTCCTCGCCCGCCCCGGCCGGTGCCGCCTCGGCGCCGAGTTGGCGCAGCAGTTCGCGCAGCGCGCGCTCCAGGCAGCGGACGGAGCCGTCGGGGTGGGTGAGTTCCAGGCCCAGCAGGCCGTCGGGGTAGCCGCCGGCGACCTGGCGCAGGAGTTCCTCGACCAGGGCGGTGCGGCCGGTGCCGGGACGGCCGGCGACCAGCAGTACACGGGGGTGCGGGGCGGGGCGGCCGGCCAGGGTGTCCAGTCCCGCGCGGCCGATGTCGGCGCGCAGGGTACGCAGTTCCTGGGCCCGTCCGAGGAAGACACCGGCCGCGGTCACCCGCTCCGGCTCGTCCGTGTGCACCGCCTGATCCGTCACGGGTCACGCTCCCGTCCGCCTGCGCCCATGCGTAGAGCCCGCCACGATCGCGTGACGGGTCCTCCTTCGAGGGTAGTTCACCCTCAGGTGTCCCACCCGCCCACGCCCAGCCCGGCCGGGCGGCTGAAAATCACCGCATCGGACCAGCTGGGCGCGGGGGTCGGCGGAGGGTCAGGTGATGTTGAGGCGGGCGGCCAGGCGCAGCGCTCCGGGAGAGAGGCGGCTCAGCAGTCGGGCCGCCCGGGCTTCGAGGGTGACCGGGACGACCGCCTTGCGGCGGCGGATGGCCCGCACGATCTGTTCGGCCACCCTCTCCGGGGGGTAGTTGCGGCGGGCGTACAGGCCGGAGATCCGCTCCCGTTTGGCGCGCTGCTCCTCCTCGCTCACGCCGGAGAAGGTGGTGGTGCGGACGATGCCGGTGTTCACCACCCCGGGGCAGATCGCGGTGACCGCCACCCCGGTCGGGGCCAGTTCGGCCCGCAGGCAGTCGGACAGCATCAGGACCCCGGCCTTGCTGGTGGCGTACGGGCCCATCACCTTGGAGGGCAGATAGGCCGCCGCCGAGGCGAGGTTGACGATGTGTCCGCCCTGGCCCCGCTCGGCCATCCGGGACCCGAAGGCCCGGCAGCCGTGGATGACGCCCCACAGGTTGACGTCCAGCACCCGGCGCCACTGGTCGGGGGTGGTGGCCATGAGGGGGCCGGAGTGGCCGACGCCGGCGTTGTTGACCAGGATGTCGACGACCCCGTGTTCCTCGGTGATCCGCTCGGCGAAGGCGTCCATGGCGGCCTGGTCGGACACGTCGACGCGGTGGGCGTGGGCCTGACCGCCCAGTCCGGCGGCCAACTCGGCGGTGTGCCGGGCCCCTTCGAGGTCGAGGTCGCAGACCACCACCCGTGCCCCCCGTTGGGCCAGGGCGAGGGCGGTGGCCCTGCCGATGCCTCCGCCTCCGCCGGTGACCAGGGCCAGCTGGCCGGCGAAGGGGCGGTCGACCTCGGTGGGCTCGGCCGGGCGTCGGCGGGCGCGGGCGAGTTCGGGGGTGGCCTCGGCTCCCTCGGTGTGGGCGACGAACTCGCGCACCATGCGGGCCACGGTCCCGCCCTCGCGGAGCAGGGCGGACCAGTGGGTGGCCTCGACGGGGCGGCGCCACAGTCGGGGCACCCAGCGTTCGAGCCCCTCCTCCAGGTGGGGTGACACGTAGTGGTCCCGGGTCAGGCCGAGCAGTTGGACCGGCACCTGGCAGGGGCGCCGCCTGGGGCGGGTGAGTCGGGGCAGCATGTTGGCGCGGTAGAGGTTGATGCCGCGTACGGCGTCCTCGCGCAGGGTGGGCTGGGGGTGGCCGGGGCGAGGGGGTACGTCCTCGATCCGTTCGAGCACCGTGGGCCAGCGGTCGGCGAGGCCGTGCCGCCACACGGCGGGGGCCAGGGCCGGCAGGTGGAACGCGGCGATGTACCAGGAGTGGGCGGCCTGGGTGAGGAGTTGGGCGAGGTGCCGGGGCACGGGGCGGGCCAGCCGGTGCCGGATCCAGTAACCGATGTGGTCCAGGCAGGGGCCGGAGATGGTGGTGTAGGAGGCGACCCGGGTGTGGGCCCTGGGGTCGGTGACCGCCTCCCAGGACTGGATGGAGCCCCAGTCGTGGGCGACCACGTGGACCGGCCGGTCGGGGCTGACGGCCTGGATGACGGCGAACAGGTCCTCGGCGAGCTGGTCCAGCCGGTAGCCCTGGCGGCCGGCCGGCTGGCCGGACTCCCCGGCGCCGCGTACGTCGTAGCGCACCACGTGGTGGTCGTCGGCCAGGGCGGCGGCCACGTCGTCCCAGACCCGGTGGGTGTCGGGGTAGCCGTGGACCAGCACCACCACCGGGTGGTCGGGGTCGCCCTGCTGGTGGACGGACAGGGGTACGCCCCCGCTGATGACCTCGCGGTGGCGGGGTTCGGTCCGGGTTCCTGGTGGGGTGCTCATCGGTTCTCGCTCCCGTTGTGGCGCCCTGTGGCGCCGTGTACGCGGCGGGTCGTCGTCCGGCCGGTCGGCGTGTGGTCGGGGTCCGCCGGTGGGGCTCGGTGTCGGACGGCGGCGGGGGTCGCGGGGGTGACCGGGGTCCCGTGCCGGGTTCCGGTCACAGGTCGAGCACCAGCCGTTCGCCGGCGTCCGCGCGGGAGACGCAGACCAGCACCGCGCCCGAGGCCCGCTCCTGGTCGGTGAGTCTGCGGTCCCGGTGCTCGACGGTGCCCGACAGCACCCGCTGCCGGCACACCCCGCAGAAGCCCTGCCGGCAGGAGTACGGGGTGGCCGGCGACCGGTCCCGCAACACGTCCAGGGCCGAACGGTCCTCCGGTACGTCCAACACCGGGCCGCTCGGGCCCAGTTGGAGTTGGAAGGGGCGGCCGTCGAGGATGGGGGCCGGGGCGAACCGTTCGAAGTGCAGGGCCACCAGGCGGCCCTCGGGGGCCCGGTCGAAGGCCCGGCGTACCGCCTCCAGCATGGGCGGGGGGCCGCAGCAGTAGACGGCGGCGCCGGGCGGGGCCTGGTCGAGCAGTTCCCCTGCGTCCGGCACCCCCGCCTCCTCGTCGGCGCGGACCTCGACCCGGTCGGGGTGGAGGGCGGCCAGCTCCCCGGTGAACGGGAGGCTGGCGCGGGACCGTCCGGTGTGCACCAGCCGCCAGTCCAGGCCGAGGGCCTCCGCCTCCCGGACCATGGGCAGCACCGGGGTGATGCCGATCCCGCCGGCCAGGAACAGCACCGAGGGTTCCCCGGCGAAGGGGAAGGCGTTGCGGGGGCGGCTGATCCGCAGCCGGGTGCCGGGGGTGAGGTCGCGGTGCACCTCCAGGGAGCCTCCGCCGCCTCCGTCCAGCCGTCGTACCGCGACGCGGTAGCCGTACCGGTCGGCGGGGTCGCCGCACAGCGAGTACTGCCGGCGTCGGCCCGAGGGCAGGGTGAGGTCCAGGTGGCTTCCCGGCTGCCACTCGGGGAGCGGGGCGCCGTCCGGCCGTACCAGGCGCAGGGCCACCACGTCCTCGGCCCGCGCCGTCCGCTCGGCCACCCGCACGGTGAGGGCGGCCTCCGTTGCCGGGGGCCGGGGCGTTCTGGCCAGTCGGCGTTCGGAACCGCGCAGCATCAGTCCGGTGTAGCGCTGGATGAAGCCGGTCAGCCCGGCCAGGGCCCGGTCGCTGCGGCCTCGGCCGTACAGGTCCGGGGGCGGCTCGGGTGACGTGGGTTCCATGGGGCTCCTCGGTGGCGGGGCGGGCGCGTACGGGCCTGGCGGGTCAGTGGGTCGCCGCGCGGGCGGCCGGGGAGGAGCCCAGGTAGGCGATGGCCTGGCGGGTGGAGCCCTCGTGGGTGGGGTGGTAGCCCCGGCGGAAGTAGCGGGCGGTGGAGCGTACGGCCTTGCCCACCTCGGGCAGCAGCCCCTGGCGGGCGGCGGCCAGGTAGCCCCGGAAGGTGGGGCGGGAGGCGGGGCCCTCCAGTTCGGGGTCGGCGGCCATCAGGAAGCGGGCGCCGCGCACCCACAGCCACAGGAAGATGGGCACGGTCACGCCCATGGCCCGGATACGGCGGGCGTAGCCGGGGTCGAGGTGGGTGAGCAGGTCGAAGGCGACGCTGCGGTGTTCGACCTCCTCGGCGCCGTGCCAGCGCAGCAGGTCGAGCATCACCGGGTCGGCGTGGACCCGGTCCAGGTCGTGGGCGTTGAGGATCCAGTCGCCGAGGAAGGCCGTGAAGTGCTCGATGGCCGCGATGATGGCGACCCGTTCGATCAGGTAGTCCTGGCGCTGCGCGGGGCTGAGGTGCGGCCGGTCGCCGAGGACCCGTCCGAACAGCCACTCCATGTGCCGTACGTACGGGGTGGGGTCCAGGCCCCGGGCCCGGAAGTGGTCCAGCACTCCCTGGTGGGCCTCGGCGTGCATGGCCTCCTGGCCGATGAAGCCGAGGACCTCCTCGCGGAGCCGTTCGTCGGTGATGAGGGGCACGGCCTGCTGGAAGGTCCTGACGAACCAGCGCTCGCCCTCGGGGAGCAGCAGGTGCAGGACGTTGATGACATGGGTGGTGAGGGGTTCGCCGGGCACCCAGTGCATGGGCATCCGTTCCCAGTCGAAGGCGACGTCGCGGGGTTCGAGGACCAGGTCGACGTGCTCTCCGGGCTTGGGCACGGGGAGGTGCCGGGGCGTGCGGTCCGCTGGTGAGGACATGGCGGCTCTCACTCTCATCCGGGCGGGGCTCACAGCTTATTGAGTGGAACTCAACAATAGGGGCTCTTGAGAGCCAGTCAATAAGATGGACGACATGAGTTCCCCCAAGGGCCCCAGCCGCCGGATGCCTCCCGGAGAGCGGCGCAAGCAGATCCTGGACGCCGCGCGACGCGTACTGGACCTCAAGCCGATCGACGAGGTGTCGATGGAGTCCGTCGCCAAGGAGGCGGGGGTCTCCCCCGGGCTGCTGTTCCACTACTTCGGCTCGCAGCGCAAGTTCCGGGACACCCTCGTACGGGCCGCCGCCGAGGAGGTCATCGGCAAGGTGAGCCCCGACCCCACGGCCAGCTCGGCCGTGGCGCTGCGCACCGGCATCGAGACCTTCATCCGCGAGGTGGCCAAGCACCCGTCCGTCTACCTGGCGGTGGTACGGCTCTCCCAGCGCGACCGGGGCGAGGAGAACCTGCACCGCAGGATGCGGAAGGTGCTGGCGGACTGGCTGCTGGAGGGGCTCCAGGCGGCGGACTGCCCGTTGACGCCGGCCGTACGGCTGACCGTCCAGGGCTGGCTGGCCCACATGGAGGAGATGGTCATCTCCTGGTTCCGGGACCGGGAGTTGAGCCAGTCGGAGCTGGCCGACCTGTGCGAGACCACCTTCTACCAGGCGATACGGGTGGCCCTGGCCGACGACGAGCACTACGAACGCGTCCGGGAGGCCATCCAGCTCCCCCGCGACCAGGAGCCGGCGCGGGTGCGCTCACTGGGCCCCACCGTGCTGTGACCCACCCCCGGCCAGCCGCCGTCCGAGACCCGTCAGGCCGTACGGCGCGAGGAGGGGGCCGCCAACTCCCGGTGGACGCCCACCCGTTGCCGCCGCCGGCCCCCGGGACGCCCGACGGCGCGAGGGCACCTCAGAAGGGGCGGGCGGGCCAGGGGGCGTCGGCCGGACGCAGCGTGCCCAGCCCCCCGCTGGCCAGCGCGGTGGACAACGCCAGCGTCCCCACCACCAGGCAGCTGTTCTGCAACTCCCCGGCCAGCACGCCCCGTACGAGTTCGGGCAACGGCGCCCACTCCGAACGGAGTTCGGCCTCCTCCTCGGTCCGCTGGTAGCGCTCGCCCTCCGCGCTGGCGACCCCCCGGGCGAGGAAGACGCGCACCGCCTCGTCGGAGCCGCCCGGGGTGGTGTAGACGTCGGTCAGCACCCGCCAGTCGTCGGCCTTGACGTGCGCCTCCTCGTACAACTCCCGCTGGGCCGCGTAGAGCGGGTTCTCCCCCACCACGTCCAGCAGTCCGGCCGGCAGCTCCCACAGCCTGCGGCGCACCGGGTGACGGTACTGGTTGAGCACCAGCACCCGGTCCTGGTCGTCCAGCGCCAGCACCGCGACCGATCCGGGGTGCACCTGGTAGTCCCGCTGGGCCAGGCTTCCGTCCGGCATCTCCACCCGGTCGCTGCGCACCCCGGTCTTGGCTCCGGTGAACGGGGTGCTGGTGGCGGTGACCCGCCACTCCTCGACGGTGTCGGTCAGGCGCATCTGTCCATCCTCCGTGGCACGTCGGCCCTCTGGTTCCGGGACCGGTGCGGCAACCGTAGCGGGCCGGTCAGCGGGCCCGCTGGCAGTCCACGGCGGCCCGCACCAGGCCGGCGAACAGCGGGTGCGGCCGGGTGGGCCGGGAGCGCAGCTCGGGGTGGGCCTGGGTGGCGACCAGGTAGGGGTGCGTCTCGCGGGGGTACTCCACGTACTCGACCAGCTTGTTGTCCGGCGAGGTGCCGGAGAAGACCAGGCCGGCCTTCTTCTCCAGCTCCGAGCGGTAGGAGTTGTTGACCTCGTACCGGTGGCGGTGCCGCTCCTCCACGTACGGCTCGCCGCCGTAGACCTCGCGCACCAGGGAGCCCTCGGCGAGCTTGGCCGGATACAGCCCCAGCCGCATGGTGCCGCCCATGTCGCCGTCACCGGCGACGATGTCCAACTGCTCCTCCATGGTGGAGATCACCGGATGGGCCACCGACTGGTCGAACTCGGTGGAGCCGGCGCCCTCGATCTTGGCGAGGTTGCGGGCGGCCTCGATCACGATGCACTGCAGGCCCAGGCACAGCCCCAGCAGCGGTACCCGGTTCTCCCGGGCGTAGGTGATGGTCGCCAGCTTGCCCTCCACCCCACGGTCGCCGAAGCCGCCGGGCACACAGATCGCGTCCACGTCCGACAGCTGCCGCTCCGCGCCCTCGGGGGTGCGGCAGTCCTCGGAGGTGACCCACTTGATCTTCACCCGGGCGTTGTTGGCGAAGCCGCCGGCGCGGATCGCCTCGGTCACCGACAGATAGGCGTCCGGCAGGTCGACGTACTTGCCGACCAGAGCCACCGTCACCTCGTGCTCGGGCTGGTGGACCCGGCGCAGCAGGTCGTCCCACTGGGTCCAGTCCACGTCCCGGAAGGGCAGGTTCAGCCGGCGCACCACATAGGCGTCCAGGCCCTCGGTGTGCAGCACCTTGGGGATGTCGTAGATGGAGGGGGCGTCGATGGCCGCCACCACGGCGGCGTCGTCGACGTCACACATCAGGGAGATCTTCCGCTTGATGGCGACCGGCACCTCGCGGTCCGCCCGCAGCACGATGGCGTCCGGCTGGATACCGATGTTGCGCAGGGCGGCGACCGAGTGCTGGGTCGGCTTGGTCTTCAGCTCGCCGGAGGGGCCGATGTACGGCAACAGGGAGATGTGCACCACGAAGACGTTGTCCCGGCCCACCTCGTGGCGCACCTGGCGCACCGCCTCCAGGAAGGGCAGCGACTCGATGTCGCCGACGGTGCCGCCGACCTCGGTGATCACCACGTCCACCTCGTCGGTGGCCATCCGGCGGATACGTGACTTGATCTCGTTGGTGATGTGCGGGATGACCTGGACGGTGTCGCCCAGGTACTCCCCCCGGCGCTCCTTGGCGATCACCGAGGAGTACACCTGGCCGGTGGTGACGTTGGCGGAGCTGTCCAGGTCGACGTCCAGGAACCGTTCGTAGTGCCCGATGTCCAGGTCGGTCTCGGCACCGTCGTTGGTGACGAAGACCTCACCGTGCTGGAAGGGGTTCATGGTCCCGGGGTCGACGTTGAGGTACGGGTCCAGCTTCTGCATGGTGACCCGCAGCCCCCGCGCCTTGAGCAGGGCGCCCAGGCTGGAGGCGGTCAGGCCCTTGCCGAGCGAGGAGGCCACACCCCCGGTGACGAAGAGGTGCTTGGTCGTCGAGGATCGAGTCGGCATGGCCAAGAGGGGGCTCCCGTGGTCGCGAGGTGAGGTGCGCGCACCGGCGCCGTGAGAGGAAACTTCGGGGACGGACGCGCTGCGGTCGACCCTGTCCGGTTCCGATGAGGTTTGGGTCGGTCCACGGGCCACCAGCGTAACAGCGGGGCGGGGTGCCTCCGGCGGCCCGCCCACCCTGTGGGACGGGGCGTACGGTGAAGACGTAGACCCATGGGTTTTCGGCCATGCCAGCGGGCCGCGAATTCGCGGGGAAGCGTTAGGAGTTCCCCAGGTCCGGCAACTTCCCCGGCCCATCGGCTTGCGTCGTATCCTGCTCGGACACTCGAATGGGGACTGATCCGCATTCCACGTCCCCCGTCCATGACCACTCGGGGGACAGCACCACTGTTGTTCGACTGGAGATCCACGTGGCCGGGCGCATCGAGGACTACGCACTCATCGGGGACATGCAGACAGCTGCCCTGATCCGTCGCGACGGCAGCGCCGACTGGCTCTGCCTCCCCCGCTTTGACTCTCATGCCGTGTTCGCGGGCCTGCTGGGCACCGACGAACACGGGTTCTGGCGGGTGGGCCCGGCCCACTCCCCGGAGGAGGAACCCCTACCCGCGGACCGCAGGCGGTACCGCGGCGACTCCCTGATCCTGGAGTCCGAGTGGGACACCCCACAGGGCACCCTGCGGGTCACCGACTTCATGCCCCCGCGTGACGACCACGCCCCGCAGCTGGTGCGGATCGTGGAGGGCGTCAGCGGCCGGGTGTCCGTACGGTCCGCGCTGCGGATGCGGTTCTCCTACGGCTGGGTGGTCCCCTGGGTCCACCGGGTCGAGGAGCGCACGGTGGCCGTGGCCGGGCCGGACTCGGTCTGGCTGGACACCGAGGCGGAGACCTACGGCGAGGACCTCACCACCTACAGCGACTTCACCGTCGGCCCCGGCGAGCGGGTCGCGCTGACGATCAGTTGGCAGCCCTCGCACCAGAAGCCGCCGGCCCGCGCGGAACCCGAGGAGGCCCTGCGGGTCACCGAGGAGTTCTGGGCGGACTGGGTCAGCCACTGCACGTACCACGGGCCCTACCGGGACGCGGTGGTGCGCTCGCTGATCACTCTCAAGGCGCTGACCTACGCCCCCACGGGCGGCATCGTCGCGGCGCCGACCACCTCGCTGCCGGAGGACATCGGGGGCTCCCGCAACTGGGACTACCGCTTCACCTGGCTGCGGGACGCCGCCATCACGCTGTCCTCGCTGCTGCGCACCGGCTACCACAGCGAGGCCCTGGCCTGGCGCGAGTGGCTGCTGCGGGCGGTCGCCGGGGACCCGGAGAACCTCCAGATCATGTACGGCATCGCCGGTGAACGGGAGCTGACCGAGGCGGAGTTGACCTGGCTGCCGGGCTACGAGAACAGCACCCCGGTGCGCATCGGCAACGGTGCGGCCGGCCAGCTCCAGCTGGACGTCTACGGCGAGGTCACCGAGGCGCTGCACCTGGCCCACATGACCGGCCTGGCCCGCAACGACTACGCCTCGCTGCTCCAGTTGAAGCTGATCCAGTACCTGGAGGACCACTGGGACGAGCCGGACGAGGGCATCTGGGAGGTGCGCGGACCCCGGCGCCACTTCGTGCACTCCAAGGTGATGGCCTGGGTGGCGGTGGACCGTACGGTCCGACTGATCGAGTCCGGTGAGGTGGAGGGCCCGCTGGAGCGGTGGCGCGACCTGCGCGACACGATCCACCGGGACGTGTGCGAGCGGGGCTACGACCGCGAGCGCAACACCTTCACCCAGTCCTACGGCTCCAAGGAGCTGGACGCCTCCCTGCTGCTGATCCCGCAGATGGGTTTCCTGCCGCCGGACGACAAGCGGGTCATCGGCACCATCGAGGCCATCCAGCGGGAGCTGTCCACCGAGGACGGCTTCATCCTGCGGTACCCGACGGACGGGCAGGAGGCGGGAGTTGACGGCCTGGAGGGTGACGAGGGCGCGTTCCTCGCCTGCTCGTTCTGGATGGCCGACGACCTGGCGATGATCGGGCGGGTGGAGGAGGCCAAGCGGCTGTTCGAGAAGCTGCTGTCGCTCCGCAACGACCTGGGGCTGCTGGCCGAGGAGTGGGACCCGAGGTTGCAGCGTCAGGTGGGCAACTTCCCGCAGGCGTTCAGCCACGTGCCGATGATCGACACCGCACTGCGGCTCACCGTCTCGGGGGCCTACGCCGGCTGAGGCCGACCGGGGCGGTCGCTGGACGGCGACCGCCCCCACCCCGGTGTACGGCACTCCCGTACCCGGGCGTACCCGCGCCAACAGCCCTGGGGGGTACGTCGGTCGACGTACCCCCCAGGGCTGTCCCGGCCGGGCGACCGCCGCGAGGGCGGTCGCCCGGTGCCCGTCAGAACGGGGTCAGGGTCAGGGTGATCTCGGTGGGCGCACCGTCCTCGATGTAGGAGGCGAAGCCGGCCACGTCGTCGAAGGCGAAGCCGTAGGCCTTGCCGTCCTCGGTGGCCTCGTGCACGGCCTTGACGTACTCGTGCACGGTGTCGCCCTGGTAGAAGCCCGAGGGGTCGTCCGTGGGCTGGTTGGACTCGGTCAGCAGGGTGGTGCGGTTGAAGGCGGCACCCAGGATGGCCGCGACCGGACCGGTGATCCCGTCGTTGGGGGCGGCCAGCGCGCCGTCGCAGAACAGCACGTCCTTGGTGGTCGGCTTGTCGAAGGAGACCTCGCCGGGACCGGTGAAGGAGAACTTGCCGCCGCTGACCCGGCCGGTGAACTCCCCGGCGTTGGTGGTGACGATCAGGTCCTTGCTCTCGTAGGTCGACCACACCTCGTCGATGTAGGCGTCGAAGTAGCTCTCGGAGAACTTGCCCTCGGCCATGCCGTGCCCGGGCGCGATGATCCGCTTGTCGTCGACCACCAGGTCGGAGAAGCCCTCGGCGCCCTTGAGCTTGGAGAACAGTTCCTCGCGGGCACCGTCCTTGAGGGTGCCGGTCTTCTGGTCGTCGGCGCCCACCAGGTGGATGGACAGCGGCACGCTGAACATGTCCACCATGGTGGTGTTGCAGTACATGCCGTCTTCCTTGTACGTGAACTCCGCGCAGTCGTGCAGCACGTCGTAGTTGGGGTCGGACTCGACCCACGCCGCCGGGTAGGCGAGGGCGGCGTTGCCGTCGCCGTCCTCGACCGCCTTGAACTTCAGCTTGTCGCCGAGGGCGGTGTAGATGCGGCCGGACATGTACGGCAGCTGGATGGTCGTCTCGTCGCCGGACAGCGGGATGGCGTAGTCGGTGAACCCGTCGTCACCGTTGTCGTCCATCGAGATCGGCTTGAGTTCGCCCTCGGGCGTGACCCGTACCTGCTGGCCGTCCTGGTTGCCGACGATGTAGACCCAGATCTGGTCGCTGCCGAACTTGCCGCTGTTGTTCACGATCTTCAGCGGCAGCCCAGCGGCGCGCTTGCCGTTGGAGAAGGTGCTGCCCACCGCGGTGTTGCCGCCGAGGACCAGTCCTCCGCCGGCCACGGCAGCTCCTGCCGCCAGTCCACCCAGGAACCTGCGTCGACTGATCCTCATCAGCCCTCACCTCCACTGCGAGATACGGAAACGTGGTCGACCAACAACGAGGCTCCGGGCTTGGTGGCCTCGGTGGGGGTGGCGAAGCCGGCTTCCTTGTCCGGGAAGGCTCCGCCCATGGCCAGGTTGAGCAACAGGAAGTGGCCGTGGTCAGTGGCGTCCTTCCAGGTGTCGGCGCCCACCTGCTCCTCGGTCACCGAGTGGTACTGCTGGTCGTCCACGTACCAGCGCAGTTCCTCGGTGTCACCGCTGCGGTCCAGCTCCAGGGCGTAGGTGTGGAAGCCGGACTGGCAGGTCTGCCCTGGGCACTCGCGGGAGTCCGCGATGCCCTCGGTCTCGTCGCAGGGGCCGCCGGGGTTGACCCCGCAATGCAGCACGCCCCACACGGAGTTGAGACCGTTGACGTTCTCCATGATGTCGAACTCGCCGATGCCCGGCCAGTTCCAGTAGTTGTCCCGGTAGTCGGCACCCAGTGACCAGAAGGCGGGCCAGTAGCCCAGGGCCTCGTCACCGGAGACGTCCGGCATCCGCACCTTGGCCTCGAAGCGGACGGTGCCCCCCTCGGGGGCCGAGAAGTCGTCCCGCTGGGTCTCGATGCGGCCCGAGGTCCAGTTGTCGCCGTCCTTCAGGGCGGTGATCTTCAGATGCCCCTCGCCGTCCAGCTGGATGTTCTCCGGGTTGTCGGTGTACGTCTGGATCTCGCCGGTGCCCCAGTGGTCGGGGCCGCCCGGGTAGCCGGTGCCGGTGTCGATGATCCAGTCCTCCGAGGAGGGCAGGGACCCGGCGTCACCGTCGAAGTCGGTGCGCCAGACCTCCTCCATGGCGGAGGGTCCCTTGGCGGACGGTTCCTTGGCGGTGGGCGCTTCGCTGGCCTGGGCCGTGGGCAGCGCGGCGAGGCTCAACGTGGTCGCCGCGGCCACGGCCAGCAAAGGCCAGCGTTTTCTTCTTGAAGGCTTCCTCATCCTTTGCGCTCCAAAGCGGTGTGGGGGGACACAGGTGCGGAAGTGGCGATGAGAGCGCTCTCATATCGTGGTTGAGTACGTTCCCCGCCCACATGCCGTGCGTCAAGGGGCGTGTGCGTGAAAGGGAGTTGCACAAATCCAGTCACCTCCACGCCGGAGACCACCTCGGGGGACGCCGGGAGTCCGCGCCCCTCACCCCGCTCCCCTCCCGGCAACTTCACGATCTTGACCAGCGGTTGTTCCCCCGCCTCCGGGTTCCGCCGCGCTGACCTGCGGGGACCGGGCGCCGGCCGGTGAAGTCCAGGACGCCGGCGCCGCGTTGGCGGGATACCGCTCCCCTCCCGGTGAGGGGCACCCACCGCCTCCACGAGGGCGTCCCCACCCGGATCCGGCAAGTGGCAGTTCCCTCCCGCCCCTTGACGCGCCGTTCAACTAGCAGAACGATGCCACCCTGTGAGAGCGCTCTCACCCCCCTCGACATTCACTTGGTGAATCAGGAGAGCCGCCATGGCCCCATCGCACGACCCCACCCGGCCCGACCGCGCCCCGAGAACCACCCCGGACACCGGGTCGAGCACCTCGACCGCCCCCGCCCGGCGTACGGTTCTGGCCTCTCTCGCCGTCGCCGTTCCCGCCACCACCGGACTGCTGTCCCTCGCCTCCCCGGCGCAGGCCGCGCCCCAGGCCGACCCGCCGACCGGTGGGGGTGACCTGGGCCCCAACGTGGTGGTCTTCGACCCCTCCACCTCCGGCATCCAGGAGAAGCTGGACGAGATCTTCAAGGAGCAGGAGAGCGCCCAGTTCGGCTCCAAGCGCTACGCGCTGTTCTTCAAGCCCGGAACCTACGACGGCCTCAACGCCCAGATCGGCTTCTACACCGCGATCGCCGGACTCGGCCTCTCCCCCGACGACACCCACTTCAACGGCGACGTGACCGTGGACGCCGGCTGGTTCGACGGCAACGCCACCCAGAACTTCTGGCGTTCGGCCGAGAACCTCTCCCTCAACCCGGTCAGCGGGGCCAACCGCTGGGCGGTCTCCCAGGCCGCGCCGTTCCGCCGGATGCACGTCAAGGGCGACCTCAACCTGGCCCCCGACGGCTACGGCTGGGCCAGCGGCGGCTACATCGCCGACAGCAAGATCGACGGCACCGTACAGCCGTACTCCCAGCAGCAGTGGTACACCCGCGACAGCGAGGTCGGCGGCTGGCAGAACGGGGTGTGGAACATGACCTTCTCCGGGGTGCGCGGCGCCCCCGAGCAGGGTTTCCCCGACCCCCCGTACACCACCCTGGAGACCACCCCGGTCTCCCGCGAGAAGCCGTTCCTCTACCTGGACGGCGAGGACTTCAAGGTCTTCCTGCCCAAGCTACGCACCGACGCCAGCGGCACCACCTGGGGCGGCGGCAGCCCCGAGGGCGAGTCCCTGGGCCTGGACAAGTTCTACCTGGTCAAGGACGGCGCCGACGCCGCCACCATCAACGCCGCCCTGGAGAGCGGGCTGCACCTGCTGTTCACCCCCGGGGTCTACCACCTGGACCAGCCCATCGAGGTCAAGCGGGCCGACACCGTGGTCCTGGGCCTGGGGTACGCCACCCTGATCCCGGACGACGGGGTGACCGCGCTGAAGGTGGCCGACGTGGACGGGGTCCGGCTGGCCGGGCTGCTGATCGACGCCGGCCCCACCAACTCCGACGTCCTGCTGGAGGTCGGGCCCGAGGGCGCCTCCGCCGACCACGCGGCCAACCCCGTCACCGTCCAGGACGTGTTCGTCCGTATCGGCGGTGCCGGCCCCGGCAAGGCCACCACCAGCATGGTCATCAACAGCAACCACACCGTCATCGACCACACCTGGAT
Organism: Streptomyces sp. NPDC005438; assembly: GCF_040606315.1. Classification (NCBI taxonomy): domain Bacteria; kingdom Bacillati; phylum Actinomycetota; class Actinomycetes; order Kitasatosporales; family Streptomycetaceae; genus Streptomyces; species Streptomyces sp. NPDC005438. The sequence goes on from NZ_JBEXEP010000013.1 coordinate 132,291, forward strand.
CTGGCGCGCCGACCACGGCGACGGGGTGGGCTGGGAGACCAACCGGGCCGACTACGGCCTGGTGGTCAACGGCGACAACGTGCTGGCCACCGGACTGTTCGTCGAACACTTCAACAAGTACGACGTGCAGTGGAACGGCGAGGGCGGGCGGACCATCTTCTACCAGAACGAGAAGGCCTACGACGCCCCCGACCAGGAGGCCATCCAGAACGGCGACCTCAAGGGGTACGCCGCCTACAAGGTGGCCGACTCGGTGCGCACCCACGAGGGTTGGGGACTGGGCAGCTACTGCTTCTACAACGTCGACCCCACCATCCGCCAGGGTCACGGGTTCGCCGCGCCCACCACCTCCGAGGTCAAGTTCCACCACCTGCTGGTGGTCTCGCTCGGCGGCAAGGGCCAGTACGACCACGTCATCAACGACCTCGGCGACCCCACCTCGGGCGAGGACACCGTGCCGTCCACGGTGGTCTCCTTCCCCTGAGGACCTCCCCTCGGGAACGGTGGTCGCGGGGAACCGACCCGCTGCTCCCGGCCGGCCGACCGGGGCCGGCCGGGAGTAGCGTCAGGTTCGGGCGGACAAGGGAACGAACGGGGGTACGGATGACTCACGAGGGTCGGCCCACCCTGGAGGCGGTGGCCGCGCACGCCGGGGTGTCCCGGGCGACCGTGTCCCGGGTGGTCAACGGCGGCCAGCGGGTCCGCGAGGAGGTACGCCTCCGGGTGGAGCGCTCGGTGACCGAGCTGGGGTACGTCCCCAACAGCGCGGCCCGTTCCCTGGTCACCCGCCGTACCGGTGCCGTGGCGGTGGTGATCGCCGAACGGGAGCACCGGGTGTTCTCGGACCCCTTCTTCGCCCGGCAACTGCGGGGCATCAGCCGCGAACTGGTCGCCGCCGACCAGCAGTTGGTGCTGATGATGCTGGAGGGTCCGCCCGAGCGCAGCCACGAACGCATCGGCCGCTACCTGGCCGGCGGCCACGTGGACGGGGCGCTGATGTTCTCCCTGCACGGCGACGACCCACTGCCCGTACTCGCCACCGCCGCCGGCCTACCCACGGTGCGCGGCGGCAGACCCAGCACCGAGGAGGCCCGGCGCGGCGCCCCCGTCGGGGACACGCTCTACGTCGACGTCGACAACCGGGACGGCGCCCGCCAGGCGGTCGCCCACCTCAGGGACCTCGGCCGCCGCCGGATCGGGGTGATCACCGGGCCGCTGGACCAGACCTCCGCCCAGGAGCGGCTGAACGGCGCGCGGGACGCCCTGGGGCCGGACCTGCTCCGCCCCGAGGCGGTGGTGGAGTCGGACTTCACGGTGCCCGGCGGGGAACGGGCCATGCGGCGGCTGCTGGAGCAGTACCCCACCCTGGACGCGGTGTTCGCCGGCAACGACCAGATGGCCTCCGGCGCCCTCCAGGTACTGCGCTCCCTGGGCCACCGGGTGCCCCGGGACGTGGCCCTGGTCGGCTTCGACGACCTGGAGACGGCCACCTGGACCGACCCGCCGCTGAGCACCGTACGCCAGGACGTGGAGCTGATGGGCCGGCTGATGGCCGGGCTCCTGCTACGCCGGCTGGGGCTGCCCTCCGACAGCGTCCCGCCCGAGCGGGCCGGCGAACCGATGGTGATTCCGGCCACCCTGGTGGTACGCGGATCCAGCCAGGCCCCCTGACCCCGTACGCCGAACCCCGGTCCCCCGACCCCTCGGTGGAGCACCGACACCGGCAAGGGGGCCCCGAAGCGCACCCACCATGCCCGGCGGCACCCCGACCCCCTCCCGGCAGGCACCGGGCACACCCGGCCACCGCCCCAGGACCACGTACCGGCCGCCCCGGCCCGAGGAACCCACGCCCCCCGCCAGGAGCACCGGAGGCGGCCCGACCAGACCCGGCCACCGCACGAAGCGGCCAACCCCCACACCCGGCACACCAGTTCAACCGGGCGACCGCCCGACACCACCCGCCCGACTCAGCGCTGCCCAGCCGCCTGGAGCAGCTCCTCGGCGTGAGCGCGGGCGGACTCGGAGTCCTCCTGGCCGGCCAGCATCCGCGACAGTTCCCGTACCCGGTCCTCACCCTCCAGGGCGCGCACCCCGCTGCGGGTGATGGACCCGTCGTCGGTCTTGGTCACCACCAGGTGCCGGTCGGCGAAGGCGGCGACCTGGGGAAGGTGGGTGACCACCACCACCTGGGCGGTACGGGCCAGCCGGGCCAGCCGTCGGCCGACCTCCACCGCAGCGCGGCCACCGATACCGGCGTCCACCTCGTCGAACAGGTAGGTCGGCACCGGGTCCGAGCCGGCGAACACCACCTCCACCGCCAGCATCACCCGGGACAGTTCGCCGCCCGAGGCGCCCTTGGCGATGGGCCGGGGCGGGGCGCCGGGGTGCGGGGCGAGCAGCAGCTCCACCTCGTCGGTGCCCGAAGGGCCGTACGCCAGCCGGCGGCCACCCACCACGAGCCCCTCGCCCTCGTTCGCGGTCTCGGGCACCTCCTGTTGGCGCACCGCGAAGGTGACCTGGGCGTGCGGCATAGCCAGTTGGGTCAGTTCCTCGGTCACGGCCTCGGCGAACCGCTTGGCGGCGTCGACCCGCAGTTCGGTCAGCCGCTCGGCCAACCGCCCCAGCCGCTCGGTCAGTTGGTCGCGCTCACCGGTCAGCTCGGCCACCCGGTCGTCGTCGCCGTCCAGTTCGGTGAGCCGGGCGGCGCCCTCCTCGGCCCAGCGCAGCAGGGCCACGGCCCCGCCCTCCTCCTCCGCCACCCCGGGGTCGCCGTACTTGCGCAGCAGCCCGGTCAGCAGGGCCCGGCGCTCCTCCACCGCGGCCAGGCGTCGGGGGTCGGCGTCCAGGTCGTCGGCGTAACCGGCCAGTTCGCCGGCCACGTCGGACAGTTCGATGGCCAGCGCGCCCAGCCGGTCGGCGAGGGCGCCCAGGGTCTCGTCGTGGGAGCGCACCGCCTCCACGGCACGGTGGGCGCCGGACACCAGCGAGGAGGCGTCCACCCCCTCGGGGTCGGCGGGGTCACCGGCCAGGGCGCCGTGGGCCTGGGCGGCGGCGGAGGCCAGTGCCTCGGCGTGCCCCAACCGTTCGGCGTCGGCGGCCAGTTCGACGTCCTCCCCGGCATGGGGCTCGGCGGCGGCGATCTCCTCCAGGCCGAACCGCAGCAGGTCGGCCTCCTGGGCGCGTTCCCGGGCCCGGGTGGTCAGTTCCTCCACGCGGGCGTTGACCTCGCGGAGCCGCTGGTACGCCCGGGTCCACTCGCCCAGCAGGTCGGCGACCGGCTGTCCGGCGTACCGGTCCAGGGCCTGCCGCTGCCGCGCGGGGCGCAGCAGCCCCTGCTGGTCGGTCTGCCCGTGTACGGCCACCAGCTCGTCGGCGAGTTCGGCCAGCAGCCCCACCGGTACCGAGCGGCTGCCGGCGTGTGCCCGGGACCGCCCCTCGGCGGAGACGGTACGGCTGATCAGCAGGGCGCCCTCGTCCAGTTCGGCCCCCGCCTCGGCGGCCCGTAGGGCGGCCGGCGCCGTCTCCTCCAGCGTTATCCGCCCCTCGACCACCGCCGCCTTCGCTCCGACCCGCACCAGGGCCGCGTCGGCGCGCCCGCCGAGCAGCAGCCCCAGGCTGGTGACCACCATCGTCTTGCCCGCGCCGGTCTCGCCGGTCACCGCGGTGAACCCGGGTGCCAGTTCCAGGGCGGCGTCCTCGATGACGCCCAGGGCCTTGATCCGCATCTCCTCCAACACGGGTACGACCATACGAGGTTCCGTGGCGAGATCCCCACCCCCGGCCGAAGTGGCCACGGGAACGGCACTCCCCTCACCCCGTGGCGGGACCCCGTGGCCGGCGACCGGCCGAACCCCACCCCGCCCGGCCACCCGGTACCGACAGCTCCCCGCGCGGGTGCTCCCACCGTCACCGCCGCCCTGGTCCAGAACCCGGGTACGGGGGAGGCTCCCGACCCTCCCGACGTGCCCGGGACCCGCCCCAACCGGCCCCCACAGGGCGCGACCACCGACCGTATGCCGGGGCACCGCCCACCGGCGGCCGTGCGCCCGGGTACAGCCGGCCAGGGGCCCGTAGGGCGCGGTCGGAGGCCGGGCCGTGACCAGCGCGGGCCGGCGCGAGAAGGGCGCGGCCCCGCCGACGCGCCGGGAACCGGCGCCGACCGCACCCGTTTCGGCCACCCGGGCCCACGACGGCGCGCGGGACCGCCCTCCGGCGACCGGGGTTCGGGACGACACCTGCCAGGGCACGGGGGCGCCCGCCGAAAGCGCGGCACGGCCACCGGACCCGTGGCGGCAGGTGTACTGGACAGATGTCCCCACCCACAGCACGTCCCGAGAAACCCGACGACTGGTCGCGGTACTTCCGCTCCCGGGGCCACCTCGACGCGCGCCCTCTGGCGGCTGGCGCCGAGGGCACCGTGTACCGCCTGGGCGACGGGCTGGTGGCCAAGGTGTGGCACCAGCGCCCCCGCTTCGACCTCCCCGCCCTGCACGAGGTGCAGCGGGACCTGGCCCGTGCCGGGCTGGACCTCGCCACCCCGACGGTGCTCCGGGTCGAGGAACACCGGGGCCGACTGGTCACCTACGAACGGGAGTTGCCCGGGTCAGCGCTGCGCCCCGACTCGGCGGTGACCGCTCCCCCGGCCGGCGTGCCCGAACGGGAGAGCCGGGCCCTGCTGGCCGTCCTCCGCGCCCTGGCGTCGGTACCCGCCACCCCCGCCATGCGCCGGCTCACCGTCCGGGGCGACGACCGGCCCCTGTGGCGGGGCCACGACCGCTTCCCGGACGCTCTGGCCGCCCTCGTACGGCGGTCGGCCCACAGGCTGACCCCACCGCCCGGACCGGGCCCGACTCCTCGGGGGGCACCCGAAGACACCGAAGACACCGAAGACGCCCGGACCGTCGGGACCGCTGAGGCCGCCGAGGCCGCCGCCAGTACGGCCGAGGCCCTGGAGCGCCTGCCGGACCGCCCGGTCACCCTCGTCCACGGGGACCTCGTTCCCCCCAACATCCACGTGGACCGCGACGGACACCCGGTGGCCGTACTGGACTTCGGGCTCCTCACCACGGCCGGTGACCCCGCGTTCGACGCGGCGGTGTCGGCCGCCACCTGGGACATGTACGGCCCCCACGCCCGGCGTCACCGGGCCGAACTCACCGCCCTGTGCGCCGACGAACTGGGGTACGACCACGGGGTGTTGGAGCTGTACCAGCGGGCGTACACCCTGGTCACCCACGACCTGTTCGGCACCGACGACCGCGACGGGCACTTCCGTTGGTGCGCCGCCCTGCTGCGGGACGCCCGCTGAGACACCCGGCACCGGACACCGGAACCTCTGGGAGGATCGCCGGATGAGCGAGGCGAGGCTGCCGGCCGCCGAGGCCGTCGAGGCACACGTACGGGCCTTCTTCGACGGGCACCCCCTGGAGGTCCTCCACCTCGACCTCGGCCCCGGGCGACGGGAGGCACTGCCCGACCTGCGCGTCCTGGCCGTCGGGCCCGGGCCCCGAGGGGACGACTGGGCCTACGTGACCGTCGGCTGCTGCGCGGCCCCCGGGGAGGGCGGCCCGGGCCTGGAGTTCGTCATGACGGCTCCCACCCGCGACCAACGGTTCGTCGACCTGATGGCGATGGTCGCCTACTACCACTGCTCGGGGCACCGCCTCGGGCTGGAGCACAGTATGCCGATCGGCGAACCGTGGGTGCCGGGGTCCGCCTGCGACCACCTGCTGGTCAGCCTGCCCCACCCGTACGGGCCCGCACTGGAGCGGTGCCCCCTGCCCGAGGGGTACGCCCGCCTGCTGTGGACCCTGCCGGTGACCCGCGCGGAGATCGAGTACCGCCGCGAGCACGGGCACGAGGCACTGGAACGACTCTTCGAGCAGGCGCCGATCACCCCCGCCGACCCCTTCCGGGCCTCGGTGGCCTGAGTCCGCCCCAGCACACGTTCCGAGGCGCCCTCACTCGCGAGGCGCGCCGCGCCAACCCACCACCGGCAGCGCGAACTTGGCCACCAACCGGTCGGTGAACAGCGCGTGGTGCAACCGGGCCAACCGCACCGGCACCGCGCCCCGCCGCACCTCCACCCGGGCCCCGGGCGGCAGGTCGACACTGCGGCGTCCGTCGCACCACAGCACCCCGGCCGGAGTCTGGGGCTGCACCTCCACCGCCAGCACCGAACCCGGGGTGGTCACCAGCGGCTTGGCGAACAGGGTGTGGGCGCTGATCGGCACCATCAGCAGGGCCTCCACCTCCGGCCACACCACCGGCCCACCGGCCGAGAAGGCGTACGCGGTGGAACCGGTCGGCGTGGCGCAGACCACCCCGTCACAGCCGAAGCTGGACACCGGGCGGCCGTCCACCTCGGTGACCACCTCCAACATCCGTTCCCGGGACGCCTTCTCCACCGAGGCCTCGTTCAACGCCCAGTCACGGTGGACGAACTGGCCGTCGCTGCGCACCAGCACGTCCACCGTCATCCTTTCCTCGACCTCGTAGTCCCGGCGCGCCACCCGGCCCACCACCCGGTCCAGGTCGTCCCGTTCGGCCTCCGCGAGGAAGCCCACCCGCCCCAGGTTGACGCCCAGCATGGGCACCCCCGAGGCCCGGGCGAACTCGGCGCCCCGCAGCAGGGTGCCGTCCCCACCGAGGACCACCAGCAGCTCGCAGCCCTCTGCCGCGTCCGGGGACAGGGGCACGACCTCCACGGAAGGGGGCAGCGGCAGCGCCTCGGCCTCCTCCACCAGCACCCGTACCCGCAGGTCGGCCCTCAGCAGGCCCTGCACCATCAGTTCGGCGCTGCGTACTGCGGCCGGCCGGCCGGTGTGGGCCAGCAGGAAGATGGTCCGCTTCTCACCCGTGCCGTCGCTCACCTGGGGCCCTCCGCCACCGCTCGCTCCACGTCACCGGCGTCGAGCGGGGGTGCCCCGGCGCGCAGCCACAGGAAGTACTCGACGTTGCCCGAGGGGCCCGGCAACGGACTGGCCGTCACCCCCAGTACCCCCAGGCCGAGTTCGGCCGCCTCGGCGGCCACCGTACGTACCGCCTCGGCGCGCAGCTCCGGGCTGCGCACCACACCGCCGGAGCCCAGCCGTTCCCGGCCCACCTCGAACTGGGGCTTGACCATCAGCACCAGGTCGGCGTCCGGCTTCGCGCAGCGCACCAGGGCGGGCAGCACCAGCCGCAGCGGGATGAACGACAGGTCGCCCACCACCAGGTCCACCAGCTCACCGTCCAGCGCCTCCGGCGTCAGCTCCCGCACGTTGGTGCGGTCCCGGACCACCACGCGGGGGTCGCTGCGCAGGGACCAGGCCAGTTGCCCGTACCCCACGTCGACGGCCACCACCCCGGCGGCCTCGGCGCGCAGCAACACATCGGTGAACCCCCCGGTGGAGGCCCCCGCGTCCAGGGCACGGCGGCCGGCCACCGCCAGCCCCAGGGGCCCGAACGCGGCCAGGGCGCCGGCGAGTTTGTGCCCGCCCCGGGAGACGTAGTCGGGGTCCGAGTCGTCCTCCCGCACCACCAGGGCCACGCTGGTCTCCACCTGGGTGGCCGCCTTGCCGGCCACCGTGCCGGCGACGGTGACCCTGCCGGCGGCGATCAGCTGGCTGGCGTGCTCCCGGGAGCGGGCCAGCTTCCGTCGTACGAGTTCCGCGTCGAGCCGACGTCGTGCCACGTCAGCTCCGGGGATCGGTCGGGGCGGGCGGGCCCGCCGGGGTGGGCCGGTCCAGGGCGGTCAGCGTCTCGCGCAGGCCCTGGTGCACCTCCTCGTACACGCCCAGGTGGTCCGCGACGTCCAGCCGGTCGGCGTCCGCCAACCTGGCCAGTCCGGCGTCCACCCCGAGGTGGCCGGTGGGTTCCACCTCCACGCCCAGCGGACGCGGGCCCCGCTCGGCGGCCGGGCCCTCGGGGGCGTCCTCGCGGGCCCGGGGCTCGCGGCCCTCACCGGGGGTGGTCGGCCCGACGGCACCGTCCCCGGCCGGGGCGGGCCCGGTGGTCGCCGGCTCGCCCTCCTCGCTCTTGGCCGGTTCTCCTCCCGGCAGCGGCTCACTCATGCCCCCGACGCTACCGTCTCCACCCCCGGCCCGGGGCGCCGACCAGCACTTCCGGGCCCCCCGAGGAACGGCTCAGGCCTTCACCCGGGCCCGGGCGGCCGGCACCACCAGCGGGGTGCCGCTCTCGGGGTCCTCGATGACCCGGCACCGCAGCCCGAACACCTTCTCCACCAGGGAGGCGGTGACCACCTCGTCCGGTTTCCCCTCGGCCACGATCCGGCCGTCCCGCATCGCGATGAGGTGGGTGGCGTACCGCGCCGCCTGGTTGAGGTCGTGCAGCACCGCCACCAGCGTGCGGCCCTGCTCCTCGTGCAGGCCGGCGCACAGGTCCAGCACCTCGATCTGGTGGGCGATGTCCAGGAAGGTGGTCGGCTCGTCCAACAGCAGCAGCGGGGTCTGCTGGGCCAGCGCCATGGCGATCCACACCCGCTGGCGCTGCCCGCCGGACAGTTCGTCCACGAACCGGTCCGCCAACTCCTGTACGCCGGTGGCCTCCATGGACTCGCCCACCACCCGCTCGTCCTCCCGCGACCACTGCCGCAGCAGCCCCTGGTGCGGGTAGCGCCCCCGGGCCACCAGGTCGGCCACGGTGATCCCGTCCGGGGCGATGGAGGACTGCGGCAGCAGCCCCAGGGTGCGGGCCAGCCGCTTCGCCGGCAGCGCCTGGATGTCCCCGCCGTCCAGCAGCACCGACCCCCGGTGGGGCTTCAGCATCCGGGACAGGGCCCGCAGCAGGGTCGACTTCCCGCAGGCGTTGGGCCCGACCACCACCGTGAAGGAGTTGTCCGGTACGGAGACGCTCAGGTCCTTCGTGATCACCCGCTGGTCGTAGGCGAGGGTCAGCCCCTGGCCGCTGAGTCGGGACGCGCCGCTGTGCTTCAAGTCCATCCTCGTATCCGTCTCCTGGGCCGTACGCCCCCCAGTGTGCTTGCCGGCCGGCGCCATGACGCCCCGGCCCCTGTCCGGCCCACCGTCGCGGTCAGCCATCAGATGCGCCCCACCTTCCGCTCCCGCGCCAGCAGCCACACCAGGTAGCCGCCACCGACCAGTCCGGTCACCACTCCGACCGGCAACTCCCGCGCGCCGAACAGCCGTTGCGCGACCAGGTCGGCGCTGACCAGCAGGGCGGCGCCCAGACACAGCGCGGGCACCAGGTTGGGGCCGGGGGCGCGGGTGAGCCGGCGCGCCAGCTGCGGCGCCGTCAGGGCCACGAACCCCACCGGCCCGGCCGCTGCCGCCGCCAGGGACACCAGCAGCACGGCGGACGCCAACAGGCCCAGCCGCACCCGCTCCACCCGTACGCCCAGGGCGTACGCCGCCTCGTCGCCCATCTCCATCATCCGCAACGCCCGGGCGCAGCCGAACAGCACCACCGGCACCAGCACCACCAGCCCCCAGGCCAGCGGGTGGGTGTGCTCCCACCCCCGGCCGTCGAGGCTGCCGGTCATCCACAGCACCGCCCGACTGGCCTCGGTGATCTCCGCCCGGGTGAGCAGGTAGCCGTTGACTCCGGTGAGGATGGCCATGCACCCCACCCCGACCAGCACCAGCCGGTACCCGTGGATGCCCTCCCGCCAGGCAAGCAGGTAGATCAGCGCCCCGGTGAGGATGCCGCCCACCACCGCGCCGCCGGCCAGCGCGGCGCTGCCGCCCCCGAGGACGATGATGGCCACCAGCGCACCGGTGGCCGCGCCCTGGGTGAAGCCGAGGATGTCCGGGCTGCCCAACGGGTTGCGGACCACCGCCTGGAAGACGGCGCCCCCGAGCCCCAGCGCGGCCCCCACCAGCAGGGCGGTGACCACCCGGGGCAGCCGGAGTTCGTTGACCACGAACGTGTCGGCGACCGCGCCCCGCCCGGCCAGGGTGCGCAGCACCTGGTCGGGGCTCATCGGGTAGTCGCCGCTGCCGATGGCCAGCACCGAGGCGGCCGAGGCCACCAGCAGGCAGACCAGGACCGCGAGCACGGTCCGGGGCCGGAAGACCACCGAACGCCCGCCGGGGGTACGTATGACGCTCACGCCCGGGCCACCCTCCCGCGTCGCACGAAGTACAGGAAGAACGGGCCGCCGAGCACCGCGGTGACGATGCCCACCTGCAACTCCCCGGGCCGGCCCAGCACCCGCCCCAGCACGTCCGCGCCCAGCATCAGCACCGGCGCCAACACCGCGCAGTACGGCAGCATCCACCGCAGGTCGGGGCCGGTGAGGGAACGCACCAGGTGCGGCACCATCAGCCCCACGAAGACGATCGGCCCGCAGGCGGCGGTCGCCGCGCCGCACAGCAGGGTCACCGCCACCATGGACGCGGCCCGGATGGTGGCCGGCCGGGAGCCCAGGGCCCTGGCCGCGTCCTCGCCCAGGGCGAGCGCGTTCAACGGCCGGGCCAGGCCCAGGGCGAGCAGCGCCCCGGTCGCGATGAAGGGCAGCGCCTGCCAGAAGGTGGACTGCTGGGCGCTGGCCAGGGAGCCCACGGTCCAGAAGCGCATCCGGTCCAGGGAGGCGGTGTCCAGGAGTTGCGCGGCGTTCACGTAGCTGTACAGGGCGGCGTTCAACGCCGTACCGGCCAGGGCCAGTCGGGCCGGAGTCGCCCCCCGGCCGCCACCGACCACGTACACCAGCACCGACACCGCCGCCGCGCCCACGAAGGCGAACCCGACCTGGGCGTGGTACCCCCGGGCGTTCACGAACGTGAGGCCGGTCACCACCGCCGCGGCGGCACCCGCGTTGATGCCCAACAGCCCCGGGTCCGCGAGGGGGTTGCGGGTCAGCGCCTGCATCACCCCGCCGGCCAGGCCGAGGGCCATCCCGACCAGCAGCCCCATCTGGGTGCGCGGCAACCGCATCTCGTGCACCACGCTGTAGGCGCCCGACCCCTCGTCGGTCAGCCCGGACCAGGCTTCCCCCAGGGTGAGTTGCCTGGCCCCGACGGCCAGACTGAGGGCCACCACCAGCGCCAACAGCGCCAGGGCCACCAACAGTCCGGCCGCCCGGGTCACCTGACGGCCGGCTGTCGGGCTCCACCTCGGGGGTGAACCACCCTGCGTCGGTGGGGTCTTGGTGAGCGACACGTACGAGCTCCGGTCAGGCCGGGCGACCAATCGGCCGACACTGGACAACGAGGACTTTGGTTAGGTTAGCCTAACCGTGCGGTGGTCACACCGTCGCCCCCCGTCCCACCGTAGGAGAAACCCGCACCATGCCGCCCAAGTCCAGCACGTCCACCACCGCCACCCCGTTCACCCGGCGACGCCTGCTCGCCGCCGGAGGCGCACTCGGTCTGACCTCCGCCCTCGCCGCCTGCGGTGACAGCGGATCGGGCGGATCCGGTGGCTCCTGGGTGTTCACCGACGACCGGGACAAGAAGGCCCGCGTCGACGGCACCCCCCGCCGGGTCGTCGCCTACGTCGGCGTCGCCGCCGCCCTCCACGACTACGGGGTGGCCGACCGCGTCGTGGGCGTCTTCGGACCCACCAAGGCCAAGAACGGCAAGCCGGACGTCCTCGCCGGCGACCTGGACGTGGACAAGGTCCAGATCCTCGGCAACACCTACGGCCAGTTCAACGTCGAGCGCTACGCCAAGCTGCGACCGGAACTCCTGGTCACCCACATGTTCCTGCCGGGCGACCTGTGGTACGTGCCGGCCGAGAGCCGCAAGAAGATACTCAAGCTCGCCCCCTCGGTCGGCATCAAGACCGCCGACACCTCCATGCTCACCACCATCAAGCGGTACGCCAGCCTGGCCGACAAGCTCGGCGCCGACCTGCGGTCCACCGAGGTCAAGCGCGCCAAGGCCCGCTTCCAGAAGGCCGCCGACCACCTCACCAAGGTCACCGGCGGCAAGAGCGTCCGCGTCCTGGCCGGCGCCGGCTCCCAGGACCTGTTCTACGTCTCGGACCCCAACGCCAACGCCGACCTGCGCTACTTCAAGCAGCTCGGCGTCGACTTCGTCCAGCCCAGGAAGGTCAGCGAACAGGGCTTCTACGAGGAGCTGAGCTGGGAGAACGCCGACCGCTACGACGCCGACCTCATCCTGCTCGACAACCGCACCCAGTGGCTCCAGCCCGACGCCCTGAAGTCCAAGCCCACCTGGCGTGACCTGCCCGCCGTCAAGGCCGGCCAGATCACCCCGTGGATGGCCGAACCCATCTACTCCTACGCCAGCGCCGCCCCCCTGCTGGAGAAACTCGCCAAGGCCATCGGCGACGCCAAGAAGATCACCTGATCCCCGACCTCCGCCACCACGGGAGCCCTTGATGAGCAACCAGTCCGGCGCTCTGCCCTTCCAGTTCTTCTCGCTGCGGGTCCTGCGCACCAGGCGGCTGACCCCCTCGATGCTCCGCGTCACCCTCGGCGGGGAGGACCTGAAGGCCTTCGTCTCCGGTGGCCGCGACCAGAGGTTCAAGCTCTTCCTGCCCCACCCCGGCCAGGAGGAGCCCGTGGTGCCCAGCGAGAGCGGCCCGGACTGGTTCCTCAGGTGGCGGGAGATGGACCCCACCACCCGGGCGGTGATGCGCTCCTACACCGTCCGGCACCAACGCCGTACGCCCCGGCAGGAGTTGGACGTCGACTTCGCCCTGCACGGCGACGAGGGCCCCGCCTCCCGCTGGGCCCAGCGGGCCGAGGCCGGCGACCGGGTCACCCTGCTGGGCCCGGTGGAGGAGGACAACGGCGGCGTGGACTTCCGTCCGCCCGAGGGCACCGACCTGGTGCTCCTGACCGGCGACGAGACCGCGCTGCCCGCGATCGCCGCCGCCCTGGAGTGGCTGCCGGCCGACACCCGCGTCCGCGCCTGGATCCAGGTGCCCCGGGCGGACGACATCCAGGACCTCACCACGGCCGCCGACGCCGAGATCACCTGGGTGGTCGCCGACGCCCAACCCCCCGGCCGGGACGGACTGTTGGAGGCTCTGCGCGGCGCCGACATCCCCGCCGACGCCACCCCCTACGCCTGGATCGCCGGCGAGGCCGGCTCGGTCCGCGCCCAGCGCCGGCACCTGGTCAACGAACGGGGCGTGGACCGCAGGGCCATCACCTTCACCGGCTACTGGCGACGCGGAGCCACCGAGGAACAACTGGTCGAGGAAGCCGTCTCGACCGCCAAACAGGGCTGAGGCCCACCCCCAGAACGCGGTGGGGGCCGGAGTGGCGGCTCCGGCCCCGACCGCTCACCCGTCCCACAACCGCTCGCACACCGCACGGGTCTCCCACTCGCCCCGCCCCGACCCGGCGTGGGTCCACGCGGCACCGCACAGCGCCCGCAACCCGTCGAGGGGCTCCCCCTCCCCGGCCAGGGTCAACGCCCCGTCCACCACCCGGGCCGTGAACCCGCCGCAACGGAACCCCGACCGGGCGTCCCCCACCACCTCCGGCTGCTCCTCCAACAGTCCCCGCAGGTCCGCCGCCACATAGCGCGGCCGGTGCTCCGGGGGTGCCGCCAACAACTGCGGGCCGTCCGTCACCCCGGTGAGCACCAACAGGGCGTCCACCCCGCCGACGTACCCGCCCTCGATGTCGGTGTCCAACCGGTCGCCCACCACCAGGGGCTTCCTGGCCCCGGTACGCAGCACCGTCTCCCGGTGCATCGCCGGTGACGGCTTCCCGGCGACCTGGGGCTCGGGAGGCTCGGCCATCCACCGGGTGGCGATCCGTACGACCTCCACCGCCGCCCCGTTGCCCGGGGCGATACCGCCGGCGCTCGGCACCGTCAGGTCACGGTTGGAGGCGTACCACGGCACCCCACGGCCCACCGCCAGCGCCGCCTGGGACAGTTGACCCCAGGTCAGGTCAGCGCCGCCGTACCCCTGCACCACGGCGGCCGGCTCCTCCCCGGCCGACTCCACCGGCACCAGCCCCCGTTCGCCCAGGGCCACCCGCAGGCCCTCACCCCCGACACACAACACCCGCGCCCCGGACGGCAGTTGCTCGGCCATCAGCCGGGCCACCGCCTGAGCGGAGGTCACCACCTCCTCCGGCACGGCCGGCACCCCCAGCGCGGTGAGGTGCTCGGCCACCGTCCGAGGGGTACGCGCTGCGTTGTTGGTCACATACGCCAGCCCCATCCCCTCGCCCCGAGCGCGCTCCAGCGACTCCACCGCGTGCGGCACGGCTTCCCCTCCGGCGTACACCACCCCGTCCAGGTCGAGCAGCGCCGTGTCATAAGCCCTGCACAACGGCGCCCCACAGGCACCCGGCACGGTACGAGGCTCCACGCCAACCACCCCTTCCTCCACTCCGCTTTCGGCCACGGACCGGACACGGCGACCGGTACCGCCGGAACCGATCCTCCCGCGCCCCGCACGGGCGACCCACCCCACCCCCACACTCGGGCACACGTTCACCCCATGGCGCATAACATGCTCGGATGACGTTGGATGGCCTACACCTCGCCCCGTTCCGCGGGCTCCGCTATGTCCCCGAACGCGTCAGCAGCTTCGCGGCGGTGACCTCGCCCCCGTACGACGTGGTGGTCAAACCCGACGGTCTCCACCACCTGGAGACCGCCGACCCCTTCAACATCGTCCGGCTGATCCTGCCGCACGCCGGGGGCGACCCGGAGTCCAGCAACCGGCAGGCGGCCACCACGCTCAACGCCTGGACCAACGACGGGGTGTTGGCCGCCGACCCCGAGCCCGCGCTGTACGTCTACGAGCAGCGCCGGGGCGAGGTACTCCAACGCGGACTGATCGGCGCCTTGCGCCTCACCCCGCCCGAGGAGGGCGTGGTCCTCCCCCACGAGGACGTCATCCCCGAGGTGGTCGCCGAACGCGCCGACCTGATGCGGCACACCCGCGCCAACCTCGAACCCCTGCTGCTGTCCTACCGGGGCGGTGACCAGGAGGGGGGAGCCAGCGCCGTCATCCAGCGGGCCATCCAACGGCACCCCCTGCTGTCGACCACCACCGAGGACGGCTTCCAGCACCAGTTGTGGGCGGTCACCGACCCCGACGAACTGGCCGAGATCCACCGCGACCTGTCCGCCCAACACGCGCTGATCGCCGACGGACACCACCGCTGGGCCACCTACCTGCGACTCCAGGAAGCCGAGCACGCACCCGACTCCTCCTGGTCGTACGGCCTGGTGCTGCTGGTCGACACCCACCGCTACCCCCTGCGCGTCCAGGCCATCCACCGGGTACTCCCCCACCTGCCCACCGCCAAGGCCCTGGACCAACTCACCGGTGTCTTCCGGGTACGCCCCCTGAACGTCCCCCTGGACGAGGCCCTGGAGACCCTGCGGAACACCGAGGGCAACGCCTACCTCCTGGCCTCCGGCCCGGAGACCTTCCACCTGCTCCACACCCCCGACCCCGACCTGGTGCGAAGATCCCTCGACCCCGAACGCCCCGAAGCCTGGCGGTCCCTGGACGCCACCGTGCTCCACTCCCTGCTGCTGGACCGGGTGTGGCAGATCCCCGACCACCCCTCGCAGATCGGCTACCTCCACGACGCGGAGGCGGCCGTGGCCCAGGCCGCCCACCACGGCGGTACGGCCGTACTGATGCGCCCCGTGGAGGAGGAGACCGTACGGGAGATCGCCCAGCTGGGCATCACCATGCCCCGCAAGTCCACCTCCTTCGGCCCCAAGCCGGCCACCGGTCTGGTGCTACGCCGGCTGGAGGACGACTGACACCGACCGTCGCCCACGTGTGAGGGGCCGACCCGGATTCCCGGGTCGGCCCCTCACACGTTCGTTCCTCGCCCCGAGGCGGTCACCCACGCCCGAGGCCCCGGAACCCCGGAGGTCAGCCCTCCCGGGGCTGGTCCTCGGAGACGGTCACCTCGGCCGGGCGGTCCCCGGACACGGCATCCGTCCGGTCCGCCGACTGCTCGGGCTCGTCCGCCCGCTCACGGGTGGAGCGGCCCTCCGTCGACGCTGGCTCCTGGTCCGCCGGGTCAGCCAGGTCCCCCTGGTCCTCCGGTGGGACACCGCTCGCCTCGTCCCGCTCCGAGGGCTTCTCCTCCGAGGACTGTTGATCCGAGGCCCCGGCCGTAACCGTCACGGGCTCCCCCTGCGGCGCCGACCTCTGAGCGTCCTCACCGTCGGCGGTCTTCCCCTCCGAGTTCAGCCCCCCGGAGGTCTCCGGCTCACCCACCGAGGTCTCGCCCCGCTCCACGGGCTTCGCCTCACCGTTCACCGCCTGAGCCTGCGACGCCTCACTCGACACCTCGTCGCCGGTGACTGTCCCCGGCTCCGGCTCGTCCTCGGAGTCCGGGTCCAGCGCGTCCACGAACTCGATGCCGTCCAGCTCGGCCAGTCGGTCCGAGGCGTCCGTCGCACCGTCCTGGTCCGCTTCCAGGGCACGGGCGAACCAGTCCCGCGCCTCCTCCTCGCGGCCGACGGCCAGCAGGGCGTCCCCGTACGCGTACCGCAGTCGAGCCGTCCACGGCTGTACACCCCGCGACGCCAACTCCGGGCTCTGCAGGGTGACCACGGCCGCTTCCGCCTGGCCCATGTCCAGTCTCGCTCCGGCGGCCACCAGACGCATCTCGACCTGCCCGGCCTTGTCCAGCTGCCGCACCTCCGGCTCACCGGCCATGGCCAGCGCACGTTCCGGGCGGCCGATCCCCCGCTCGCAGTCGGCCATCATCGGCCACAGGTGCTGGGAGCCGGTCATCCGTCGGGCCGCACGGAACTCCGTCAACGCCTCGCTGTACTTGCCGGTGGCGTACGCCGCGAAGCCCGCCGCCTCCCGTACGGCCGCCACCCTGGAGGCCAACCGAAGGGCCACCTTGGCGTGTTCGTAGGCCCGCTCGGGGTTCTCGTCCAGGAGGCGAGCGACCATCACCAGGTTCCGCGCGACATCGTCGGCCAGCGTCTTGGGAAGGGTCAGCAGCTCCTGCCGTACCGACTTGTCGACCTCGTCGCCCGTGACGTCGTCAGGGATGGGCAGTCGCCTGACCGGCGGGCGGTCCTGCCCACGGTCGTCACGGCGGTCCCGACCCCGGCTCTCACCTCGGTAGCCGCCCCGACCACTGTCCCCGAACCGACCCCTGCCCTCACCACGGCGGTCACCCCGCTCACCGCCACGGAAGTCACGTCCACCACCCCGGAACTCCCGGCGGTCACCCCGAGGTGCGCCACCACGCGGGCCACCACTCCGGCCGCCCCTTTCTCCAGAGCCCCGGAACTCGCGCCGCTCGCCGCCCCGTTCACGGTCCCGGTCACCCTGGAAACCCCGACGGTCACCGCCTCGCTCACGGTCCCCACCGAAACCACGTCGGTCGCCCGTGTTGCCCCCACGGTCCCGGTCACCACGGAAGCCCCGGTTCTCGCCCTGGCCTCGGTCGTCACGCCGGCTGCGGTCACGGTCGCCGTCCTGGAAACGACGCCGGTCCCCGAAGCGGCGTTCACCGCGCTCGTCGTCACGTCGGGGCCCGGGCCTGCGGTCACGGTCGCCCTCACCGGGACGCCCCCGACGCTCGTCTCCCGGCCTACCGCCCCGGAAGTCCCCACGACCTCGGCCGGAGGACTCACCACGACTGTCCCGTCGCGGCCCCTGCCCCCGGCCACCTCGGTCCCGACCGAACTCACCGCGCCCACCGGGACGTCGGTCGCCGCCACCGCGTTCGTTTCCACCACGCTCATCCCGGCGCCCACGCCAACGCTCTGAACGATCCGGTCCGTCGTCTGGGGAATTCGACATTGTGGGGTGACTCCTGCCTTGGTTCACAAGCTGTAACGCACCTCAGAAGAGGTTCTTCCGAAAACGAGAAAAGGGCCTTCAGTCGCCAGTTTTCATAACTGGGACCAAAGGCCCTTCCCCCTTCATAAAAGGAGTTCGGCGGTGTCCTACTCTCCCACACACTCCCGTATGCAGTACCATCGGCGCTGTAAGGCTTAGCTTCCGGGTTCGGAAAGTAACC
>NZ_JBEXEP010000014.1:0-129694 GCF_040606315.1 Streptomyces sp. NPDC005438
TTGCAGATCGGGCCGGATGCTCCGATCATCACGACTGACGCGCGTCATCGGGCTGATGCCAAGAGCGCGTTGATCACCCTCGTCGAGCACGCGCTGATGGCGCGCCTGCGCTAGCGGGGCCCCGTCGGCGGTCCCCGCCCGGGCGCGGAAGGACAGCGCGCCCCGGCGACGCCGGCCCTCCGGGTTCGGTACGCGCCCCAAGGGTGCGGCTTCGGTGGCCCCGGCGATCGGCGGTGGGTGTGATCCCCGAGGTCGTACGCCTTCTTCCCGGCCCCGTCGCTCCGGCGGCGTGAGAGCTCGCCCGGAATCGGGTGTGGGGGCGGTGGGCGGTCTCGGTAGGCTGGGGTGTCCGTCTTTACACCCCGGTAGTGATCAGTGAGGGGTCGCAGTACCCGTGCGCATCGCCAGATTCTCCCTGGACGGCAACGTCGCCTTCGGCATCGTGCATCCGTCCGCCCCCACCGAGCGGGAGCAGTCGCCCTCGGACGACCCGGTGATCGAGATCATCAAGGGCCATCCCTTCGCCGACTTCGAACGCTCCGGCAAGACCCTGCCCCTCAGCGCGGTGCGGCTGCTGTCGCCGGTGCTGCCCAACAAGGTCGTCGCGGTGGGCCGCAACTACGCCGAGCACGCCAGGGAGCTGGGGCACGAGGTGCCCGACGACCCGGTGCTGTTCTTCAAGCCCTCCACCGCCGTGGCGGGCCCCGGGGACCCGGTGGCGTACCCCACGTACTCCTCCGAGGTGCACCACGAGGCCGAACTCGCGGTCGTCATCGGCCGCATGTGCCACCGGGTCCCCCGGGAACGGGCACGTGAGGTGATCCTCGGCTACACCTGCGCCAACGACATCACCGCCCGGGACGTCCAGCGGCGCGAGGCGCAGTGGGTCCGCGCCAAGGGGTTCGACAGCTCCTGCCCCCTGGGCCCCTGGGTGGAGACGGACCTGGACCCCACCTCGGTGACGATCATGTGCACCGTCAACGGCGAGCAGCGGCAACTGGGGAACACCAGCGAAATGGTCCGCCCCATCGAGGAGTTGATCGCCCACATCTCCGAGGCGATGACCCTGCTGCCCGGCGACGTCATCCTGACCGGCACCCCTGCGGGTGTGGGCCCCCTGCACGTCGGCGACGAGGTCGCCGTCACCATCGAAGGCATCGGCACTCTCACCAACAAGGTGATCAAGCGTGACTAACGCGAATCCCGTCCGCGTACGGTTCTGTCCCTCTCCCACCGGCAACCCCCACGTGGGACTCGTCCGCACCGCCCTGTTCAACTGGGCCTTCGCCCGGCACCACGGCGGCACCCTGGTCTTCCGCATCGAGGACACCGACGCCTCCCGGGACTCCGAGGAGTCCTACGAGGCGCTGCTCGACGCCATGCGCTGGCTGGGCCTGGACTGGGACGAGGGCCCCGAGGTCGGGGGGCCGCACGGGCCCTACCGGCAGTCGCAGCGGATGGACATCTACGCCGAGGTGGCGGACAAGCTGCTGGCCGCCGGCCACGCGTACCGCTGCTACTGCACCCAGGCCGAGCTGGAGGAGCGCCGCGAGCAGGCCCGCAAGGAGGGCCGGCCCTCCGGGTACGACGGCCGTTGCCGTGACCTGGGCCCCGAGCGGATCGCGGAGTTCGTGGCGGAGGGGCGCAGCTCCATCGTCCGGTTCCGTATGCCGGAGGAGAGCATCACCTTCACCGACCTGGTGCGTGGAGAGCTGACCTTCTCGCCCCGGGACGTACCGGACTTCGGCATCGTGCGGGCCAACGGGGCGCCGCTGTACACGCTGGTCAACCCCGTGGACGACGCGCTGATGGAGATCACGCACGTGCTGCGCGGGGAGGACCTGCTCTCCTCGACCCCCCGGCAGATCGCCCTCTACGAGGCGCTGGCGAAGATCGGTGTCGGCAACGGCGGAGTGCCCCGCTTCGGCCACCTGCCCTACGTGATGGGGGAGGGCAACAAGAAGCTGTCCAAGCGGGACCCGCAGTCCTCGCTGAACCTCTACCGCGAGCGCGGGTTCCTGCCCGAGGGCCTGCTCAACTACCTCTCCCTGCTGGGCTGGTCGCTGTCCGAGGACCGGGACATCTTCTCGCTCGACGAGATGGTGCGGGCCTTCGAGATCAGCGCGGTCAACGCCAACCCGGCGCGCTTCGACCTCAAGAAGTGCGAGGCGATCAACGCCACCCACCTGCGCGAACTGCCCCTGGACGCCTTCCGTGAAGCCTGTGCCCCCTGGCTGCGGGAGCCCTTCGCGCCGTGGGCGCCCGAGGCCTTCGACCAGGTGGCCTTCGACGAGCTGGCGCCGCTGGCCCAGACCCGGCTGACGGTGCTCTCCGACATCACCGCCAACGTCGACTTCCTGTTCCTGGACGAGCCGGTCCGGGACGAGGCCTCCTGGAAGAAGGCGATGAAGCCGGGCGCCCGGGAGGTGCTGGCCAGCGCCAGGGAGCGGCTGCTCGCCGCCGACTGGAAGGCCGAGGCCCTCAAGGAGGCCGTCCTCGCGGCCGGTGAGGAGCACGGGCTCAAGCTGGGTAAGGCCCAGGCGCCGGTACGGGTCGCGGTGACCGGTCGGACCGTGGGCCTCCCCCTCTTCGAGTCGCTGGAGGTCCTCGGCCGGGACCGCACGCTGGCGCGGATCGACGTGACCCTGGAGCGGTTGGCCCAGGAGGCCGACTGAGCGCGCGTTCTGATCCCGGGTGCCCGGACAGTCCAGGGCCTTTTGCGGGCCTGTGTGGAGGGCTGTGAGGGGTCGTGATGACCCCGAGGGCGTGGGAAGGACGGTAGGGGCCCAACTCCGCTTCGAGACGGCGGAGTTGGGCCCCTCTCTCATCAGGGGCGCCACCGGCACGGAGGGGACCGCGTGGGGTGTGCGGGCCGGACTCGACTGGGCCGGGTCCCGCTGGTCTCCGTGGGGTGGGGTGACCTCGTATGAGCGGCCGGTGACGCCCGTGGCGCGGCCTTCGGAAGGCTGGTTCGGGGCCGGCGGAACTCGTTTTGGAGCACCGTCGCCCATCGGGTAATGTTCTTCTCGTCGCCGAACGAGGCGGAGCGGAAGCCCCGATCGGACGGTGATCATCAAACGAAATCCCCGCCAGGGGTTGCGTTTTGTTGGGGTATGGTGTAATTGGCAGCACGAGTGATTCTGGTTCACTTAGTCTAGGTTCGAGTCCTGGTACCCCAGCGCGATGTCGTTTCCACGAGATCGAGCCCCCGTTGTGTAGCGGCCTAGCACGCCGCCCTCTCAAGGCGGTAGCGCCGGTTCGAATCCGGTCGGGGGTACGGATCCCGGTTCGCGTCCACTGTTCTCGGTGGATGTCGTACGCGGGATCGTGTTGGGGCCCCCGTTGTGTAGCGGCCTAGCACGCCGCCCTCTCAAGGCGGTAGCGCCGGTTCGAATCCGGTCGGGGGTACTCGATCCACAGGGCCCTCCCCTCAGGGGAGGGCCCTGTGTCGTGTCCGGGGTTCCTCGTCGCACGTGCCCGCGTGGTCACCTTCACACCCGCCGGTTCTTCCCGGGTGGGTCAACTCAGGCCCGTACGGGGCGGGTTGACCGGGCCGGTGGTAGCCGTGCGGTGTCGGGGCGGGGTGTGGGGCGACCCCGAGGGGCGCGCCCCACAGTGGCTCAGCCGGTACGGCGGAGGGACTCCGAGAGCCGGGCCGCCGCGTCCACGATGGCCTGGGCGTGCATCCGCCCGGGGTGGCGGGTGAGCCGTTCGATCGGTCCCGAGATCGAGACGGCGGCGACCACGCGGTTCGACGGCCCCCGTACCGGGGCGGACACCGAGGCCACCCCGGGTTCGCGCTCCCCGATGGACTGCGCCCAGCCCCGTCGGCGTACCCCGGACAGGGCGGTGGCGGTGAAACGGGCCCCCTGGAGGCCTCGGTGCAGCCGTTCCGGCTCCTCCCAGGCCATGAGGATCTGGGCGGCGGAGCCGGCCTTCATCGGCAGGGTCGAGCCGACCGGGACGGTGTCCCGCAGGCCGGACAGCCGTTCCGCCGCCGCGACGCAGATGCGCATGTCCCCCTGGCGCCGGTACAGCTGCGCGCTCTCGCCGGTCACGTCGCGTAGGTGCGTCAACACCGGCCCGGCGGAAGCGAGTAGCCGGTCCTCCCCGGCCGCCGCCGCGAGTTCGGCCAGGCGCGGACCGAGGATGAACCGGCCCTGCATGTCCCGGGCCACCATGCGGTGGTGTTCCAGGGCCACCGCGAGCCGGTGGGCCGTGGGGCGGGCCAGTCCGGTGGCTCCCACCAGTCCGGCGAGGGTGGCGGGCCCGGACTCCAGAGCGCTGAGCACCACGGCGGCCTTGTCGAGAACGCCCACTCCACTTGAGGCGCCACTAGAGTTGTTCATGTCGCGATACTGGCGTCTCACATTGCGAAACGCAAGTTCTCATCCCCGTGGAAAGCGCCACTCTGTAGTGACAGCCGCTACTCGGGGCCCGCCGATGTGGCTTTGATCTCGACAGGACGGGATCGGCACCGTCGCCGACCGAAGGGAACGCAATGGGACGGACACTCGCGGAGAAGGTCTGGGACGACCACGTCGTCCGACGAGTCGACGGTGAGCCGGACCTCCTCTTCATCGACCTCCACCTGCTCCACGAGGTGACGAGCCCGCAGGCGTTCGACGGCCTCCGTAAGAGCGGCCGGAGGGTACGGCGTACGGACCTGACCCTCGCCACCGAGGACCACAACACCCCCACGCTGGACATCGACAAGCCCATCGCGGACCCGGTCTCCCGCACCCAGCTGGAAACCCTGCGCCGCAACTGCGAGGAGTTCGGCGTACGTCTCCACCCGTTGGGCGACGTGGAACAGGGCGTCGTCCACGTGGTGGGACCCCAGCTGGGGCTGACCCAGCCGGGCACGACCGTGGTCTGTGGGGACAGCCACACCTCGACGCACGGCGCCTTCGGCGCGCTGGCGTTCGGCATCGGTACCAGCCAGGTCGAACACGTACTGGCCACCCAGACGCTGCCGTTGGCTCCGTTTCGGACCATGGCGGTCACGGTCAACGGGCGGTTGCCGGAAGGCGTGACCGCCAAGGACCTGATCCTCGCCATCATCGCGCGCATCGGCACCGGGGGTGGCCAGGGCTACGTCATCGAGTACCGGGGCGAGGCCATCGAGGCGCTGTCGATGGAATCCCGCATGACCATCTGCAACATGTCGATCGAGGCCGGCGCCCGAGCGGGCATGATCGCTCCCGACCGGACCACCTTCGACTACCTCAGGGGACGCGACCACGCGCCGCACGGCGAGGACTGGGACGCCGCCGTGGAGTACTGGAGCACGCTCCGCAGCGACGAGGACGCGGTCTTCGACCACGAGGTGGTGATCGAGGCGAGCGAACTGGCGCCGTTCGTCACCTGGGGCACCAACCCCGGCCAGGGCGCCCCCCTGTCCGCCTCGGTCCCCGACCCCGACTCCTTCAGCGACGCCAGCGAACGCTACGCCGCGCAGAAGGCCCTGGAGTACATGGGGCTCACGGCCGGGCAGCCGCTGCGGGAGATCGACGTGGACACCGTGTTCGTCGGCTCCTGTACCAACGGCCGGATCGAGGACCTGCGCAACGCGGCCGAGGTCATCGAGGGGCGCCGGATCGCCCCCGGAGTACGGATGCTGGTGGTGCCCGGGTCGGTACGGGTGGCCCTGCAGGCCGTCGAGGAGGGCCTGGACAAGGTGTTCACCGCCGCCGGAGCGGAGTGGCGGCACGCCGGCTGCTCCATGTGCCTGGGCATGAACCCCGACCAGTTGAAGCCGGGGGAGCGCTCGGCCTCCACCTCCAACCGCAACTTCGAGGGCCGGCAGGGCAAGGGGGGCCGTACCCACCTGGTCTCGCCCCAGGTCGCCGCCGCGACCGCGGTGCTGGGGCACCTCGCCTCGCCGGCCGACCTGTCCGACGTCCCCGCGCTGACCGGAGTCTGAACCGCCATGGAGCCCTTCACCACCCACACCGGACGTGTGGTGCCGCTGCGTCGCGGCAACGTGGACACCGACCAGATCATCCCCGCGCACTGGCTGAAGAAGGTCACCCGCGACGGCTTCGAGGGCGGCCTCTTCGAAGCCTGGCGGAAGGACCCGGACTTCGTGCTGAACCAGGAGCGGTACCAGGGGGCCACGGTCCTGGTCGCCGGCCCCGACTTCGGTACCGGTTCCTCCAGGGAGCACGCCGTCTGGGCGCTACAGAACTACGGCTTCAAGGCCGTGATCTCCTCCCGGTTCGCCGACATCTTCCGGGGCAACTCCCTGAAGAACGGTCTGCTGACCGTGGTCCTGCCCCAGGAGACGGTGGACGCGCTGTGGGAGTTGGTCGAGGCCGACCCCCAGGCCGAGGTGACCGTCGACCTGGTGGCTCGTACCGTGCGGGGACGGAGCGCGGACGGCCGCGTCGTCGACGCGGTCTTCGAGTTGGACGAGAACGCCCGCTGGCGTCTGCTGGAGGGGTTGGACGACATCAGCCTGACCCTGAAGAACGAGTCCGACATCGCCGCCTACGAGGCCGGGAGGCCCTCCTTCAAGCCGGTCACCCAGCCGGTCTGACCCCTCGCCCGAGGGCGCCTGACCTGGGCCCTCGGCCCGCCTTCAACGTGGCTGTGCCCACCGCCGGACGAACGGCGGTGGGCACAGCCACGTCCGGGCCCGGCCAGCCGGATGGGCGTACCCGTGGACCAGGCGGAATGTGGCCTCTGGAGGCGGTGTTCGAAGCCCTCGTCGTCCCCATCTCGGGGGTTTCCACGGCGTGTTGGGGTCTCATGAGGCGACAACTCCCCCCAGATGGCACAATCTGTGCATGGAACGCGACGGTCAACTTGAGCTGTATGACCGCCTTGCCGTTCGCTTGAAGGAGGCGCATAGCACTGTGCGTTCTCTGCAAGTCCCGGAGAGCGTACGGGTGGCACTTACCCGGAAGCTGCTCGTCATCACAGCCGCTTCCAAGCACGACCTCGCCGGTGCGGCGCGACGTCTCGAACGGCTCATGCGGGACATCGGCGAGGGACGGCTCCCCAAGTCCGGCAACTCCTAGGGAAGTCACGGCTCCTCACGCGCGTTGCGGCACAAGGGTGATCCGCCCGTTTCGTGTTTGATTTGCGGTATATATCTGCCTAACGTGCGAAAAAGCTTGAACTCATTCGTTCCGGCATTGTCTCCGAAGGGGAAGACGTGAACAAGGCGCAGCTCGTTGAAGCAATTGCCGACAGGCTCGGTGGCCGCCAGCAGGCATCGGAAGCCGTCGACGTCGTACTCGACGCCATTGTCCGGGCCGTGTGCTCCGGCGACCGGGTCTCGGTCACCGGATTCGGCTCGTTCGAGAAGGTGGACCGCCCCGCCCGTTACGCCCGCAACCCACAGACCGGCGAGCGGGTGCGGGTCCGCAAGACCTCGGTCCCCCGTTTCCGCGCGGGCCAGGGGTTCAAGGACCTGGTGAGCGGGGCCAAGAAGCTCCCCAAGAACGACGTGGCCGTCAAGAAGGCCCCGAAGGGCAGCCTCTCCGGCGGCACTTCGACCCGCAAGGCGACGGCCAAGAAGGCGGCGGCGAAGAAGGCGACCGCCAAGCGCACCACCGCCAAGAAGACCACCACGGCCAAGACCGCCGCCAAGCGCACCGCGGCGAAGAAGACCACCACCAAGAAGGCCACGGCCAAGAAGACCGCGGCGAAGAAGTCGACGGCCAAGAAGGCCACCGCGAAAAAGGCTCCGGCCAAGAAGTCGACCGCCAAGAAGTCGCCTGGTCGTCGAACCGGTGCCCGAAGCACCGCCAAGCGGGCGACTGCCCGCCGCAGGTGAGGCGACATTCGCGGACCGCTCCCTCACTCCGGCGCTACGGCAGCCGCCGTATCCCCGTACGCGACATCCGTGCCGGGCCGGAACCCCGACGAAGGGGTTCCGGCCCGTGTGCTGTGAACGCGCCGTTCGCCCGTACGCTCCGGGGCCGAGGCTCCGCGCGGGGCAGGGGGCGAACTAGAAGGTGTAGAGGGTCACCAGGGTCACCCGCCGCTCCTCGCCCTCACCCTCGCACTCGATCCGCACCCGCTGCCCGGGCCTCAACAGACGGAGACCGCCGGCGTCGAAGGCGCTCGCGGTGAACGGCAGCGGAGTGCCGTCGTCCAGGAGGACGCTGCCGCTGCGGCTGTCGGCGTCGTAGGTGTACGTGGTGGCCTGCATGAGCCCACCCTACGGGCGCCGACGCCGCCCACGCCGCCCGGCGTCGGGGCGCACTCCCGGCCCCGACGCCGGGCCGCACGGCACCCGGACCTGGGTCGAGGTGAACCGCCCCAGACCGAGCCTCTGGGCCGCGCGCAGATCCCGCTCGGTGTCCACGTCCTGCCGCACGCTGGGCACGTCGGGCAGGGGGATCTCCACCGCCCCCGAACGCCGATGGCGTCGCCGGGACGCCGGACCGAATAGGGGGTTCAATTCCGTACCCCCGAGTGCCGTCAACAAAGTCGTTCCACTGCCTTCCTGGTCGGCGAGGAATGCCCGGGAAAAGCGGGAGGCGCGTTCCAGAACGCGTTCCAATTCCTCGCCCCGCAGCGCCGGAAGGTCCGCGTTGACCGCCGCCAGGGGAATATCCGCCGAGGTGTCCCGCAGTACGTCGGCGGCGTACCGCAGGGCCCCGTTCAGCCCCGACCGGGGAAGGTCGGGAACGATTCGGGCGCCCAGCAGCGACAGTTCGGCGGCCACCTCGGTGTCGTTGGTGACAACGGCCACAGTCCGCACCGACGGCGCCGACAACGCCGCACTCACCGTGTCCTGGGCGAAGGCCAGCGCCAGGCGTGGACGGAGCTCCTCCGGGAGCCCGGAGGCCAGCCTGCTCTTCGCCTGTTCAAGGGGCTTGACCGGAACCACCACGCTCCAACCGCCCGCCGTGCCCCGTGCGCTTCGCTGCCCCATCGCCCCATTCTCGCCCGTCACCGCCCTCCTCCCGTGGCCAGAGGTGGGGTTACGGTGTCCACGACAGACGGTGTGCTCGACGGAGCTGTGACTCGGGGCCACACTTGTGCGGTCGCCGTCGCGGGTGCGGTGGCGACGAAACAGGTAAGAGGAGATGGTGTCCGGGTGGCCCGCCGCAAATTCGGCTTCTGGTATCGCCTCGCCGCGGTTCTGGTGAAACCGCCCATGCTGCTGTTGTTCAAGCGTGACTGGCGCGGGACGGAACACATTCCGGCCGACGGTGGTTTCATCGCGGTCGTCAACCACAACTCCTATCTGGACCCGCTCTCCTACGCGCACTTCCAGTACAACAGCGGCCGTCTGCCCCGCTTCCTCGCCAAGGTCTCCCTGTTCGACAAGGGCTTCGTCGGCACCATGATGCGCCGTACCGGACAGATCCCGGTCTACCGCGAGTCGGCCGACGCGGCCGGCGCCTTCCGCGCCGCCGTGGAAGCCGTACACCGGGGGCAGTGCGTCACCTTTTACCCCGAGGGGACCCTCACCAGGGACCCCGACATGTGGCCGATGGAAGGCAAGACCGGGGCCGCCCGGGTCGCCCTGCTCACCAGGGCGCCGGTCATCCCCATCGCCCAGTGGGGCGCCAACCTGGCGATGCCGCCCTACGCGAAGAGCAAGCGACTGCGCCTCTTCCCCCGCAAGACGCTCACCGTCCAGGCCGGGCCCCCGGTCGACCTCTCCGCGTACGAGGGCTGCGAACCGACCGTCGAGGTGCTCCGGGAGGTGACGGACACGTTGATGGACGCCATCACCGAGCAGTTGGCCCAGATCAGGGAAGAGCGCCCACCCGAGCGGCGCTTCAGCCCCCGTCGGACCGCGGAGCAACGGCGCCGCCCGGTCGACGGCGAGTCGGACGCGCCACGGGTCAGCGACCACAGCACCGTCGAGGGGGAGAACGCGTGACACGGGTCGCGGTCTTCGGTACCGGCTCCTGGGGCACCGCGTTCGCCATGGTGTTGGGGGACGCGGGTTGCGAGGTGACCCTGTGGGGCCGCCGCCGTGAGGTCACCGAGGCGATCAACGCCGACCACAGCAACCCCGACTACCTGCCCGGCGTGGTGCTGCCGCAGACGGTGCGTGCCACCACCGAGCCCGAGGAGGCGGCGCACCAGGCGGAGTTCACCGTCCTCGCCGTCCCCTCCCAGTCACTGCGGGAGAACCTCACCCGCTGGGCTCCGTCGCTGCCGGCCGACACCGTGCTGGTGTCGCTGATGAAGGGTGTCGAACTGGGCACCGTGCAGCGGATGAGCGAGGTCGTCGCGGAGGTGACGGGCGCCGGGGCGGAACGGATCGCGGTGCTCACCGGCCCCAACCTGGCCAAGGAGATCGCGGCCCGCCAACCGGCCGCCGCCGTCGTCGCCTGCCGCGACCTGACGGTCGCCGAACGGTTGCAGGCCGCCTGCCACACCCCGTACTTCCGGCCGTACACCAACCAGGACGTCACCGGCTGCGAACTGGGCGGTGCGGTGAAGAACGTGATCGCCCTCGCGGTGGGGATCGCCGACGGGATGGGGCTGGGGGACAACGCCAAGGCCTCCCTGATCACCCGTGGGCTCGCCGAGACCGCCCGCCTGGGGGCGGAGATGGGAGCCGACCCACGGACCTTCGCCGGCCTCGCGGGCATGGGGGACCTGGTGGCCACCTGCTCCTCACCGCTGTCCCGCAACCACACCTTCGGCACCAACCTGGGGCGGGGCATGACCCTGGCCGAGACGGTCGCGGTCACCCAGCAGACCGCCGAGGGCGTCAAGTCCTGCGAGTCGGTGAGGGACTTGGCCCGCCGGCACTCCATCGAGATGCCGATCACCGAGACCGTCTTCGACATCGTGCACCGGGAGAAGCCACCGCAGGTGGCCCTCAAGGAGCTGATGGGACGCAGCGCCAAGTCCGAGTCCGTCTAGCGTCTCCGGCGGCGTGGACGCCGCGTACGGACTCGGGGGAGACGCGGGTTCGACACGCCTGACGCGCCCGGGACCAGGCGGTAGAGTCACCGGGATATGAGCAGCGACACCCCCTCTCCCAAGCCCCGCGTCGCCGTGATCTTCGGTGGGCGTAGCTCCGAGCACGCGATCTCCGTCCTCACCGCCGGAGCGGTTCTCGATGCCATCGACCGTGACAAGTACGAGGTGCTGCCCATCGGCATCACCTCGGACGGCCGTTGGGCCCTCGCCCCGGACGACCCGGAGCGGATGGCGATCACCGACCGGCGCCTCCCCAGCGTGGCCGAATTCAGCGACGCCGACGCGGGTTCGGTGCTGCTCCCCGTCGACCCCTCCCACCGCGAGGTCACCTACGCGGAGGCCGCGGCGGTGCCCAAGTCCCTGGGGGAGGTGGACGTGGTCTTCCCCGTACTGCACGGCCCCTACGGCGAGGACGGGACCCTACAGGGCATGTTGGAGCTGTCCGGGGTGCCCTACGTCGGCGCGGGGGTGCTGTCCTCGGCCGTCGGCATGGACAAGGAGTACATGAAGCGGATCTTCGAGTCCTTCGGGCTCCCGGTGGGTCCGTACCTGGTCGTTCGCGCCCGGGAGTGGGAGCGCGACGCGGCGTCGGTGCGGGAACGGATCATGGGTTTCGTGGCCGAACACCAGCTGCCGGTGTTCGTCAAACCCGCCCGGGCCGGTTCCTCCATGGGCATCTCCCGGGTCGCCGACCTCGCGGAGCTGGACGAGGCCATCGCCGAGGCGCAGCGCCACGACCCCAAGATCATCGTGGAGTCCGCTCTGCGGGGCCGGGAGATCGAGTGCGGGGTGCTGGAGTTCGAGGACGGGCCCCGGGCCAGCGTGCCGGCCGAGATCCCGCCGGTGACCTCCCACGACTTCTACGACTTCGAGGCCAAGTACATCGACTCCGCCTCGGGTGTGGTGCCCGCCCCGTTGACCCCGGAGGAGACCGAGGAGGTCCAGCGGTTGGCCGTGCTCGCCTTCGAGGCGGCGTCCTGCGAGGGGCTGGTGCGCGCGGACTTCTTCCTCTGCGACGACGGCCGGTTCGTGATCAACGAGATCAACACCATGCCCGGCTTCACGCCCATCTCGATGTACCCGCGCATGTGGCAGGAGAGCGGAGTCAGCTACGCGGAGCTGGTGGACCGTCTCCTCCAGGCGGCCCTGAACCGCTCGACCGGGCTGCGCTGAGCGTGACCGTGTGACGACCGCCCCGTGTCGGAGGGGTCACAGCGGCTTCCTGGCGGTGGCCGACCTGATCGGTTTCGCCAACTCCGGCAGGGCGCCGGTCTCCGGTGCGTGGGCGCTCGGCACGGTGACCTCCACGTAGGTGGCGCGGTCCGTCGTGGTGAAGCGGTAGCCCCCCTCGTGCTCCTCGAACAGCCAGGTCACACTGTTCACTTCCACCGCGTCGCTCAGCGGGTCGTAGTCCGCGCTGTCCGGTGACAGGCGGTCCGGGCGTGGGGCCCCGCAGCGCAGGACGATGGCCGGATCGCCCCAGGCGGCCGTGAACCTTGAGGGGTTCCGTACCGGGACGCGGTGCTGGGACAGCAGTTGCTCGGGCAGTCGTTCGTTCAGTTCGCGGCAGGACTGGGCGGCCTTGCCCGTGGGGGACGGGGAGTCCACGTCCACCTCGTCGTCCGGGGACAACAGAGCGAAGGCCGCCAGCATCGCCGCCGAGGCGGCGGCGACGAGGACGCGGTTCCGGCGTGCTCCAAGGCTCACCGGACCGAGCATACGGTGGGCTACAGATGGACGACCGGGCAGGTCAGGGTGCGTGTGATGCCCTCCACGTGCTGGACCCTCGCGACCACCATGCGCCCCAGCTCGTCCATGGTCTCCGCCTCCGCCCGGACGATCACGTCATAGGGGCCGGTGACGTCCTCGGCATGGAGGACCCCTGACATCCGTCGGATCATCTCGGCGACCGTGGACGCCTTTCCCACCTCGGTCTGGATCAGGATGTAAGCCTGTACCACGGGGCCTCCAGGGGCGCTATGAGGGTGGTGCGGGGGGTGGGGTCGTCACCGTACCCCCGGGGCAACACGTCGCGGGAGACCCGGAGTTGGGTGCCCGATGGCGTGTCGGCGCCGGCGGCGCGGCAGGATTGCGGTACACGAACGAAGGGGCAAGGGATGAAGGGCACGGTCGGCGAACTGGGGGAGTTCGGGTTGATCAAGGAGCTGACCTCCCGTCTGACCAGCACCCCGGAGGTGTGCCTCGGGCCCGGCGACGACGCCGCCGTCGTCGCGGCCCCGGACCGCCGGGTCGTCGCCACCACGGATGTGCTCGTCGAGGGGCGCCACTTCCGTCGGGACTGGTCAACAGCGTATGACGTGGGGCGCAAGGCCGCAGCCCAGAACCTCGCCGACATCGCGGCCATGGGCGCCGCCCCGACGGCGCTGCTGCTGGGACTGGTGGTGCCGGGGGACACACCGGTGAACTGGCCCAGCGAGCTGATGGACGGCCTCCGCGACGAGGCTGACGTGGCGGCGGCGGCCGTCGTCGGGGGCGACGTGGTGCGCGGCGACACGATCACCGTCTCCATCACCGCCCTCGGCGACCTGCGGGGCCGGCAACCGGTCACCCGTTCCGGCGCCCGCCCCGGCGACGTCCTGGCCGTCGCGGGCTGGCTCGGCTGGTCCGCCGCCGGACTGGCGGTACTCACCCGGGGCTTCCGCTCACCCCGGGCCTTCGTGGAGGCCCACCGACGGCCCGAACCCCCGTACCACGCCGGCCCGGCCGGGGCCGCGCTCGGCGCCACGTCCATGATCGACATCAGCGACGGGCTGGTCGCCGACCTGGGGCACGTCGCCGCCGCCAGCGGGGTGCACATCGACGTGCGCCGAGCGCTGCTGGACGTTCCGGCCCAGATGTCGGACATCGGCAGAGCCGTGGGCGTGGACCCACTGCGCTGGGTGCTCACCGGGGGAGAGGACCACGCGATAGCGGCCACCTTCCCCAACGACGTGAAACTGCCCGCCCGTTGGCGCCGCATCGGAGAGGTGCGGACGGTGACCGCAGCGCCCCGCGTCACCGTCGACGGGGAGCCCTGGGACCAGGCCGGAGGCTGGAACCACTTCGCCACCGAAGGCTGAGTACGGTCGAGGCATGACCACACAGCCCCGCCCGACCACCGCGCCCCCCAGAGTGCTGACCGTCGCCGGATCGGACTCGGGCGGAGGCGCCGGCATCCAGGCCGACCTCAAGACCATGCTGGCCCTCGGCACCCACGGCATGAGCGTCCTCACCGCCGTGACCGCGCAGAACTCCCTGGGCGTACAGGGGGCCTGGGACCTGCCCTCCGAGGCGGTACGGGCCCAGTTCGCCAGCGTCGTGGACGACATCGGGGTCGACGCGGTGAAGACCGGGATGCTGTCCTCCGTGGAACTGGTGCGCACCGTCGCCAACCTGCTCGCCGGGGTGACCTGCCCGGTGGTCGTCGACCCGGTCGGGGTGTCCAAGCACGGCGACGCCCTGCTGGCGCCCGAGGCCCTGGACTCCGTACGGCACGAACTGCTGCCGTCGGCCACCCTCGCCACCCCCAACCTCGACGAGGTGGCCCAGCTCACCGGCGTACGGGTCGAGCGGGAGGCGGAGATGGAACGGGCGGCGGACGCCCTGCTGGCCTACGGCCCCAGCTGGGTGCTGGTCAAGGGCGGCCACCTGCGGGGTGAGGCGGTGGACCTCCTCACCAACGGCGGCGAACGCCACTGGCTGCGCGCGCCTCGGCACGACAACGCGCACACCCACGGCACCGGCTGCACCCTGGCCAGCGCCGTCGCCGCGCGACTGGCCGGCGGGCGGCCGATGGTGGCCGCCGTAACCGAGGCCAAGGCCTATGTCACGGGCGCGATCGCCTCCGGGTACCCCCTCGGCGCGGGCATCGGCCCGGTGGACCACGGCTGGCGGTTCCGGCCGGGCGGCGACTTGGCGGAGGGCGTAGGCTGAGCGCCGGGAGCCGGCCCGGGCATCACAAAGGCCGGTCCGTCGTCAGACGAACCGGCCTCAGTACCAGCCAGGGGGCCGCGCTGTCGTTACGTCAGCGCGAGATCTTGCCGGCCTTGATGCACGAGGTGCAGGCGTAGAGACGCTTCGGCGTTCCACCGACCACGGCACGCACGCGCTGGATGTTCGGGTTCCAGCGGCGCGGGGTGCGGCGGTGCGAGTGGGAGATGCTGTTGCCGAAGCCCGGCCCCTTGCCGCAGACGTCGCAGTTGGCAGCCACGGGTCACTCCAAAGACTTCAGATGCGCTTACGGTGAAATTCCGGCGTGCAGGATCACGTGGGACCGGCAGTGCCAGGGAACAACGTGCCTGACGCTCATCAGGCAACCGCTGCAGCATACATCGCAGGCGCGTCAGCGGGAAAACGCGGGTCAACGGCCTCCCACCGGGAGCGCGGACCACCCCGCTCGGACCGGCGCCCCCACCCGTGAGCACTAGCCTTCCGGGGAACGCCCCCGGTGGAGGGGCTCGAAGGGAGGCCAGGTGCCGCACACGCTGGACGCCACGGCGGTACACCGATGGTGCGGTATCGCGCTCGCGGCGTTGCGACGACGGTGCGAGGAGATCAACGCCGTCAACGTCTACCCGGTCGCGGACGGCGACACCGGAACCAACATGCTGCTCACCCTGGAGTCGGGGCAGCGGGCCCTCGCCGAGGCCGGCGAGACCGCCTCCCCCGGGGAGGCGACGCGGGCTCTGGCCCACGGGGCCCTCCTCGGCGCCCGGGGCAACTCCGGCACCCTGCTGGCCCAGATCCTCCTGGGCGTCGCGGCCGAGTACGAGGGCGCCGACGCCGCGGAGCGCGCCCCCGAGGCCGCGCGCCGTCTACGCGCCGCGCTGACCCGGGCGGCACGCGCCGCCTACGACGCCCTGGCTCACCCGGTGGAGGGCACCCTCCTCACCGTCGTGGCCGCCGCGGCCCGGGGGGCGGAACGGGCGGACCCGGCGGATGTCCAGGGAGTCGCCGACGCCGCGTACCGCTCCGCCGCCGAGGCCCTGGTCCACACCCCGGAGCAGTTGGAGGTACTCGCCGCCGCGGGGGTGGTCGACGCCGGCGGCATGGGGCTGCTGGAGGTGCTGGGCGGCCTCGTCGCCGCGCTGCGCGGAGAGGCCGCGCCCCCCGACCCGCTCCCGACCTCCGCTGTCCGGGCGGCGGTCGGGCACCCCCTCACCCCCGGCGTGGACGGAGCGGGCGAGCCGACCCCCGACTACGAGGTGATGTACCTGCTGGACGCGGACGACTCCCGCATACCGTCCCTGCGGGCCGACCTGGACGCCCTCGGGGACTCCCTGGTGCTCGCCGGGGGAGGGGGGCTGTGGAACGTACACGTCCACGTGGCCGACGCCGGCGCCGCGGTGGAGGCGGCACTGACCGTGGGCCGCCCACGGGGCATCCGCATCACCCACCTCGGCCAGCTCGGCCAACCCGGAGGCCCCGGTGGGCTGGACGCCACCGCGGTGGCGGCGAACGGCTGCGGCGCCGCAACCGACACGAACACCGACGCGACGGTCACCCCCTCTCCCGCCGACGGCGCCGCCCCCTCGCACCAGCGTGCCGTGGTCGCCGTGGTCCGGGGCGACGGGCTGGCCCGACTCTTCACTGAGGCCGGCGCCCGGGTGCTGCGCGACGACGGCGCCGGGACGGTGGACCGGGACGCCCTGCTACGCGCCGTCCACGCGGCGGACGCGGCCGAGGTGGTGCTGCTCCCCAACGACACCGACCTGCGCCTCCTGGCGGAGGAGGTGGCCGGCCATCTGACCGGGCAGGGCGAGGGCGGACCCCGGCTTGCCGTGATCCCCACCCGGGCCGCGGTACAGGGGATCTCCGCACTGGCCGTCCACCTCCCGCACCGCCCCTTCGACCAGGACGTGGTGGCCATGACCTCGGCGGCCGGGGCCACCCGGTTCGGGGAACTGTCCCTCGCCACGGAACGCTTCTGGACCAGCGCCGGGGTCTGCGAGGCCGGCGACGTACTCGGCCTGGTGGACGACGACGTCGCGGAGATCGGGACCGACGTACCCCGGGTCGCCCTTCGGGTGCTGGACCGGATGCTGGCGGCCGGAGGCGAACTGGTCACGCTGGTGCTCGGTGAGGACGCGCCCGAGGGGCTCGCTCCCCAGCTGGAGGAGCACGTCCGCGAACACCACCTGGCGGTGGACACCGTGGTGTACGAGGGGCACCAGAACACCTCGGTGCTGCTCGTCGGCGTCGAGTAGCGGTGCCGGCCGACCACGCCGCCTTCCCACCGCGTTGTCACCGCCATGGTGTGCAATGGGTCTCACCGTGGACCGTCCGCGTCGCCGTACGCGAACCGGACGTCCACGGCGGACCGGGCACGGTGAGGACGAGGAGAAGCAGTGCTGGGTGAGTCCCTGAAAGGCGTGGTGGGGGGCACCACCGCCAAGGTGATGGCGGAGCACCTCGGGCTGCACACGGTGGGTGACCTGCTCCACCACTACCCCAGGCGCTACGCGGAGCGCGGTGAGCTGACCCGGCTCGCCGAACTGCCCCTGGACGAGCACGTGACCGTGGTGGCCGAGGTGGCGGACGCCCGGGTCCACAGCTACAACCGGGGCAAGGGCCAGCGCCTGGAGATCACCATCACCGACGGCAGCGGACGGCTCCAGCTGGTGTTCTTCGGCCGGGGCATCTTCAAACCGCAGAAGGACCTGCTGCCCGGCCGCCGGGCGATGTTCGCCGGCAAGGTCGGTACGTTCAACCGCAAGCGTCAACTCACCCACCCCGACTACCAGTTGCTCCCCCAGGACGCCGACAGCGCCCAGGTGGAGGCCTTCGCCAACCAGCTGCTGCCGATCTACCCGGCCTGCGCCCAGATGCAGTCCTGGAAGATCGCCAAGGCCGTGGACATGGTGCTGGAGTCCCTGGAGGTGACCGACTGGCAGGGCCTGGTCGACCCCCTGCCGACCGAACTCCGGGACCACCGTGGCCTGTTGCCCCTTCCCCGGGCCCTGACCAAGGTGCACCACCCCCGCAGCTGGGCCGAGGTCGCCGAGGCTCGCTCCCGGCTGAAGTGGGACGAGGCCTTCGTGCTCCAGGTCGCCCTGGCCCGGCGTCGTCGGGCCGAGTCCCAGCGGCCCGCCACCCCCAGACCGGCGGTGCCGGACGGACTGCTGGACGCCTTCGACGAGCGCCTGCCGTTCACCCTCACCGAGGGGCAGCGCAAGGTCGGTACGGAGATCTTCGCCGACCTCGCCCAGGACCACCCGATGCACCGGCTGCTCCAGGGCGAGGTGGGTTCGGGCAAGACCCTGGTGGCCCTGAGAGCCATGCTCAACGTCGTCGACTCCGGGGGACAGACCGCCCTGCTGGCCCCCACCGAGGTGCTGGCCCAGCAGCATCACCGTTCGATCACCGAGATGATGGGCGACCTCGCCCAGGGCGGAATGCTGGGCGGCCACGAGCGGGGCACCGAGGTGGTGCTGGTGACCGGTTCCATGGGAGCCGCCGCCCGACGGCAGGCCCTCCTGGACGTCAGCACCGGCGAGGCCGGCCTGGTGGTGGGCACCCACGCGCTGATCGAGGAGCGGGTGCGTTTCGAGGACCTGGGCCTGGTGGTGGTCGACGAGCAGCACCGTTTCGGGGTGGAGCAGCGGGACGCCCTGCGCTCCAAGGGCCGACGCCCCCCGCACCTGCTGGTGATGACCGCGACGCCCATTCCCCGCACCGTCGCCATGACCGTCTTCGGTGACCTGGAGGTCTCCACCCTGGACCAGCTGCCCGCCGGCCGCTCGCCCATCTCCACCCACGTGGTGCCGGCCCGCGACAAGCCGCACTTCCTGACCCGGGCCTGGGAGCGGGTCCGCGAGGAGGTGGAGGCCGGCCACCAGGCGTACGTGGTCTGCCCGAGGATCGGCGACGAGGAGGGCTCGGGTTCGGACGGGGAGCAGGAGGAGCGCCTGCCCCTGGCGGTGCTGGACATCGTGGAGGAACTGCGCGCCGGGCCCCTGCGGGGGTTGAGGGTCGAGGCACTGCACGGCCGGATGGCCCCGGACGACAAGGAGGAGGTGATGGGCGCCTTCGCCGCCGGGGAGGTGCAGGTGCTCGTCGCCACTACGGTCATCGAGGTCGGGGTGAACGTCCCCAACGCCACCGTCATGGTGATCATGGACGCCGAGCGCTTCGGCGTCTCCCAGTTGCACCAGCTGCGGGGGCGTGTGGGGCGGGGCAGTGCGCCGGGGCTGTGCCTGCTGGTGAGCGAGGCGGCCGAGGGCGGCCCCGCCCGGGGCCGTCTGGACGCGGTGGCGGCCACTCTGGACGGCTTCCGTCTGGCGCAGGTCGACCTGGAACAGCGCCGTGAGGGCGATGTGTTGGGCCAGGCGCAGTCGGGGTCCCGCAGCTCGCTGCGCGTGCTGGCGGTGCTCGACGACGCGGAGGTCATCGCGGAGGCCCGGCAGGAGGCCGTACGAGTGGTGGAACAGGACCCGGAGCTCACCGGTCACCCCGAGTTGCGTACCGCGCTGGACGCCCTGCTGGACGAGGAGCGGGAGGAGTTCCTGGAGAAGGGCTGAGCCCCTCGCCGGAACACCTGACGCGCCGTCAGTTGTCAGTGCTCGCTGGGAGAATGGACGCAGTCCCAGTCGATCCGCGAGGGGTCGACTCATGGCAGGACTGGGGGTAGTTCATGGCATTCCGGCACACCAACGAACTTCCACTGGGCGACAAGGTCTTCCGCGTCGAGTTGGCGAGCGAGGACGATGTCACCGTCTCCCTGAGCCTCAGCGGCTGGCACGAGTCAGCCCCCGACACACCACTGGCTTCCGGTCAGTTGACCATGCCGCTGGCCGACGTGCCGGCGCTGCGGGTCGCTCTCAACCGCGCGCTGCGGGCCCTGGCGCTGGCCGCCGACGTCTCCGAGCCCATACCCGACCGCGACGTCCTGCGGGAGCTGTTCCCCGGGCACGGGGCGCCGTGGATACCCAGCCACGAGGAGGATCTGACCCGGCGCTTCCACGCGGGGGAGACCATCGCCAGGATCGCCGCGCGGTTCGGCCGCACCCCGGACTCGGTGCGCACCAAGCTGCGTGAACTGGGGCACGACCCCAGGCAGCCGGAGCACTGCCCGCCGGACGGTTGCCTGTCCTGGTCGCGGTACGCCTCGCCCTCGCTGGTCGGCGCCGTCGCGGGGACGGTGACCGGGGAGGACTGACCGACGGGCGGGTCATATCGTGGGGGAGCGGCGGTCCATCCGACCGTCGCTCCCGATCACGACGACGAAGGACGGCGATGTCATGACCCGTGTCATCGCGGGGGCGGCCGGTGGGCGCCGTCTCCTCGTGCCCCCGGGTACGGGCACCAGGCCGACATCCGACCGGGCACGTGAGGGCCTGTTCTCCAGTTGGCTGGCACAGTGCGGTGGATCCCTGGCCGAGACGAGGGTGCTCGACCTGTACGCCGGTTCCGGCGCGGTGGGCCTGGAGGCACTGTCACGCGGCGCCGACCACGCGCTGTTGGTCGAGGCGGACTCCCGCGCGGCACGGGTGATCCGGGACAACATCGCGTCCCTGGGCCTGCCGGGCGCCGAACTGCGCACCGGCAAGGTCGCCTCCCTGGTGGCGGAGGGCACCACCGCCCAGCCGTACGACCTCGCCTTCCTGGACCCTCCGTACGCGGTCTCCGACGACGATCTTCGCGAGATCCTGATCACACTCCGGGTCGGGGGCTGGTTGACGGCCGACGCCTTGGTCACCGTGGAGCGGGGCAGCCGTGGCGGACCGTTCCGCTGGCCAGAGGGGTTCGAGGAGCTGCGGTCCCGTCGCTACGGAGAAGGCACCCTT
The DNA here is from genome assembly GCF_040606315.1 of Streptomyces sp. NPDC005438. Taxonomy (NCBI): domain Bacteria; kingdom Bacillati; phylum Actinomycetota; class Actinomycetes; order Kitasatosporales; family Streptomycetaceae; genus Streptomyces; species Streptomyces sp. NPDC005438. The sequence continues at coordinate 20,697 of NZ_JBEXEP010000014.1, forward strand.
TGGTACGGTCGCGCCGCCGCACCTTTGGCAACGCCCGCGTCATGACTTCTGAGAGCGAGGAACCAGCGTTGCGCCGCGCAGTCTGTCCGGGGTCCTTCGACCCCATCACCAATGGACACCTCGACATCATCGCCCGCGCCTCGAAGCTCTACGACGTGGTGCATGTCGCCGTCATGATCAACAAGTCCAAGCAGGGACTGTTCACGGTCGAGGAACGGATCGCGTTCATCACCGACGAGACCCGCAGCTACGGCAACGTGCAAGTAGAGGCGTTCCGCGGCCTGTTGGTGGACTTCTGCCGGCAGCGGGACATCCCGGCCATCGTCAAGGGCCTCCGCGCCGTCAGCGACTTCGACTACGAACTCCAGATGGCCCAGATGAACAACGGCCTCAGCGGAGTCGAGACCCTCTTTGTCCCCACCAACCCCACGTACAGCTTCCTCTCCTCCAGTCTGGTCAAAGAGGTCGCGGCCTGGGGCGGCGACGTGTCCCACCTCGTCCCTGAGAGCGTGCACAAGGCGTTGACCGAGCGTCTGGCCCGCCCCTGAGCGAGGGGACGCCCCACTCCTCCGCCGCCCCGACAATCGCCCCGGCGGGTGTCGAGTCGGTGGCCGATGGCCGTACAGTCACTCCCGTGGACGTACAGCAAAGACTCGACGAGATCGTCGCGACCATCGCCGGGGCGCGCTCCATGCCCATGTCGGCTTCCTGTGTGGTGAACCGGGCCGAGTTGCTGGAGCAGTTGGAAGAGGTGCGCCAGGCGCTTCCCGGCTCCCTCGCCCAGGCGCAGGAGGTCCTCGGCGGGCGCGAGCAGGTCGTGGCGGACGCCCAGCGGGAGGCCCAGCGGATCGTCCAGTCCGCCGAGACCGAACGCGAGACGCTGGTCGCCCAGACCCAGGTCGCGGTGAGCGCCCAGCAGGAGGCCGACCGCATCCTCGCCGAGGCGCGGCGGGAAGCCGAGTTGGTGCGCGCCGAGGCCGACGACTACGTCGACAGCAAGCTGGCCAACTTCGAGGTGGTGCTGGGCAAGACGGTCGACGCGGTGGAGCGCGGCCGGGAGAAGCTGCTCGGCGCGGAGCCCTCCCCGTCCCTGGGCGAGGCCCCGGAGGGGGACGAGGTGCCCGAGCGCACCGCCGACCCGGAGGAGCTGCGCCGTCGCGCCGACTCCTACGTGGACGCCCGACTGGGCGCCGTCTCGGCGGTGTTGACGAAGACCCTGCAGGCCGTGGGCCGGGGGCGGAAGAAGCTTCTCGGACACCGCCCGATCGACGAACTGGCGGACCACATCGCCGCGCAGGACGGCAACGTCGACTGGAACAACAGCGCCGTCCACGCCAGCGACGACGACTACCTCGCCGGACTGGCCATCCCGACGCCGAGGGGGTCCGAGGATGCGCGGCAGGCGCCTCCCGTTCCGCCGGCCCCGCCGACCGTCGCTCCGCAGGAACCCTGCCCCCCGCCCCAGCACGATCCCTACGTGGCCGCGGCCCCCGAGCAGCCGCCTGCGCCGCCCCAGCAGCACTACCCGGACCCCCAGCCCACGTACGGCCAGGACCCGGGCTACCCGCAGGCCGACCCCTACTACACCGGGTATCCGCAGCAGGGCTACGACCCGTACGGGCAGGGCTACCCCCAGCACGGGTACGACCACCAACACGGCGCGTACCAGCAGGGCTCCTACCAGGGTGCCGATCCCTCGTACCAGGACCCCCACCACTACGCGCAGCAGCAGTACGCCCAGCCGGCACCCGAGCAGAGCGGTGCCCTGGACGAGACCAGCCTCTTCGACACCAGCATGATCGACATCGACCAGCTGAGGCAGTACGAGCAGGGGCACGGCCGCTGACGTCCGGGCCCGGCCCCCGGCTCACCGGGTGGCCGGCCCACTGGATTGGGCGCCACAGGCCAGGTCCAGTATCCTGGCCCTTCGGTCACACATGGCCGTGATCAAAGCTGCCCGGACTCTTCGACGGCCGTTCGACGCGTAGAAAGCAGAGAGCCCTGAACACCACACTGGACCACCGTTCCCCCCTCGTGTTCGACACACGGGAGCTGGGGCGGCGACCCGGTGCGCTCAAGCGCCTCTCTCGTACCGTCGACGCCCCGAAGGACCTGGGTATCGAGGTCATTGGCGTGCCTGAGGGCGCACCGATCGACCTGGACCTCCGTCTGGAGTCGGTCATGGAGGGCGTGCTGGTTACCGGCACCGCCCAGGCGCCGATGAAGGGGGAGTGCGTAAGGTGTCTGGAGCCGCTGGAGCAGCGATGCGAGGCGGACTTCCAGGAGCTGTTCTCCTACCCTGACGCCGACGACCGGAGCCGCCACCCGGCGGAGACCGGCGACGACGCTGAGGAGGAGGACACCTTCTCTCTTGAGGGCGACCTGTTCGACCTCGAACCAGTGCTGCGGGACGCGGTGGTGCTGTCACTGCCGATCCAACCGGTGTGCCGGGAGGACTGCCCCGGGCTCTGCCCCGACTGTGGGGTACGACTCGCGGACGACCCGGAACACGAGCACGAAGGGCCCGTCGACATTCGCTGGGCCGCTTTGCAAGGACTCGCCGAGACCATCTCGGACGGCGAGAAGGACGAGTTGAGCGACGCGGACGCGCGAGCGGGCGTCGACGAGAAGCAGGAGAAGTAGCCGTGGCTGTTCCGAAGCGGAAGATGTCGCGCAGCAACACCCGCCACCGCCGGTCGCAGTGGAAGGCTGCCGTCCCGACGCTGGTGAAGTGCGAGCGCTGCCAGGAGCCCAAGCAGCAGCACATCGCGTGCCCCAGCTGCGGCACCTACAACCGGCGTCAGGTCCTCGCGGTCTGATCGGCGGGTGACAGGCTTCATGTCAGACGCCACGGCGCCTCGTAAAGGCTCGGCGAACGTGGTGGATGCAGCCTCGTCTCACACGGTTCTGGAAGGGCGGCTCGGGTACCAGCTTGAGGCCGCCCTTCTGGTGCGTGCGTTGACACACCGTTCCTTCGCCTACGAGAACGGTGGGCTCCCCACCAACGAACGTCTGGAGTTCCTCGGCGACTCGGTCCTCGGGCTGGTCGTCACCGACACCCTCTACCGCACCCACCCCGACCTGCCCGAAGGGCAGCTCGCCAAGCTGCGGGCCGCGGTCGTCAACTCGCGTGCCCTCGCCGGCGTCGCGCGGGGGCTCGACCTCGGAGCCTTCATCCGGTTGGGCCGGGGCGAGGAGGGAACCGGAGGCCGGGACAAGGCCTCGATCCTGGCCGACACCCTGGAGGCGGTGATCGGAGCGGTCTACCTCGACCAGGGGCTGGAGGCCGCCAGCGCGCTGGTGCACCGGTTGTTCGACCCTCTGATCGAGAAGTCGTCGAACCTGGGTGCCGGCCTCGACTGGAAGACCAGTCTCCAGGAGCTCACGGCCGCCGAGAGCCTCGGCGTCCCCGAGTACCTGGTGAGTGAGACCGGGCCCGATCACGAGAAGACCTTCACGGCTGCTGCCCGCGTCGGTGGTGTCGCGTACGGCACCGGCACTGGCCGCAGCAAGAAGGAGGCGGAGCAGCAGGCTGCCGAGGCGGCCTGGCGCGCCATCCGAGAGGCCACCGACCAGTCCGCGAAGGCTCCGCAGCCTGGTTCGGTGGACGGTGCCTCGCCCAGGACGAGTTCGTCGGACTGACCGCACCGGCCCCGGGATCCCGGGGCCGGCCCGGCGGTGTCCCGTACGAGGAGAACAGGCGTGCCCGAGCTGCCCGAGGTCGAGGTGGTACGTCGTGGGCTGGAACGGTGGATAGCCGGCCGTACCGTGGCCGAGGTCCAGGTGCTCCACCCACGTGCCACCCGACGCCACCTCGCCGGCCCCGAGGACTTCGTCGGTCGGCTGGTCGGGCAGCGGTTGGGCGTGCCCTCCCGGAGGGGCAAGTACCTCTGGATCCCGATGACAGGCGAGCACCACTCGGTCCTCGCCCACCTGGGGATGAGCGGTCAACTGCTGGTCCAACCACAGGACGCTCCCCATGAGCGCCACCTGCGGATCCGGCTGGCCTTCGCCGATCCGCTCGGCACCGAACTGCGCTTCGTCGACCAACGCACCTTCGGAGGACTGTCCCTCCACCCGGACGACGACGCCGGGCTGCCGGACGTCATCGGGCACATCGCCCGCGACCCGCTGGACCCCCACTTCCACGAGGAGCGGTTCCTCGCCGCGCTGCGTCGTCGCCGCACCACCATCAAGCGGGCCCTGCTGGACCAGACGCTGATCAGCGGGGTGGGGAACATCTACGCCGACGAGGCCCTGTGGCGTTCCCGGCTGCACTACGAGCGCCCGACGTCCACGCTCACCCGCCCCAAGGTCGTCGAGCTGCTCACCCATGTCCGTGCGGTGATGAACGAGGCCCTGGCCGCCGGCGGCACCAGTTTCGACAGCCTCTACGTGAACATCAACGGCGAGTCCGGCTACTTCGACCGTTCCCTGGACGCCTACGGCCGGGAAGGGGAGCCCTGCCGGCGTTGCGGCACCAGGATGCGCCGGCGCCCCTGGATGAACCGGTCCAGCTACTTCTGTCCACGGTGCCAGCGTTCACCTCGCGCCTCGGCTCTCGCACCCTCCTGAACCGGGCCGGGGCTGTTGAGCCCTTGGCGTCCCCTGTTCGGGGAGATCGGTGGGAACCCAGCCGACTAGAAGCCGAACTCCTGGGTCCACCAGGGGCCGCCCTCGCCGAAGTGCACGCCCACACCCAGCGACCGGTGCTCGCAGTTGAGGATGTTCTGCCGGTGTCCCGGGCTCTTCATCCAGGTCCGCATCACCGCTTCGGCGTCCGCCTGGCCCCGGGCGATGTTCTCCCCACCCAGGTTCTTGACCCCCTGCTCCTCGGCGCGCTGCCAGGGCGTCTTGCCGTCCGGCGAGGTGTGGTCGAAGAAGTCCTCGCTGGCCATCGACTTGCTGAAGTCCCGGGCCAGTTCCGTGAGTTGGGGGCTGGCGGTGACCGGTTGGCAGCCGGCCCTGGCCCGGCGCTGGTTCACCAGGGACAGGACCGTGGCCTCGGTCGCCGTCTCGGTGTCCGCGCTGGCGGGGCTGCCGGTCGCCGGCTCGTCCTCGGAAGGAGGCGGGGAACTGGGCGTCTCCGCCTCGTCGCCCCCGTCCGGTGCTGAGCTGTCGCCGCTGCCGGGGGAGCGCCCTGGGGAGTGATCGGAGGACTCGTGCGGTTTCGGCTTGTGGGAGTGGTCCGGGTTCTTGCCCGAGCCGAACCGTGAGTCGTCGGTGGGCTGGTGCGAAGGCGCGGTGCTGGGCAGGTCCGAGGGGCGGTCGGCGCGGACCCGGTCGGCCGGGCCCTGCGGGCTGCCGACGGTGTAGTTGCCGCCGGGACCTGGTATCAGCCCGGACGCCACGGCCACGGCGCCCATGGCGACGGCGGCCGAGGCGCCGACCAGTCCGGTTCGTACGGGCACCAGAGACTTGCGACGTGCCTTCTTCTGTTCGGCCCTAGACTCGCCGGCGTCGGCGGGGGCGCTGGGAAACTCAGCGGTAGGCGGGGTGTCGCGTCTGTGGCGGCCCATCTACAGTCCGGTCCTCACATGCTCGGTCGACGGCTGTCACTCTCTCGGGTGAGACCCATTGACGCGTGACTGTATGGCATGGGCCCTGTCCATGCACGGGCAGGTACCGGATTACGTCAGACACCACAGGGGGCGCCGGGAAGCCCGAGTAGGTGTGGGCCGGACACACCGATAGCGTGACGATCCATGGAAGCGAGCGAGCACACCGCCGAGGCGCGGATGACGGTCTGGGTACGGGGTCGGGTGCAGGGTGTGGGGTTCCGTTGGTTTACCAGAGCCAACGCTCTGCGGATCGGCGGTCTGCGCGGTTTCGCCCTCAACCTGGGGGATGGTCGGGTCCAGGTGGTGGCTGAGGGGAATCGTGCGCAATGTGAGGAACTGCTGGAATGGCTCAAAGAGGGCGATACTCCCGGCCGGGTCGACGGTGTCACCGAGATCTGGGATTCGCCTCGTGGTGGCTACAACGGTTTTGCGATTCGTTAATCCGTCGCTATTGCCATACCTCAGGTGACGTGCAAAGCTGCCGCCCAAGCGCCACAGGAAATGATCTTTCTCCCCTCGGCCCACCGCGTGATCGCGCTGGATTTTCAAGGCAATGGGGGCCTGTGGGCTGTGATCGTGTTGACCGCCAAACCTTTTGGTGAGACTCTGGAAGCCCCGCGCACACAGGACATGTTTGACCCTGGGGCTCGAGGCAGGGGCGAACACGCGGGTTACGCATCCCTCACGACCCATATCGCTGCGGTCGGTCACTCATTTCGGAGGACCATCCATCATGGCAAAGGCGCTTCTCGGTTACGTCGGCGGATCCGACCCCCGAGTCCTCGTCGAGATGCGACGGCTTCAGCAGCGCGTCCAGGACCTGGAATCCGAGCTTGTGCGAGTCCAGGCTGAGAATGACGCGCTGTCCGCCGCCGCTCGGCATGACTCTCTGCTTGACAGCATTGACGTATCCAAGGCGGAGCCTGCGCTGACCTGACCCCGCCCACCGGGCCGGTCGGGCTGCTGCACAGCCAACCGCTTACGGCACTGCAAGGGACGCTACGGCGTCCCTTTGTCGTTTCCAACCTCCCGTTTTTGCCTACCGTCTGCTTGCCCTGCCGGTTCCGTGGCGAAACCCCGGAATATGACAGCCAGTTGAAAGCCCGAGGCGTATCGCGGCGGAGCGTCGCGTGCCCGGGAGAGTAGAGTCCGACGCCGTGCACCTCAAGAGCCTGACCCTCCGGGGGTTCAAGTCCTTCGCCTCCGCCACCACGTTGCGCTTCGAGCCCGGCATCACCTGTGTGGTGGGCCCCAACGGTTCCGGCAAGTCCAACGTGGTGGACGCCCTGTCCTGGGTCATGGGGGAGCAGGGCGCCAAGTCGCTGCGCGGCGGGAAGATGGAGGACGTCATCTTCGCCGGCACCACCGGGCGGCCACCGCTGGGCCGGGCCGAGGTGTCGTTGACGATCGACAACACCGACGGTGCTCTGCCGATCGAGTACTCCGAGGTGACGATCACCCGGATCATGTTCCGCAACGGCGGCAGCGAGTACCAGCTCAACGGCGACACCTGCCGCCTTCTGGACATCCAGGAACTCCTGTCCGACTCCGGGATCGGCCGGGAGATGCACGTGATCGTCGGGCAGGGGCAGCTCGACGGCGTACTGCACGCCGACCCGACCGGTCGCAGGGCCTTCATCGAGGAGGCCGCCGGCGTCCTCAAGCACCGCAAGCGCAAGGAGAAGGCGCTGCGCAAGCTGGACGCGATGCAGGCCAACCTCGCCCGCGTCCAGGACCTCACGGACGAACTGCGGCGGCAGTTGAAGCCCCTGGGGCGCCAGGCCGCTGTCGCCCGCAAGGCCGCCGTGATCCAGGCCGACCTGCGGGACGCCCGGCTACGTCTCCTCGCCGACGACCTCGGCAACCTCCGGGAGGCGCTACGTACCGAGCTGGCCGACGAGGCCGCCCTGAAGGAACGCAGGGGTGTGGTCGAGGCGCGGGTCAAGGAAGCGTTGCGGCGGGAGGCGGCCCTGGAACACCAGGCGCACACGTTGTCGCCGAAGCTCCAGCAGGCCCGTGACACCTGGTACGAACTGTCCCAACTCGCCGAGCGGATCCGGGGCACCATCAGCCTGGCCGACGCACGGGTACACAGCGCCCGGTCCGCACCGGAGACCGAGCGGAGGGGCAGGGACCCGGAGGAGCTGGAACGGGAGGCCCAGCGGATCCGGGAACAGGAGGCGGAGTTGGAGGCCGCTCTGGAGGCGGCACAGCGCGCCCTGGACGACACCGTCGAGCACCGGGCCGAGTTGGAGCGCCAGTTGGCGCAGGAGGAGCGCCGGCTGAAGGACGAGGCCCGCGCTCTCGCCGACCGCCGGGAGGGTCTGGCCAGGCTCGGGGCGCAGGCCCAGGCGGCCCACAGCCGCGCGGCGTCGGCGCGGTCGGAGATCGAGCGACTGGAGTCCTCCCGCGAGCAGGCGCTCGCCCGGGCGGAGGCGGCCAGAACCGAGTACGAGGCGTTGAAGGCCGAGGTCGAGACGCTGGAGTCCGACGACAGCCAGCTGGCGGATTCCCTGGAGGCGGCGAAGCGCGCCCTGAGCGAGGCGGAGAGTGAACTGTCCACGGCTCGGGAGACGGCCACCGTCCTGGAGCGTGAGCGGGCCGCGACGTCGGCGCGGCACGACGCGCTGGCCCTGGGGCTCCAGCGCAAGGACGGTTCGGGTGCCCTGTGGGAGGCCCGCGAGCGGTTGGGCGGCCTGCTGGGGCCGACCGCCGAGCTGCTCAGGGTCACCGCCGGTTTCGAGACACCGATCGCCACGGCTCTGGGCGCCGCGGCGGACGCCATCGCAGTGGAGGACGTGGCGTCCGCCGCGGAGGCCCTGCGGTTGCTGCGTAAACAGGACTCCGGTCGGGTGGCCATGGTGGTCGCCGGCGACGACGGCGGGGGGCGCGTACGGGTCCCGGTGGAGGACCCCCTGCCCCTTGGCACGCGCGCGGTGGAGTTGGTGCAGGCCCCCGAGCCTCTGATGCCCGCCGTCCGGGCGCTGCTGGACGGGGTGGTGGTGGTCCGAACCCTGGAGGACGCGGAGGAACTCCTCACCCAGCAGCCCCTGTTGACGGTTGTCACCGCCGAGGGTGACCTGCTGGGACGCCCCCTGACCCGAGGTGGGTCGGCCGGGGCGCCCAGCATGTTGGAGGCGCAGGCGGCCGTGGACGAGGCCGCACGGGAACTGGAGGAACTGGCCGTACGCTCCGAGGAGGCCGCCGGCGCCCTGGAGCGGGCACGGGAGCGTCGCCGGGAGTCCGCGCAGCTCGTGGAGGACTACTCCCGCCGGGTCAGCGCCGCCGAGCGGGAACGTTCCAAGGTGGCCGGCGACCTGGGCCGGCTCGGGGGGCAGGCCCGAGCCGCCGCGGAGGAGGCCGAGCGGTCCACCGAGTCGGCGGCCCGGGCGGAGGAGGCGGCGGAGCGGGCCGAGGCGGAGGCCGCGGAGTTGGCCGAGCGGTTGGAAGCGGCCAGGGAAGCCCAGGATGACGACGTGGAGCCGGACACCTCGGTGCGGGACCGGCTCTCGGCCGACGGCGCCAACGCCCGGCAGACCGAGATGGAGGCCCGCCTCCAGGTGCGCACCCATGAGGAGCGGGTCAAGGGACTCGCGGGCCGGGCGGAGGGGCTGGACCGTGCCGCGCGGGCGGAGCGGGAGTCCCGGCGGCGGGCGGAGCAGCGGCAGGCCCGGTTGCGGCACGAAGCCGAGGTGGCCGAAGCGGTGGCCTCGGGTGCCCGACAGTTGCTGGCCCATGTGGAGGTCTCCCTACGGCGTGCCGACGAGGACAGGCAGGCCGTGGAGGCGGCGAAGGAGGAGCGCGAGCGGGCTTTGGTGGCCGAGCGGAACCAGGCCAGGGAGCTGAAGGACGAGCTGGACAAGCTCACGGACTCCATGCACCGGGGTGAGGTGCTGGGAGCCGAGAAGCGGCTGCGTATCGAGCAGTTGGAGGCCCGGGCCCTGGAGGAGCTGGGCGTGGAGCCGAACGTGCTGATCGCGGAGTACGGCCCCGGGCAACTGGTGCCGCCGTCACCGCCGGCCGAGGGCGAGGAGTTGCCCGAGGACCCGGAGCACCCGCGCAACAAGCCGGTGCCCTTCGTACGGGCTGAGCAGGAGAAGCGCCTGAAGGCGGCGGAACGGGCGTATCAGAAGCTGGGGAAGATCAACCCGCTGGCGCTGGAGGAGTTCGCCGCGTTGGAGGAGCGGCACCAGTTCCTCAGCGAGCAGTTGGAGGACCTGAAGAAGACCCGCGCCGACCTGCTGAACGTGGTGAAGGAGGTTGACGAACGCGTGGAGCAGGTCTTCACGGAGGCGTACCACGACACGGCCCGTGAGTTCGAGGGAGTCTTCTCGCGGCTGTTCCCCGGTGGCGAGGGGCGGCTGGTGCTAACCGACCCGGAGAACATGCTGACCACCGGGGTGGACGTGGAGGCCCGGCCGCCGGGCAAGAAGGTGAAACGGCTCTCCCTGCTGTCCGGCGGGGAACGTTCGCTGACCGCGGTCGCCCTGCTGGTCTCGATCTTCAAGGCCAGGCCCAGTCCGTTCTACGTGATGGACGAGGTGGAGGCCGCCTTGGACGACACCAACCTCCAACGCCTCATCCGCATCATGGAGGAGCTCAAGGACAGCTCGCAGCTGATCGTCATCACCCACCAGAAGCGGACCATGGAAGTCGGGGACGCGCTCTACGGGGTGTCGATGCAGGGCGACGGTGTGTCCAAGGTGATCAGCCAGCGACTCGGCTGAGCCCTCATCCTCCCCGCGCCGTCGGCGCGACGACGGGGGGATCGGCGAGGGGCTGGTTGCGGGGACTCCTGGTGACGCCGCACGAGGCGAGCACTGACGGGGTTTCACTCGTTGAAGCTCGAAGTTTCATGTTCGTGCTCTCAGCGGCTTCTCGCGAGGTATTGACTTCGAAGTCTGAACGCATAGCCTCAAGTTGGCCGTCAGAGCCATTCAACTGCTGGCCGTCTGTTCCGCGCTTTCCCGAAGGCTCCCCGTTCGAGGGGCCACCGTGGGCGAGGGCGGTGAGATGTGCGCACCCGTGGCCCCGCGAGGTACGGGTCGTGGATGGTCCGGCGGTTTCACGCGATCTTCGTCCCCCCTCGTGGCCCCCTCGCCTCCGGGCGCGGAAGCCGGGGGAGGGGCGTGGGAGGGGACGGGCCAAACCCCGCCGCCCGACTCCTCGCTTCAGGTACTGCCCCGACTCGAAGGGTCGGGGCAGTACCGTTGCGGGGCAGCGCCAGGGGGCGGTCCCGGAAGCTGGTTCATCCGCGTTCACCCGGGGCGCCGACGACCTGTCGCGCCGATGTCCGGGGCCCTTGGCCGATACTGGTGGAGTTATGGAATTCGTCATCCTTGCAGTAGTGATCGCCGTGATCGCGCTTGGCGTGGTCGCCGGACTCGTGGTCAGTGGCCGCAGGAAGCAGTCGCCGAGCGCCCCTCCTGAGAGTGGCCCGGCCACCACCGCGCCTCCCATCGAACCCCATGTCGGAGAGGAGGCCGAGGGCGAACCGGAGGGCGCCACCCGCACCGTCGACGAGGTGGAACTGCCCGAACCCGAGGTCACCACGGTCGAGGCCCCGGAGCCGACGGCCGGACGACTGGTGCGGTTGCGGACGCGTCTGTCGCGGTCGCAGAACTCCCTTGGCAAGGGGTTGCTCAGCCTGCTCTCCCGGGACCGTCTGGACGAGGACACCTGGGAGGAGGTCGAGGACACCCTCATCACCGCCGACGTGGGCGTGGCGCCCACCCAGGAGCTGGTGGAGCGGTTGCGGGAGCGGGTGCGGGTCCTCGGCACGCGTACCCCGGAGGAGCTTCGTACGCTGCTGCGCGAGGAGTTGCTGACCCTGGTCGGGCCGGACCTGGACCGCACCGTCCACGCCGAGGGCAAGCCCGGTGTGGTCATGGTGGTGGGCGTCAACGGCACCGGTAAGACCACCACCAGCGGGAAGCTGGCGCGCGTGCTGGTGGCTGACGGCAAGTCGGTCCTGCTGGGCGCGGCCGACACCTTCCGTGCCGCCGCCGCCGACCAGTTGGAGACCTGGGGCGAGCGCGTGGGCGCGCGGACGGTGCGCGGTCCCGAGGGTGGCGACCCCGCTTCGGTGGCCTTTGACGCCGTCAAGGCGGGCATCGACGAGCAGGTGGACGCCGTGCTGGTGGACACCGCCGGGCGGTTGCACACCAAGACCGGGCTCATGGACGAGCTGGGCAAGGTGAAGCGGGTCGTGGAGAAGCAGCGCCCGGTGGACGAGGTGCTGCTGGTCCTGGACGCCACCACCGGGCAGAACGGTCTGGTGCAGGCCCGGGTGTTCGCGGAGGTCGTGGACATCACCGGCATCGTGCTGACCAAGCTGGACGGTACGGCCAAGGGCGGCATCGTCGTCGCCGTACAACGTGAACTGGGCGTACCGGTCAAGCTGGTGGGCCTGGGCGAGGGCGCCGACGACCTCGCGCCCTTCGAGCCCGAGGCGTTCGTGGAGGCGTTGATCGGCGACTGACGCGCGGGCGCCGTCGCCGCGCCATGACCGCGATGTGGTGTGAGGCCCGAGGAGTCCCCTCGGGCCTCAACTCTGTGCGGGTACCACTCCGTTGAGGCCCCGGGCCACGCGGTGGCAGACGTACGCCAGGGTGCCCAGCAGCAGGCGGGCCGGCGGGGGGCGCCGTGCCCCCTCCGCCGTCGGCGCGCGGAGCCAGCGCACCGGGCCGAGCCCGCCGAGGTCGGAGGGGGGAGCGGCGATGTGCTGGCCCGGGCCCAGGCCGCGCAGGTCGAGCGTGACCCCTTCCCAGCCCATGCGGTACAGCAGGTCAGGCAGGTCGGCGCAGGCTCCGGGCGCCACCAGGAACCAGGCACGGTGGTGCGGGGTGACCGCCACCGGCCCCAGGGGGAGGCCCATCCGCTCCAGCCGGGCCACCGCGTGGTGGGCGGCGGACTCGGCGATCTCCAGTACGTCGAAACGGCGTCCCACCGCCAGCATCACGGAGGCGTCCGAGGGGGTGTGCCCGCGTCGCGGTGGCCGGTCGGGCCCGGGATCCGCCGCCGGGTCACCGGCCAGTGGATGTGCTCCGGGGGCGAGGCAGTTCGCCCGGCCGCAGGAGCAGCGCAGTCGTCCGTCGATCTTCGTGGCCCGGGCTCCGGGGACGACCGGCCAGCCCCAGCGGTCGGCGTACTCGGTCACCGCGTCCTGGACGCGGTGACGGTCCTGGCGTGTGCCCCCCGGGCGTAGCACGGTCGGGCGTGGCGCCCGCGTCTGTCGGATCCCACCGATCGTGAAGCCCATGCTCCCTCCAACGGTCCGGCCCGGTACGTGGTTACGTGGGGCGCCGGCTGGGCCCCGTCGTGGGCGTCTTCCCAGCGGTGTTCGACGACGTTTCCGGCGCCGAACAAGTCAACAGCCCCGAGCGTCAAGGCGGTTCAAAAGGAGGGGTGGCGAAGGGTGGCGATTGGGTAGACCATCTCCCGGGACAGTGACTGTTGAACTACTTTCAGTTCGCACGATGGAGGCAGAAGTGCTGGCGTGGGTATGCCGGAGGCACACGACAAGATGACCGGCGGACACCAAGGGTGCCTTCCTCGCCACAGGACGCAGTTCCTCAGGGACGCCGCCACCACCGGCGGGAAACGGAACCAGAGGGGGCGTGAGCGGTGCGGGCCAGCGAGAGCGACGTCGTGATCACCGAGAACGCCGGCAGGAGTGAGAAGAAGCCCAACGAAGCGCTCCGTTCCTGGTTCCTGCGCAGCGGCTGGTCCAAGGGCGAGCTGGCGCGGCAGGTGAACCGCCGCGCGCGGCGACTGGGCGCGCACCACATCAGCACCGACACCTCCCGGGTGCGGCGGTGGCTGGACGGCGAGCAGCCCCGGGAACCCATCCCCCGGATACTGTCCGAGCTGTTCTCCGAGCGCTTCGGCGCCGTGATCTCCCCGGAGGACCTGGGCCTACGCGCCCCGCGTCCCTCGGGTGACTCGGGAGCGGACCTCCCGTGGGCCGGGCAGCCCACCCTGGCGATGATCCACGACTTCTCCCGCAGCGACCTGATGCTGGCCCGCCGCGGATTCCTGGGCGCCTCGCTGTCCATGACGGCCGGTGCCGCGCTCGTGGAACCGATGCAACGGTGGCTGGTGCCCACCCCGCCGTCGGAGCGGCCGCTCCCCGGGGAGCCGCCGGTTCCCGTGCCGGACGGACGGGAGACCGTGCGAGGTCACCTGTCCGTCGTCCAGGGGGGAGCGACGAGGTCCAAGCGGTTGGATAAACGTTCCCCCAGGATCTCCCTGCCGGAGGTGAGCCAGCTGGAACAGACCACCGCCATGTTCCGCCGCTGGGACGCCCACTGCGGCGGGGGGCTGCGGCGCAAGGCGGTGGTGGGCCAACTCCACGAGGTCACCGAGCTGTTGAGGGAGTGCCAGTCGAGTCGGGTGACCCCGCGACTGTTCCGGGTGACGGCCGAACTGGCGGAGCTGGCCGGGTGGATGAGCTACGACGTGGGGTTGCAGCCCACGGCGCAGAAGTACTTCGTCCTGGCCCTCCACGCGGCCAAGGAGGCCGAGGACCAGGCGCTGGGCGCGTACATCCTGTCCAACATGAGCCGCCAGATGACGCATCTTGGCCGCCCCGACGACGCGCTGGAACTCATCCACCTCGCCCAGTACGGCAGCCGTGAGGAAGCCACCCCGCGTACCCAGGCGATGCTGTACGCGGTGGAGGCCCGGGCGTACGCGAACCTGGGGGAGCCGGGCAAGTGCAAACGGGCCACGCGGATGGCCGAGGACGCCTTCGAGGACGTCGAACCTCACCACCGGGAACCGGACTGGATCACCTTCTTCACCGAGGGCGAGCTGTACGCGGAGTGTGCCCACGCCTACCGTGACCTGGCCTACGTGGCCGGCCGAAGCCCGAGTTACGCCTCGCTGGCCCGGCCGATCATGGAGAAGGCGGTGTCCCTGTTCGCCCGGGAACTGGCCGAGGGGCCCGGTGTCGGGCACCGCCGTTCCTACGCCCTCAACCTCATCGGCCTGGCCACCGTGCACCTGCTGCAAAGGGAACCGGAGGGCTGCGCCTCCCTGGCCGGACAGGCCTGCGACGTCGCCGCCCAGATCCGTTCCGAGCGGGTCAACAACCGGCTGCGCAGCACCGGGGCCAAGGCCGAACAGGACTTCGGGCATGTCGCCGACGTGGTGCGACTGGGGCAGCGGATCAAGTCCGAACTCCCGGACCCCGCCGCCCTCGCGGCGGCCGGCTGAGCGGGGACGATCCGTACGGGGGCGGTCCCGTGGTTGGCGCGCAGCATAGCGAGGCGGGCCCCGTGAGGCACCCCCTTCATGTGGACGTAACAAGGGCGGGTACATCGTCACGCCCGGGAAACACCGCACGACTCCTCGGGAAACGGCCCTCGGAAAACCTGGGCGACATCCTGGCCGACCAGACCTGCCCGCACGGGTCGTGAATCGAGGAGACGTCCATTGAATGGAGCGGATACAGCATTCGTGCTGATCAGCGCGGCCTTGGTCATGCTGATGACACCGGGACTCGCCTTCTTCTACGGCGGGATGGTGCGCGTCAAGAGCGCGCTCAACATGCTGATGATGTCCTTCATCTCGCTGGGAGTCATCAGCGTGCTGTGGGTCCTCTACGGCTACTCACTCGCCTTCGGCACCGACCACGGTGGCGTCATCGGAGGCTTCGACCACCTCGGACTCAAGGGCATCAGCGTCGACACCCTGACCGACGGCAAGGAGGGCATTCCGGTCTTCGCGTTCGTCTGCTTCCAGCTGATGTTCGCCGTACTGACCCCCGCTCTGATGAGCGGTGCCCTGGCTGACCGGGTGCGGTTCAGCGCCTGGACCCTCTTCATCGCGTTGTGGGTCACCATCGTCTACTTCCCGGTCGCCCACTGGGTCTGGGCCGAGGGTGGCTGGCTGTACGAGTTGGAGGTCATCGACTTCGCCGGCGGTACCGCGGTCCACATCAACGCCGGCGTCGGCGCGCTGGCCGCCGTACTGGTGGTCGGCAAGCGCATCGGCTTCCGCAAGGACCCCATGCGCCCGCACAGCCTTCCGCTGGTCGTCCTGGGCGCCGCGCTGCTGTGGTTCGGGTGGTTCGGGTTCAACGCCGGTTCCGAACTGGCCGCCGACGGCACCGCCGCCAGCATGGCCCTGAATACCCAGGTCGCGACCGGTGCCGCCATGCTCGGGTGGCTCGGTTACGAACGGATCCGCCACGGAGCGTTCACGACACTGGGCGCCGCCTCCGGTGCCATCGCCGGACTGGTCGCCATCACTCCCTCCGGCGCCCACGTCAACGCGCTCGGAGCCATCCTGATCGGCGTGGTGGCGGGAGCCGTCTGCTCCTGGGCCGTCAGCCTCAAGTACAAGCTCGGCTACGACGACTCGCTCGACGTGGTCGGGGTGCACCTGGTCGGCGGCGTGGTCGGAACCCTGCTCGTCGGGGTGCTCGCCATCGACGGGTTGGCCGGTGCCGGCCAACTCGGCAAGCAGGCCGTCGGAGCCTTCTCGGTGATGGCGTACTCCTTCGTGGTCTCCTGGCTGATCGCCAAGGTGGTGGACCTGTCGGTCGGCTTCCGGGCCACCGAGGACGACGAGCGTGCCGGCCTGGACCAGGGCTACCACGCGGAAACCGCGTACGACTTCAGCGCGATCACCGGATCCACCACCCGCAAGTCCGCTACGTCGGCGCCGCAGGAGAGCAGGAGGGTTGACGCGTGAAACTCATCACCGCGGTCATCAAGCCGCACCAACTGGACCAGGTGAAGGACGCGTTGCAGGCGTTCGGCGTCGCCGGTCTGACCGTGACCGAGGCCAGTGGTTACGGACGCCAGCACGGCCACACCGAGGTCTACCGCGGCGCCGAGTACACCATCGACCTCGTCCCCAAGATCCGCATCGAGGTACTGGCCGAGGACGAGGACGCCGAACAGCTCATCGAGGTGGTCGTCAAGGCCTCCCGTACCGGAAAGATCGGCGACGGCAAGGTCTGGAGCGTGCCGGTCGACACGGCGGTACGGGTTCGCACCGGCGAGCGCGGTCCCGACGCGCTCTGAGCAGACGGAACGGAGTCTGGTCCCCATGCACACCGCCAGCCCGCAGAAGACCGGGACCGACCCCGCCGGCTACGCCGCGGCCCGGCTGCGCCTCCTCCAGGAGACGGCGCGGCCCGGGTCGTGGCGCAGGGCCGAACTGGCCCGGCTGACCGACGAGTGGCTCGCCGGCCTCTTCGATGCCGCCGTACGCACCGACTCGCGGCGGCCCGGCCCTGCCACGCGCCGGAAGCCCTCACGAAGGATCTCCCTGGTCGCCCTGGGCGGGTACGGCCTGGGTTCCCTGTCCCCTCGAAGCGACCTGGACCTGTTGCTGCTCCACGAGGACGCGGTGGACTCCGAGCAGCTCGCCGCCCTCGCCCACCAACTGTGGTACCCAGTCTGGGACCTGGGGATCGCCCTCGACCACTCCGTGCGCACCCCCGCACAGGTCCGCGCGACGGCCGCCGAGGACGTCAAGGTCCAACTCGGGCTGCTGGACGCCCGACACCTGGCCGGTGACGCGGACCTCACCGCCGAACTGCGCGGCGGGGTACTGGCGCAGTGGCGGAACCGCGCGCCGCGACAGCTGCCCCGCATCCACGCGTCCCAGCGGGAACGGCTCCGACTGCACGGTGAACTCCAGTACCTGCTGGAACCGGACCTCAAGGAAGCCGGCGGCGGACTGCGGGACGTCACCGTTCTCCGCGCCGTCGCTGCCTCGTGGGTGGCCGACGCCCCGCACCGTGGCCTGGCCGAGGCACGGGACACCCTGCTGGACGTCCGGGACGCCCTGCACCTGACCACCGGGCGGGCGACCGACCGGCTCACCATGGAGGACCAGGACCAGGTCGCCTCGTTCCTGGGCCTGTTGGACGCCGACACCCTGCTGCGCCAGGTCTACGAGGCGGCCCGCACCGTCGCCTACGCCAGCGACGTCACCTGGCGCGAGGTCCACCGCGTACTGCGCGACCGCGCCGCGCCCCGACGGCGCCTGGGCCGCAGCCGGGTGCTGACACGGGGCGGTGTGTCGGCGCCGTCGGAGCGGATGCCCCTCGCCGAGGGCGTGGTGGAGTACGACGGCGAGGTGGCCCTCGCCCGGACCGCCCGCCCCGAACGGGACCCGGTCCTGCCCCTGCGCGCGGCGGCAGCCGCGGCACGCTCGGGACTTCCCCTCGCCCTGCCGTCGGTACGGCGGATGTCCGAGGCCACCGTCACCCTGCCCGAGCCCTGGCCCTCCGAGGCCCGCGAGGCGTTCGTGACGCTGCTCGGCGCGGGCGCGGCGACGGCGCCCGCCTGGGAGGCGCTGGAGGTCGGGGGCATCATCAGCCGACTCCTGCCCGACTGGGAGCGGGTGCGCTGTCGGCCGCAGCGCAACCCGGTCCACCGGTTCACCGTGGACCGTCATCTGGTGGAGACCGCGGTGCAGGCCTCCGCCTTCACCCGCGACGTGCACCGGCCGGACCTGTTGCTGGTCGCCGCGCTGCTGCACGACATCGGCAAGGGCTGGCCCGGCGACCACGCCATCGTGGGGGAGACCATCGTCCGGGACATGGCCGCCCGCATGGGCTTCGACGAGGCCGACGTCGACACCCTGGCCGTGCTGGTACGCCGACATTTGCTGCTGATCGACACCGCGACCCGACGGGACCTGGACGATCCCCAGACCATCCGCTCCGTCGCCGCGTTGATCCCGGATGCCGGGACCCTGGAACTGCTGCACGCCCTGACCGAGGCCGACGCCCGGGCCACCGGACCGGCCGCCTGGTCGGACTGGCGCAGCACCCTGGTGGGAGAACTGGTCACCCGTACCCGGTCCGTGCTCGCCGGGGAGAGCGCCGAACGCCAGGTCGCCAGTGGCGAACTCGACGCGGAAGCGAGGGAGTTGGCCCTCCGGGCGGCGACCCGGTCGAAGCCGGAACTGGTCCTCAGGCTGCCCGGCGAGGCCGACCTGCCACAGGGCGGCGACGACGCGGCGACGGCGCCCCAACCGGTCGGCGCCGAACTGCTGATCGCGCTGCCCAGCCACCCCGAGGCGTTCGCCGCTGCCTCCGGGGTCCTCGCCCTGCACCGGCTCGCGGTGCGCACCGCGGACCTCAAGGAGCTGTGGGTCTCCGCGGCGTCGGCGCGGGCGGACGGCGCCGACGCCGCGGAAGCGGTGGTGAGTGAGCGCCCCGCGCCTCGGGCCGGCCGCCGGGAGGAGGGCACCGCGGTGCTGTTGCTCAGTTGGCGGGTGGCCGCGGAGTTCGGGGCGCTGCCCCAGGGCGAGCGACTGCGCGCCGACCTGGTGCGCGCGGTCGAGGGCACCCTGAACATCCAACGCCGGCTCGCGGAACGGGAAGCCGCCTACCGCCGCCCCCGCCGACGGCGCTCCGTGGTGGCCCCGCCCCGGGTCACGGTGGCTCCCCACGGCTCCCGGTCCGCCTCGGTACTCGAAGTGCGCGCCCAGGACGCCCCGGGGCTGCTGTTCCGCATCGCCGCCGCCCTCGCCGAGGCCGGCGTACTGGTGCGCGGGGCGCGGGTGAGCACGCTGGGGGACAACGCGGTCGACGCCTTCTACGTCACCGACCGCGAGACGGAACCCCCGGGGCCCCCGGTGCCCCTGGCGGAGTCCGAGGCCTCCAGGCTGGCGCGCTCCCTGGAGCGGACCCTGGCGGCTGACTGACCCGCCGCCGTACGGATACCCTTGGGGCGTCGACCGCCTGCCCGATTCGCGGTCGCTCCGTACGCCTCCAACGTGAAGGATTCGCTCCGCCGTGTTCGACACTCTCTCCGATCGCCTCGCAGCGACGTTCAAGAACCTCAGGGGCAAGGGCCGTCTGAGCGAGGCGGACATCGACGCCACGGCGCGCGAGATCCGCGTGGCCCTGTTGGAGGCGGACGTCGCGCTGCCCGTGGTGCGGGCCTTCATCAAGCAGGTCAAGGAACGTGCCATGGGGGCGGAGGTCTCCCAGGCACTGAACCCCGCCCAGCAGGTCATCAAGATCGTCAACGAGGAACTCGTCGCCATCCTCGGCGGCGAGACCCGTCGGCTGCGCCTGGCCAAGAACCCGCCCACCGTGATCATGCTGGCGGGCCTCCAGGGCGCCGGTAAGACGACCCTGGCCGGAAAGCTGGGGCGCTGGCTGAAGAACCAGGGGCACTCCCCCCTGCTGGTCGCGTGTGACCTGCAACGCCCCAACGCGGTCAACCAGCTGAGCGTGGTGGCCGAGCGCGCCGGCGTCGCGATCTTCGCGCCGGAGCCGGGCAACGGCGTGGGCGACCCCGTCCGGGTGGCCGAGGACTCGGTGGCGCACGCCCGCGACAAGCAGTACGACGTCGTCATCGTCGACACCGCCGGACGTCTGGGCATCGACCAGGAACTGATGGCGCAGGCCGCCGACATCCGGGACGCGGTCAGCCCGGACGAGGTCCTCTTCGTGGTCGACGCCATGATCGGCCAGGACGCGGTGACCACCGCCGAGGCCTTCCGTGACGGCGTGGGCTTCGACGGAGTGGTCCTGTCCAAGCTGGACGGTGACGCGCGAGGCGGTGCCGCGCTGTCGGTGGCCCAGGTCACCGGCAAGCAGATCATGTTCGCGTCCAACGGCGAGAAGCTGGACGACTTCGACGCGTTCCACCCGGACCGCATGGCCTC
Organism: Streptomyces sp. NPDC005438; assembly: GCF_040606315.1. Taxonomy (NCBI): domain Bacteria; kingdom Bacillati; phylum Actinomycetota; class Actinomycetes; order Kitasatosporales; family Streptomycetaceae; genus Streptomyces; species Streptomyces sp. NPDC005438. The sequence continues at coordinate 40,907 of NZ_JBEXEP010000014.1, forward strand.
GCGGATCCTCGGCATGGGTGACGTGCTCACCCTGATCGAGAAGGCCGAGCAGACCTTCAGCCAGCAAGAGGCCGAGAAGATGGCGGCCAAGCTGGCGAAGGGGCCCAAGGAGTTCACGCTCGACGACTTCCTGGCGCAGATGGAGCAGGTCCGCAAGATGGGCTCCATCTCCAAGCTGCTCGGCATGATGCCCGGCATGGGGCAGATGAAGGACCAGATCAACAACCTGGACGAACGCGAGGTGGACCGCACCGCCGCGATCATCAAGTCGATGACCCCGGCCGAGCGCGCGGAGCCGACGATGATCAACGGGTCGCGCCGGGCCCGTATCGCCCGGGGTTCGGGCGTCGAGGTCAGCGCGGTCAAGAACCTGGTGGAGCGCTTCTTCGAGGCGCGCAAGATGATGTCCAAGATGGCGCAGGGCGGCGGCGTTCCCGGGATGCCGGGTATGCCGGGGATGCCCGGCGCCGGCGGCGCCAGGCGCAAGGGCAAGCAGCAGAAGAAGGCCAAGGGCAAGCAGCGTTCCGGCAACCCGATGAAGCGCAAGCAGCAGGAGGAGGAGGCCGCCCAGCGTCGCAGCGCCCAGGGAGACGGCGTCTTCGGTCTGCCCGGGGCCGGTCAGAGCGCGGAGAACTTCGAGTTGCCCAAGGAGTTCCGGGACATCCTGCCCCCCCAGTGACCTCCGCTTCGGTCGCGGTGGACCAGCTCGGATCCGGGCCGTCCACCGCGACTGGCTTTTCCGCCTCCCCTCGGGCGATGATGCACGTCATGCGCGTGTATATCCGGCCACCGGAGCCTGGGGATGAACGCCTCTACAGTGAGGCCGTGGTCCGTTCCAAGGAGCACCTGGAGCCCTGGAACCCGGTGGAGCCGGACGGTTTCCCCGAGTTGCTCCGCCGCCAGGGGCCCGAGCTGCACTCGTTCCTGATCCTCGACCGGGAGGAGGAGGGGCTGGTCGGCCGGGTGAACGTGGCCAACATCGTGCGCGCCCGCTTCTGCAACGCCTCGCTGGGATACGACAGTTACCTGCCCTACGCGGGCACCGGTCGTATGACCGAGGGGCTGCGCCTGATCGTCGACCGCTGCTTCGCCCGGGCGCCCCGGGGACTGGGGCTGCACCGGCTAGAGATCAACGTGCAGCCGGAGAACGAACGTTCCATCGCCCTGGCCAAGCGGCTGGGGTTCCGTCACGAGGGCTTCTCCCCGCGGATGCTGTACCTCAACGACGCCTGGCGCGACCACGAGCGTTTCGCCCTCACCGCCGAGGAGTGGCTGCCCCTCTGAGGCCGTCGTCGTGGACGGGAGCGGGCTGGCTGGATCCCCGGTCCCGATTCCCGGCGTTGACGTCCTGCGACGTACGATGCCGGCCATGGCAAGAACACCCGTCCTCACCCCTCAGGCCGAGGACTTCCCGCGCTGGTACCAGGATCTGATCGCCAAGGCCGAACTGGCCGACAACGGCCCGGTGCGCGGGACCATGGTCATCCGACCGTACGGCTACGGCATCTGGGAGCGGATGCAGGCCGACATGGACTCCCGCATCAAGGAGCAGGGAGCCCGCAACGCCTACTTCCCCCTCTTCATCCCGCAGTCCTACCTCACCCGGGAAGCCGAGCACGTGGAGGGCTTCGCCCCGGAACTCGCGGTGGTCACCCACGGCGGGGGCAAGGAGCTGGAGGAGCCGGTGGTGGTCCGGCCCACCTCGGAGACCATCATCAACGAGTACTTCTCCCGGTGGGTGCAGAGCTACCGGGACCTGCCCCTGCTGATCAACCAGTGGGCCAACGTGGTGCGTTGGGAGATGCGGCCCAGGCTGTTCCTGCGCACCTCGGAGTTCCTGTGGCAGGAGGGTCACACCGCCCACGCCACCTACGAGGAGGCGCGGGACTACGCGGCACGCATCCAGCGCCACGTCTACGCCGACTTCATGGTGAACGTCCTGGGCATCGACGTGCTGCTGGGCCGCAAGACCGCCAAGGAGCGGTTCGCCGGCGCCCTCAACACCCTCACCCTCGAAGCGATGATGGGGGACGGCAAGGCCCTGCAGATGGGGACCAGCCACGAACTGGGCCAGAACTTCGCCCGCGCCTTCGACACCCGCTACCTCTCCCGGAACGGGGAGCGGGAACTGGTCTGGCAGACCTCCTGGGGCAGCACCACACGCATGGTCGGAGCCCTGGTGATGGCCCACGGCGACGACCAGGGACTGCGCGTGCCCCCTCGCCTGGCGCCGGTACAGGTGGTCGTCCTGGCCATCAAGGGCGAGGACGAGGTGCTCGCCTCGGCGCGGCGCGTCGCCGAGGAACTGAGGGCGGCGGGGGTTCGGGTCGAGGAGGACCTCAACACCGACACCCCCTTCGGCCGCCGCGCGGTCGACTGGGAGTTGAAGGGCGTGCCCCTCCGCGTCGAGATCGGCCCCCGGGACGTCGAGCAGGGCGCGGTCACCCTGGCCCGCCGCGTCGTCGGAGGCAAGGAACCGGTGCCGGCGGAACGCCTGCGGGAGTTGGTGCCCCGACTCCTGGAGGAGGACCAGGAGACGTTGCTCCGGCAGTCCCGGGAACGCCGCCAGTCGCGGACGGTCGAGGTCACACGGCTCGACGAGGCCGTGGAGGTCACCCAGCAGGGGCGTTGGGCCCGCATGGTCTGGGCTGATCTGGGCCCGGAGGGCGAGGAGAAGCTCGCCCAGCACGGCGTGACCGTACGGTGCCTGGTGACCGAGGACGACGACGTCCCCGAGAGCGAGGGGCAGCCCGGGGTGCGGGCCGTGATCGCCCGCGCTTACTGAACGCTGGAACGTCACGTACGGAGAGTGGCGTTGAGGGTGCGGAAGAGCCCTTCAAATGGGGCTACTTCAGCAGTTGTCCGCACTCTCCGCCTGTCGTGACCCACTTCATGAACTGGTGAGTACGTGCGAAATATTTGCGATGAGCCCGAATCGGAACACAGGGGGACGGTTGGTCGTTGAACACGACGTGAGCACGACACCAGTCCTTGCCGCCGAGCTGGCCGCCGCCTGGGCGGACATCCAGCGCTACCACCCCGACCTGCCGGACCTCGCCGCGCCAGAAGCCCTGATCGGTGAGTCGTCCTCCGCCTGCGGAGCCGAGCTCTCCTTCGAGCGGCTGCTGCACGAGGCGGTGCACGGCCTGGCCGCCGCCCGGGGAGTGCGCGACACCTCCCGGGCCGGGCGGTACCACAACCGACGTTTCCTGGCGATCGCCGAGGAGTTCGGGCTGCGGCACCGGCAGGAGCCGCACCCCAGCAGTGGTTTCTCGCTGGTCACCATGGCGCCCGAGACCCGTCGCCGGTATCGGCGTACGATCCAGCGGCTGTCCCGGGCCCTGCGCGCCCACTCCATGGCGAACAACCGGGACAGCGACCGCGCCTTCCGGGGGCCGGCCGCCCGGCACGGTTCCTCCGGTGGCGGTGTGCGGGTCAAGGCCGTCTGCGACTGCGGCCGGAACGTACGGGTGGTGCCCTCGGTGCTGGCACAGGCCCCCATCACCTGTGGAGCCTGCGGCAAGCCCTTCCGTATCCCCGAGGTCGTGGCGGTGGGTTGACGCCTCCCGGCCCGGGAGGCCGTGAGGATGGGCGAATTCGGCTGTCCGGGCCGGGTGTGGCAGAATGCCTGCCCGTACTCGACAGCTGATTCGGACCCCTCTCTCCGGCGGCTGACGCGTCCATCGGGATCTCGGGTACCACAACCCCACGTGGCAACTCGTCGCATCCCAACCTCGTCAAGACCAGGAGACACCACAGCTGTGGCAGTCAAGATCAAGCTGAAGCGTCTGGGCAAGATCCGTTCGCCTCACTACCGCATCATCATCGCCGACTCCCGTACCCGCCGTGACGGCCGGGCCATCGAGGAGATCGGCATCTACCACCCGGTGCAGAACCCCTCGCGCATCGAGGTCGACTCCGAGCGCGTGCAGTACTGGCTGGGTGTCGGCGCGCAGCCGACCGAGCCGGTGCAGGCCATTCTGAAGGTCACCGGCGACTGGCAGAAGTTCAAGGGTCTGCCGGCCCCCGAGCCGATGAAGGTGGCCGAGCCCAAGGCTGACCACCGGGCCCTGTTCGAGGCCGCCGCCAAGGAAGCTGGCGACGAGCCCAAGGGGGAGGCCGTCACCCCCAAGGCCAAGAAGGCCGACAAGAAGGCGGACGAAGCCACCGAGTCTTCCGCGACTGAGGGCTGAGGATGCTGGAGGAGGCCCTTGAGCACCTGGTGAAGGGCATCGTCGACCATCCCGACGAGGTTCAGGTCGACTCCCGCAATCTGCGCCGGGGCCGGGTGTTGGAGGTACGGGTGCACCCCGACGACCTCGGCAAGGTCATCGGTCGCAACGGTCGTACGGCGCGAGCCCTGCGCACCGTCGTGGGTGGACTCGGCGGCCGTGGCATCCGCGTCGACCTGGTCGACGTCGACCAGGTGCGCTGAACGCGTCAAGGCACCGGCACGGGCCGGGGACCGGGGCTGTCCGACGACAGGAACCCCGGGCCCCGGCCCGTCGTCGTAGCCGATCACGGTAGGTCTGGATGGTTATGGAGTACGCACAGTGCAGTTGGTAGTCGCCCGGATCGGCCGTGCCCACGGCATCAAGGGTGAGGTGACGGTCGAAGTCCGCACGGACGAACCGGAGTTGAGGTTGGCCCCCGGCGCGGTGCTGGCCACGGACCCGCCCTCCGCCGGTCCCCTCACCATCGAGCAGGGACGGGTGCACAGTGGACGCCTGCTGCTGCGCATCGCCGGAGTGCGGGACCGTACGGGGGCCGAGGCACTGCGCAACGTGCTGCTGATCGCCGAGGTCGACCCCGAGGAACGCCCCGAGGACCCCGACGAGTTCTACGACCACCAGCTGGTCGACCTCGACGTGGTCACCGTCGACGGCACCGCCGTGGGACGGGTGCAGGAGGTCGCCCATCTCCCGGCTCAGGACCTGCTGGTCGTCAGGCGCGCCGACGACAGTGAGGTCCTCATCCCGTTCGCCAGCGAGATGGTGCCCGAGGTCGACCTGGAGGCGCAGCGGGTGGTCGTCGACCCTCCGCCCGGGCTGCTGCCGGAGGAGGACGAGACCTCGGGGGAGGGCCCCACGGAGCCCGCCACACGCTCCGGGGCGGACGACTGATGCGGCTGGACGTCATCACGATCTTCCCCGAGTACCTCGCGCCGTTGGACCTCTCCCTGGTCGGCAAGGCGCGGGAGCGGGGCCAACTCGACGTACGTGTACACGACTTGAGGCAGTGGACGCACGACCGTCACCACACCGTCGACGACACCCCCTACGGCGGCGGGCCGGGCATGGTGATGAAGCCGGAGCCCTGGGGCGAGGCACTGGACCAGCTGCTCGATGGCGCCCGGGCGGAGGGCCGAGCCGAGGAGCCGACCCTCGTGGTGCCCACACCCAGCGGGGCGCCCTTCACCCAGGAACTCGCGGTCGAACTCTCCGGCAGGCCCTGGCTGGTCTTCACGCCGGCGCGCTACGAGGGCATCGACCGCAGGGTGGTGGAGGAGTACGCCAGCCGGCTGAACGTACGTGAGGTGTCGATCGGCGACTACGTACTGGCCGGTGGTGAGGCCCCGGTGCTGGTGATGGTGGAGGCCGTGGCCCGGCTGCTGCCGGGGGTGTTGGGCAACGCCGAGTCGCACCGGGACGACTCGTTCGCCCCGGGGGCGATGGAGCGCTTGCTGGAGGGGCCGGTGTACACCAAGCCGCCCAGTTGGCGGGAGCGTGACGTTCCCGAGGTGCTGCTCAGCGGACACCACGGACGGGTCGCCCGCTGGCGGAGGGACCAGGCCCTCGCGCGTACCGCGTCCCACCGTCCCGACCTGTTGGCCGGGATCGGCTCCGCCGAACTGGACCGCGCGGACCGGGAGAAGCTGTGTGAGCTGGGGTGGGTCGAGTCCGACGGCCGATTTTGGCCGCCGGGGGACCGCGTGGAAGAATGAGCGACCGTGCCGTTTCCGGGGTGTGACCTGCCACAGGGGGAGTCCACACACGGACCGGCGCACACCCCTTCGGGGTTTTCCCTCTCACCACGATGATTCCGTTGATGACCTGTGGCATCAGCGAGGAAAGCAGACGGTCATGCAGCTTCTCGACAGTGTTGACTCCGCTTCGCTGCGGACCGATGTCCCGGCCTTCCGCCCCGGTGACACGGTCAACGTTCACGTGCGCGTGATCGAAGGTAACCGCTCGCGTGTGCAGCAGTTCAAGGGCGTCGTCATCCGTCGCCAGGGCGCGGGGGTCCGTGAGACCTTCACCGTCCGAAAGATCAGCTTCAGCGTCGGCGTGGAGCGGACCTTCCCGGTCCACACTCCCGTGGTGGAGAAGATCGAGGTCGTCACCCGTGGTGACGTGCGTCGTGCGAAGCTCTACTACCTCCGTGACCTGCGCGGCAAGGCCGCGAAGATCAAGGAGAAGCGCGAGAACTGATCTTGCCGCCGTCCCTCGTCTGAGGTCGTGTACGGCGGGTTAAGCTCTCGCCGATGGAAACCGAAAGACAGCGGCGGCACGAGTCAACGGAACGCGACCGGAGGACCGTTCTCCCTGGAGCACGGTGGTTCCGGTCGCGTTTTGTTCGTGTGGGCGCGGTCCTGGCCGCTGTGGTGGCGCTCCTCTCCCTGTTCAGCACCTATGTGGTGCAGCCCTTCGCGATCCCGAGTTCGTCCATGGCCAACACCCTGCGAGCGGGCGACCGCGTGCTGGTGAACAAGTTGGCTTATCGATTCGGCAACCTTCCGCAGCGCGGAGACGTTGTGGTGTTCGACGGCACCGGTTCCTTCGAGGAGGAAAGGGCCTCGAACGAGGGAAGGGTATGGACGTGGCTGCGGAAGGCCGGATCGGCGGTGGGCCTGGTGAGACCAGCTGAGACCGACTACGTGAAGCGTGTGATCGGCGTCGGCGGTGACCGGGTGGTCTGCTGCGACAAGCGGGGGAGGGTTGAAGTGAACGGTGAACCAGTGCGGGAGGAGTACCTGCATCCTCAGGACAAGCCCTCCTCCGTGCCCTTCGACGTCACCGTGCCCGAGGGCCGGCTGTGGGTGATGGGGGACCACCGCTCGGAGTCCAGCGACTCCCGTGACCTTCTCGGGAAGCCCGGCGGGGGGACCGTGCCGGAGGACCGGGTGCGCGGACGGGTGGACTGGTTGGTGTGGCCGCCCAGGCGGGTTGAGGCTCAGCCGTCGACCGACCAGGCCCTGGCGCACCGCGACAGCCTCGGAGCCGTCCATGGGTAGCCACGGTCGGCCGCGTGGCCGGCGCCGCCGCCCCGAGTCGCCCCCCGACACCTCGGACGCCTCCTCGTCGTCTCCTGAGGTCGGGGCGCCTTCGGCTCCCGAGATGAACGGGCGGCCACACCCCGGGGCGAGCGCCGGCAACGGCTTCGTCGGTGCGGGGGCCGCCCCGCCTGTCCGCCCCGACGACGCGGGTCCCGCCGTCCCGACGGTGCCGGGTCCGGGCGACATCCCCGGGTTCCCGCCGAACGGGGTGGTCTCCTCCGACACGATCCGGTTGCGGTACCCGCACCCCCCGTCGGGTTCGGACACGCCGTCCCAGGACCTCGACCCCGACCAGGAGTGGCTGGGGCGGCTACGGGACGCCGAGTCCGGGCTCGCCGGGGACGACGCCGACTCGGCGGCGGACGACGCGGAGGCCCAGCCGCTACGTCGCCTCGGAGAGGGCCGCGCCGCACGTCGGCGTGCGGCGAAGCGCATCAAACGGCGCCGTCGGCTGTCGGCGACCAAGGAGATACCCATCCTCATCGGCGTAGCCCTGGCTATCGCCTGGGTCCTCAAGACCTTCCTGGTGCAGGCCTTCGTCATCCCGTCCGGTTCCATGGAGCAGACGATCAAGATCGGTGACCGGGTGCTGGTGGACAAGCTCACCCCGTGGTTCGGTTCCAAGCCGGAGCGGGGAGACGTGGTCGTGTTCAAGGACCCGGGCGGCTGGCTGCCGCCGTCGGAGCAGAAGCAGGCCGACGATCCCGTGGGGATCAAGCAGGTCAAGTCCGCCCTCACCCATGTCGGTCTGTTGCCGTCCGCCAACGAGCAGGACCTGATCAAGCGCGTGGTGGCGGTCGGCGGGGACACCGTGAAGTGTTGCGGCAAGGACGGCCGGGTGACCGTGAACGGCACACCGCTGAACGAGCCGTACCTCCACCCCGGGAACGCTCCCTCGCGGATGGAGTTCGAGGTGAAGGTCCCCGAGGGGCGGGTCTTCGTGATGGGTGACCACCGCTCCAACTCGGCGGACTCCCGATATCACCTGAAGGACGAGGGCAAGGGCACCATCCCCGAGGACATGGTGGTGGGGCGCGCCGTGGTGATCGCCTGGCCCTTCGGCCACTGGCAGCGGCTCGAACAGCACGACACCTACGCTTCCGTGCCCGATGCACGGAACTCGGGGACAGCGGCCAAGATCGCAGGGGACAATCGAACCACGCCACTCCCGATCCCTGCGGAACTCCCGCTCGTTATGGGAGTAGTGGGCCTGTCCCGGCCGTGGGGCGGGCGGTATCGCAGTGTGAGGAGTGGATGTGGGGGACGTGGCGGTCGGCGCACGGTCGGGGACCGGAGAGCCAGAGCGACGCCCGGAGGACCGTACGGGGTCCGAAGGAGATCAGGACGATCCGGGAAACCGACACAGGAGTAAGAAGAAGCCCCGTTCCTTCTGGCGCGAACTCCCGTTGCTGATCGGGATCGCCCTGGTGCTGGCCCTGGTGATCAAGACCTTCCTGCTCCAGGCGTTCTCGATTCCCTCCGACTCCATGAAGGACACCCTCCAGCGGGGGGACCGGGTGTTGGTGGACAAGCTCACCCCGTGGTTCGGTTCCAAGCCGCAGCGCGGCGAGGTCGTGGTCTTCCACGACCCGGGCAACTGGCTGCGTGGTGCGAGCAGTTCGGGGAACTTCCTCCAGAAGGGGCTGAGCGCCGTCGGCCTGATGCCGTCCGCCGACGAGAAGGACCTCATCAAGCGGGTCATCGCTGTCGGCGGGGACACGGTGGAGTGCGACCGCGGCGGGTCCGTCAAGGTCAACGGCAAGAAGCTGGACGAGCCGTACCTCTACCCGGGCAGCACCCCCTGCGACGACATGCCCTTCGGCCCGGTCAAGGTGCCCGACGGGAGGCTCTGGGTGATGGGGGACAACCGCCAGGACTCGCTGGACTCCCGGTACCACCAGAAGGACGAGGGCAAGGGCACCGTGCCGGAGAGCGAGGTCGTCGGTCGGGCCATGGTCGTGGGCTGGCCGCCCACCCGGTGGAACAACCTGCCGGTGCCTGACTCCTTCGACAAGCTCGGTAGCGCCCGGTAGCGCTGATTCGGATGTCCTTCCCACCCGCTCACCGACCGCCTTCCCGCCGACCAGGTGCTGCCCCGTCGCTGCACGCCCGGTTAGGGTTCGGCCAGATCCTCAACGGCGGTGACATCAGGAGCGGCGGGATGGTCGACATCAGGAGGTCCTCGGACAGGCGGGGAGACCGGGGGAGCCTGCTGTCGGGTGTGGTGGTGTTCGTCGGCTGTGTGCTGTTCCTCGGCGGCTTCGTCTGGGGCGCCGTGGTCTACCAGCCGTACACCGTGCCCACCGACTCCATGGCTCCCACGGTCTCCTCCGGGGACCGGGTCCTCGCGGAACGCATCGACGGTTCCACGGTGCGCCGGGGGGACATCGTGGTGTTCGAGGACGCCGTGTGGGGCTCGCTGCCCATGGTCAAGCGTGTGGTGGGCGTGGGTGGGGACAAGGTCGCCTGCTGTGACAGCAAGGGCAGGCTCACCGTGAACGGCAGGCCCGTCGACGAGCCCTACCTCTCCACCAAGGGCCCGGCCTCGCCCAAGGGCTTCCACAGCACCGTGCCCGAGGGCCGGCTGTTCCTGCTGGGCGACCACCGCGACGACTCCCTCGACTCGCGGATACACCTCACCGACAGTGGCAAGGGGTCCGTCGACCGCTTCTCGGTCAAGGCGAGGGTGGACGCGACAGCCTGGCCGCTGAGCGGCATGGGTGTGGTGGCACGCCCCGACAGCTTCGCCGCCCTGCCCGGCGGAGTCTCCGAGCCGGGGCCGGTGCGCGCCATCGTGGCGACCATCCTCACCGGTGCCGGACTGATCCTCGGCGGAGCCGCGTATGGCCCGATCGCACGCCTGAGCGGTCGACGCCGTCGTACCTGACGCACAATAGGGGGACGCACGGCAGAAGGGGCCCTTGCCATGAGCGCCGAGGATCTTGAGAAGTACGAGACCGAGATGGAGTTGAAGCTCTATCGGGAGTATCGCGACGTCGTCGGCCTCTTCACCTACGTCATAGAGACCGAACGGCGTTTCTACCTCACCAACGACTACGAGATGCAGGTGCACTCAGCGGGCGGTGAGGTCTTCTTCGAGGTGTCCATGGCGGACGCGTGGGTCTGGGACATGTATCGACCAGCGAGGTTCGTCAGACAGGTGCGGGTCCTCACCTTCAAGGACGTGAACGTCGAGGAGCTGAACAAGAGCGATCTCGATCTTCCCGAAGGTTCCGGGTTCAAGGGCTCCTGAGGCGAGAGGTTCCTCCGAAAGGGCGAACGGGTTCTCCACAGAGCGCGGGTTATCCACAGAAGCGCACCATGATCAACTAGTGCGCCCCGCACCCCTCACAGTCGGTGCCGGAGGTGGTACCGATGAGCACGTACGCACGTGGAGCACTGGGTCGATACGGAGAGGACCTCGCGGCGCACCGACTGCACCGTCTGGGGATGCGCATCCTCGCGCGCAACTGGCGTTGTGGCGAGGGGGAGTTGGACATCATCGCCGCTGAGGACGACGCGCTCGTCGTCTGCGAGGTGAAGACCCGCCGGGGCACCAGGTACCAACACCCCATGGCCTCGCTGACCCCGCTCAAGGCCGCTCGGATCAGAAGGCTCTCCTCCAGGTGGCTGAGCGAGTGCTGGCTCGCCAGATACGGCAGTCCCCCCATGGGCGGGGTCCGCATCGACCTGGTCGGGGTGGTGCTCCGCGACGGACGGGGGCCCGAGGTCTACCACGCTCCGGGGGTGGCGTGATGGCCTTCGCGCGTACATGCTCCGTGGCGCTGGTCGGGGTGGAGGGGGTGCTCGTCGAGGTCCAGGCGGACCTCGAACCGGGTATCGCCACCTTCACGCTGGTCGGCCTTCCCGACAAGAGCCTGGTGGAGAGCAGGGACCGGGTACGGGCCGCGATGGTCAACTCGGGGGCCGAGTGGCCGCAGAAGAAGCTCACCGTGGGACTGAGTCCGGCATCCGTCCCCAAGGGCGGCAGCGGCTTCGACCTGGCGGTGGCCTGTGCCGTGTTGGGGGCGGCGGAAGCCATCGACCCCAGGGTGATCGCGAACCTGATGATGATCGGCGAGCTGGGCCTGGACGGCCGGGTGCGATCCGTACGGGGAGTGCTGCCCGCCGTGCTCGCGGCAGCCGAGGCGGGATACCGCGAGGTGGTGGTCCCCGAGGACGCGGTGCCCGAGGCGGCTCTGGTGCCCGATGTGTCCGTGCTGGGCGTCCGCAGCCTCCGACAGCTCATCGCGGTGCTCCGCGACGAGCCGGTCCCCGACGAGGAACCCCTTCCCGGAACGCGTGGTCAGAGCGCGGCGGGCACCTCGATGTTCCTGCCCGCCGGTACGGGCCTGGGGCCGCCAGAGGCCGGCGAGCGACCCCCGGACATGGCCGACGTGGTGGGTCAGCCGAGGGCTCGGTACGCCCTGGAGGTCGCCGCCGCCGGCGGCCACCACCTGTTCCTCACCGGCCCTCCCGGCGTCGGCAAGACGATGTTGGCCGAGCGCCTCCCCGGACTCCTGCCACCGCTGACCCAGCGGGAGTCCCTCGAGGTCACGGCGGTGCACTCGGTCGCCGGCGTCCTGCCCGAGACGCGTCCACTGATCTCCACGGCGCCCTACTGCGCCCCTCACCACTCCGCGACGATGCCGTCGATCGTCGGTGGCGGCAACGGCGTGCCACGTCCCGGAGCGGTGTCCCTCGCACATCGGGGCGTGCTGTTCCTGGACGAGGCGCCCGAGTTCAGCGGCAAGGTGCTGGACGCGCTCCGGCAACCACTGGAATCGGGACACGTGGTCGTAGCCCGCTCGGCGGGGATGGTGCGGCTCCCCGCGAAGTTCGCCCTGATCCTGGCCGCCAACCCCTGTCCTTGTGGGCGGCACAGCCTGGTGGGGGCGGCCTGCGAGTGTCCACCCTCTCTGGTCCGGCGCTACCAGGCGCGGCTGTCCGGCCCTCTGCTGGACCGGGTGGACCTCCGCGTGGCCGTGGAACGCGTGAGCCGGGCCGAGCTGGCCCAGGCCGTGACCACCTCCGAGGACAGCGCGACGGTGGCGGAACGCGTGGTGACCGCACGGGAGCGCGCGGCCCACCGGTACGTCGACACCCCGTGGCGCACCAACAGCGAGGTGCCCGGACACGAGCTGCGCACCCTCTGGCCGTTGCCCGGCGAGGTGATGAGCCAGGCCGAACGCGACCTGGAACGGGGCCTGTTGTCCGCCCGGGGACTGGACCGCGTGCTGCGGGTCGCGTGGACCATCGCCGACCTCACCGGACGGGACCGCCCCGGCAGCCAGGAGGTGGCTAGGGCACTGCACCTGCGTACCGGGGTCGAACGCGGAGTGCCGGCGGAGGTCACCTCATGACCACCCCCGCGCGGTCCGCGTCCCCCCAGGAGCGGCTGGCCCGCATGAGCCTCAGCTACGTGACGGAGCCCGGCGACCACCAGGTGGGCCGCTGGCTGGAGCGATACGGCGCACAGGAGACCCTCAGCGCCCTGGAGGGCGACACCCGGCTGGACGGTGCCACCGCCCGGCGCTGGGAGGGCCTGCGACTCCGCATGAGACAGCTGCGCCCTGGTAGGGCACTGCGGGACCTGCGTGATCACGGCCTGCGCTTCGTCTGTCCCGGGGACGCCGAGTGGCCCACCCAGCTCGATGACCTGGGGTTGCAGACGCCGCTGGGACTCTGGGTACGAGGCACCCCCTCCCTGCGCTTCTGGGCGCTTCGTTCCGTGGCCGTGGTGGGCGCCCGCGCCTGCACCGGCTACGGAATCCACATGGCGTCCACCCTGGGAGCGGACCTGAGTGAGCGGGGCTGGACAGTGGTGTCCGGGGCGGCCTACGGCGTCGACGGCGCCGCTCACCGAGGTGCCCTGGCCGGTGGTGGAGCCACCGTGGCGGTCCTCGCCAACGGACTGGACGTGCCGTATCCACGAGGACACAGCGGCCTGATCGCACGCATCGCCGAACACGGCCTGGTGGTTGCCGAGTTGCCGCCCGGGGCTCACCCGACACGGTCCCGATTCGTGTTGCGGAACCGCGTCATCGCCGCCCTCACTCGGGGAACTGTCGTGGTGGAGGCGGAACTGCGCAGCGGTTCCCTGGTCACGGCGCGGAACGCGCAGGCTCTGGGCAGGTACACCATGGGAGTCCCCGGCCCAGCGACATCGGCGCTCTCCACGGGGGTTCACGAACTCCTGCGAGGAGAGGGGCACTTGGTCTCGGACGTCGCTGAGATCATCGAAGTGGTCGGCGAGATGGGGGAGTTGGCGCCCGCTCGCCAAGGACCCGTTCATCCCCGAGACGCGTTGCCCGCCGAGACCGCGGCCGTTCTGGAAGCGTTGCCGGGGCGGGGAGGCGCGGGCGAGATCGAAATTGCCCGGGAGGCGGGAAACTCGGTCGAGGCGACTCGCATGAGGCTCCACGAACTGCGTTCCCTGGGACTGGTCGAAAAACAGGGCGACGGGTGGGCACTCGTCAGGCTTTCATCAGCCAACCCCATCGAGTGATGGCCGGGTCCTTGATCTGTGATTACTGAGTGACAAGGTGAGTGCCGTACACCCTGAACGGTTCGGAGGATCAGTCGGACTGCGGGGAGTACTCCCAGGCGCGGGCAGCGGGACGAATCATCGTCTGCCAGTGAAACGCTCTTTACGCATTGCGATGGTGCCGTGACGCCATGCCCGCGCCGACACACCCGCGACTCGCACGTGACCAGACCTTTCCGCCTCCCTCCCCTTCCGATCGGCCGACTTCGTCCAGGAGCGGCCGTTACCCAGAACGGCGCACGACAGCGAAATGCCCCAGCACACCCACGGGCCTGCCCACGCCACAGCCACCGCGGTGTCGACCTCGAACAACGACAGCGCGCGGGTCGCTGCGCCCCGGTCGCTCCCCGAACTCTGGCGCTCGTACAAGGAGACGCAGGACGGGAAGCTGCGTGAGCAACTGATCCTCCACTACTCGCCCCTGGTGAAATATGTCGCCGGCAGGGTCAGCGTGGGGCTTCCCCCCAACGTCGAGCAGGCCGAGTTCATGTCGTCGGGGATCTTCGGGCTCATCGACGCCATCGAGAAATTCGACCCGGACCGCTCGATCAAGTTCGAGACCTACGCGATCACCAGAATTCGTGGCGCCATGATCGATGAACTACGCGCCATGGACTGGATTCCGCGTTCCGTACGCCAAAAGGCCCGTGCCGTGGAGCACGCCTACGCCACGCTGGAGGCCTCGCTGCGCCGTACGCCCTCGGAATCCGAGGTGGCGCGTGCCATGGATGTCTCCGTGGACGAACTGCACACGTTGTTCGGCCAGTTGTCCCTCGCCAATGTGGTGGCGCTTGAGGAACTGCTCCACGTGAATGGCGACGGTGGTGAACGCCTCAGCCTGATCGACACACTGGAGGACACCACCGCGGACAACCCGGTGGAGGTGGCCGAGGACCGCGAACAGAGGACCCTGCTCGCCCGGGCCATCAACACCCTTCCCGAACGTGAGAAGACCGTGGTGACGCTCTACTACTACGAGGGCCTCACCCTGGCCGAGATCGGGGAGGTCCTCGGGGTGACGGAGAGCAGGGTCAGTCAGATCCACTCCAAGTCCGTGCTGCAACTACGAGCCAAGCTGGCCGATATCCGTTGAATCGGCCCTTCGGGCACTCGCGCGGCCCCTGGGCACCTCCTTAAGCTGGGGACGTGCCCAGGATTCGAGCGGCCTCACTGGCCGAGCACCGGACTATGCAGCGCGGCGCCTTGCTGGAGGCCGCCCGCACCCTCCTGTCGGAAGGCGGCACGGACGCGTTGACCTTCCCCGCTCTGGCCGAGCGCACCGGCCTGGCGAGGTCCTCCGTCTACGAGTACTTCCGTTCCCGCGCCGCTGTAGTGGAGGAGTTGTGCGCGGTCGACTTCCCTGTGTGGGCCACGGAGGTCGAGGCCGCAATGGAGCGCGCGACCACACCGCAGGCCAAGGTCGAGGCCTATGTGCGCAGACAGCTCGCTCTGGTGGAGGACCGCCGTCACCGAGCCGTGGTCGCGATCTCCGCGAGTGAGCTGGAAGCCGGTGCCCGGGAGAAGATCCGCGCTGCCCACGGCGGGCTCATCGCCATGATCGTCAAGGCTCTGGAAGACATGGGACACGCTGAGCCGAGGCTGACGGCCATGCTGTTGCAGGGCGTCGTCGACGCTGCCGTGCGCCGCATAGAACTCGGTGCGGCGGAGAGCCCGGAGGTCGTCGCCGAAGCGGCGGTGTCCATGGTGCTGTCCGGGGTGGGCGGAGCCCGCTCCTGACGGTCGGGGCCCCGACCGTACCCACGTTTCGTGGCTGAACGGTGAGGGGCCCCTGCCCGTAACGCCTCCCCGGGCGGACTCGCACCGTCGCGGAGCCCATGGGACCTGGGCCAGGAGCATCGTACGAGGGTGCTGGCCGGGCGCGCCGAGGTGCCGTCCCCCTCCAGCCGCCCCGGGGTCCTGGGTGTCCCGCTTCCCTTCGGCGTTCCCTCCCCGAGGTGGACCGTGGCGGGCCTGGGGGCCGGAACGTCGAGGTAGGGCAAGAGGCGTGGCCGGCGGGGGTGAAGCATCTCCGAGGGGAGGAGGGAGAGCGGGTTGAAGTAGCGCTTCTCGCGGCGCAACCCCCAGTGCAGGCAGGAGCCCTCGCAATGTGAGGTCCCGGCCTCTACCCGCCCGATGACTTCTCCGGCCCGTACCCGTGTCCCCTTGCGCAAGGACGCCTCCACCGGTTCGTAGGTGGTGCGCAACGGTGGGTCGCCGCTGCCGGCCACCGTCACCGAGACCACGCCTCGTCCGGCAACCCTGCCGGCGAAGGTGACCTTGCCGTCGGTGGCTGCGCGTACGACAGCACCGGGCCGGGCGACGAGATCCACTCCACGGTGCCCCGGACCCCAGGGGGACTCCGGTGGATCCCAGCCTCGAAGGATCTGGGGGACCCGGGTTCCGGGACTGCTGACCGGCCAGGCCCGGGAAGCCGAGGGGGCACCACCTGCCGGTGGCCGGTTCGGCGAGGTGAGGCCTGGGGGTCCCGTTTCGGGAGGGGGCGGAGCCTCTGTGGCCGAAGCCACCTGTGTCAGGCCGGTACTGGCCAGCCAGGCCAATCCGGCGAGGCCGGCTACTCCAGCGAGGAGCAGGGCGCTCCGGCAGCGGCGGAGGAGGGAAGGTCGGGATGTCGTGATCGCCATGAGGTCACGGTGACGTGGACGGGCCTGGCCCGCTGGCGGGGCCACGAATCTGTGGAGTACCGGCCGGTTGTGGATAACCAACTGACCCGTAGGGAGGAGCTGTTGGTTCCTGGTTGACGCCTTCCGTGGGACCGGCTGCCGGGGAGACCGTGTGCGCGTTCGGCCTGCGCGGCGTCACCTGTGGTAGCCGTCGACGGGCGTGTCATCGGGCACGGCGGTGGTCCCGTACACTTCTAGGGCGATCCAGGTGACTGGGTCGACTTCGCGTGCCCCTCATCCATCGCGTGATGGCCGCGTATCTCGGTCCTCGGCAGGCCTCCAAGCCTCCGGGGCAAACGCGTAGGGGCACCAGGCAGGCGGAGGCATTCCCGCCACCGCTGAGAACCGAGTACCTCAAGGAGAACGGCCATGGCCGTCGTCACGATGCGGGAGCTGCTGGAGAGCGGCGTCCACTTCGGGCACCAGACCCGCCGCTGGAACCCGAAGATGAAGCGCTTCATCTTCACCGAGCGCAACGGCATTTACATCATCGACCTGCTCCAGTCGCTGTCGTACATCGACCGCGCCTACGAGTTCGTCAAGGAGACCGTCGCTCACGGCGGATCCGTCATGTTCGTGGGCACCAAGAAGCAGGCCCAGGAGGCCATCGCCGAGCAGGCCACCCGTGTGGGTATGCCCTACGTCAACCAGCGTTGGCTCGGCGGCATGTTGACCAACTTCTCGACGGTCTACAAGCGGCTGCAGCGGCTCAAGGAGCTGGAGCAGATCGACTTCGAGGACGTGGCCGCCTCCGGCCTGACCAAGAAGGAACTGCTGGTCCTCTCCCGCGAGAAGGCCAAGCTGGAGAAGACCCTCGGCGGCATCCGCGAGATGCAGAAGGTCCCCAGCGCGGTGTGGATCGTCGACACCAAGAAGGAGCACATCGCGGTCGGTGAGGCCCGGAAGCTCAACATCCCGGTCGTCGCCATCCTGGACACCAACTGCGACCCGGACGAGGTCGACTACAAGATCCCGGGCAATGACGACGCGATCCGCTCCGTCACTCTGCTCACCCGCGTCATCGCCGACGCCGCCGCCGAGGGCCTGATCGCGCGTTCCGGCGCTGCGGAGGCCAAGGGCGAGAAGGCCGCCGGGGAGCCCCTCGCCGAGTGGGAGCGCGACCTCCTGGAGGGTGAGAAGGACAAGGCCGAGGGCGAGAAGGCCCAGGAGGCCAAGCCCGAGGAAGCCAAGGCTGAAGAGGTCAAGGCCGAAGAGGCCAAGACTGAAGAGGCCAAGCCCGAGGAGGCGCCGGTCGAGGCTGAGAAGCCGGCCGAGCAGAGCTGACCCAGCTCAACAGCGAAGCACGGGGATACGGCGGGGGTGGGTGCCTCCGCCGTATCCCCGTGCACACCCGGATTGCGATCCGAATCGACCACCCTGATCGATACATCGAGAAGAGACACAGACCATGGCGAACTTCACCGCCGCTGACGTCAAGAAGCTCCGTGAGCTGACCGGCGCCGGCATGATGGACTGCAAGAAGGCGCTGGACGAGGCCGAGGGCAGCGTCGACAAGGCCGTAGAGATCCTGCGGGTCAAGGGCCAGAAGGGCGTGGCCAAGCGGGAGAGCCGTACCGCTGAGAACGGTGCGGTGATCGCGTTGATCGCCGACGACAAGGCCAGCGGCGTGCTGGTCGAGCTGAAGTGCGAGACCGACTTCGTCGCCAAGGGTGACCGCTTCGTCGCCGCGGCCAACGCCATCGCCGAGCACGCGGCCTCCACCGCTTCCGTCGACACCGACGCCCTGCTCGCCTCCGAGATCGAGGCCGGCAAGACCGTCCAGGCCTTCGTGGACGAGAAGAACGCCGAGCTGGGCGAGAAGATCGTGCTCGGGCGCTACGCCCGGTTCGCCGGCGCCTACGTCGCCACCTACCTGCACCGCACCAACCCGGACCTGCCCCCGCAGGTGGGCGTGCTGGTCGAGCTGGACAAGGAGAACGCGGAGCTGGCGCGCGACGTCGCCCAGCACATCGCGGCCTTCGCGCCGAAGTTCCTGTCCCGCGAGGACGTTCCCGCCGAGACGGTGGAGAACGAGCGTCGCGTGGCGGAGGCCACCGCGCGTGAGGAGGGCAAGCCCGAGCAGGCGCTGCCCAAGATCGTTGAGGGTCGGGTCACCGGCTTCTTCAAGGAGAACTGCCTGCTGGACCAGCCCTTCGCCAAGGACAACAAGAAGTCCGTGGAGAAGGTGCTCGACGAGGCCGGCGTGGTCGTGAAGAACTTCGCTCGCTTCCGTGTCGGTGCCTGAGAACGAACACTGACCGGCCCGGGCCCCGGTAGCCGGCGGAAACCACTCCGCCCCTATAGGGTCGAGCGAGGGCAGTTGTGACGAGGAGGCCATTGCCGTGGACGGAACCCTGAGGATCCACCCGGCAGTGGCCTCCTTCGTATGTGCGCGAGGAGAGATCGATGAACCAGGGTGCAGCCGATGACCCAGGCACGGGCAAGGGCGTAACGGACGGTCGGGACCGCCGGTTTCTGCTGAAACTCTCCGGCGAGGCTTTCGCCGGGGGCGGCGGACTCGGGGTGGACCCGGACGTGGTGCACAAGGTGGCCAGAGAAGTGGCCGCGGTGGTCCGTGACGGCGCCCAGATCGCCGTGGTGATCGGTGGTGGCAACTTCTTCCGAGGCGCCGAGCTGCAGCAGCGCGGCATGGACCGCGCCCGCTCCGACTACATGGGGATGCTGGGCACGGTGATGAACTGCCTCGCCCTCCAGGACTTCCTGGAGAAGGAGGGCATCGACTCCCGTGTACAGACGGCCATTTCCATGGGGCAGGTCGCCGAGCCGTACATTCCCCTGCGGGCGGTCCGGCACCTGCAGAAGGGACGAGTCGTGATCTTCGGTGCCGGGATGGGGATGCCCTACTTCTCCACCGACACCACGGCTGCCCAGCGCGCCCTCGAAATCCACGCCAAGGCCCTGCTGATGGGCAAGAACGGCGTGGACGGCGTGTACGACTCCGACCCCGCCAAGAACCCCGAAGCCGTGAAGTTCGACGCTCTGG
This sequence comes from Streptomyces sp. NPDC005438, assembly GCF_040606315.1. Taxonomy (NCBI): domain Bacteria; kingdom Bacillati; phylum Actinomycetota; class Actinomycetes; order Kitasatosporales; family Streptomycetaceae; genus Streptomyces; species Streptomyces sp. NPDC005438. Next base: position 60,415 of record NZ_JBEXEP010000014.1, read on the forward strand.
AGTACGGCGAGGTCATCACCCGCGACCTGAAGGTCGCCGACGCCACCGCGATCACCCTCTGCCGGGACAACAAGCTCCCCATCCTGGTGTTCGAACTGCTGGTGGAGGGGAATATCGCGCGAGCGGTGCAGGGTGAGAAGATCGGCACGCTGGTCAGCGACCAGGGAAGCCGGGACTGACGGAGCGTCACATGACCGCTGTGGACGGGCGGATGGCGTTCCGTTCGGACACACCCGGTCACCACCGTCCCCGGCAGCGTGACGCACGGGGATGGACAACGGCCTGTCGGTCAGCGACCGTTCAGGCAACACAGCTGTAGCACTGAGGCCCACCAAACCAGGAGCACGTGGTGATCGAAGAGACCCTCCTCGAAGCCGAGGAGAAAATGGAGAAAGCGGTTGTGGTCGCCAAGGAGGACTTCGCCGCGATCCGCACGGGCCGTGCGCATCCGGCGATGTTCAACAAGATCGTCGCCGACTACTACGGCGCCGCGACGCCCATCAACCAACTCGCCTCGTTTTCCGTGCCGGAGCCGCGGATGGCCGTGGTGACGCCTTTCGACAAGAGCGCGCTGCGCAACATCGAGCAGGCGATCCGTGACTCCGACCTGGGAGTCAACCCCTCCAACGACGGCAACATCATCCGGGTCGTCTTCCCGGAGCTGACCGAGGAGCGCCGCAAGGACTTCATCAAGGTCGCCAAGACCAAGGCGGAGGACGCCAAGATCTCCATTCGCAGCGTACGGCGCAAGGCGAAGGAAGCCATCGACAAGGCGATCAAGGACGGCGACGTCGGCGAGGACGAGGGGCGCCGCGCGGAGAAGGAGCTGGACGACACCACCGCGAAGTACGTCGCGCAGGTGGACGAACTGCTCAAGCACAAGGAATCAGAGCTGCTCGAGGTCTGAGGCTGCACTCGTGAACGACCCTTCCCCGGGGCCTTCGTCGCCCCAGAACGGCCTCGCGCGCACGCCGTGGACGCCGCCGCCTCCCCCCACCGGAGATCTCACTTCGGCGACGGCGGGTCCCGAGCGCGGGAGCCCGGCGGCGTCGCAGACTCGGCGTATGCCCATCGTGCCCGGTCCAGAGAGTTCGTACGGCCCAGGAAACGGAGCCCAAGAGGCTCACGGCGCTCAGGAAGCGCAGGGAACCCCCGTCGGGTCTCAGGCACCCGCCCCCGGCGCTCCGTCGGCGGGGCCGGGAGCGGATGCGGGGCGAAGCGAGGGTGGCCGCAAGCGTGCGGGGAGAGATCTCCGTGCCGCCATCGGCGTGGGGGTCTCCCTCGGCGTGGTCATCCTGGTCTCGCTCTTCGTCTACAAGCCTGTCTTCCTGGGCGTCATAGCACTGGCTGTGGCGGTGGGTCTGTGGGAGCTGACCCGGCGGCTGCAGGAGTGCCGAGACATCCGTACGCCGCTGGTGCCCCTCGTGGCCGGCGGGGTGTCGATGGTCGTGGCGGGCTACGCCTGGGGAGCGAGTGGTGCGGGCGCGGTGATGGCGGTCACCGTGCTCGCGGTCTTGGTCTGGCGGATGGCCTACGCCCCGCTGACGTACCTGCGGGACGTCAGCGCCGCGGTGTTCGCCGCGTTCTACGTACCCTTCCTGGCGACCTTCGTCGCGATGATGCTCTCCGCCGACGACGGCGCGCTCAGGGTTCTCACCTTCCTCCTGCTCACGGTCGTGAGCGACACCGGTGCCTACGCCGTGGGCTGGAAGTTCGGCAAGCGCAAGCTGGCCCCCCGCATCAGCCCCGGCAAGACCCGGGAGGGGCTGATGGGCGCGGTCGTCTCCACCATGCTCGTGGGAGCGATCTGTACGCAGTTCCTGATCGACCAGGGCGTGTGGTGGCAGGGACTGTTGCTGGGGCTGGCCGTCGCCCTCAGCGCGACGTTGGGTGACCTCGGGGAATCCATGATCAAACGGGATCTCGGGATCAAGGACATGGGCACCCTCCTTCCCGGACACGGCGGCATCATGGACCGCCTCGACTCCCTGCTGCCCACCGCGCCTGTGGTGTGGCTGATCCTGGCCCTCTGCGTGGGACAGGGCTGAGCCTTCACGAGTACCCCCTCCACCCGGCAGCGGGGTCAGGAGGGGTACTCGCCGTCTGCCACACTGGACGCACCATGCCTGCACCTGGAGAACTGACCTTTGCCGCCCCCCGAGGGGCCAAGAAGCCCCCTCGCCACCTCGCCGACCTCACTCCAGCGGAGCGACGCGAAGCCGTGACGGCCATCGGGGAGAAGCCCTTCCGCGCCAAGCAACTGTCACAGCACTACTTCGTCCGGCAAGCGCACCGCCCGGAGGAGTGGACGGACGTGCCGGCCGCGTCGAGGGAGCGTCTCGCGGAGGCGCTCCTGCCCGAACTCATGACCGTGATGCGGCACGTCAGCTGCGACGACGACGCGACGCGCAAGACCCTCTGGCGACTGCACGACGGCACCTTGGTCGAGTCGGTGCTGATGCGCTATCCCGACCGCGTGACGATGTGCATCAGCTCGCAGGCCGGCTGCGGGATGAACTGCCCCTTCTGCGCCACCGGGCAGGCCGGCCTGGACCGCAACCTGTCGACGGCGGAGATCGTGCACCAGATCGTCGAGGGGGTTCGGGCCTTGCGCGAGGGCGAGGTGCCCGGTGGGCCCGCGCGACTCTCCAACATCGTCTTCATGGGCATGGGGGAGCCCCTCGCCAACTACCGTCGCGTCGTCGACGCCATCCGGCGGCTCACCGACCCCGAACCTGACGGACTCGGTCTCTCCCAGCGCGGCATCACCGTCTCCACGGTCGGCCTGCTACCGGCGATGCTCCGTTTCGCCGACGAGGGCTTCAAGTGCCGGCTGGCGGTGTCCCTGCACGCCCCCGACGACGAACTGCGGGACACCCTGGTCCCGGTCAACACCCGCTGGAAGGTCAGTGAGGTGCTCGACGCCGCCTGGGAGTACGCGCGCAGCTCGGGTCGGCGGGTGTCCATCGAGTACGCCCTGATCCGTGACATCAACGACCAGGCATGGCGGGCCGACCTGTTGGGGCGGCTGCTCAAGAACAAGCGGGCACACGTCAACCTCATCCCGCTGAACCCCACCCCGGGTTCCCAGTGGACCGCCTCCCGTCCCGAGGACGAGCAACAGTTCGTCCGGGTCCTGGAGTCACATGGAGTTCCGGTGACGGTGCGTGACACCCGCGGCCAAGAGATCGACGGCGCCTGCGGACAGTTGGCGGCGACGGAGCGGTAGACACCCCGCGAAGTCCGCCAGGACCGCGCTGGTACGGTGGCCCTGGTTTATCGAAACACCGACAGGGGAGCGCAAGCGGCGCTGAGAGTGCGGCGAGACAAGGCCGCAGACCCTCGAACCTCGCCCGGGTCATGCCGGGTAGGAAGTTCGGTCACTCTCTGCTGTTGTGCTGCGCCCGGAAACAGAGGCTGCAGCGTGAAACACATCGTCACCACTCTCGTGATAGCCACGGCCGTCAGTCTGGTCGCCGGCTGTGGAGCACTTTCGGACGAGGGAGACGACAAGAAGACCGTCAGGTTGGTGACACACGACTCGTTCGCCGTGTCCGACCACGTACTCAAGGAGTTCAAGAAGCGCACCGGCTACACGGTCAAGTTGGTGACGGGCGGCGATGCCGGCTCGGCCACCAACCAGGCCGTACTGACCAAGGACAACCCCCAAGGCGACGTGTTCTTCGGCGCCGACAACACCCTGGTCTCCCGGGCGCTGGAGGCGGACGTGTTCGCCTCGTACCAGGCGAAGGGACTGGACCACATCCCCGAGCGGTTCCGCCTCGACGCCGCCAAGCACCGGGTGACACCCGTGGACTACGGCGAGATCTGCGTCAACTACGACCGCGAGTACTTCCGCAAGAAGAAGCTCGATCCCCCCGAGACACTCGACGACCTGGTCAAACCGCGATACCGCGACCTGCTGGTGACGCAGAACGCCGCGACGTCGTCGCCGGGTCTGGGGTTCCTGCTGGCGACCGTCGCCGAGTACGGGGAGTCCGGTTGGCGTTCGTACTGGAAGAAGCTCAAGGCCAACGGCGTGGAGGTCGTCGACGGCTGGGAACAGGCGTACAACGACCGCTTCTCCGGTGCGCGAGCCAGCAAGGGCAAGGGCGACAAGCCCCTGGTCGTCTCCTACGCGTCCAGCCCGCCGGTGGAGGTGCTCGACGTCAAGCCGGAGCCCGAACAGGCGCCAACCGGGGTGTCCAAGGGCACCTGCTTCGAACAGGTCGAGTTCGCGGGTCTGTTGAACGGAGCCGACAACCCCGAGGGCGGGAAGAAGCTGCTCGACTTCCTGGTCGACCGCACTTTCCAGGAAGACCTGCCCCTCCAGATGTTCGTGAACCCGGTACGGAAGGACGCGAAGCTTCCCAAGCTGTTCACCAAGTACGGCGAGAAGGTCGAGGACTCGGCGACGATGCCACCGAAGCGCATCACTGAGCGTCGTGACGGATGGATCAAGGCGTGGACCGCGCTCGTGGTCCGGTGAGTACTGACACACGCGGAACTCCCGCTCCGACGGCGCGACTTGGCAGCGCCGTCGGAGCGGAGCCCGTCGTCGCCGACCAACCGGGTTCCCTGCCTCCAGGGCCGGACCGACGCTCGGCGGCGGGGGAGCCGCGCCGTGTTCTGTCCCCCCGGGTCGTCCTGATGGTGGTCCCGCTGGCCTTCTTCGGCGTCTTCTTCGCCTACCCGGTGCTCGCCATCGTGGCCCGGGGGCTCCGCCCGGAGGGTCACTGGGACCTCGGTCGGATACCGGGGATCGTGACCGACCCCCAGGTGCTGGACGTCCTGTGGTTCACCACCTGGCAGGCCCTGGTCTCGACGCTGGTCACACTTCTGGTGGGGTTGCCGGGTGCGTACGTGTTCGCGCGCTTCGAGTTCCGAGGGCGGCGTCTGCTGTACGCCCTGATCACGGTCCCGTTCGTGCTGCCCACGGTGGTCGTGGGGTCGGCCTTCCTCGGCCTGCTCGGACGGGGTGGGCTGCTGGACAGTTGGTGGGGCGTACGCCTGGACACCAGCGTCTGGGCGATCGTGCTCGCCCACGTGTTCTTCAACTACGCGGTGGTGGTGCGCACCGTCGGCGGGCTGTGGGGTGCACTGGACCCCCGCCAGGAGGAGGCCGCGCGGCTGCTGGGAGCGAGCCGTTTCGCGGCCTGGCGCAGGCTCACGCTCCCCGCACTCGTGCCCGCGCTGTCCGCCGCCTCGTTGATGGTGTTCCTGTTCACCTTCACGTCCTTCGGCGTGATCCAGATTCTGGGCGGTCCCCGCTTCGCCACCCTGGAGGTGGAGATCTACCGCCAGACCTCCCAGTTGTTGGCTCTGCCCACGGCGGCGGTGCTGACGTTGGTGCAGTTCGCTGCCGTGGCCGGTCTGTTGTTGCTGCACGCGTGGACGGTGCGGCGCAGGGAGTCCGCGCTGGGACTCGTCTCCAGCACGGCGGCCCGGCGCCGTCCACGCGGAGCGGGAGACCGGGCCGTACTCGGCTTCGTCCTCCTGGTGGTCCTCGTCCTCGTCCTCGTCCCGCTCAGCGCACTGATCGAGAGATCGCTGCACAGTTCCGACGGCTACGGATTCCGCTTCTACCAGGCGTTGCGTTCCACGGACAGCGGGACCTTCACCGTCGCCCCGCTGGAAGCACTGGGCAACTCCCTGCTCTACGCCGGAGTGGCGACGGTCATCGCCCTGTTCGTCGGAGGGCTGGCCGCCGCCGCGCTGACCGCCAGGGCGGGGAGGTTGGTACGGGGGTTCGACATGCTGCTCATGCTGCCTCTGGGAACCTCGGCGGTCACGGTCGGTTTCGGCTTCCTGATCGCGCTCGACGAGCCCCCACTCGACCTCAGGTCGACCTGGCTGATCGTCCCCCTGGCCCAGGCACTGGTGGGGGTGCCCTTCGTGGTGCGTACCGTCCTTCCCGTGCTGCGCGCCGTACAGCCCCGACTACGCGAGGCCGCCGCGCTGTTGGGGGCTTCGCCCTTCCGGGTGTGGCGTGAGGTGGACCTCCCCATGGCACGGCGCGCGTTGGTCGTCGCCGCGAGCTTCGCCTTCGCCGTGTCGCTCGGGGAGTTCGGCGCGACGGTGTTCATCGCTCGTGCGGACAACCCCACCATGCCGGTCGCCATCGCCCGACTCCTCGGACGAGCCGGTGAGATCAACTACGGACAGGCCATGGCCCTGAGCACTCTGCTGATGGCGCTGTGCGCGCTGACCCTCGTGCTGTTGGACCGTCTACAGACCCGCCACCTCGGGGAGTTCTGAATGCTACGTCTGGAAGAGGTCACGGTCGGGATCGGTGACGTCGAAGTGCTCCACGAGGTGCGACTCGACGTCTCAGAGCACCAGATCCTCTCCGTGCTGGGACCGAGTGGCAGCGGGAAGTCGACGCTGCTCCGTGCGGTAGCCGGACTTCAGCCCCTGACCCGAGGCAGGATCCTGCTGGAGGACAGCGACCTGTCGGGTGTCCCACCGCACCGTCGTGGTGTGGGGCTGATGTTCCAGGACCAGCAGCTGTTCCCCCAGCGCGACGTCGCCGGCAACGTCTCCTTCGGCCTGGACGTACGCCGTGTCTCCAGGAGTGGGGTGAGGCAGCGGGTGGACGAACTGCTGGGCTTGGTCGGACTGTCCGGCGCGGGAGAACGGGAGATCTCCACGTTGTCCGGCGGGGAGCAGCAACGGGTCGCGCTCGCCCGCGCGCTCGCTCCGCAACCCCGTCTGCTGATGCTCGACGAACCCCTGGGACAACTCGACCGGGGGCTTCGCGAGCGACTGGTCATCGAACTGCGCCAACTGTTCAAGAACCTGGGCACCACGGTGCTGGCGGTGACCCACGACCAGTCGGAGGCTTTCGCCCTCGCCGACCAGGTCGCGGTGATGGACCAGGGACGGGTGCGTCAGGTCGGTAGTCCGTGGGAGGTGTGGAGCCACCCGAACTCCGAGTTCGTCGCCCGCTTCCTGGGGTTCGAGAACATCGTCGAAGCCACCCTGAAGGGCGACCGGGCCCTCACCCCCTGGGGCAGTCTTCCGCTGCCCGAGAAGGCGGAAGAGACAGGTGAGGGGAGGAAGGTACTGGTCAGGCCGGGTGGGGTACGCATTGGCCCTCGCGAACCTGGGCTGCCTTGCCGGGTACGGGCTCGGGTGTTCCGGGGCGACCACGTGCTCGTCCACCTCCTTCCCCTCAGCGGCCCACCTCTCCAGGCTTCCTGCTCGTTGCGTGAGGCGGCGGAACTCCCCGAGGAGGTGGGCGTGACCTTCGACTCCCAGGAGGTGGTGCCGTTGCCCGCCTCTTCGTTGCCCACGTGACGTACCAGTCCGTGTGCGCGGCTCCGGGACGAAGCGGTCAGAAGGTGAGTGCGGTGAGCCGCCCCACCGTCCAGGCGAGTGGGGCCATCACCGCGAGAGGGACGAACACCTGGAGCACCTGGGCCTTCAGGGCCAACGACCAGCGTGCTCCGATCCTCCGCACCAGGGCCACTGTCGAGGCCTGGGATCTGCGTGACTCGGCGACGGTGGCGACCACGCTCACCGTCACGCAGGACACGATCAGTGCGGCCGCGAGCCCGGTGAGGGGGCCGAAGGCGCCATGGTGGATCTTCTGGAACTCCCGGGCCGCGAACGCGGCTGCCCCGACGGCGCACAGAGTACCCAGGGCGTATCCCGTGGGGTGGGCCTCCGCGTACAGCAGACGGCCGGTGACCAGTCGTGTGGGTCCCGGCCGGCAGATGGTGAGAAGCCGACCGCACATGGCGACGACGCCGGGCCCGACCATGATCAGGCCGGCGAAGGTGAGAAGCCAGCTCGCTGACAGCGGGGGGACAAGCGATGGCAAACCGTCGTGGATGTCGGACGCGCCTCCCAGGGGGCGCGGGTTCACATCCTTGGTGAGGGAGCCCCACGCGAGTCCCGCCGCGATCAGGGCCACGCCCCAGGGGAACCTGGCGAACTGCCGACCGGGAGTCGGCTCCGTCCGCGCGGCGTCGTCGCGGGAACGGGACTCGCCGGAGTGCTTTTCCGCGAGTTCCTGTGCGGTGGTAGCCGTGCCCCTCGTCTCGCGCCGTGCCCGTTCACGTCCCCGCATCGTCCACGCACTGCCGAGTGCCGCCAGGAGAGGTGGTACGAGGAGCAGGGTGAGGGTGCCCGCCAGCGGCAGGTGACGTTCGGCGGCGAGGGCATCCGCTAGCGCCCCGTCGAAGGGGGCGGCGCCCCACTCGCCGCGGAGGAACAAGCAGACGAGCAACGTCAGCAGACTGCCCAGGGAACAGGTCAACCAGGTGGAAACCGCCGCGAGGAGGGGCAGGCGGGGAGGGCCGAGCCCCGCCGCGGTGAGACCTCGTCGCAGGGCGGGGCCCAGGTCGAGGCGTACCAGGCAGGCGGCGAGCTGGACCATGGCCATCGTCGGTAGCAGGCACCACAGCAGCCGTGCTGTCGCCTCGTCGGCGCGCTCTGGATGGTCGAGGCCGTATCCGAGTGTGGTGAACAGCAGGAAGGCCACGACCATGCTGGCCGCCAGGACGACGGTGCGCCGGACCAGTGCGAGGGGTGTAGCGCCTCGGATCAGGCGGAGAGTGAGCATGTCGTCCTGCTCTCGCGGGGCGTCACGGAGTCGGGGTGGATGCGACGGCCGTCCATCAGGGCCAGTTCGCGGTCGGCCAGGGTGGGTCCGACCATCTCCTGTTCCGTACTCAGCAGGGCGTCGTGGGTGGCCATGACACAGGTGATCCGGTGGGAGCGTGCCGCGGCGGTGAGGGTACGCAGCACCTGGGCGCGGTCGGTGGCGTGCAACGGCGCGGTGGGTTCGTCCGCGAACAGCACTGAGGGCTCGTGGGTGAGGGCCCGGGCGATGGCCACGCGTTGGCGTTCCGCCTGGCACAGGTTCCCCGGACGGCGCTTGGCGCAGTCGGCGACGTCCAGGCGCTCCAGCCACTCGTGGGCCGTGTCACGGGCGACGCGGTGGCGTACGCCCGACAGCAGCAGGGGCAGTGCCGCGTTCTCCCAGGCGGTCAGTTCAGGTACCAGCTCAGGCTGACTGCCGATCCACCCGAAGTGTCGGCGTCGGAGATTCTCCCGGGCCTGGGGGCCCATGGTGTGGAGCGGGAGGCTGTTGAACCACACCTCACCGGCCTGCGGTCGCAGCTGGCCGGAAAGGCATCGCAGCAGTGTCGTCTTACCGCACCCCCGGGGTCCGCTCACGGAGAGGATCTCGCCTTCGCGCACTCCGAGTGACACGCCCGTGAGCGCTGGCGAGCCCTCATGGGCGTGGTGTAGTCCGCGCGACCAGAGCACGTCGTTGTCCGGCGGGGTCTCCATGGGCACCTCCACACAGTTCGGCCCGGCCTCCCTGGCCCTGTGTGCAACGGCGACGGGGAGATTTGGTCACTGCCGCACCGTAGGACCGTCCGGTCGCACGCTTGGCGAGGTGGTGGATGTCGGGGGCCGAGAATCGTTCGAACGGAGCCACTGGCGGTGGGTCGGTACGCTCTCGTGGTGAGTCGGGCTCGGCGGCGGACCGTCCTGGTGGGCGGCGACGGGGCACCGGGCGGGAGGCGGCGTCCTGGCCTCGTATCGGAAGTACCACCTGGCTGGTTAGGGTGGTTGTCTCAGGTACTGGAACAGGTGAGTGGAGGGGTGCGAAGTGACCGCCGAACTGCGACGTCTACGCAACTACATCGACGGAGAGTTCCGGGACGCCGCTGACGGCCGGACGACAGAGGTCATCGATCCCGCCACCGGCGAGGTCTACGGCACCGCTGCCCTCTCGGGGCAGTCGGACGTGGACGCCGCCATGGACGCGGCCAAGACCGCGTTCCCGGGGTGGAGGGACGCCACCCCGGGCACCCGGCAGCTGGCGCTCATCAGGATCGCGGACGCGCTGGAGGCCCGCGCCGACGAACTACTCGCCGTCGAGTGTCGTGACACCGGCAAACCCCTGGAGCTGACCCGGCAGGAGGAACTGCCGATGATGCTGGACCAGATCCGCTTCTTCGCCGGTGCGGCGCGCATGTTGGAAGGGAAGGCCGCCGGGGAGTACATGGAGGGCCTCACCTCCTTCGTACGGCGTGAGCCGGTAGGTGTGTGCGCACAGGTCGCTCCGTGGAACTACCCGATGATGATGGCGGTGTGGAAGTTCGCTCCCGCGCTCGCCGCCGGGAACACGGTCGTACTCAAGCCGTCGGACACCACGCCGGCCTCCACCGTGTTCATGGCCGAGGTGATGGGCCAGTTCCTGCCCAAGGGTGTGTTCAACGTCGTCTGCGGTGACCGTGACACCGGGCGCATGATGGTGGAGCACCCCACCCCCGCGATGGCCTCTATCACCGGCTCGGTGCGCGCCGGGATGCAGGTGGCGGGTAGCGCCGCGAAGGACCTGAAGCGCGTCCACCTGGAACTGGGTGGCAAGGCCCCCTGCGTGGTCTTCGACGACGCCGACCTCGCGTCGGCCGCCGAGGGCATCCGGGACGCGGGCTTCTTCAACGCCGGCCAGGACTGCACCGCGGCGACACGTGTGCTGGTCCACGAGTCCGTCCACGAGGAGTTCGTCAGCGCCCTTGCAAAGGCCGCTGCGGAGGTCAAGACCGGTGACGTGGACGACGAGGACTGCTTCTACGGCCCGTTGAACAACAAGGACCACCTGGCCAAGGTCTCCGGGTTCATCGACCGGCTGCCGGCTCACGCCCGCGTGGTGACCGGGGGCGAGCGCGTGGGTGACAAGGGGTACTTCTACGCGCCCACCATCGTCACGGGCCTGAAGCAGGACGACGAGATCATCCAGCAGGAGGTCTTCGGTCCCGTGATCACCGTCCAGTCCTTCCGGGACGAGGACGAGGCCGTCCAGTGGTCCAACGATGTCGAGTACGCCCTGGCCTCCTCGGTGTGGACCAAGGACCACGGCCGGGCGATGAGGATGTCGAAGGCCCTGGACTTCGGCTGTGTGTGGATCAACACCCACATTCCGCTGGTCGCCGAGATGCCGCACGGTGGCTTCAAGAAGTCCGGTTACGGCAAGGACCTCTCCGCCTACGGTTTCGAGGACTACACGCGGGTCAAGCACGTGATGACCTCGCTGTGAGGCCGCGCCCCTGAATTCCCGGGAACCGCGACGACGCCGCGTGGCTGGCCATCTTCATCGGCTGGCCACGCGGCATTCCCGGCAAGTGCATCGCCCGACGGCCCTGTTGGGACGGACGCGGACGACGAAAGTCGGGGTGGCCAGCGAGTGCGCCCTGTTCAGTGCCACGAGTACATTGTCCTGACCTCACCGTCTGCGGCCATCAAGTGCCGTAGCCCGCTCAGGAGTAGAATCTCGTGATCATTTTCGGCACATCCTCGAAGGTTATTCAGCTCGCGATGCTGAGTCTGCTGTGTGGGTTCTGCGGCAACCCTTCGGCGCACGCTCTCCGGCGTCGCGTCACCAAGTTCACGCTCTTCTTCATACCGCTGTTTCCGATAGCCCCGTCCAAGCACTCGTTGCAATGCACTTTCTGCGGAGGACACTCGGACATCACCAAGGAACAGGCGGAACAACTGCTGGCCCAGGGTGCTCCCCAACAGCCGGGCATGGGTGCGCAGATGGGGCAGCCCGGACCCCAGTACGGTCAGCAGCAGCCGTACGGCCAGCAGCCCGGCGGGCAGGGCAACCCCTTCGCCCAGCCCACCTACCCCCAGCAGCCTCCCCACCAGAACTGAGCCCGGCCGGACGTCGCCACGGTTCAGGGAAGCTCGCGGCGTGCGGGGCTCCGACGCCGCGTGGGTGGTCGCCTCTCCATCGCGACCACCCACGACGAGCGGACACCGGCGTCGGGTAGCCCCGACGACCGGGGCGGTCAGGAACGGGTGGCGTTCCAGTTCGTCAGGTAGGTGTCGATCTCCTCGCGTAGACGGCGCTTGGACGTCTCGTCGAGGTAGGAGCATTTCACCCCGTTCTTGGCCAGTTCCGCCACACCGGTCGCGTCCAGGTCCAACAGGCGGGCGGCGATGGCGAACTCGGTGTTCAGGTCGGTCCCGAACATCGGAGGGTCATCGCTGTTGATGGTCACGGTCACGCCAGCCTTCACCATCTCGCGCAGCGGGTGCGTGTCGAGGTCCTCCACCGCCTTGGTGGCCACGTTCGAGGTCGGGCAGACCTCCAGCGGGATCCCGTTCTCGGCCAGATGCTCCAACAGCCGGGGGTCCTGTATCGCGCTGGTGCCGTGGCCGATGCGTTCGGCGCCCAGCGAGGTCAGCGCGTCCCAGATGGTTCCCGGTCCGGTGGTCTCCCCGGCGTGCGGGACGCTGTGCAGGCCGGTGGCGATCGCGCGGTCGAAGTAGGGCTTGAACTGGGGCCGGGGAACCCCAATTTCGGGCCCTCCCAGACCGAACGAGACCAGCCCCTCCGGCGCCAGCTCGGTGGCGATCCGGGTTGTCTCCTCGGCGGCCGGTAGTCCCGCCTCACCGGGGATGTCGAACGTCCAGCGGAGTATGAGGCCGAACGTCTTCTCGGCGTCCTTCCGGGCGTCCTCGATTGCTTCGACGAAGGCCTGGTCGGGGATGCCCCGGGAGGTGGAGCTGTACGGGGTGACCGTCAGTTCGGCGTAGCGCACGTTCTGCGCCGCCATGTCCCTGGCCACCTCGTAGGTGAGGTGCCGTACGTCCTCCGCGTCCTGGATCAGGTCGACCACCGAGAGGTAGACCTCGATGAAGTGGGCGAAGTCTGTGAAGGTGAAGTACCGCCGGAGCTCCTCGGGATCCTTGGGGACCTTGGAACTGGGGTGCCGTGCGGCCAGATCGGCCACGATGCGGGGCGAGGCAGAACCGACGTGGTGTACGTGCAGTTCGGCCTTGGGAAGCCCGGCGATGAAGACTTCGAGGTCGGACAACGATTCCTCCCGGGGTCAAGTTTGCGTGCAGTCTAGGTCGGTTGGCACGGGCGGAGACCTACCATGGGTGCCTGGAAGAGGGCGAGGGGGACGGCGAGGGGGACATGGACAGCGAACCGAGAAGTGGCGCCGAGGACGATCCCGGACAGTCCTGGCTGAACAAGTCGCCCCACGGAGAAGAGGGCACCTCGGGCGGACCCGAAGTGGCGGGGGACGGTTCAGTGAGGGAGCCCTCCGGCACGCGAGCGCCACACACTCCTGACGAACCCTGGCTGGTGGAAACCGACCGCCGTCCACGCTCCCGTTCTGGACGGTCGCCGGAACCAGCCCGTTCGGATCGCCTCACCGAAACGAGCGGCCCGACCGCCACCCCCGGCCGAGCCCCTTCGGCACCGGACATCGGCGACTTCCCCACCGGTCCGATGTCCGGCTACCCGCCCGCCCCACCCTCATCGCCCTACGGCTGGCAGCCGCCGCTTCCCTACGGTGCGCCGCACCACTCCGGTTTCCCACCCGGCGCCCCCTACGGTTGGCGGCCTCTGCCGACAGCCCAGGCGACCGTCTCGATGGTGATGGGGATCGTGGGTCTGGCGTTCATGCTGACCTGTTACGGCGGCATCCTTTCGATCATTGCCTCACCAGTCGCTCTCGGCTTGGGTCTTTCGGCCAAGGCGGCCATCGCGCGGGGTGAGCAGGGAGGCTACAGCCAGGCCCACGCCGGGGTGGTCATGGGAATCATCGGGCTGGTGGGGTCCGCCCTGCTACTGGTGCTGCTGGTCTTCGGCAGGTTCATCGGCTGAGGAACGGCGCCCCGGGCCTCCGGTGTTCAGCGTGGGACTCGCGCCCTGGTCGCCGCGACGACTGCGCGCGGGATACGCGGCGTCGAGGAGCCCCAGGTAGTCGATGGCGAGCAGCAGGACACCTCCCAGTGCCCAGCTCGCCAGCACGTCGAGCGGCCAGTGGTAGCCACGGCTCACCAGGCCGATACCGTTGCCCACCGCCACGACGGCCAACAGGACCAGTGGTGAGCCCCGCCTCCACCGCACGTAGGGGACGAGGAGGAGTAGCGCCACCCCGTACACCACCAGCGCCGTCGCCGCGTGGCCGGAGGGGTAGTAGCCCGTGCCTTGGTCCAGCGGTCCCGGGCGCTCCGTCCACGCCTTCAACGGAGCCACGAGCAGTGGCACACAGGTCACCGGAAGCAGGGCGTAGAGCAGGGGTGTGACCCGCCGTTCGACCCACCACCGTGCGGCCAGGGCCAGAACCAGTACGACCAAGGCGACTTCGAGGTTGCCCAGGTCCGCCAGGAACTCGGTCACCAGGGCGGGCAGACGACCGACCATGGCGCGAGAGAGAACCTCGTCCGGGGTGAGGAGCGGGCCGTCCACCCGTACCTGCCAGGTGACGGGGGCGAACACCACCAGACAGAGCGCCATGACGCGAAGCCGCCCCGGAACAAGGGGGGAGAGTGTTCCGGGGCGGTCGCACCGACCAGGCCGCCGTACACCCCGGGGGGTGTGGGGCGGACGACGGACCGATCGGTGAGGAGTGCGCGTCAGCGCTCCACCAACCCGGCGCAGGGGAGGCGCCGAGTAGGTGTCGCCCGGGGTTTCCCCCGAGCGAGATGTTGCGTTCATCCCGCTGCACCGTACGGCTTCGAGAACAAGCACAAAAGATGGATCACTGCTCGCCCATCGTGCTCGCACATATTCTTCACCCAGGTCATCGGGCGTCCGTCACAACTCGGCAAGTGCCTCTTCCAGGACGTCGAGCCCCTCGTTCAGCAAGTCCTCGCCGATCACCAGTGGCGGCAGGAACCGCATCACGTTGCCGTAGGTGCCCGTGGTGAGCACCAGCAGGCCCTTCTGGTGGCAGGCCTTGGCGAGGGTCGCGGTCGCCTCGGGGTTGGGCTCCTTGCCGCCCGGCTTGACCAACTCGATCGCCAGCATGGCGCCCCGCCCACGGACTTCGCCGATCACCTCGTGCTTCTCGGCCATCGCCGCGAGCCGGGGCTTCATGACCTCCCCGATACGCCGGGCCTTGCCGGCCAGGTCCAGTTCGCGCATCGTCTCGATGGAGCCGAGGGCGGCCGCGCAGGCGACCGGGTTACCGCCGTAGGTCCCGCCCAGACCACCGGAGTGGGCCGAGTCCATGATCTCCGACCGTCCGGTGACGGCGGCGAGGGGAAGCCCACCGGCGATGCCCTTGGCGGTGGTGATCAGGTCCGGGACGATCCCCTCGTCCTCGCAGGCGAACCACTGTCCGGTACGGCAGAACCCGGACTGGATCTCGTCCGCCACGAACACGATCCCGTTGTCCTTGGCGAACCGGGCGATGCGTGGCAGGAACCCCTTGGCCGGTTCGATGAAGCCACCTTCGCCCAGTACGGGTTCGATGATGATGGCAGCGACGTTCTCCGCCCCGACCTGCTTGGTGATCTGGTCGATGGCCTGGTCGGCCGCCTCCTGCGCACAGTTGTCGGGACCGGTGAGCCAGCGGAAGGGGTAGGCCACCGGTACCCGGTACACCTCCGGCGCGAAGGGGCCGAAGCCATGCTTGTACGGCATGTTCTTCGAGGTCAGCGCCATGGTGAGGTTGGTCCGCCCGTGGTAGCCGTGGTCGAAGACCACCACGGCCTGACGCTTGGTGTGAGTACGGGCGATCTTGACCGCGTTCTCCACCGCCTCCGCCCCGGAGTTGAACAGGGCGCTCTTCTTCGCGTGGTCGCCCGGGGTAACCCGTGCCAGCTCCTCGCACACCTCCACATAGCCCTCATAGGGCGTGACCATGGCACAGGTGTGGGTGAACTGCGTCAACTGTTCCGTCGTCCGCCGTACGACGGCCTCGGCGCTGTTCCCGACCGAGGTGACGGCGATGCCCGAGCCGAAGTCGATCAGTGAGTTGCCGTCCACATCCTCCAGCACTCCACCCCCCGCGCGCCGCGCGAAGACCGGCATCACCGCGCCGACGCCGCTCGCCACCGCGGCTTCCTTCCGCGCCATCAGTTCCTGCGACAGGGGGCCGGGGATAGCGGTGACGAGGCGGCGCTCCTGGGGCAGCCCGGGGCCCCCGGTCTTCTCGGCCATCGTGCTCATGAGCTCTCCTCCGTGGGGATGGATGGTGTGTGTGCGGTCCTTGGCAGGCTAGGCGCCAGGAGGAGCCCGGGACATGCACCTCGGCGGAGAAGTACGTGTGTCGTGTTGGACGAGACGCACATAGCCGGAGGCCTCGCGCGGAGTCGGTCCCGTAGCACATCGGTGTGGCCTGCCTCATCGGCCGCCGCGCACCGACGGCGCGAGGGCCGGAGGCGCGACCTGCCGCCCCGTCGGTGCGCGGCGGTGCCCGAGTTCGGGGGCCGGCCGCGTTCAGCCGAGGCAGGCCAACTCCTGGGCGGCGAGGCTAGATTGGGTCCAGTCCGGGGAGCATCACGGTGGTCAAGCGGTAAGAGGGAGCAGATGGACAGGGCCGGCGCACACGATTCCGCTGGAGAGCAGCAGGGGCCGCCCCCCTCCACGGGGGCCGGTCTCGAAGCGACGCAGTACCGGGATGCCGTGCCGTCCCAGAAGGCCGCGGGCCCGGTGCCTCCGCCTCGTCCGGCCGGAGCCCCCCGGACACGGCCCTTACTGGCCCAGTGGCTCAGCGCTCCCCGACCGCAGGCGGAACCGGGGATCTGGCGTTACGAGCACCAGCCGCCGCGGATCGTGGAGAAGGACAGGATTCCCAACCGGCAGCTGATCAGCGGCGCCATCGTGTCCTTTCTGATCGGTTGGCTGGCCTGGTCCCTGTTGTGGAACGGCTACCTCGGGAGCTACTGGCTGTGGCCCCTGCTCGCCATGACCCCGGACTCGTGGCGTTCGGAGGGCGGCCATCAGATGGCCTACGTCACGTCCCTGTATCTCTACTATGCCCTCGTCGTCGGTGGGCTCGCCGTGGTGTGCGGTCGTATGGGGCACTGGGACGAACTCGGCCGTCGTGCCATGGGCAGGCTCGGGCGGCGTCGGCGCCCGCAGCCAGGCGCCGACGCCGCACCGGTGACGCGGCAGCTCAGGAGGCCCGAGGGTGACCCCATCGACTGGCCCGAGCTGCGCGAGGTCGGTGCTCACGAGGCCGCCGACCGGCTCCAGGCCGAAGCACAGCAGGGCGTGCTGACCGATCTCGACCACACCCGTATCGAGAGGATGTGGAAGGCCGTCCGCGCTGACCCGGACCGGCTGGCCTCTTTCGTGGACACCGTGCGACGACGGGGAGCTACGGCGTACGCGCACCCCTCGGGTGAGCGCGATCTTCCGGTACGTCGGGCCCTTCACGATCTGCGGCTGTCCCAGGTGCGCATCGGCCAGGCACCCGGCAACGAGAGGAACCAGCAGGAGTACCGGGGAGCAGGCATCGCTCTGGACCCGACGGTCCTGGGCACCTCACTCCTCGCGGTGGGGCCTCCCGGCGCGGGAAAGACCCAGCACCTGGTGCGACCCGTGGTCGAATCGCTCTGTCTCCAGGCCCTGCTGGGTCAGTCATCCGTGGTGGCGGTCACCGCCGAGGGCAGTGGACTGCTCGGTGACGAGGCGTTCGACGTGGTGATCAGGATGGGCCGTCCCGACTCCCGTCACGGACTGGACCTCTACTGCGGCGTCGACGACCCCGACGAGGCGGCCAGCCTGCTGGCCGAGGGCCTTGTCGGCGACCTCACGGAGTACCTCCCCGGAGGCGACAGCCGCCGGGCGGCCGTGACCCTTGCCCAGCTGATCGGCCCCTTCCGCGCCGCTTACGGGCGCTTCCCCCGGGTCGCCGAACTGCGTGACCTCCTGGAAGAGGGCTCCAACCTGATAGGGGCGCTGCGGGCCCGCTTGGAGGAGAGGCAATCCCCGGTCCAGTTGCGGGAGTTGGAGGCCTTCCAGCGTCACTCCGACCGCCACGGTGACGTTCGCGTCCTGATGGCGGACCGGGTCGCCCTCCTGGACCGTTCGGCCTTCGCCGGCCAGTTCGGCCCACCGGAGTCCTCGGGCGGCGACGTGGCCGAGCAGGGACCCCGACTCTTCTCGATGCGCGCGTTGGAGCGTCCCGTCCGGGTCAGGGTCGACCTTCCCGAGCGGGGGCACTCCGAGGCCTCCCGCATCCTGGCCAGGCTGCTGCTGGCCCAGTTCAGCTCCTGTGCTGTGACCCGGGCCGACACCTCGCTGTTCGCCACCCTCGTCGTGGACGACGCCGCGCACGTCATCTCGCCGGAGTCCCTGCGTGGCCTGCAACGTCTGCGCTCCGCACACGCCGGTGTGGTGTTGACCCTCCGCACGCTGGACGACGTCCCCGCCGCCCTGCGTGGACCGCTGCTGTCGGCGGTCGGATGCCGCATGGCGTGCGCCGGGATCTCCCCCCGGGACGGAGGTCACTTCTCTGAAACCTGGGGCACGGAGTGGGTGGAGACCCGTGACGTCACCAATCGACAGATCATCTCGGACGAGCCCTTCACCAAGGTGATGCACTCGGTACGGCGACTGGCGACCGGGCGCTATGTCACGGCGGAGTCGGTGACCGTACGGAAGGTGCAGAGGGAACGGTGGTCCGCCTCTGACCTGGCCCATTCCCTGCCGCCCGAGCACGCGGTGCTGTCCCTGACCACGACGGCGGGGAAGCGGACCGCTCCGATCCTGACCCGACTGGGCAACTGAGATCCGCTACGTCGCCGCAGCCTGATCCAGGGGTCGATTTCCGGCATCGGCCGGCTGCGAGAATGACGGGGATACGGTCGACAGTACGGTGAGGAACGTTATGCCTCCGACGCTTGCCAACCTGGTCCAGCACTCCGCGCTGGGGCTGTCCGTGCTGGCGGGGCAGGAGAGGCTGGACCGCGCCGTGCGGTGGGCGCATGTCAGCGAGCTGACCGACCCCACCCCGTATCTCGACGGGGGCGAACTGCTGCTGCTGACCGCCCTGAAACTGGACGTGACGAACTCGGAGGCGATGGACGCCTATGTGCGTCGCCTTGTCGACAAGGACGTGGTGGGGATCGGCTTCGCCGCCGGGGTGCACTACGAGCAGGTGCCGGACGCTCTGCTCCAGGCGTCCAAGTCGGCCTCCCTCCCGCTGATCGAGGTCCCCCGACGGACGCCCTTCCTGGCCATCAGCAAGGTGGTGTCCGACTCTCTGGCCGCCGAGCGGTACCGGTCGGTGACGGCTGGGTTCGACGCCCAGCGTGAGCTGACCAGTGCCGCACTGTCCCACGAGGGGCCGGCGGCGCTGCTGGGCAAGCTGGCCCAGCATCTGGACGGATGGGTGGCCCTCTACGATGCCTCCGCCGCCGTGGTGGCCTCGGCACCCCACTGGGCGGCCCGCCGTGCGGCGCGTATCACCACCGAGGTGCAACGACTGCGAGATCGGCCTGCCCCGGCCAGCGCCGTGGTCAGTGGCGGTGAGGTGGCCGACGACCGGATCGAGCTGCAGTCCGTGGGGGTGGGATCCGGTCGCCGGGCGCGTGCCGTACTGGCCATTGGGACGGGTGCCCCCCTGGGTACCGGGGAGCGCTACGCGGTCAACTCCGCCATCGCCCTGCTGACGCTCACCACGGAGCGGTCCAGGGCGCTCCAGGAGGCGGAGGGGCGCCTGGGCGCCGCGGTGCTGCGCATGTTGTTGGTGGGGGAGTCCAACCACGCGCGGGCCGTTGCCGGACGGCTCTACGGGGGGTTGCTGGACGCTCCCCTGCGCGTCGTCGTCGCGGAGGAGGGCGGCTCTTCCCTGGAGGGGCTGGGGGAGGCGATCGAGGCCGCCGCCGCACGTGCCGGTGAGGCGGTGCTCCTGGTGCCGGACGGGGGACGGTTGGTGGTCCTCGCTGCGGACGGAGGCTCGGCGGTCGAGGGCTGTATCGCCTATGCCGAGGCTGCCGACCGATGCCGGGAGAAAGGGGGCCAACCGGAGGCGGTGATCGGCATCTCCGCCCCGGCGGGGCTGGCCGCTGCGGCGGTGGCTTTCAAGCAGGCGGAGCAGGCGCTCTCGGTCGCCCGGAGGCGAGGTGTCGCCCTGGTCGAGCACGAGGACGTGGCGGCCGGCTCGGTGATGCCGTTGTTGGCCGACGACGCGGTGCGGGCGTTCGCCGACGGGATGCTCCGTGCCCTGCACGAGCATGACGCGACAGGTCGGGGGAACCTCGTGGAGTCGCTCCGCGAGTGGCTGGCCCACCACGGGCAGTGGGACGCCGCAGCGGCCAAGCTCCGAGTGCACCGGCACACGCTCCGGTACCGGATGCGCCGGGTGGAGGAGATCCTCGGCCGCTCCCTCGACGACCCCGACGTCCGCATGGAGCTGTGGTTGGCCCTCAAGGCCACGAGCCAGTGAGCCGTCGGCACTGAGGCGCCGACCGGCATCGGTGCGTGGTACCGGCCACGCCCAGGAAGCGGGCTCCCTGCGGCTGCTGACAGCAACTGAGGCGCCACCTGGCGCGGCGTCGTAGCGGGGCTGGGGCTGTCACGGGGGTCGGTCGACAACGCTCGGAGCGGGGGCCTACGTGGGAGGCGAACGCCGAGCGCCGTCGTCGCACCGTGAGAACGGACACGGCGCGACGACGGCGCGGTAGCTAGCCGTAACTAGGCGTACCGGACGTCAGGTTGACACCCGGCGAGGCCGGTTACTTTTCGCAGTACTCGCCTTCCTTGCCGATGGAGCGGTACATGCAGTCGGCGTTCTCCAGCAGAAGGAGCACCGCCTCCTTGTTGCGCGCGGTCTCCTCCTCGATCTTCTCGTCGGGCGGGTAGAAGCCGTCGCCACCCGACGGACCGGGGTACATCTCGAAGGTGTAGGCGAACACCTTCTGGTCGCCCCACAGCCAGTCGTCGATCGCGCCGTCGGTGATGTACAGGTCGCTCGACTGCTGCGGCGTGTAGCCGTTGGTCTCGGCCATGGACGTGCCGACGGCCTCGAACGCGTCGTGGTCGTCCTGCGTCATACCCTCGCCGGTGTCGTCGTCGGTGTGGCCGAAGGGCCACAGCACCAGCTCGCTGTAGGTGTGGAAGTCGATGGACGCCTTGATCTGCTGCTTGTCGTCGACGATCCGGCTCCGTACGAAGTCCGCGATCACCTTGACCTCGGGCGCCGACTCCGCGGCGGATCCCCGGTAGGTCTCTCCGCCGGGGTCGCTGTCGGAGCCACCGCAGCAGCCCCACTTGTAGCCCCAGTTGCGGTTCTCGTCCGTGCCGATCGTGGAGTCCTCGTTCGGCTGCCGGTTCTTGCGCCACATCTGGTAGTCGCCCGGCTCGATGTCGTATTCGCCGCCGTCGGGGTTGGCGTCCGGGATCACCCAGATCTCACGCTCGTCGACCATCTTGGTGATGCGGTCCTCGGAGCCGTACTTGGAGCCCAGCTCCCCCAGGGTGTAGAGGGCCATCTCGACCGTCAGGTGTTCCCGCGCGTGCTGGTGGTGGGTGAAGAGGACCTCGGGCTCGTCCTCGTCCTCCTTGACGTTGTCGCTGACCTTCACCGCGACGATGTCACGGCCCTCGTGGGACTTGCCGATGACCTTCTTGGACATGATGTCCGGGTACTTCTCCACGAACCCGTCGACGGCCTCGGTGGCCTCGTCGTAGTTGTGGTAGCCGGAGTCCTCGTCGGGGAAGTCGTTGGGCTTGACGTTCTTGACGCCCTTGTTGCGGTTCGGAGGGCCGGGCAGCGGGCTGAGCTTGTGCCCCAGGTCCCGGACCTTCGCCGCTCCGTCGGCGCCCGTGGTGATGACCACGGAGTCCTTGCGTACGGCGTCGATCGACACACCGGACCGGGCGATCGCGGTTCGCTGCGCCTTGGTGGTGATGTCCTTGACCTCGTACTGCCGTTCCTGCGCCGTGCCGCGCTCCGACGACGCGCTGGGGGGCGCGTCCGAGGCGGAGGCCATGGCCTGTGTGCCGAGCGGTACGGCCAGGGCCACGGTCAGGGCGGCGGCGGTGAGCGTACGTCGCCGGCCGCGTATTCGTAGTCGCATCGCAACTCCATCTGATTCAGTGCGACGGTGGGGGGTTACCTTCGGAATCCTTCCGGCAGTGGCATGTTCTGGTCAATGGCACGTGCGTCAACCGGGGGCTGTGCCAATCAGGAGGAGACCGTCGGAACTCTGCTACGCGTCGGACAAGAGCCTCGTGGGTCTCACCGGCCTACGGTGGAGGCAGAGCCAATCGGCGACACCCACCAATCGGAAGGGCCGGGATCCGCAGTGACCACAGCGACACCCACCCACACGTTCTGGCTTGCCGGCCGGGCGACCACCAGCGACACCACCCTTGAGGTCACCTCTCCCTGGGACGGCCGCGTAGTCGGCGCGGTGAGTGTTCCCACCCCGGAACAGGTCGAGGAAGCCATCGTCGCCGCCGTCGAGGTGGCTGACGAGTTCGCCGCGACCCCCGCCCACGTGCGGGCCAACGCGCTGGAGCACGTGTCCCGACGTCTCGTCGAACGCACTGAGGAGATCGCCGAGCTGATCTCCGCCGAGAACGGGAAGCCCATGAAGTGGGCCCGCGGCGAGGTCGGCCGCTGTGTGTCGGTCTTCCGTTGGGCGGCGGAGGAGGCGCGTCGTTTCAACGGCGGGCTGGCCCAGCGCCTGGACTCCGACGCCGGAGGGGTGGGCCGACTCGCCCTGACCCGCCGTTTCCCCCGAGGTGCGGTCCTGGGCATCGCGCCGTTCAACTTCCCGCTGAACCTCTGTGCCCACAAGGTGGCGCCGGCGATCGCCGTGGGTGCGCCGATCCTGCTGAAGCCGGCGCCGGCCACCCCCCTGTCGGGCATCCTGCTCGGCGAGCTGCTCAGCGAGACCGATCTCCCGGCGGGGTCCTGGAGCGTGCTGCCGGTCCCCAACGACCGCATGGAGTCCCTGGTACGCGACGAGCGGTTGCCGATCATCTCCTTCACCGGTTCCGGCCCGGTGGGCTGGTCTTTGCTCGACTCGGTGCCCCGCAAGCGCGTGACGCTCGAACTGGGCGGCAACGGTGCGGCGTTGGTGCTCGCCGACTACGCCTCCGAGAAGGACCTGGACTGGGCCGCGGAGCGCATCGCGACCTTCTCCAACTACCAGGGTGGCCAGTCCTGCATCTCCGTACAGCGGGTGATCGCGGACACCTCGGTCTACGACCGCCTCGTGCCCAGGGTGATCGCCGCCGTGGAGTCCCTGAACACCGGCGACCCCTCCGACGACGCCACGGATGTCGGCCCGTTGGTCAGCGAGGACGCGGCCAGGCGGGTGGAGTCCTGGGTCCAGGAAGCGGTGGACGCCGGCGCCCGACTCCTGACCGGAGGCAAGCGTGACGGAGCCACCTACGCGCCGACGGTGCTGGAGAACGTCCCCGCGGACACCAAGGTCGGCTGTGAGGAGGTCTTCGGCCCGGTCGTCTCGCTCACCAGGGTGGACGGCGAGGAGGCCGCCTACGCCGAGGCCAACGCGTCGAAGTACGGCCTCCAGGCGGGCGTCTTCACCCATGACGTACAGGCGGCCTTCCGGGCGCACCGGGCCCTGGAGGTCGGTGGCGTGATCGTGGGCGACGTGCCCTCCTACCGGGCGGACCAGATGCCCTACGGCGGCGCCAAGCAGTCCGGCGTCGGCCGCGAGGGTGTCCAGTTCGCGATGGAGGACTACACCTACGAGCGGGTGATGGTGCTGACCGGCCTGGACCTCTGAGCCGTCGTCGCACCGTGTGGTCGGAGCCCGTGGGTTCGCGCGGCTCCGACCACGTCCCGGTGGACCAGTCCACCATCCCCACCCGGTCGCTCTCGGGCCGGAGCGGAAGGGGTCCGTGAACCGCCTGGTCGGACGCTACGTCGCCGCGGGCCGGGTCGTCCGCGCCCTGCCTCACCTGACCGCCACGGGTGGGTGGGTAGCACCGTCAACACGGGGTACACACTCAGAACGCTCCGCAAGGTGCCGCCCTGACTCGTGGTGAGGTGAGCTGGCTGTGACCGTCTCCGAACGTGAAGCCCGTCAAGTCGCCGAAGCGGCGCGAGAGCAGGACTGGCGCAAGCCGAGCTTCGCCAAGGAACTGTTCCTCGGCCACTTCCGCTTGGACCTGATCCACCCTCATCCGACAGCCGACCCCGAGGTCGTACGGCGTGGTGAGGAGTTCCTCGACCGGCTTCGACGCTTCTGTGAGACGCACATCGACAGCGCCCGGATCGAACGGGACGCCAGGATCCCGGACGAGGTCGTGGCGGGCCTCAAGGAACTGGGTGCCCTGGGCATGAAGATCGACCGCGCCTACGGCGGCCTCGGTCTGAGCCAGGTCTACTACAACAAGGCCCTCACCCTGGTCAGCTCCGTGAGCCCCGCCGTCGGCGCCCTGTTGTCCGCCCACCAGTCCATCGGCGTGCCGCAGCCGCTGAAGCTGTTCGGCACGGACGAGCAGAAGGACGAGTTCCTGCCCCGCTGTGCGAAGGACGCCATCTCGGCCTTCCTTCTCACTGAACCGGATGTGGGGTCCGACCCCGCGAGGCTGGCCACCACCGCCACCCCCGACGGCGACGACTACCTGCTGGACGGCGTGAAGCTGTGGACGACCAACGGCGTGGTGGCGGACCTGCTGGTGGTCATGGCCAGGGTGCCTGCACGGGAAGGGCATCGGGGCGGGATCAGCGCCTTCGTCGTGGAGGGGGACGCCCCGGGCGTCACCGTGGAGCACCGCAACGCGTTCATGGGTCTGCGCGGCATCGAGAACGGCGTCACCCGCTTCCACCAGGTGAGGGTCCCCGCGTCACGTCGTATCGGCCCGGAGGGGGCGGGGTTGAAGATCGCCCTCACCACGCTCAACACCGGACGACTCTCCCTGCCCGCCACCTGTCTCGGCGCCGGGAAGTGGAGCCTGAAGGTGGCGCGCGAGTGGGCCGGTGAGCGGGTCCAGTGGGGGAGGCCTGTGGCGAAGCACGAGGCGGTGGGCGCGAAGATCTCCTTCATCGCCGCCACCACCTTCGCCTTGGAGGCCGTCGTGGACCTGGCCTCCCACATGGCTGACGAGGACCGCAACGACATCCGTATCGAGGCGGCCCTGGCCAAGCTCTACGGCTCGGAGATGGGCTGGTTGATCGCCGACGAACTGGTGCAGATCCGGGGCGGACGCGGTTACGAGACCGCCGAGTCCCTCGTCGCGCGAGGGGAACGCGGGGTCCCCGCCGAGCAGATGTTGCGCGACCAGCGCATCAACCGGATCTTCGAGGGCTCCACCGAGATCATGCACCTGCTCATCGCCAGGGAGGCCGTGGACGCCCACCTCTCCGTGGCGGGTGACCTCATCGACCCGGAGAAGAACCTCGCGGACAAGGCACGGGCGGGTGCCCGGGCGAGCGGGTTCTACGCCAGGTGGCTTCCCGGACTGGTCGCCGGCCGCGGCCAGGTTCCCACGGCCTACGCCGAGTTCGGCCAACTCGCGCCTCATCTGCGGTACGTGGAGCGCACCGCGCGGAAACTGGCGCGGTCCACCTTCTACGCCATGTCCCGCTGGCAGGGGCGCATGGAAACCAAGCAGGGGTTCCTCGGACGGATCGTGGACATCGGCGCCGAGTTGTTCGCGATGAGCGCCGCCTGTGTTCGGGCCGAACGGCTACGGCGCGACGACGCCGCGCAGGGAGCCGCGGCGTACCAGCTCGCCTACGCCTTCTGCGTTCAGTCCCGCGTCCGGGTGGAAGAACTGTTCGGCCGCCTCTGGCACAACACCGACGAGGTGGACGGCAAGGTCGTCCAAGGGGTGCTGTCCGGTTCCTACTCCTGGCTGGAGGAGGGTGTGCTGGATCCCTCCGTCGAGGGCCCCTGGATCGCGGAGACTCCCACCGGACCGTCGAAGCAGCAGAACGTCCACCGCCCCCTGACCTGAGGCTCATAGGGCATCGCACTCCGGGTGCGCCCACCACTCCGTACGGCCCCGACGGGGCGGACCACGCTCGGGGCCGGCTCGGGTCGGCCGGCCCCCGGTGGGCAGGGCCGGCGGAGGCCGAAATGCTCGCCCTGGAGTGCCCCGGCACCGTGGTGGAGCGGGTGAACGGCCACAATGGGGGGATGAAGGACTCTCTCGCTGATCCGCGCCAGCGGTTCGCCCCCACCGCGATGACCGACGGCCGCCGCGACATCGTGATCCTCGGATCCACCGGGTCGATCGGTACCCAGGCCGTGGACGTGGTGCTGAGCAACCCGGACCGGTTTCGGGTCACCGGACTCTCCGCGGCGGGTGGCCGGGTCGAGCTGCTCGCGGGACAGGCGCACCGCCTCCAGGTGGAGAGCGTCGCCGTCGCCCGGGAGGACAAGGTTGTCGAACTGAGGGAGGCGCTGCGGGCCCAGTACGGTCCCGGCACCCCGATCCCCTGGGTGCTCGCCGGCCCCGACGCCGCGACGGAGCTGGCCGGAAGCGCGTGCCACACCGTGCTCAACGGCATCACCGGGTCCATCGGGCTGGCTCCCACTCTGGCGGCGCTGCGCGCCGGACATGTGCTGGCCCTGGCCAACAAGGAGTCCCTGATCGTCGGGGGGCCGCTGGTACGGGAGTTGGCAGCCCCCGGACAGATCGTTCCAGTGGACTCCGAGCACTCCGCCCTTTTCCAGGCCCTGCTCGGGGGCGAGCGGCGAGAGGTGCGCAAGCTTCTGGTCACCGCCAGTGGCGGCCCGTTCCGGGGGCGATCCCGCGCCGAATTGGAGACCGTGACACCGCGGGAGGCCCTGGCCCATCCCACGTGGAGCATGGGCCCGGTGATCACGGTCAACTGCGCGACTCTGGTGAACAAGGGGCTGGAGGTCATCGAGGCACACCTGCTGTTCGACATCCCCTTCGACCGGATCCAGGTCGTGGTCCACCCCCAGTCCGCCATCCACTCGATGGTGGAGTTCGTGGACGGTTCGACGCTGGCCCAGTGCGGACCGCCGGACATGAGACTGCCGATCGCCCTCGGCATGGGCTGGCCGGAGCGGGTGCCGAACGCCGGTCCGGTCTTCGACTGGGGCAAGGCGATGTCCTGGGACTTCTACCCTCTCGACGAGCGCGCCTTCCCGTCTGTTCCGCTGGCGTGCCATGTGGGAGGGTTGGGCGGTACCGCTCCGGCGGTGTTCAACGCCGCGAACGAGGAGTGCGTGGACGCCTTCCTCTCCGGGAGGCTCCCCTTCAACGGGATCGTGGACACCGTCGCCGCCGTGGTGGACGAGCACGGTTCGCCGTCGGGAACGGAACTCACCCTGGAAGACGTTCTAGCCGCCGAGACATGGGCACGTGCCCGTACTCGTGAGTTGGCGGAGCGGCCCCCCGGCCGGTCCACGACCGGCACCTCTTCACTCGGTTCGACAGCGGAGGCCCGCGCATGACCACCCTGATGACCGTCCTCGGGATAGTCGTCTTCGTGTTTGGCCTGCTCTTCTCCATCGCGTGGCATGAGTTCGGGCACTTCTCGACGGCCAAGATGTTCGGTGTCCGTGTGCCGCAGTTCATGGTGGGCTTCGGGCCGACCCTGTGGTCCAAGCAGAAGGGCGAGACCGAGTACGGGATCAAGGCGGTCCCGCTGGGTGGTTACATCCGCATGATCGGGATGTTCCCGCCGGGCGACGACGGCGCGGTCCGGCAGCGGTCCAGCTCGCCGTTCCGGGCCATGATCGAGGACGCCCGGGCGGCTCACTACGAGGAACTCCAACCCGGCGACGAGACGCGGATGCTCTACACCAGGAAGCCCTGGAAGCGCGTCGTGGTGATGTTCGCCGGCCCCTTCATGAACCTGATCCTCGCCGTGGTGATCTTCCTCGGCGTACTGATGACCTTCGGGGTCAACACCCAGACCACCACGGTCTCCTCGGTCTCCAAGTGCGTGATCCCCGCGACGGCGCAGACCGAGAAGTGCCCCTCCGGCGCCAAGGACTCCCCGGCGAAGGCCGCCGGACTCAAGCCCGGAGACAAGATCGTCGCGTTCGACGGCCAGCGGATCGACGAGTGGTCCACGCTCCAGCAGAAGATCCGCGACACCATCGGGCCCGCGACCATCACCGTCGAGCGGGACGGCGCCAAGAAGACCCTCCAGGCGGACCTCATCAGGAACAAGGTCGCCAAGACGGACGGCAACGGCGGCTACGTCGAGGGCGAGACCATCTCCGCGGGCTTCCTCGGCTTCACCCCGGCCCGGGGCATCGTGGAGCAGTCGTTCCCCCAGGCCACCGAGCGCATGGGCACCATGATGGTCACCGGCGTGCAGGCCCTGGTCGACGTGCCCTCCAAGGTGCCGGACCTGTGGAACGCGGCGTTCGCCGACGGCGAGCGCAAGCAGGACTCCCCGATGGGCGTCGTCGGCGCGGCCAGGGTCGGTGGAGAGGTCTTCTCCCTGGACATCCCGCCGGAGCAGCGGGTGGCGACGATGCTGTTCCTGGTCGCCGGTTTCAACCTCTCGCTGTTCCTGTTCAACATGCTTCCCCTGCTGCCGCTGGACGGTGGCCACATCGCCGGCGCCCTCTGGGAGTCGCTGCGACGCATGGTCGCCAAGGTGTTCCGCAAGCCGGACCCGGGCCCCTTCGACGTGGCACGGCTGATGCCGGTGGCCTACGTGGTGGCCGGCATCTTCATCTGCTTCACGCTGTTGGTGCTGGTCGCTGACGTGGTCAACCCGGTACGTCTGGCCGGTTAGCGAGGTGAGCGACGTCATGTGTGCCTCCGCCCCGTCACGTCGGCGGGGGCACACATCGGGCCACCGGCGGGTTCCACCGGGAGGCCGACATGTGCCCGGTGCTGGTGCCGTGCCGTAATCTCGGGCCCGGAGCCCGTCGTTCTCGGGCTCCGCTTCACCGCGATTCACAGCCAGCTATGGGGTTGCACGTCACATGACAGCGATTTCGCTCGGAATGCCCGCCGTACCGACCAAGCTCGCCGACCGGCGCGCGAGTCGGAAGATCCATGTGGGAGCGGTGGCGGTCGGCGGCGACGCACCCGTCTCCGTCCAGTCCATGACCACCACCAACACCGCGGACATCGGGGCCACCCTCCAGCAGATCGCCGAACTGACCGCCTCCGGCTGCCAGATCGTCCGGGTCGCCTGCCCCTCGCAGGACGACGCCGCGGCGCTGCCGGTGATCGCCAGGAAGTCGCAGATCCCGGTGATCGCCGACATCCATTTTCAGCCCAAGTACGTGTTCCAGGCGATCGACGCCGGCTGCGCGGCGGTGCGCGTCAACCCGGGCAACATCCGCCAGTTCGACGACAAGGTCAAGGAGATCGCCAAGGCCGCTTCGGACGCGGGTGTGCCCATCAGGATCGGCGTCAACGCCGGCTCGCTGGACAAGCGGCTCCTCCAGAAGTACGGGAAGGCCACCCCTGAGGCGCTGGTGGAGTCCGCGCTGTGGGAGTGCTCCCTCTTCGAGGAGCACGGCTTCCGGGACATCAAGATCTCGGTCAAGCACAACGACCCGGTGGTCATGGTGAACGCCTACCGCCAGCTCGCCGCGCAGTGCGACTACCCGCTGCACCTGGGCGTGACCGAGGCGGGGCCGGCGTTCCAGGGCACGATCAAGTCCGCGGTCGCCTTCGGCGCCCTGCTGTCCGAGGGGATCGGGGACACCATCAGGGTCTCCCTCTCGGCGCCCCCGGTGGAGGAGGTGAAGGTGGGGATCCAGATCCTGGAGTCCCTCAACCTCCGCCAACGTGGCCTGGAGATCGTGTCCTGCCCCTCGTGCGGCCGTGCGCAGGTCGACGTCTACAAGCTCGCGGACGAGGTGACGGCGGGCCTGGAGGGCATGGAGGTCCCGCTGCGAGTGGCCGTGATGGGCTGCGTCGTCAATGGCCCGGGGGAGGCCCGGGAGGCCGACCTCGGTGTGGCCTCCGGCAACGGCAAGGGGCAGATCTTCGTCAAGGGCGAGGTCATCAAGACCGTACCGGAGTCCAAGATCGTGGAGACTCTCATCGACGAGGCGATGAAGATCGCCGAGGAGATGGAGAAGGACGGTGTCAGTTCCGGCGAGCCGGAGGTCTCGGTCAGCTGACTCGATGCCTCGTGGCGCTGCGGCGTCTACGCGCCATCCGTTGACTCCGCTCGGACCGCTCAACAGCGACGACGGCGCCGACGCCGCGACGAAACAGGAGAGGTGGGCCGCTCGCGGGAGGGGTACAGTGCGGGAGATCGATACCGCCCTCAGGCCAGGGTGAGGCGCCCGTGCTGACCACCACCAACACCAGGGTTCTGGAACCCGACGAGCTGGCCGACGCTCTCGCCGTGCTGCGGCGTGAGCCGGTGAACAACGCCTTTGTCGCTTCCCGTGTGTACGCCTCGGGCCTCGACCCCTGGCGTCTCGGCGGGGAGATGTGGGGCTGGTTCCACCGGGGCAGCCTGAAGTCGCTGTGTTACGCCGGGGCCAACCTCGTACCCATCTGCGCCGGCCCCGAGGCGGTGTACGCCTTCGCCGAGCGGGCCCGCCGACAGGGGCGCCGTTGTTCCTCGCTGGTGGGTCCGGCCGACCCCACCGCCGCGTTGTGGGCCTACCTGGAGCCCCACTGGGGGCCCGCACGCGACGTACGGTCCCGGCAGCCCCTGATGGTGACCGACACCCTGGCCACCGACGTCGCCCCGGATCCCTGGGTCAGACGGCTCCGCAAGGACGAGATGGATCTGGTCATGCCGGCCTCCGTCGCCATGTTCACCGAGGAGGTGGGCGTCTCCCCGCTGGCCGGTGACGGTGGCCTGGTCTACCAGGCGCGGGTCGCCGAACTCCTGGGCGCGGGAAGGGCGTTCGCCCGGGTCGAGGACGGCAAGGTGGTGTTCAAGGCCGAGATCGGCGCCGCCACGCCCCACGCGTGCCAGATCCAGGGGGTGTGGGTCGCCCCCGAGTACCGGGGCCAGGGGTTGGCCAAGACGGGTATGGCGGCGGTGCTGCGGTTCGCGCTGAACGAAATCGCCCCGGTGGCCAGCCTCTATGTCAACGACTACAACCTGCCCGCCCGGTCGGTGTACCGCGCTGTGGGGTTCCGCGACGTCGGCGCCTTCATGAGCGTGCTGTTCTGACGGTGCGGCAGTAGCCTCCCCGCATGTCGCACTCACCGGGTCACCCGAGCGAACACTCCAGCGTCGCCGTGGAGCCGCTGGACCTCGCGGCCCGCGTGGACGAGGCGCTGGCCGTGCAGGCCCTGGCCTTCGGGCTCACCGACGAGGAGATGGCCATCCGCCGTCCCATCGTGCTCCGTCACCTCGCGCACCCCCAGGCGAGGGCGCTCGGTGCCACGCGGGACGACGGAAGGTTGGTGGGCTTCGTCTACGGGATGCCGAACGAGCGGGGCCAGTGGTGGTCGACCGTGGTGGAGCCGTACCTCCGCCACCACGGCCAACAGCACTGGCTGGAGGACTCCTTCGTGATCACCGAGCTTCACGTCCTTCCCTCGTTCCAGGGACGTGGGCTGGGACGGCGCCTGATCACCAGGCTGACCGACGCGGCGACGCAGCCGAAGTCGCTGCTCTCGGCCCTGTACCTGGAGAGTCCGGCGCGCGTGCTGTACCGCCGGCTCGGTTACCGGGAGCTGACCGGGCAGGTCTACTTCCCCAGTGCCACGAGCCCGTACGTGGTGATGGGCGCCCCGCTGCCGCTCCGTCGGCGCTAGGAGCGGCACGGACCGGTCACCGCCCTGATACGCGGCGCGGTTTCCGCACCGTACGCGGCGGGCGTTACTCTCCTCACAGCCTCTTGCCGCGGGTACCGCGCTTGAGCCCTTCGGTACGTCCCAAGCATGGAGAAGACCTCATGGCAGCCCGAGTCCAGCGCCTTTCCCAGTTGATGCTCAAGACGCTGCGGGACGATCCGGCCGACGCCGAGACGCTGAGCCACAAGCTGCTGGTACGCGCCGGCTACGTACGGCGCACCGCTGCCGGGGTCTGGTCCTGGCTGCCCCTTGGCAAACAGGTGTACGAGAACGTCGCCCGTGTGGTGCGCGAGGAGATGGACGCGATCGGGGGGCAGGAGGTGCTGCTGCCCGCCCTTCTGCCCAAGGAGCCCTACGAGGCCACCGGACGGTACGAGGAGTACGGCGACCTGCTGTTCCGGCTGCGGGACCGCAAGGGCGGCGACTACCTGTTGGGGCCCACCCACGAGGAGATCTTCACCCAGGTGGTGAAGGACCAGTGCACCTCGTACCGCGACCTGCCAGTGATCCTCTACCAGATCCAGACCAAGTACCGCGACGAGGCCCGCCCGCGCTCCGGGATCCTGCGCGGTCGGGAGTTCCAGATGAAGGACTCCTACTCCTTCGACCTCGACGACGAGGGGCTGGCCCATGCCTACGCCCTGCACCGTGGGGCCTACCAGCGGATCTTCGAGCGGCTTGGCCTTGACTACCGCGTCGTCTCCGCGGTCTCCGGCGCCATGGGCGGTTCCGCCTCCGAGGAGTTCCTGGCTCCCGCGGCGGCCGGTGAGGACACCTTCGTGTCCTGCCCTTCGTGTGGCTACGCGGCCAACACCGAGGCGTTCACCGTCACTGTTCCCGCCGGCGCCGTCGACGGGCATCCCGCGCCCGAGGAGGTGGCCACACCGGACACCCCCACCATCGAGGCCATGGCCGACTTCCTGGGCGTCCCGGCCTCCGCCACGCTGAAGAACCTGTTGATCAAGGTGGACGGTGAGATCGTCGCCGTGGGCGTACCCGGCGACCGTGAGGTGGACCTCGGCAAGCTGGGCGAAGCGCTCGCCCCGGCCGTGGTGGAGATGGTGACGGCGGAGGACTTCGTCGAACGCCCGGACCTGGTACGCGGCTACGTCGGCCCCCAGGACGGCATGGCGGGCAAGGCCTTCCGCTACCTCGCCGACCCCCGGGTGGCCGTGGGCACCACCTGGATCACCGGTGCCAACAAGCCGGACACCCACGTGCGGAACGTGGTGTGCGGACGTGACTTCGAGGTGGACCAGTACGTGGATGTCGCCGAGGTGCAGCCGGGCGACCCCTGCCCCCGGTGCGACGCCGGAGTGGAACTGGACCGAGCGATCGAAATCGGCCACATTTTCCAGCTGGGGCGCAAGTACGCGGACGCCTTCGAACTCGATGTGCTGGGCCAGAACGGCAAGCCGGTCCGCGTCACCATGGGCTCCTACGGCGTCGGGGTCTCCCGTGCCGTGGCGGCCCTCGCCGAACAGACCGCTGACGACCAGGGCCTCTGCTGGCCCCGCGAGGTTGCCCCGGCCGACGTGCACGTGGTCGCCGCCGGCAAGGCCGCGCAGACCGAACTCGCCCTCGAACTGGCCGACAGCCTCTCGGCGGCCGGGGTACGGGTGATCGTGGACGACCGGGCGGGCGTCTCGCCCGGAGTGAAGTTCACCGACGCCGAACTCGTGGGCGTCCCCACCATCCTGATCGCCGGCAGGGGCGCGCCGCAGCGGGTGGTGGAACTCAAGGACCGGCGCACCGGCGAGCGCGAGGAACTGTCGGTGGACGACGCCCTCGCCCGGATCACCGCCCTGACTCGGCACGATCCGACTCAGAGCCAGCCGGCGAACTCCCACAGCAACTGAGCCTCTCCCCCTCCACCCACGGGTAGCTGGCGCAGCGCGGACTCCACGGCGCGGTACAGCGACCAGGCCCGGACTCGTTCTCGGTCCAGTTCGAGGGAGTCCGCCAGGGTGCGGATCCGGCGTCGCGTCATGGACGCGGCGCCGGGGGAGGCCACCAGGTCGTGCAGCCTGTCACGTACGAGCCGGGCGATGTCGTACGCGGGTTCACCGATCAGTGGCTCTGGTCCCACCGCCAGCCAAGGAGCGCGGTCCGAGGGGGAGGCCAGCACCGCCGCCTGCCGGAAGTCACCGTGCAGCAGCCTCGGTTCAGGGGCGGAAGCGAGAAGCTCTTCGCGGAGTCGGAGCGCCTCGTCAACCAGGGGTAGCGCCTCGGGCGGTGCGGTCAGCGGCCAGCGGGTCACCGACGGCGCCGTCTGCGCGGCGACGGAGCGGAAGCGGGTGTCCCCAGGGGGCGGGACCCAGAGCCGGCGTACGACGGAGGCGGCTTCCAACAGGGCCTTCGCCTCGGGCAGGGAGCGGAGTGACACCTCGCTCCTGGCCCGCTCCAGCAACAGCGCGCCCCGTCGGATGTCCGTACGCACCAGACGTACCGCTCCCAGACCTCCCCAGCACTCCAGAGCAGCGCTCTCCGCCTCAACGGACCGCGCCGTCCACGCGTCAGGGGACTCCTCGTCCGGCGGGGACGGTGGCAGCAGCTTGAGCGCCGTCGGCGCGCCGCCGGGCTGCCTGGTCAGCACCACCAGGCTGCGGCGTCCGCCGGGCACCACCAGGCGCTCAGGGGACAGGTCCCACGCGTCGAGCAGTTCGTCCACCACGGCGGGCAGGCTCCGCAACCACCGGTGTGCCTCCGCACCGTCGGGGCTGTCGAGCAGCGCCCGCACCAACCGCTGTGGAAGCTCCCCGGGCTGGACGAACGGCATCAGTGGGGTCCCGCCTTTCGAGTCGATGGGTACGCGGTCGAGTGTCCGTGACGGATACCTCCGGTCCCCTCGAGCGACGGGTGAGGTGGCTACCGCCGTCCCTCCGAAGCCCGTGGGGCTGGTGGGATTACTGCGGACGCCTCCCCTCGTTCGCACGTCAGCCCTGTCGGCTCGTCGCCCGGCCCGAAGCGCCGCCGCCGCGACGACCTCCGCTCCTGTCGTACGGCACCGGTCGGGCTCAGTGCCCATCCCTCGTGAACCGGACGACGCACCCTAGGCGCGACCCGACGTCTGTGGTGAGGGACTGGCCTCGCCGCGGGCCAGCTCCGTCATCCCGGGAAACGCCACGCTCCGGCCGCGCCATCGCACCGAACGAACCGCCGCTTCACGCAGGGCACTGGCGGCGTCGCGCCGCAGCTCGCCCGACGCCGCCCGAACCAGGTCCGCGTAGACGGCGGCGACCCGGTCCTCCAGTTCGGCCGCCAAACGGACCGCGGCCTTCGCGTCGTCGACGGGAAACGGCAACGCGTAGGCCCCGGCGGAGGACGCCGGCCGCCCCCCGAGATCCCGTACGGCCCGCCGCAACACCTCGCGCCGGGCGCGGTGCCCCTCGAAGGCGGTGCGCGCCTGGTCCCGGTGCTCTTCGGACACGTGGCTGCCCACCACGCCGTAGCCGTACACGGCCGCATGTTCGGCCTCCAGCGCGGCCTGTGCCGCGGACAGGGCCTCGGGCGAACCGTCCCGCGTCAGCGTCCCGCTCATCCAGCGCCTCCCTGACCGTCGACAGGTGACTTCTCGCCCAGCAACAGGGCGTGTGTGGCTCCGGCGGCGGCGAGAGAGGCCAGCAGCCGGGCCACTTCCGGGGGTGCGGTCACCAGGGCCTTGGTCCGGGCGTCGGCGACCAGCCGTTCCTGTCTGGCGAGCTCGGCCAGAGCCTGGTCCTCGTCCTTCGGCACCGTCGGCGCGGGACGGTCACGGCGCTGCGTGGAGCCGGGGGAGCTCTGCTCGGTGTCCAACTCCCTGATGTGCGCGGTGACTTCGTCTCGCAGCGGGCGGAGCCGGTCGGCGAGGTCGGGGTGCGCCTTGGCCGTGGCTCGGTAGCGTGCGAGCAACTCGCGGCTCTCCAGAGCGGTGCTGCGTCGTAGGCGGGGTTCCGCCGCCGGTGGGCCCCCGCCCCGGGCCTCAGAGGCCGTGCACCCCGAGGTGACGGTCACGCCGGTGCCGGTGGTCACGACCAGAGCGGTCGCGAGAACAGAGCGTCTCCGTGGGAGGGAGGACGTGGGGGGGAAGAGCGGCATCGAACACTCCCTGGGCAGTGGCGCGTCCCCTCACCTCGGGACGAGGGGCCTGTGAGCGCCGGTCTGACCAGTCATATCAGCGGCGATCACGGCACGTGAGAGTACCGCTCCTCCCGCGCGTCGTCGCCGCAGCCCCCGCCGCACGGAAGCCGCGTCCCGTCCGGTCGGCGGAGCCCCCCGGACGCGCTACGCTTGCCCCCGGAAAGTCACGACGCCCCACAACAGCAGACGCGGCCGAGGAGTCACCCGGATGAGCACCACCCAGCACGAGAGGCTGCGAGGACTACTGGAGCCGCTCGTGACCGAACAGGGGCTGGACCTCGAGGAGATCGAGGTGACACCGGCGGGCAAGCGCAGAGTCCTCAGAGTGGTCGTCGACTCCGACGAGGGCGTGGAGCTGGACACCTGCGCGGAGCTGAGCCGCTCGCTGTCCACGGTGCTGGACGATCAGGACGCGATGGGCGGGGCCCCGTACGTCCTGGAGGTCACTTCCCCGGGTGCCGAACGACCGCTGACCGAGTTGCGCCACTACCGCCGGGCCAGGGGGCGGCTGATGAGGGCCACCCTGAACGAGCCGGCGGGGGGCGGCGAACTGGTGGCCCGCATCATGAGCGTCGACGACGAGGGCCTCGACCTTGAAGTGCCCGGAGTGAAGGGGCGCAAGCCAACGGACCGACGCCTGGCCTTCGGGGACATCGTCAGGGCCCGTGTCGAGATCGAGTTCAACCGCAAGGCCGCTGAGAAGGCAGCACGTGTGTCCGCGGCCGACGAGGAGCAGGAGGAAGCGTAGCCGTGGACATCGACATGAGCGCCCTACGGGGACTGGTCAGGGAGAAGGAGATCTCCTTCGACCTGTTGGTGGAGGCCATCGAGTCAGCACTGCTGATCGCCTACCACCGCACCGAGGGCAGCCGGCGCAACGCACGTGTGGAGTTGGACCGCAAGAGCGGTCACGTGACGGTGTGGGCCAAGGAGGACGCGGAGGACCTCGAAGAGGGCGCCGAGCCGCGCGAGTTCGACGACACCCCCTCGGGTTTCGGCCGCATCGCGGCGACCACGGCGAAGCAGGTCATCCTGCAGCGTCTGCGCGACGCCGAGGAGGAAGTCACCTTCGGCGAGTACGCGGGGCGCGAGGGCGACGTGGTCACCGGCGTGGTCCAGCAGGGCAAGGACCCCAAGAGCGTGCTGGTGGACATCGGCAAGCTGGAGGCCATCCTCCCGCCCCAGGAACAGGTGCCGGGCGAGGACTACGCCCATGGCACGAGGCTGCGCACCTACGTGGTGAGGGTCGCCAAGGGCGTGCGTGGACCTTCGGTCACCCTTTCCCGCACCCACCCCAACCTGGTGAAGAAGCTGTTCGCCCTCGAGGTCCCGGAGATCGCGGAGGGGGCCGTGGAGATCGCGGCCATCGCCCGTGAGGCGGGCCACCGTACGAAGATCGCGGTGCGGTCGACCAGGACCGGGCTGAACGCCAAGGGTGCCTGCATCGGCCCCATGGGCGGTCGCGTCCGCAACGTCATGGCCGAGTTGCAGGGTGAGAAGATCGACATCGTCGACTGGTCCGAGGACCCGGCAGAGTTGGTGGCCAACGCGCTCTCCCCGGCGAGGGTGAGCAAGGTGGAGGTCATCGACCTGGCGTCCCGGTCGGCCCGGGTGGTCGTCCCCGACTATCAGCTTTCCCTGGCCATCGGCAAGGAAGGGCAGAACGCCCGCCTGGCGGCCCGTTTGACGGGGTGGCGTATCGACATCCGACCGGACACCGAGGGCCAGGGAGCGGCTTCCGACGAGGGGCGGTCCTCCGTCGTCGAGCCCACCGAGGAGAGCTGACACCGCTCCAGACCCTTCGTCTGTCGCCGTGGTGTCTCCTTCCCGGATTCAGGGCGGGCGGCGACGGCCGCACGCCCTGGGGCCAGGCTTGTGCGCTGCGACGGTGCGCGAGGTACTGGACCGCTGAGGGCCTCGGGCGACCCGGTGGCTGGCTGAAACGTGGATCGGCGCTCACACCCGGCAACAGACGGGTGGAGCGGGGAGGTAGGATTGAATCTGTCTGGCCGGACGTGCCCTCGAGCGCGCCCTGAACGCATGTGTGTGGGGTGCCGAGGGCGATCCGTCAAGGACGATCTGCTGCGTGTGGTGTTGAGCGAGGGGCGGTGCGTCCCCGATCATCGCGGTACGCTGCCCGGTCGGGGTGCCTATGTGCACCCCAAGGTGACCTGCCTTGACTCGGCCCTCCGGCGCCGGGCGTTCCCCAGGGCTCTTCGGAGTGGGGGACCGCTTGACACCACGGAGTTGTTCCATGACGTGGAGCGTCTGGAACAGGGATCGGCGCAGCGTCCGATAGACACGTAAGACGACCCGTGTGGAACCCCGCGCGGGCTAGGTACCTCGCGAGTTGGAAGTAGGTCGAGATTGCGATGAGCACTCGATGAGTACGCGATGAGTACGCCCATGAAGTAGCGAAGGTCCGGCGGAACGACTACCCCGGACCGTAAAGGAGCGAAGTGGCTAAGGTCCGGGTATACGAACTCGCCAAGGAGTTCGGAGTAGAGAGCAAGGTCGTCATGGCCAAGCTCCAAGAACTTGGCGAATTCGTCCGTTCGGCGTCCTCGACGATTGAGGCGCCGGTCGTACGCAAACTCACTGACGCGTTCGACGCGGACGGTGGCGCCGGCGGCGCCAAGAAGTCCTCGTCGAAGCAGGCGGCGTCGCGCAAGACGGCCGCCCCCAAGCCAGGTGCCCCCAAGCCGGGCGCTACCGCGAAGACCTCCGCACCCAAGCCGGGTGCTCCCAAGCCGGCCGCCCCGAAGCCGGCTGCTCCCGCCAAGCCGAGCGACGACGTCGCGGACGTCGTGAAGGAACAGCCGAGCGCCGCGCCCGCCCCAGGCCCCCGGCCCACGCCGGGTCCCAAGCCGGGGCCCGCGCA
Organism: Streptomyces sp. NPDC005438; assembly: GCF_040606315.1. NCBI lineage: Bacteria > Bacillati > Actinomycetota > Actinomycetes > Kitasatosporales > Streptomycetaceae > Streptomyces > Streptomyces sp. NPDC005438. The sequence goes on from NZ_JBEXEP010000014.1 coordinate 98,847, forward strand.
GCCGGCCGCGCCGTCCAAGCCGGAGTTCACCTCCCCCGCGGCGGCGAGCAACGCACCCAAGCCGGGTGCTCCCAAGCCGAGCCAGGCGCCGAAGCCCGGTCAGGGCCGAGGCCAGGGCCAGGGCCCCAAGCCCGGTGGCGGGCAGGCCCCGAAGCCCGGCGCGCGGCCGTCCGGGCCTCGTCCCGGAAACAACCCCTTCACCTCCGGTGGTTCCACCGGCATGGCGCGTCCGCAGGCGCCCCGTCCGGGAGGCGCCCCGCGTCCCGGTGGTGCGCCCGGCCAGGGCGGTGGCGGCCCCCGTCCGCAGGGTGGCGGTCCCCGTCCCCAGGCGCCCGGTGGTGCTCGTCCCAGCCCGGGCAACATGCCCCGTCCGCAGGGCGGTCAGGGTGGCGCTCCCCGTCCGGGCGGCGGTAACCGGCCGAACCCGGGCATGATGCCGCAGCGTCCCGCTGCGGGCGGTCGTCCTGGCGGCGGCCCGGGCCGTGGTGGCCCCGCTGGCGGCGGTGGCCGTCCGGGCGGTGCTCCCGGTCGCGGCGGCGGCGGTGGCGGCTTCGCCGGCCGTGGTCGTCCCGGTGGCGGCGGTGGCGGTGGCGGCTTCGCCGGTCGTCCGGGTGGTGGCGGCTTCGGCGGTCGCCCCGGTTTCGGCGGTCGTCCCGGTGGTCCCGGTGGCCGTGGTGGCACGCAGGGCGCCTTCGGTCGCCCCGGCGGCCCGGCACGTCGTGGCCGCAAGTCGAAGCGGCAGCGTCGCCAGGAGTACGAGCAGATGCAGGCGCCGTCGGTGGGTGGCGTGATGCTGCCGCGCGGCAAGGGCGAGACGGTGCGTCTCTCCCGTGGTGCCTCGCTGACGGACTTCGCGGAGAAGATCAACGCCAACCCGGCTTCGCTGGTGCAGGTGATGTTCAACCTGGGCGAGATGGTGACCGCCACTCAGTCCGTCTCCGACGAGACCCTGCACCTGCTGGGCGAGGAGATGAACTACGTCGTCCAGATCGTCAGCCCGGAGGAGGAGGACCGCGAGCTGCTCGAGTCCTTCGACATCGAGTTCGGCGAGGACGAGGGCGGCGAGAAGGCGCTGGTGCCGCGTCCGCCGGTGGTGACCGTCATGGGTCACGTCGACCACGGTAAGACGCGACTGCTGGACGCCATCCGCAAGACCAACGTCATCGAGGGCGAGGCCGGCGGCATCACCCAGCACATCGGCGCCTACCAGGCGGCCACCGATGTGAACGGTGAGGAGCGCAAGCTCACCTTCATTGACACCCCTGGTCACGAGGCGTTCACCGCCATGCGTGCCCGTGGTGCCAAGTCCACGGACATCGCGATCCTGGTGGTCGCGGCCAACGACGGTGTGATGCCGCAGACCATCGAGGCGTTGAACCACGCCAAGGCCGCGGACGTGCCGATCGTGGTGGCGGTCAACAAGATCGACGTCGAGGGCGCCGACCCCACCAAGGTGCGCGGTCAGCTGACCGAGTACGGCCTCGTCGCCGAGGAGTACGGCGGCGAGACCATGTTCGTGGACATCTCCGCCAAGCAGGGGGAGAACATCGACTCCCTGCTGGAGGCCGTGGTGCTGACCGCGGACGCGGCGCTCGACCTGCGGGCCAACCCCGACCAGGACGCCCAGGGCATCGCCATCGAGGCGCACCTGGACCGGGGACGCGGCGCCGTGGCGACCGTGCTCGTACAGCGGGGCACCCTGCGGGTCGGCGACACCATGGTGGTCGGCGACGCCTACGGCCGGGTGCGCGCGATGCTCGACGACAAGGGCGAGAACATCAAGGAAGCGGGCCCCTCAACGCCCGTACTGGTACTGGGTCTGACCAACGTGCCCGGCGCCGGTGACAACTTCCTGGTCGTGAACGAGGACCGGACCGCCCGCCAGATCGCCGAGAAGCGTGCCGCCCGTGAGCGGAACGCGGCCTTCGCCAAGCGCACCCGCCGGGTCTCCCTGGAGGACCTGGACAAGGTGCTCAAGGCCGGCGAGGTCCAGCAGCTCAACCTCATCATCAAGGGCGACGCCTCCGGTTCGGTCGAGGCCCTGGAGTCCTCGCTGCTGCAGCTGGACGTCGGCGACGAGGTCGACCTGAGGATCCTTCACCGCGGCGTCGGTGCCGTCACCGAGACGGACATCGACCTGGCGACGGGTTCCGACGCCATCGTGATCGGCTTCAACGTCCGTGCCGAGGGGCGCGCGACGCAGATGGCCGAGCGCGAGGGTGTCGACGTCCGCTACTACTCGGTGATCTACCAGGTCATCGAGGAGATCGAGGCGGCCCTGAAGGGGATGCTCAAGCCCGAGTACGAGGAGGTCGAGCTGGGCACCGCGGAGATCCGCGAGGTCTTCCGCTCCTCCAAGCTGGGCAACATCGCCGGTGTCCTCATCCGCAGCGGTGAGGTCAAGAGGAACACCAAGGCGCGGCTGCTGCGTGACGGCAAGGTCGTCGCGGAGAACCTCAACATCGAGGGTCTGCGCCGCTTCAAGGACGACGTCACCGAGATTCGGGAAGGCTTCGAGGGCGGTATCAACCTCGGCAGCTACAACGACATCAAGGTGGACGACGTCATCGCCACCTACGAGATGAGGGAGAAGCCGCGCGGCTGATCCCCAGGTGACGGGGCCGTCGGCGCACTCGGTGCGTCGGCGGCCCCGTACCGCGTGGGGCCACCCCTCGTACCGCAATTCCCTCGATCACCCTGAGCGCGCCGTGTACCGTGCTGCTGTCCCGTTGATCGACGGGACGTCTGACGAGGCCTTCCGGGTCGGCTCTGACCCGTACCGCATGTATTTCGGAACCCTGTCGTTCGATCTTCTGTTGGGCGACGTACGGTCGTTGAAGCAGAAGCGTTCCGTGGTCCGCCCCCTCGTCGCCGAGCTGCGACGGAAGTACGCGGTGAGTGCCGCGGAAGTGGGGGAGCAGGACCTGTATCGAAGGGCCGTGATCGGCCTGGGTGTGGTCTCCGGGGACCCGGCCCACATCACTGAGGTGCTGGACGCTTGCGAGCGCATGGTCGCCGCACGTCCAGAGGTGGAGTTGCTGTCGGTCCGACGGCGCTTCCACGGAGATGAAGACGAGTAACAAGGCGGGCCCCGGTGGCCCGTTCGTACCGAGAAGAGGAAGAAGCGCATGGCCGACACCGCGCGGGCACGCAAACTCGCTGACCGCATCAGGGTCGTGGTCGCCGAGACGCTCCAGCGACGTATCAAGGACCCACGGCTCGGCTATGTCACGGTCACCGACGCCAGGGTGACCGGTGACCTCAGGGAGGCCACGGTCTTCTACACCGTGTACGGCGACGAGGAGGAACGCGTCTCCTCGGCAGCCGCCCTGGAGAGCGCCAAGGGGGTGCTCCGTTCCGAGGTCGGCAGGCAGACCGGGGTGCGGCACACCCCCTCGCTGACCTTCGTGCTGGATGCCCTGCCGGAGAACGCCCGCACCATCGACGATCTCCTGGACCGGGCGAGGGCGGCTGACGCCGAGGTACGCGAGCGCTCCACCGGAGCCACCTACGCGGGGGACGCGGATCCCTACGCCAAGCCGGCGACGGACGACGAGTCGGAACGGACCCCAGGGGACGAGGGCGCCTGACCCATGGCGAGGAAGCGTGACAACGGTCCCGGCGGGTTGCTGATCGTCGACAAGCCGTCGGGATTCACCTCACACGACATCGTGGCGAAGGTCCGTGGGATGGCCCGTACCCGACGCGTCGGCCACGCGGGGACACTGGACCCCCTGGCCACCGGGGTGCTGGTGGTGGGCCTGGAGCGGGCGACGCGGCTCCTGGGGCACCTGGCGCTCACGGAGAAGGAGTACGTGGCCACGGTGCGCCTGGGACAGGCGACGGTCACGGACGACGCCGAGGGCGAGGTACTGGCCACCGAGCCGGTGGCCGGGGTGACCCGGAAACGGGTCGAGGAGGCGATCGCCAGGCTCACCGGTGAGATCAAGCAGGTTCCCTCGAAGGTCAGCGCGGTGAAGGTGGACGGCAAGCGTTCCTACGCGCGGGTCCGCGAGGGGGAAGAGGTGGAGTTGGCCGCACGGACGGTCACGGTCTCCCGCTTCGACCTGCACGCCTTCCACGAGGAGAGCACCGACGACGGCAGCCCCGTGGTGGACCTGCTGGTCTCGGTGGTGTGCTCTTCGGGCACCTACGTACGCGCCCTGGCCCGCGACCTGGGTGCCGACCTCGGAGTGGGCGGCCACCTGACCGCGCTGCGGCGTACCCGGGTCGGCCCCTACGGACTGGACGCGGCCCGAGGGCTGGAGGAGTTGCAGAAGGGCGTGGACGAGGCGCGGGCCGAGGCGGAGGAGGGCGCGCCGTCGGAGCGGTCCGGTGACCGGGACCAGGAGTGGGAGCCGGGACGGGGGATGCCGGTGATCCCCCTGGGCGATGCCGCCGCTGCCGCGTTCCCCCAGTGGCGGGTGAACGCCGAGCACGCGCGGTTGCTGGGCAACGGTGCGCGCATCCCGATGCCCGAGGTGGGTGAGGGAGGTCCGGTGGCAGTGTTCGGGCCGGGCGGGGAGTTCCTGGCCCTGGTAGAGCGGCACGACGGTAGGTCCAAGAGCCTGGCCGTCTTCGTCTGATACCCGCCGACACCGGTGCTGGCCTGTCTAAGCACGTACGAGGCGGTGGGGGCGGTTCCCGGAAGTCCTCGGGCCCGGTACGCGTTGCTCCGACCTTCCGAGAGCCTCCGGCGTGTGGTCGGAACCACTGGCTCCCGGTGGGCAACTCCCGCCAACGTCCTGGGGACTGGAGGGAGTTGACCGTGGGGCGGATCACTGGGTTCGATGGTCCACCCCACGGCTCCCCTCCTTATTTCTTTGTCTCCATATCCATTTGGAGCCAAGCATTCACTTCCCCGTCTGAGCGGCGGTTGCACCTCCGGGGCGCACGGAGGACGCGCGTTGCTCGGGGGCACTGGCGTTCTCCCCCGTCCGCCTTCAGCGTGCCGCCCGCGCTCTGGTGCGCGCCCCCGCGCCGTCGACGCGGTGCGCGGCGGTGGCGGAAGTGACCGGCGTGGCAAGGGCGTTGCGCTCGCGGTGGCGCCCCGTCGCCGCTCTCGTGGCCGCGACGACGCAGCCGAACGGACGGTGTTCCGGGACCGGCTCGGGGCTCTGGGGCGCCGTCGCCGCGAACGCCGTGCGGACACGGGTCCGATGCATGGTCAGGACCAGCGGCATGGCAGTCTTGGAGCGGCGAACGCAGGGAACTCACAAGGCAAGGAGCAGGCACGGTGCAGCGCTGGCGTGGCTTGGAGGACATCCCCGAGGGTTGGGGGCGAAGCGTTGTCACCATCGGCTCCTACGACGGGGTACACCGTGGCCACCAGCTGATCATCGGCCGTACGGTCGAGCGCGCCCGCCAACTGGGACTGCCCTCGGTGGTCGTCACCTTCGATCCGCACCCCAACGAGGTGGTACGGCCGGGAAGCCATCCCCCACTGCTCGCGCCGCACCCGCGCAGGGCCGAACTGATGGCGGAACTGGGCGTGGACGCCGTGCTGGTGATCCCGTTCACCGCCGGGTTCTCCAAGCTGTCACCCGCCGATTTCGTGGTGAAGATCCTCGTAGAGAAGCTTCACGCCCGCTCCGTGGTGGAGGGGCCGAACTTCCGGTTCGGCCACCGGGCCGCCGGTGACGTCGCGCTGCTGGAGGAACTGGGCGACACCTACGACTTCGACGTGACCGTCCTCGACCTCGGCGCCGGAGAGGGGCGGGACGGCCAGCCCTACTCCTCCACCCTGGTACGGCGCCTGATCGCCGCCGGCGACGTCGCCGACGCCGCGCGGGTGTTGGGGCGTCCCCACCGGGTGGAGGGCGTGGTGGTACGGGGCGCCCAGCGTGGGCGCGAACTCGGCTACCCGACGGCCAACGTGGAGACCCTGCCCCACACCGCCGTCCCTGCGGACGGGGTCTACGCCGGCTGGCTGGTGGTGGAGGGGGAGGCGATGCCGGCCGCGATCTCCGTGGGCACCAACCCACAGTTCGACGGCACCGAGCGCACCGTCGAGGCGTACGCCATCGACCGTGTCGGCCTGGACCTGTACGGGCTCCACGTGGCCGTGGAGTTCCTCGCCTTCCTGCGAGGCCAGGAGAAGTTCGAGACCCTTGACGCCCTGCTGGAACGCATGGCCCACGACGTGGATCGCGCCCGCGCCCTGGTGGCCCGGGCTGACCGCCACTGAGTCCCGGCAGACCGGTCGCGAACGACCGGTCCCCACGCCCCACTCCGACCGGGGCCTCACGCGGCGTCCACGCCGGAACGGTACTGACGCGCCTCGGCCCTCAACGGTCGTCCTTCTCTGACGCGTGGACGGCGCGGTACGCACCGTCGGTGCCCCGCGCCGTCCACGTGAGGGGGGTGGGACCGAACCGGGTCCCACCCCCCTCACGTGACACCGGCTCGCGAGGCCAGCGCCGACGGCGCTGTGCCGACGCGTACGGTCACCAGCCCTGTTGCTGCCCCATACCGGGCGGCTGCGGGTACTGGCCGCCCTGCGGCAGCTGCTGCGGTGCGCCGGCCTGCCCCGGGTAACCGCCCTGCCCGGGCAGTGGGGGAGCCAGTTGCGGGGGTGGGGCGCCCGCACCACCGGTCCACAACCCCTGTTCCTTCTGGGCCCGGGAGAAGTCCTCGGCGATCATCGCCGACAGGTTGAAGTACGCGTCCCTGGTCTTGGGTCGCATCAGCTCCAGGTCCAGTTCGGCTCCGGCGGCCAGGTGCTCGTCGAACGGGATGACGACCACGCCACGGCACCGGGTCTCGAAGTGGTTGACGATGTCGTCGACCTTGATCATCTTTCCGGTCTCCCGGACGCCGGAGATCACCGTGACGCTCCGCCGCACCAGATCTCCGTAGCCGTGCGCGGCCAGCCAGTCCAGGGTGGTGCTGGCGCTGGACGCCCCGTCCACGGACGGGGTGGAGATGATGATCAACTGGTCGGCCAGGTCGAGTACTCCACGCATGGCGCTGTAGAGGAGGCCCGTACCCGAGTCGGTGAGGATGATCGGGTACTGCTTGCCCAGGACGTCGATCACCCGGCGGTAGTCCTGGTCGTTGAAGGTCGTGGAGACGGCCGGGTCGACGTCGTTCGCCAGGATCTCCAGACCCGACGGGGCCTGGGAGGTGAACCGGCGGATGTCCATGTAGCTGTTCAGGTAGGGGATGGCCGTCACCAGGTCACGGATGGTCGCACCGGTCTCCCGGCGCACCCGGCGGCCCAGCGTGCCCGCGTCGGGGTTGGCGTCGATGGCGATGACCTTGTCCTGCCGCTCGGTCGCGAGCGTCGACCCCAGAGCCGTGGTGGTCGTCGTCTTCCCCACGCCGCCCTTGAGGCTGATCACGGCGATGCGGTAGCAGGAGAGCACCGGCGTGCGGATGAGGGACAGCTTGCGCTGCCGCTCCTCCTCGGCCGCCTTGCCCCCGAACCGGAAGAAGGAGCGCCCGGACTGGGGCTTGGGCTTCTTCTTCTGGTTGATCAGCCGGTCCGAGGTCAACTCGACGTTGGCGGTGTACCCCAGCTGGGTGTTGCTCTGCGGCTGCTGTGTCGACGGACCGCCACCCTGGGAGTCCAGGGGCGCGGGCAGCCCCGGACCGCCCTGCGGTTGGCCGGGCATCGGCGGGCCTCCCGGGAAGCCCTGCTGGGGTGGCTGGGCCTGGGACGGCAGGCCGGTGGGAGGCACCGGAACACCGCCCTGCTGCGGCTGCGACGGAGGCGGCGGCGAGGGCACGGCGGGCGGCTGGGGCACCTGGTTCGCCGCCGGGAGGGCGGACCGCTGGGGCCCCCCGGGCTGCTGGGCGCCCGGATGTCCCTGGGGGTACCCGTACCCGCTTTCCTGGCCCTGCGGGTAGCCGTAACCCTCCGTCCGCTGTGCGGGGAGCTGGCCCTGGGGATAGCCGTAGCCCTGCTGCTGGGGCGCGGGGTGCGAACCGGCAGCAGGAGGCGTGGGGGAGGGGGTGGGCGGCGTCTGACCGTCGCCCTGCCACGGAGGCCCCGGAAGGGGGGCGTTCGGCGCGCTCGACGGGCCCTGCTGAACCTCTGCCGGGGGCGTTGGCGCGGCCGGTGGCTGCGGACCGGCAGGCTGCTGTCCGGGAGTGTGGCCGGCCTGTCCGGGACTGACCGAACGCTGCGACATCGGAGCGCTCACCGCGTCACTTATCGAGGCGGGCTGGTAGTGGGGCGGCAACGGGGGAAGGCCCTGCGGAAGCCCCTGACCGGAAGAGGGCGCCCACGCGTCCTCGGGCTGCGGCGTGGACGGCGGAGCGTCCTGGGGTTCGGCCGGCCGAGCGTCCTCGGGCTCGGGTGCGGGCCGCTCCGCCCGGGGGTCCGGCCCCAGGCCCTGGGGCGGCGTCGGCACCTCGCGTGTGTGGGACTCGGGAATCCGGTCGGCCGGCTCCTCGGAAGAAGTGCCCCCGGAGGGCAAGGGGCCCTCCCGTTCGGCCAGTTGGCGCTTCACGTCGCCCACGTAGAAGCGCATGGTGGAGTGGCCCCCCACCTCGTCGTCGTTCTCCGCGGTGTCCTCCGCCGCTCCGGCGTCGGCAGCGCGCGGTTCTTCGGTCCGGGACGCCTCGTCCGAGTCCTCGGCTCCGGCCCGCCGCCCCGCGATGTCCTTCGGCGGGGTGAAGGTGAACGTGTGGTCGGAGACGGCGTCCTGGGGCGTCTCGGAGACGAGAGGAGCCCCCGCGTTCCCCTCCGGCTCCTGGTCCCCGCTCCGGTTCGGCTCCTCGTCCCGGACCTCCGCGGCGTCCGGGCTGAAGGAGGGGAGGGGAGGCGCCGTGGCCGGCATCGCCGGCAACTCCCCGCCGTCGTCCGGGATACCGCCGTGCTGGGTCCGGTCCCCGTCCGAGGACGCCGACTCCTCACCCGAGGAACGCCCTTCCTCCTCCGTGTACCAGGCCGGGGGCGTGTAGTCGATGGTGAACTGCCCCGTCGACTCACGTCCAGAATCACTGTCCGATTCGAGCCGACCGGTATCGGGCTCATGCTCCCCGACGCGGATCTCATCCCGATCGCTGCTCACAACGCCTCCTGCCGAACCGGTCAGTAACCGGATAATGGACTACTTCACGCCGGCCCCAGCGTAGTCGCCGTGAGCAACGGTGGGCAGAGCGATCCGGCAGCGGCCGGCCACCTCGACGTTCCCGGGTTTCCGGGTACGGTGACGGTGCAGGTCACAGGCTTTTCAACACCGGTGTAACGAACTCCGTCGGGACCGGATTGAGGCCCTCCACGCGACGGGTTCCGTACTCAGTCGAGCCGTCGGGCGACACCCAGCAGACCCGACTCGGGGTCGGTGGGTGTGGTGACCACGTACTGGCGGTCGCGACGGGTGCACCACAGGGTGACGCCGTCCCCCAGCGTGGGCAGCGCCTCCACGTCCTCGGCGGGCAGGGACATCAACCGGCCGATCTCGCGGGCCTCTTCGGGAGAGACCCGCTGTACGCCCACCAGCGAGGCCCCAGCCATCAGACGCGGTGCCGACGGACTGAAGTACGGCAACAGGGTCAGGACGGACTGCCAGGCCGCCGAGGCCACCCGCCCCCGGGGCGGACGCATCCCGCAGTCCCTCACGACCAGGACCGGGCTGCCCACCGTCGGGCCCATCGGGGGGACCTGGCCCACGTCGTGAACCGTCACGTAGTCCACCCCCGCACCCGCGCCGACGCCGGCCGCCCGGGCCAGACCGGTCCAGGCCGGGGAGCGCCCGGTCTCCACCGCGACCCTGCTCCCGGTGCCCGCGCAGCGCAGGACCAGCGCCTGGGCGGTCCACAGTCCGCCGATCAACACCACGTCGTACGGGGCGGGGTGGTGGAAGCTGAGGATCGCCGGGCGTCCGCCCGCGTCCTCGCCGACCACCACGCCGTCGTCGCCGATGGGCAGGGTGAGCGCGCCCAGGTCCTGGGCGGACATCACGTGGCGGGCACGTCGGGGGCCCTGTAGCCCGCGAGGTGTGGTGACCATCAGTGGGTGCCTCCCAGCGGCAACGTGGCCAGTACGCCGGGGAGTTGCTCCCGGTCCAGCCGGGTCAGCCCGACCCCGGCGTCCCGGGCGCTGTGCTCCAGGTGCCGTCGGGCCTGGGTGAGTTCCTCGGGTGAGCGGGCGGTGACCCGTACGCAGCCCGACACCCCGACCGCGTTCCGCAGCCTGCCCCGGCCCAGGGTGAGGCTGAACGTGGTGGTCAGGGTGGGAGTCGAGGTGATCAGGGAGACCAGTCGGGGCAGCGGCGTCGCCGCGCGCCCCAGCTCGGGCCAGCCGCTGACCGCGTACGAGGAGTGCAGGCGGTCGTCGCAGCGCCAACTCTGGGCGGACTCCTCGGTGCGCCGCACCGAGGGGCTTCCCGGTTGCGCGGCGCGGGCGCTCTCCAGCGGGTTGACGCAGGCCGAGGTGGCCAGCGCGGCCACCAACTCGTCCTCCGCCAGCACCGTCGCCGCGAAGCCGCTTCCGACCAGCCGGCTGGCCAACTGGTCGGCCGCGCGCAGCAGACAGCGTTGCGCTCCCTCCTGGCCGCCGCCCCGGGCCTCCACCGCCTCGGGGCACAGTTCGGGGTCGAGCCGCAGGGCGACCCACATCAGCCGCATGGCCGGGGCCCCGCAGCGTTCCTGGAGCGGCGCGTAGCTGGTACGAGCGACCGCCTGGGCCGGCAGGTGGGTCGCGGGCGCCGGCTGTACGTGCTGGACGACCTGGACGGAGGCCAGGCGTATGCCGTCGACCTCCAGGGCGTCGTGGAGCAGACGCAGGGGCAGGGCTCGGGAGCCCCCTGGTGGGCGTAGCGCGCTGACCTTGGCCTCGACGCGGAGGACCGTGGTGAGGAAGGTGCCGTCGCCGACCATGCCCACGGTGCGACGGTCCCGGTCGACGTATCCGTGGGTGCGCAGGCCCGGTACGCACTCGGCGACCGGAGCCAGCCCCGGGTCCACGTCGCTGGGCGGCGGCCCCTGGGCGAGGCGCTGCCGTGCGCGCAGTTCGGCGCGGGTGGCGTACCAGTCCCTCAGGCTCCGCTGGTTCCTGCGCAGCACGGCGAACAGCACCAGCGCGGCGGCGACCAGCAGCGCCGGTACCAGCAGCCAGCGGTGCACCGCCGCGGCCACGAGGAGGGTGGCCAGTGCCAGTTGGAACAGTACGAGTTGTTGCAACTGAAACGGTCCGACCCGGCTGGTCCGGGGTTCCGGCCGTAGCAGGGTGGACGCCGGAGCTCTGGTGGCCGGCGCCGGGGAGGCCGGCTGGGCCGGCGTCGGTGCCGGCTGTCGGTGACCCCTTCCGGCTGCGCGCGTGGTGGTGGCGCCTGGCATCGCCAGCTGTCCCCCTCTTGTCTGATTCGCCCTGTTTTTCAAGGGTGTTGAGCCGTCGTCACCTTACCCGAGGGGGAGTGCGCGACTACCGACAGGCATAGTAGGGGCCGGGTTCGGCGGACCGGCACCGTGGTACGCCTCGAACCCGGCAACCGTCATTGAGGATCGGGGAGAAGCGGACAGCGATGACATCGTCTCAGGGCACGCGCTCGCCCTACACCTTCGCGAAGTGGCCGATCGTGCGGAGGTGTGTCCGCGCCCGGCGGCCGTGGTCCGTGGTGGCGGCGACGGCGCTGACCGTGAGTGCGCTGGGCGCCGTGGCCCCCACCGCTCACGCCGAGGGTGCTGGCCAGTGCCAGTTCGGCTCCCGGCCGACCAAGGGCACCCCCTGGTCCCTGCAACGGGTGATGCTCAGCGACCTGTGGCGGGAGACCAAGGGCGAGGGCGCCCGGGTCGCCGTGATCGACACCGGTGTCGACCCCCGGAACCCACAGTTGAGGAAAGCGGTGGACACCAAGAACGGGGCCAACTACCTGCCCGCCAAGCTCTCCAAGGACAAGTACGGTCAGCGGCCTCCACGCGGCAGGAAGAACGGCACCTCCGACCGGGTGGGCCACGGCACCAAGGTGGCGGGGATCATCGCGGCCCGCAAGATGGACGGGACCGGGTTCGTGGGGCTGGCTCCCCGGGCCACCGTCATCCCGATCATCCAGAACGACGAGAACGGCAACGGAGACACCGATTCCCTGGCCAGGGCCATCCGCTACGCGGTGAGTCAGCGGGTGGACGTCATCAACATCTCCCAGGACACCGAACGTCCCCTGGAGAGCGATTCGGCACTGGAACAGGCCGTCAACCACGCGGTGTCCCGGGGCACCGTGGTCGTCGCCTCAGCCGGCAACGACGGGCTGGGCGGTCAGGTCAAGAAGACCTATCCGGCCGCCTACGAGAACGTGCTGGCGGTCGGCGCCTCCGACCGCAACAACGAACGCGCCCCGTTCTCCCAGGCCGGCGACTTCGTCGACGTCGCGGCCCCGGGCGTGGACATGGTCTCCACCGTCCCCATCTCCGGGCACTGCCCGGACAACGGCACCAGCTTCGCCGCCCCGTACGTCGCCGGTGTGGCCGCCCTGCTGGCGGCCAAGCACCCGAAATGGCGGCCACACCACATCTCCGCCCAGATCATGCAGACCGCTGAACGCTCGGTCGACAGGCGGGACCGCAACGTCGGCTGGGGCGTGGTGGACCCGGTCCGCGCGCTCACCGAGGACAGCCACCCGATCGACAACCCCGTGGCTCACGAGGGGCTGGCCCAGGGGAAGCCCCCGGACCGGATCGAACTGGCCGAGGGCGAGACGGCCCAGGAACGCAACGAGCGGTTGGGCACCTACGCGCTGATCTCGGGGGGAGTGCTGGTGGCGGTGATCGCCGGGGGAGCGCTGGTGGTCCGTGACTGGCGCCGACGTAGCAGCCGGACCACCACGGCGGAGGCGTGACCAGGCCCGGGGCTGAGCGGGGTGGAGGATTCCCGGGGGTTTGCCCTTGCGTATCTCAGGGGTCAAGTCCCCAACGAGGAAAGGGCAGTTGGCGCCGGCCCCGGTCGTGACTAGGGTGTCACTGGTCGTGACGCCGTCGATCGGATCGTACGGGGGAAGGGCGGGCGGACCACACGGACGTAGGACGCTGTGGACCGGCCGGGACGGCAGGTGGCGGGCAGACGCCGCGCTGCGGAACCAGCACGTCCGCCCCACACGGTTCACGGCTCGATGGACCGCGCAACTTGTGTCTGCGTGCCGGCGGAGTACGGGGGCACCACGAGAGAAGGAGAGACTCCGTTATGGCTGTGCAGAAGGTAAATGGTGTCAGCCTGAAGAAGCTGGAGGGCGAACTGGAGGCGAAGTTCCACGCCTTCCGCGCCCGGGTGGCCACCCTCCAGAGGGTCATCGACGCCCAGGAGGGCCGGTGGCAGGGTGTCGGCGCCAGCGCCTTCAACCACAAGCAGATGATGATCAACCAGGACGTGCAGGCCCTGGCGAAGATGCTGGACGGGTTCAAGAACTCGATCCACGACACCCGCACCCTCAGCGGAAACACCGACGACGACGTGCTGCAGCGCATGAACGGGATCAGTGTCGACGGGGGACTGTCCTCCAACACCTCGGCCGGCGACTCCAGCACCCAGGGCAGCCTGGCCTCCAAGCTCGACCGCTACTGAGCCCCGGCCACGTCCGACAGTTTTCCCATCTTCACCATCGCCCGTAGGGAGGGCACATGGCCCACGATCCGTCACAGCTCACCGTCACCTACTCCTCCCTGGAGGAGGCGGCACAGCAGATCCAGACCGAGGCCAAGCACCTGCGCAAGGACCTGGAGGACATCCAGGCGGCCATCCGTCAGGTGGACGACGTGTGGGAGGGCGAGGCCAAGACCGTCTACCGGCAGGTGCAGCACACCTGGGACCTCAAGGCCGACCACCTGCAGAACGTTCTGCTGAGCATCGCCGCCGAACTCAAGGTCGCCTCCGGTGACTACCGCGCCACCGACAAGAAGGCGGCCGGCCTCTTCGGAGGGTGACCGCGTCGGGCTCCCGGCCGAGGGTCCTCACCCCCGGCCGCCCGCGCGTTGACAGGGGCTGTGTACCAGTGGGCGTCTCCACGCCGCTGGCACACAGCCCCTTCGTATGGTTCCCCCGGTGGCTCCGCCCCGACCACGCCGCTACCGGCACCGGGCGGTCCGCACGTTCCGCCGCGTACCCCGACCCGTCCGGCCACCAGGGAGGGCTGACGCCCCGAAGCCGCGCCGCGGTGACGCGAGTTCGGGGCGCGACGTCGCCGCCCACGGACGGGTGACCCTCGGGCGGTACGGCTCACGGCTCGATGTCGAACTCCCCGTCCCTGACACCGAGGACGAACGCGTGCCACTCAGCCGCCGTGTACCGCAGCACGGTGTCGGGGTCCTTGGAGTTACGCATGGCCACCGCCCCGCCCGGCAGGTGGGCGATCTCCACCTTCTCCTCCTCCGGCCCTCCGGGAGCGCTCTCCCAGACGGCGTCGGAGATGTCCATCGCGTACAGCTCGTCCTTCTCCTGCTGCGTCCCCATGGATGTCCTTCCTGCGTTCGTTGTGTGGCACTGAGCGGGCACGGTGCCGGGTGCTGCCGCTTCGCGTCCCCATTGTCCGGGGCGAGGCGGACCCCCGTACGCCGTTCTCAGATCCGGTGCGGCAACCAGGCCACCTGGACCAGCGGCGCGCCCCGTCGGCGCGAGACGAAGTGCCCCCGACCCGGGGGCATGGGACGGGCCCGTACGTTGCCGAGGATGTCCCCCTCGCCCGGGTCCCCGGACAACACCAGCCCCTGGGCGCCCAGTTCCTTGATGCGCTGCATCACCGGCTCGAACATGGTCCGCGAGGCGCCGGCCGCGCTGCGGGCGATGATGAAGTGCACCCCGATGTCCCGGGCGAACGGGAAGTGTTCGACCAGGTGGGACAGGGGGTTGCCGCTGGAGGTGGCGACCAGTTCGTAGTCGTCGATGATGATGAAGATCCTCGGCCCCTGCCACCAGCTGCGGTCCCGCAGCTGTTCCGGGGTGACGTCGTCCGCCGGGGCACGCCGGCGCATCAGGTCCGCGAGCGCCTTCATGTGCCCCTCCAGGGAGTTGGCCATCGGCGCGTACTCCAGCAGGTGCGACTCCGGGATCTCGCCCAGCAGCGCTCGGCGGTAGTCACCCACCACGATCTGCGCGCTGCCCTCTGGATACCGTTCGGCGATCTGCTTCGCCAACAGCCGCAGCACGTTGGTCTTGCCGGACTCGCTGTCACCGAACACCAGGAAGAACGGGTCGGTGTCGAAGTCCACGAACACCGGCTCCAGGTTGGTCTCGTCGATCCCGAAGGCCACCCCCCGCTCCGGGCCGCCACCGGCCGGCAACTGGTCGGCGGACAACTCCCGGGGCAGCAGCCGCACCGACGGCGCGGACGGGCCGGACCAGTGCTGGCGGACGGTACGGCACAGCTGCGCCGTGGCCTCGGAGAGGTCCTCCTGCTCGGCGCTGCCGTCCAACCGGGGCAGGGCACCCATGAAGTGCAGGCGCTCGGGGGTCTGGCCCCGCCCGGGGACTCCGGCGGGAACGTTCGCCGCCACCCGACGGTCGAACTCCGAGTCCATGGTGTCGCCCAGCCGCAGCTCCAGCCGGTTCATCAACTGGTCCTTGAGCCCGGCCCGTACCTCCATGCTGCGAGAGACGGTGATCACCACGTGGATGCCGTACCCCAGGCCCCGGGCCGCCAGGTCGTTGACCACCGGGTCCAGGTGCTCGTACTCCATGCGGAAGTTGGCCCAGCCGTCGATCAGCAGGAAGACGTCGCCCCAGGGCTGGTCGGTGATCTCCCCCCGTGCGCGCCGACGGCGGAAGGTGGTGATGGAGTCGATGCTGTGCGCCCGGAAGTACTCCTCCCGCCGCGTGAGCACCCCGTAGACCTCGGCGACCGTACGACGCACCCGCTCGGGGTCGAGGCGGGAGGCGACCCCGCCGACGTGGGGCAGCTCGGAGACGGCCGACATGCCCCCGCCGCCGAAGTCCAGCCCGTAGAACTGCACTTCGGCGGGAGTGTGGGTGAGGGCGAAGGAGGCGACCAGGGTCCGTATCAGGGTGGACTTGCCGGACTGCGGGGCGCCGATGACCAGCATGTGGCCGGCGGCGCCGGAGAAGTCCCGGAACAGGGGGTCACGCCGCTGCTCGAAGGGCTTGTCCACCTGCCCCAGGGGCACCGTGAGCCGTCCGTGCAGACGCTCGTCCTCCACCGTCAGGCCCCTCTCGGGGGTGACCGTCAGCCCCGGGAGCAGCTCGTCCAGGGGCGCGGCCTTCTCCAGGGGCGGCAGCCACACCTGGTGGGCCGGGGTGCCCTGCCCCTCCAGGCGCCGTACCACCACGTCCAGCACCGTGTCGGCCAGCGCGTCGTCGTCGGGCTGGCGTGGCGTGGGGACGGCGGCGTCGGGGCTCGTGTGCCGCACCGGTACCGGTGCGGCGGTGAACAGCACCGGCTGGCGGCTGATCGGTGCGGGTCCGGCGAGGTCGGGGTCCGGGGAGGTGCCGTCGCGGTACACCCCCGAGACGTAGGCGGCCTTGAACCGCGTCATCTCGTCCGTGCCGAACTTCAGGTACCCCGAACCGGGGACCGAGGGCAGGTGGTAGGCGTCCGGCACCCCCAACGCCACCCGGGACTCCGCCGCCGAGAAGGTGCGCAGCCCCACGCGGTACGACAGGTAGGTCTCCAGACCGCGCAGCCGGCCCTCCTCCAGACGCTGCGAGGCCAGCAGCAGGTGCACCCCGAGCGAGCGGCCGATCCGGCCGATCTGGATGAACATGTCGATGAAGTCGGGCTTGGCGGTGAGGAGTTCGCTGAACTCGTCGATCACCAGCACCAACGAGGCGATCGGCGCCAACGGCGCGCCGGCGGCGCGGGCCTTCTCGTAGTCGTGGATGTTGGCGTAGTTGCCCGCGTCCCGCAGCATCTGCTGGCGACGGTTGAGCTCACCACGGATGGAGTCGCCCATGCGGTCCACCAGGGTCAGGTCGTCCGCCAGGTTGGTGATCACAGCGGCGACGTGGGGCATCTGCGACATCCCCGCGAAGGTGGCGCCGCCCTTGAAGTCCGCCAGCACGAAGTTGAGGGTCTCCGAGGAGTGGGTGACCGCCAGCCCCAGCACCAGGGTGCGCAGCAGCTCCGACTTTCCCGAACCGGTGGCACCCACACACAGACCGTGGGGCCCCATGCCGTCCTGGGCCGCCTCCTTCAGGTCCAGCATCACCGGCTGACCGTCCTCACCCACCCCGATGGGCACCCGCAGCCGTTCGGCCAGCGAGCGGGGCCGCCAGGTGCGGCGTACGTCCACCGACGCCGCGTCCCCCAGGTTCAGCAGGTCGGTGAACTCCAGCTTGGCCAGCAGGGGTTCGTCGTCCTCGCCCCCGGTGCCCATCCGCAACGGCGCCAACTGCCGGGCCAGAGCCTCGGCGGCCTCCGGGGACAACTCGTCGGGCACCCCCTCGTAGACCATGCCGCGCCCGGACCTCAGCTCCAACTGCCCGGGCAGCACCCGTACCGACAGCCCACCCCGGGGGTCGTCCATCTCACCGGGGGTCACCTCCAGCACGGTCACGCCCTGCAGGCCCTCCGGGGACCCCAGCACCGTCCCGGGGGGAACCAGCGCGTTGTCCAGCACCACCAGCACGTGGGGCTGCTCCACCACCGGGTGCGCCTCGGCGTTGAAGCGGGGCCGCCCGTCCAGACGTCCCCCCAGCAGCCCCTCCAACTCCAGTACATCACCGGTGATCAGGCGTCGGCTGCCGGCACCGTCGATGTCCTGGGACATCTGTAGATGCGGCAACCACTTGGCCCACTCCCACCGTCGCGCCGCGGCGTCGCCGCCCGCCGCCACGGCGACGACCAGGTCGTCGGGGGAGTGCAGCGCGGCGACGGAGCACACCATGGCCCGCACCGTGGAGTGCACCGCGTCCCGGTCACCGGAGACGGTCAGGTGGTAGAAGGCCCGCAGGGAGACGGCCATGGGCAGGCCGTCGAGGGTGTTGTGCGTCTGGATGAACTGATGCATCGCCCCGGCGGTGAGCGGCTCCAACTCGTCGGCCGGGGCGGTCTGCGGCGGCACCAGCTCGGTGGCCAGGCGCTGCGCCCCCAACCCGATGCGTACCTGCCCGAAGTCCGGGTCGGCCACTCGCCGTTCCCACACCCTGCTGCCCTCGGCCACCAGGGCCCACAACTGCTCGGGGGCGGGGTGCAGGTAGAACTGCGCGTCCCGCTGCTGCCGCGCCGTCTTGCGGACCCGACGACGGGTCTGCGCGAGGTACTTGAGGTAGTCCCGCCGGAGCTGGGCCATCTCGCCCTGGGTGCCCTTGCGAATGCGTATCACCATCGCGACGATCATCGCGATCGTGGAGGCGGCCATGACCATGCCCATGATCCGCATGAACGGGATGTCCGTCATGAAGAAGAAGACGACCGAGCCACCCATGCCCAGCATGGGCGCGACCTGGAGGAGGATCCCCTCCTGCTGGCCGCGCGGCAGTTCGGGAGGCGGTTCGATCTGGACAGCCTCGCTGGGTACGTCCGAAGGCAGGGCCCGAGGGGGACGCTTCACGACGATCTGGCTCACGGGGGACCAATCACTCCGTACGGATGAGGAATTGCCTCAGCGGGCGCCTGCGCGAGGGAGCCGCCCGTCGCGCACGGTGATCCTACTGGCACGATGAGACAACCGGGGCGGTAGGGTGTCGCCCGCCGTATGCGCAACAGCGAACGGGCCGCCACATTACGGGGGTTGTGCCCGCTGTAGCGCGCGAAGTGAGAAGCGAGGGGGATTCCCAGGTGAGTACGACGGCCACCACGGTCGCCACCGGCTCGGCTACCGGCTTCTGCCGGGTCACCATCGTCGCGCCCGACAGCCGCGTCGACGTCGCGCTTCCCGAGGACGTACCGGTCGCCGACATCCACCCCGAGATCCTGCGCCTCAGTGGGCAGGCACCCGTCGAGGGCGGTCCCGTCGGCTACCACCTGGTGCGCCGGGACGGCACCGTCCTGGACGGCGCCCGCTCCCTGCTGGCCCAACGCATCCTGGACGGCGAGGTGTTGAGCCTCCGGCCGTTCTCCGAGTCCCTCCCGCCCGCCGTCTACGACGACGTCTCCGACGCCGTCGCCTCCGCCGTGGTCCGCGACCGCCGGCTGTGGAGCGACGCCCTGATGCGCGCCGCCGGACTCACCGCCGGCGGGGTGCTCCTGCTCACCCTCGCTTTCGTCCTCTGGTACGCCGACCCGGTACGCCACGACATGCACGCCCTGCCTGGCGTCATCGCCGCCGTCGCCGGGGTGCTGCTGACCGCCCTCGCCTGTGTACGCGCCCGGGTCTACGAGGACCGCGCCTCCGCCGTGGCCCTCGGCCTCGGAGGGGTGCCCCACCTGATGATCGCCGGCTCCGGGCTGCTCCCACTCGGCGCCGGCGAGGGCGTCGGCCGGCTCCAGTTCCTCCTGGGCTGCGTGACCGTGATGGTCGCCTCCGCCGTACTGATCGTCGTCACCCCCCGGGGCGACGGCCCCTTCGTGGCGGTCGGCTTCGCCTCGA
Organism: Streptomyces sp. NPDC005438; assembly: GCF_040606315.1. Lineage (NCBI taxonomy): Bacteria > Bacillati > Actinomycetota > Actinomycetes > Kitasatosporales > Streptomycetaceae > Streptomyces > Streptomyces sp. NPDC005438. Next base: position 118,266 of record NZ_JBEXEP010000014.1, read on the forward strand.
CCTTCGGCACCCTGGCGTCGTTCCTCGGCATCGTCACCGACCTGCGCCCGGTCGAACTCGCCGCGCTGTGCCCGCCGATCGCGGTCGCACTCCTCGCCTTTCTCCCCGGACTTTCCTCACGCTTCGCCCGCCTCCCCATCGGCTACGCGCCGCCGCAGACCTCGGCCACCCAGTTCGACGACCCGGACGCCACCCCCGAGGCACAGGGCGCCATCGACGCCGAGCGCATCGCCGAACAGGCCCGACGCGGCCACGAGATGATGGTCGGCCTGGTGGGCGGATGCGCCACCGTGCTGGTCGTCTCGGTGGCCGTGCTCAGCTTCTCCCACCATGTCTGGGCCCAACTGCTCGCCCTGGCCAGCGGGTTGGCGATGATGCTGCGCGCCCGACTCTTCCGCTACACCTCACAGGTCACCTGCGCCCTGGTCGCCGGGCTGGTCTCCCTGGGGCTGCTGGGCGTGGGGCTGGCCCTCAGCCCGCCCGCCGGGCTGGTACGGGACCTGCTGGCCGGTGACACCACCGGAGCCAACCTGCGGATCCTGTGGCTGTCCGCCGCGATCGCCGCCTTCGCGGCGGTCGCCACCGCGATCGGGCTGCTGGTCCCCCGTAAGGGAGTCACCCCGTTCTGGGCGCGCTTCATGGAACTGTTCGAGAGCTTCGTCCTGCTGACCCTGGTCCCGCTCACCCTCGCCGTACTGGACGTCTACACCTCGGCGCGGAGCCTCACCGGCTGAGGCCCCGCCCGGCACGGTGACCTGCTCGGTACCCGTGGTAAAGGGCGTGTTCCTCCGCTGGTAGGCTGGCTCCGCCTGCTGAGTGGCCGAAGTTTCCCCTGTGAAGCAGACCAGGGGCGCTCAGGAGTCCAACCACCGAGGAGTTCACGTGTCATCGCTCGACGCCGCGACCAAGAAGCAGATCATCTCCGAGTTCGCCACCAAGGAGGGTGACACCGGCTCCCCCGAGGTGCAGGTCGCGCTGCTGTCCCGGCGGATCTCGGACCTCACCGAGCACCTGAAGACCCACAAGCACGACCACCACTCCCGCCGGGGTCTGCTGCTGCTGGTCGGCCAGCGCCGCCGCCTGCTGCAGTACCTGGCCAAGAAGGACATCACGCGCTTCCGTGCGCTGGTGGAGCGTCTCGGCATCCGCCGGGGTGCGGCCGGCGCCCGATAAGACGTCGCCCAGGGGAGCGGTTCCCGCCCACGGGACCGCTCCCTTTGCCTTGTCGTGGGTGAACGGGGATCGTGGAAGCCGCGACCTTTGTAGGCTGGTCCCCGACAGCCCACTGCGGTAAGCAGTAAGCGAGAAACCCCGAGGAGCGTCCCCGACGCCGGTCCTCGGTAGTGGCCCCCGGAATCACCGACCGGGTGCTTCGATCGAAGACCGGCCCGCGCTTTGGAACGCTCCCCGGCAGACGAGGCCCGCCATGGGGCGGGCACAGACGAGGAGATATTCCTAGTGGAGAACGAGACCCACTACGCCGAAGCCGTGATCGACAACGGTTCCTTCGGCACCCGCACGATCCGCTTCGAGACCGGTCGGCTTGCCAGGCAGGCGGCCGGTTCGGCGGTTGCCTACCTGGACGACGACACCATGGTGCTGTCGGCCACCACCGCCTCCAAGAACCCCAAGGACCAGCTGGACTTCTTCCCGCTGACCGTGGACGTCGAGGAGCGGATGTACTCCGCCGGCAAGATCCCCGGCTCCTTCTTCCGCCGTGAGGGCCGCCCCTCCGAGGACGCCATCCTCACCTGCCGGCTCATCGACCGGCCGCTGCGCCCCTCGTTCAAGAAGGGCCTGCGGAACGAGATCCAGATCGTCGAGACGATCATGGCGCTCAACCCCGACCACCTCTACGACGTGGTCGCCATCAACGCCGCCTCCTGCTCCACCCAGCTGGCCGGCCTGCCCTTCTCCGGCCCCATCGGCGGCACCCGCGTGGCGCTGATCAGCGGACAGTGGGTCGCCTTCCCCACCCACACCGAGCTGGAGGACGCCGTCTTCGACATGGTCGTCGCCGGTCGTGTCCTCCCCGACGGTGACGTCGCGGTGATGATGGTGGAGGCCGAGGCCACCGAGCGGACCGTCGAGCTGGTCAAGGGCGGCGCCGAGGCGCCGACCGAGGAGGTCGTCGCGGCCGGCCTGGAGGCCGCCAAGCCGTTCATCAAGGTCCTGTGCCGCGCGCAGGCCGACCTCGCCGCCAAGGCCGCGAAGCCCACCGGCGAGTTCCCGGTCTTCCTGGACTACCAGGAGGACGTGCTGGAGGCGCTCACCGCCGCGGTCCGTGACGAGCTGGCCCAGGCGCTGACCATCGCCGGCAAGCAGGAGCGCGAGTCCGAGCTGGACCGGGTCAAGGGTCTGGCCGCCGAGAAGCTGCTCCCGCAGTTCGAGGGGCGCGAGAAGGAGATCTCCGCCGCCTACCGCTCGCTCACCAAGACCCTGGTCCGCGAGCGGGTCATCAAGGAGAAGAAGCGCATCGACGGCCGGGGTGTCACCGACATCCGTACGCTGGCCGCCGAGGTCGAGGCCATCCCGCGGGTGCACGGCTCCGCCCTGTTCGAGCGTGGCGAGACCCAGATCCTGGGCGTCACCACCCTCAACATGCTGCGCATGGAGCAGATGCTGGACACCCTCTCGCCGGTGACCCGCAAGCGCTACATGCACAACTACAACTTCCCGCCCTACTCCACCGGTGAGACCGGCCGGGTGGGCTCCCCCAAGCGCCGCGAGATCGGCCACGGCGCCCTCGCCGAGCGCGCCCTGGTGCCGGTGCTCCCCAGCCGCGAGGAGTTCCCCTACGCGATCCGCCAGGTCTCCGAGGCGCTCAGCTCCAACGGCTCCACCTCCATGGGCTCCGTCTGCGCCTCCACCATGTCGCTGCTGAACGCCGGTGTGCCCCTCAAGGCCCCGGTCGCCGGCATCGCCATGGGCCTGATCTCCCAGGAGATCGAGGGCGAGACCCACTACGTGACGCTCACCGACATCCTCGGTGCCGAAGACGCCTTCGGTGACATGGACTTCAAGGTGGCCGGCACCAAGCAGTTCGTCACCGCCCTGCAGCTCGACACCAAGCTGGACGGCATCCCCGCCTCCGTGCTGGCGGCGGCGCTCAAGCAGGCGAGGGACGCGCGGCTGCACATCCTGGACGTGATGAACGAGGCCATCGACGTCCCGGACGAGATGTCCCCGAACGCCCCGAGGATCATCACCGTGAAGATCCCCGTGGACAAGATCGGTGAGGTCATCGGCCCCAAGGGCAAGATGATCAACCAGATCCAGGAGGACACCGGCGCCGACATCACCGTCGAGGACGACGGCACCATCTACATCGGTGCCGCTGAGGGCTCGGCCGCCGAGGCCGCGCGGAACACCATCAACGGCATCGCCAACCCGACGATGCCCGAGGTCGGTGAGCGTTACCTCGGCACGGTGGTGAAGACCACCACCTTCGGCGCCTTCGTGTCGCTGCTGCCCGGCAAGGACGGACTGCTGCACATCTCGCAGATCCGCAAGCTGGCCGGAGGCAAGCGCGTGGAGAACGTGGAGGACGTCCTCGGCGTGGGCCAGAAGGTCCAGGTCGAGATCGCCGAGATCGACCAGCGTGGCAAGCTCTCCCTCATCCCCGTACTGGAGGAAGAGGAAGGCGAGGACGCCGACGAGAAGGACGACGCCGGCAAGTGACGCGCGAGACCGGTCCGACGGCCCGCCCCTCCCACACGGAGGGGCGGGCCGTCGCCCATCCCGATTCCCCCGGCACGGTACGCAGGACGGTGCTGCCCGGCGGCTTGCGAGTGCTCACCGAGGCGGTGCCCACGGTGCGTTCGGTGACCTTCGGGATCTGGGCCCGGGTGGGTTCCCGGGACGAGACACCCGAGCTGAACGGCGCCACCCACTACCTGGAGCACCTGCTCTTCAAGGGCACCGAGCGGCGGAGCACCCTGGACATCTCGGCGGCCGTCGACGCGGTCGGCGGGGAGATGAACGCCTTCACCGCCAAGGAGTTCACCTGCTACTACGCCCGGGTCCTGGACAGTGACCTGCCGCTGGCCATCGACGTGGTCAGCGACATGCTCACCAGTTCGGTGATCGACGCCGCCGAGGTGGAGGCCGAGCGGGGCGTCATCCTGGAGGAGATCGCCCTCACCGAGGACGACCCCAGCGACTGCGTCCACGACTACTTCGCCCACGCCCTGTTCGGCGACAGCCCCCTGGGCCGACCGGTGTTGGGCACCGTGGAGACCGTCAACGGCCTCACCCGCGACAGCGTCGCCCGCTTCTACCGCGAGCACTACACCCCCAGCCAACTGGTGGTCACCGCCGCCGGCAACCTCGACCACGACGAGGTCGTACGACTGGTCCGGGAGGCCTTCGACACCGCCGGCGCCCTGCGGGACACCGCCGCCAGGCCCTCCGTCCCCCGCGACGGCAGCCTGCGGCTGGACACCGCCGGGGCCCTGAGCGTGACCGAGCGGCCCACCGAGCAGGCCCACCTGGTCCTCGGAATGCCGGGCCTGTCCCGGCATGACGAGCGGCGCTGGGCCCTGGGCGTACTGTCCGCCGCGCTCGGCGGCGGCATGAGTTCCCGGCTGTTCCAGGAGATCCGGGAACGGCGCGGCCTGGCCTACAGCACCTACGCCTACACCTCGGGGTACGCCGACTGCGGCTTCTTCGGCGTCTACGCCGGATGCCGCCCCGGCCAGGTGACCGAGGTGGTCAGGATCTGCCGTGACCAGTTGGGCCAGGTGGCCGACAAGGGGTTGGGCGAGGACGAACTGCGCCGCGCCGTCGGCCAGTTGTCCGGCTCCACCGTGCTGGGCCTGGAGGACACCGGCGCGCTGATGCACCGGCTCGGCAAGAGCGAACTGTGCTGGGGACGGCAACTGTCCACCGACGAGATGCTCACCCGTATCGCCTCGGTGACCGCGCAGGAGGTCCGCACCGTCGCCGCGGAGATCCTCTCCCAGCCACCCTCCCTGGCGGTCGTCGGACCGTTGAACGACCGCCAGGTCGCCCAGGTGCAGGAAGCCGTCAGCTAGGAGTCCCTTCCCGGATCATGGAGGAGCGGTCCGACGCGGTGGCCGGCGACCGACGCCGCCCGCCGTCCCCGGTGGGACGCGACGCCAGCCCCGTAGGCCCGCCGACCACCCGAACCAGCCCCCCAACGGCCCACCCGAAGAGAGAGCAGTCATGAGCGAGTTGCGTGTCGCGGTACTCGGTGCCCACGGAAGGATGGGGTCCGAGGCAGTACGTGCCGTCCAGGCCGCCCCGGACATGGAACTGGTCGCCGCCGTCGACCGGGGACAGGACCTGGGGGAACTCGTCACCGCCGACGCCCAGGTGGCGGTCGACCTCACCCACCCCGACGCGGTGATGGACAACCTGGAGTTCTGCGTCCGTAACGGGATCCACGGAGTGGTGGGTACGACGGGGTGGACCGAGGAACGGCTGGAACGACTGCGCGGGTGGCTGGCCGACTCACCGGACACCGGCGTGCTGGTCGCCCCCAACTTCGGTATCGGCGCGGTGCTGATGATGCGCTTCGCGGAGCAGGCGGCCCGGTTCTTCGAGTCCGCCGAGATCCTGGAACTGCACCACCCCGACAAGGCCGACGCCCCGAGCGGTACGGCCGCCCGTACCGCCGGCCTCGTCGGCCGGGCACGGCGGGACGCCGGCCTCGCCGAGCAGCCCGACGCCACCAGCACCGCCCTGGACGGTGCCCGGGGAGCCCGCGTGGACGACGTACCCGTCCACTCGGTCCGACTGCGCGGCCTGGTCGCCCACCAGGAGGTGCTGTTCGGGGGAGAGGGCGAGACGCTCACCATCCGGCACGACTCCACGCACCGCAGCTCCTTCATGCCCGGCGTTCTGCTGGGCGCACGCCGGGTGCCCTCCACCCCCGGCCTGACCTTCGGGCTGGAGCACTTCCTGTTCCCCGCCGACGGCGACGACGGCAGCGCCCTGGACGGCTGACGGTGCGCGACAAGCTGGTGTACTTCGCGCTGGCCGCCGTGCTGGTGGTCTACTTCGTCCTGGTCGGCAGCAGAGGAGTGCTGCTGATCCGGGAGGGCACCGTCCTCACGGTGCCCTTCGGCGTGGCCGTGCTGGTACTGCCGCTGATCGGGGTGTGGTTCCTCTGGCAGACCACGCGGTTCGCACGGGACGCGGAACGGCTGGCCCGGGAACTGGAGGAGAACGGCGAACTGCCCGTGGACGAACTGGAACGTACCCCCAGCGGTCGCGTCGACCGGGCCTCCGCGGACCGGGTGTTCGCCCGCCGACGGGAGGAGACCGAGCGCGCCCCGAACGACTGGAAGACGTGGTTCCGGCTCGCGGTGGCCTACCGGGACGCCCGCGACACCCCCCGGGCCCGCAAGGCGATGCAACGCGCGATCACCCTGCACGACCAGCGGCCCGACGGCGCCGGGGAACAGCCCCCGAGCCCCTGACCACGGTCACCGTCGCGCGCCCACCCCGGCCGCACGGCCCGAGTGGGTACGGGACTGGGCCGGCACCTGTGCTCCGGCCCCTCCCGGGGCGTACTCGGCCGCCCAGGCCTCCACCACGTCGGCCGCCCGGTTGAACTCCTCGGGCCGGCCCAGGAAGTCCGCGTTGTGGTCGGTGAGCACCGGACGCAGTGCCTCGCCCGTCCTGGCGTCCACGACCAGAACCGCCTGCCCCTGCACCGTACGGGGCAGGCCCAACCACTTCACCGGCTGCTGCACCGTCTGCGCCCGGATCACCTGCGGCCAGTCGAGGGTGACGGTGCGCAGCAGCCAGGCCTGTCGCAGTCCCCGGGTACTGACCCACACCCCCACCCGCAGCAGCCGCAGGGCGAAGGTCCCCATCACGGCCGCGAGCGCCAGGCAGACCGAGGCGCCGACCCAGGAGCGGGCGAGAGCGACCACCAGGGCCGAGAACAGCACGTAGGACACCAGCAGCAGTACCACCGCCGCGATGGCCACCCGCCAGGGTCCGGGCCGGTACGGCCGCCGCCACCGCTCGGGATCGGGGGCGATGTCCTGCTCGGCCGGGGCGGAGGCGGAGCCTTCCAACCATGCTCGGATCGGGCGCACGGGGTCCTCGCTCTGTTCCGTCGACGCGTCAACACGCTGCTTGCACGTGGTCGGTGAGGCTATCGACCGTGGTGGTGCCGGCCAACCCCGTGGTACGCCGAAGCCCGGGTCCTCAGGGGCCCTCGGCGGCGGCCGGGGCGTCGCCGGGCTGGGTGCGCTGGCTGTCGAGGGCGGGCATTCCCAGGACCACGGCACCCACCAGTCCGGCGACGATCACCAGCCCCAGCAGAACCTGACCGAACGCGGCCTGAGCGCGCCCTCCTCGGCGTTCCCGGTCGGTTCCCCGTGATCGGTACATTGGTGCCTCCCCCTTCGTTCTGTTGTGCCCACGGGTAAGACGTCCACCTGGTGCGCACGGTGCCCTTTGTCGTATTGCGGTTCGGTATCGCTGTTCTGCCCTGTGCCCGGTGGCCCGCCTCCCCCGGGCGGTCGGTGAGGCCGTCCGGGCGCCGTAGTCTGAATGGCGCCCGGACAGCGCCCTGGAAGGAAAGACCTGGTGACCGACACATCCGACTCCAAGCCCCGCTTCCGCAGCGACGTCACCGTCGAGTTGGTGAAGCACACCGCCTCGGACACCGACGTGCTGTGGGCCGCCCGGGTATCCACGGCGGGGGAGCAGTCACTCGACGAACTGAGCAAGGACCCCGAGCGCTCCAAGGGGTTGATCAACTTCCTGATGCGTGACCGGCACGGCAGCCCCTTCGAGCACAACTCCATGACCTTCCTGGTCAGCGCGCCGCTGTTCGTGTTCCGCGAGTTCCACAGGCACCGGGTCGGTTGGTCCTACAACGAGGAGTCCGGCCGCTACCGGCAGCTGCGCCCGGTCTTCTACGTCCCCGACGCCTCCCGCAAGCTGGTGCAGCAGGGCCGTCCGGGGAAGTACGAGTTCGTCGAGGGCACCGCCTCCCAGCAGGAACTGGTGGCCGGGGCGATGGAGGACTCCTACCAGCAGTCCTACGAGGCCTACCAGCGGATGCTGGAGGCCGGCGTCGCCCGGGAGGTGGCCCGCGCGGTCCTGCCGGTGGGGCTCTACTCCTCGATGTACGCCACCTGCAACGCCCGTTCGCTGATGCACTTCCTGGGGCTGCGCACCCAGCACGAGATGGCCAGCGTTCCGTCCTTCCCCCAGCGGGAGATCGAGATGGTCGCGGAGAAACTGGAAGCCCACTGGGCCCAGTTGATGCCTCTCACCCATGCGGCGTTCAACGCGAACGGGCGGGTCGCCCCCTGAGCGGCGCCGACGGCGGAGTGGCGAGGGGCACAGCAGGTGTCCGTATTGCGGCATTTCGCGAATGTCATCTAGGGTGAAGTGACGGCTTCGGTACCGCTTGAACCCCCGAGCGAGCGGTACCGAAGCCTTCGTTGAACTGCCCCAAGGGGGGCTTGTGCCCCCAGTTGCGAGTAGCGTGGGTCCCATGGCTCCGACCTCCACACCGCAGACGCCCTTTGGGCGGGTCCTCACCGCGATGGTCACGCCGTTCACCAAGGACGGCACCCTCGATGTCGAAGGCGCGCAGCAGCTCGCCACCCATCTGGTCGACGCCGGAAACGATGGCCTCATCATCAACGGCACCACCGGAGAGTCCCCCACCACCAGCGACGTGGAGAAAGCCACGCTGGTGCGTGCGGTGGTCGAAGCGGTGGGTGATCGCGCACACGTGGTCGCCGGGGGAAGCACCAACGACACCGCGCACAGCCTGGAGATGGCCCGAGCTGCGGCCGACGCCGGCGCGCACGGCATCCTCGCGGTCACCCCGTACTACAGCAAGCCTCCCCAGGAGGGCCTGCTGCGGCACTTCACCGCGATCGCGGACGCCACCGACCTGCCGGTGATGCTGTACGACATCCCGGGCCGCAGCGGTGTGCCCATCAACACCGAGACCCTGGTCCGGCTGGCGGAGCATCCGCGCATCGTGGCCAACAAGGACGCCAAGGGCGACCTCGGCCGGGCGAGCTGGGCCATCGCCACCAGCGGCCTCGCCTGGTACAGCGGTGACGACATGCTGAACCTCCCGCTGCTGTCCGTCGGAGCCGTCGGGTACGTCTCGGTGGTCGGTCACCTGGTGACGCCGGAGCTGCGCGCGATGTTGGAGGCGCACGTCAGTGGTGACGTGGTCAAGGCGACCGAGATCCACCAGCAGCTGCTGCCGGTGTTCACCGGGATGTTCCGCACTCAGGGAGTGATCACCACCAAGGCCGCCCTCGGCATCCTGGGCCTCCCCAGTGGCCCTCTCCGGTTGCCGCTCGTCGAGCTGTCTCCTGAGGAGACCGAGCAGCTCAGGCGTGATCTCGCGGCCGGTGGCGTCCACCTCTAGAAGCCAGACTTCACAACTTCATAGGTACGAACACAACTACACGCAAATCGCCCGCGCCACGTGCCCCTGGGGTGCGTGGCGCGCTTGGTGAGGAGAGTCCTTTGAGTCATCCCCATCCCGAACTCGGCCCGCCGCCCCCACTGCCAGAGGGAGGCCTGCGCGTCACCCCGCTCGGGGGGCTGGGCGAGATCGGCCGCAACATGACAGTCTTCGAGTACGGCGGTCGGTTGCTGATCGTCGACTGCGGGGTGCTGTTTCCCGAGGAGGAGCAACCGGGAATCGACCTGATCCTCCCGGACTTCACCTCGATCCGTGACCGCCTCGACGACATCGACGGCATCGTCCTGACCCACGGTCACGAGGACCACATCGGGGGAGTCCCGTTCCTGCTCCGCGAGAAGCCGGACATCCCGCTGATCGGCTCCAAGCTGACCCTCGCGCTGATCGAGGCCAAGCTCCAGGAACACCGGATCCGGCCCTACATCCTGGAGGTGGAGGAGGGACGCCGGGAACGCATCGGTCCCTTCGACTGCGAGTTCGTGGCCGTCAACCACTCCATCCCCGACGCCCTCGCCGTCGCCGTACGGACCCCGGCCGGCATGGTCGTCCACACCGGCGACTTCAAGATGGACCAGCTGCCCCTGGACGGCCGCCTCACCGACCTGAGGGCCTTCTCCCGTCTGGGAGAGGAGGGCATCGACCTGCTGCTGTCCGACTCCACCAACGCCGAGGTCCCCGGCTTCGTCCCGCCCGAGCGGGACATCTCTACCGTGCTGCGCCAGGTCTTCGCCTCGGCTCAGCGGCGGATCATCGTGGCGAGCTTCGCCAGTCACGTCCACCGGATCCAACAGATCCTCGACGCCGCCCACGAGTACGGGCGGAGGGTGGCCTTCGTCGGCCGTTCGATGGTCCGCAACATGGGCATCGCCCGGGACCTCGGCTACCTCCGGGTCCCCGGCGGCCTGGTCGTGGACGTGAAGGCACTGGACGATCTCCCCGAGGAGGAGGTCGTCCTGGTCTGCACGGGGTCCCAGGGCGAACCCATGGCCGCGCTCTCCCGCATGGCCAACCGGGACCACCAGATCCGAATCGTTGACGGTGACACCGTCATCCTCGCCTCCTCGCTGATCCCGGGTAACGAGAACGCCGTGTACCGCGTCATCAACGGGCTCACCCGCTGGGGCGCCAACGTGGTGCACAAGGGCAACGCCAAGGTCCACGTCTCGGGCCACTCCTCGGCCGGCGAACTGCTGTACTTCTACAACATCTGCCAGCCGAGGAACCTGATGCCGGTCCACGGCGAGTGGCGCCACCTACGCGCCAACGCCGAGTTGGGGGCGTTGACGGGCATCCCCAAGGACCACATCGTCATCGCCGAGGACGGTGTGGTGGTGGACCTGGTCGACGGAAAGGCACGCATCGTCGGGAAGGTCCAGGCGGGCTACGTCTACGTGGACGGGCTCTCCGTCGGCGACGTGACGGAGTCCTCCCTGAAGGACCGGCGCATCCTCGGGGACGAGGGGATCATCTCGGTGTTCGTGGTCGTCGACACCAGTACGGGCAAGATCGCTGCAGGTCCCCACATCCAGTCCCGTGGCTCGGGCATCGATGACGGCGCCTTCGACGCGGTGATCCCCAAGATCGACGAGGCCCTGGCCCGGTCCGCCGAGAACGGCGTCGCGGAGCCGCACCAGCTGCAGCAACTCGTCCGCAGGGCCGTTGGCAAGTGGGTCTCCGACACCTACCGCCGACGCCCGATGATCCTCCCCGTCGTCGTCGAGGTCTGACCCCAACGGGCAGCCGAGCGCCTCGATTTGCATCCAGGCGCTCGGCTCTACTACGTTTACAACCCTCACCGCAGCGGACCGCCGGGAAGGCAACCTTCACGGAGTGCGCGCAGGGAACAGACCCCCGGAAAACACAGGGAAATGTTTCTGATAAGGTGGGAACACCGAAAGGGAAACGCCCGGAGAGAGCCTGGAAGGGTTTTTGAAGGTAGCGTCCGTTTCTTGAGAACTCAACAGCGTGCCAAAAGTCAACG
>NZ_JBEXEP010000015.1:0-121161 GCF_040606315.1 Streptomyces sp. NPDC005438
GGGGGCGTTGGGCGAAGGAGCCGATCCCGTACAGCAGGATCGCGCGGACAGCAGCAGCGAGGTGGGCGGCGCGGGCCTGGCGGGCGTCCTGCTGGAAGTGGGCCTGGGCGCTGAGGTTGGACCAGGCTTCTTTCAGTTTCTTGGCCCAGTCGTCGAGGGGTTTGCCGTCCTCGAACAGGATGCCGTCGAGGATTTCGGTCCTCCACGGGGTGAGGCAGTTGGTGAGTGCGGTATGGATTTCGGGGCCTCCGGCCCAGGTGGTGAAGGTGGTGCCGGGGTAGTGCCAGGCGCGGTCGCCGGGTGCGGGGGCCGGCAGGACGCCGACGCGGTCCCAGGTGTCGGGGACGGTGACGCGCAGGTGCCAGTGGCCGCAGCCGTACAGGGCGCGGGTCTGTTCCTTCTCGGACCAGGCGGCGAACTGCCGGGCGGTGATGCGGCAGGGGGTGCCGACCGGGGATTTCCAGGTGTGTTTGGCCTAGGCGAAGGTGCGGTCGTACTCGACAAGGTGGGGCAGCCAGTCGGGCACGCGGGGTGGGGTGATCAGTTCGTTGCGGCCCTGGCCTGCGGTGGCGTGGAGCAGGCCGCGCAGTTCCTCGGACAGGACGGGGTAGCCCTCGGCGTGCTGGCCGCGGGCGGGGATGGTGCAGGTCCACAGGTCGCGGCCGGTCTGGGACGGCGATCCCATGATCACGGCGTCGTCCCAGTGGCGGCGCAGGGCCTGCCACAGCAGGACGAACGCGTCGCGGGCAGTGGCAGGGCTGTTGCTGTCCTGGAAGTCGAACCACTCCCCCACGGAGCGGATCTCGACGTGGTGGTCGCTGTCGTCGCGCTAGTAAGGGGCGACGGGGTGGCGTGCGTGGACGAAGTGGCCGGCCATCTTGTCGCGGCCGCGGCCGGTGTCGGTGCGCCAGCCCGGCGTGGGGGCGTTCAGCCAGGCGGCCACGGCGTCCCGCAGATACGGGTGGCGGTCCGCGTCGCGGTGCCAGGGGTCACCGGCGGTCATGTAGATGCGCTCCGCCCCATCGGGGACAGCGTGGAAGACGGCAGTGAGGATCTCGACGGCCGCTCTGGTGCCGAGATCGAGGTGGTGAGTCTCGTTGCGGTGGACCAAGACGCCGGTGTTGGTGTCCAGGAAGACTGTGGAACGGGCCTGCTGGGTGAAGTTGGGGCGAGTCGAGGCCAGGTTCTTGGTGTGGGTGAACCAGGCGTCGCCCGCTTCGCCGCCGGGGATGGAGGGCAGGATGCGCGGCTCATCGTCCCGCGCGGGCACGGTCTCAGACCCGTTCGGGGCCGCAGGCAGCGCACGCACCCGCAAAGCTTCAGAGATCCAGTAGTTCCCACCACTGAACATGCTGGCTAGCAGACCATCCATCACGCCAGAACCCACTGCCACAGCAACGAACATTCACACTCGCAGTTCAGGCCGACCTCACTGCCACAACAACAATGAGAACTCACAGTGGTCCGCGTGCCCGGGTTGCCCATCATGTTCAGCAGGGTCAGCGAGTGCCCCTGGTAGTCGTCGAGTTCATGGACCGACACGTCGGATACGGCCAGGTAGTGGCGCAGATCCTCGGTCATCGGCGGGAGTTCGAAGTCCGGCTCGAAGCCAGGGCGCCCCGGGGCGATCTGCGCGGCCAACAGGCGGGCAGCCTCACGCGCCCGGTCGTAGTCGCGCGCGAGGACGTTCTCGACGCGAACCGTGCGAGAGGTTTGGCTAGCACTCATGAGGATCACTTCCGGTCGGAGCGAGAAGGGACATCAGGTGGCGAGGCCGGGCTGCCCGGCGGCGAGACGCGCACTGTGCCGGTGGAAGATGACAGCCTTGGTGACCGCTTGCAGGACGTTCGCGCAGATAAGGGCGGACCACAGGGCGGTGAGCCCGCCTGCGTCGGCCACCGGGACCGCACTTAGGCACAACAGGCCGAAGGAGGCAGCGGTGGAGACCAGGCTCGGGAAGGTCCGCTTCAGTCCGAGCATGCCGAAGCCGGCGATCGCCTGCAGGGCGTCGGTGACCACCACGGCGCAGACGAGCGGGAGTTGATTCTCCAGCTGCGGCCGCAGGACGGCGTCATCGCTGAAAAGAGGGACGATCCAGTGTCCGAAGACCAGGAGGAGGAGACCGAGGGTGCCGACGCCGCACAGGGCGACTCCGCCGCCGGCGATGACGCTACGCCGGGTCCCGGCGACGTCGGCGTCGCGTGCCGCGCCCGCCACGATGGGGACGGTCGCCTGTCCGATCGCCACGGCAAGCGTGTAGATGAGGTTGACCAGATTTTCCGACACCCCGTGCACGGCGGCCTGTTCGGTGCCGAGTCGGGCAGCGGCGAACGTCAGCACGCCGAGGACCACGAACTTGATGAGCACAGTTCCGGCGAGCGGAATGCCCACCCTGGCGAGCCGGAACACCTGCGGCAGGTCGGGGCGTCCGGGGCGCAGTGATTGGTCAGCCAGCGCTGGAAGGCGGTGCAGGGCGAGTTGGACCCGGATGGTGGTGACGAGGCTGGACGTCAGCATGGCGATGCCGGCTCCGTTCAACCCCAGGGCCGGCAGGGGCCCGGCGCCCGTGATGAGCCCGATCGACAGCAGCACGGCGACGGCGGTGCCGACGAGTCCGGCCCGCATAACGAGCTTGCCCCGCCCGAGGGCCACCAGGACGGAGATCGCGGAGGCACCCACCGACGTCGACAGCACGGCAAAGACCAACAGGTAGGGGAACGCCCCGAGATGGTCGAGGGTGGAGTCGGGAACGCCGGTCGCGCGTCCGATGACTGACACACCGGCCACGGCAAGGGCACCAAGCAGACCGACGATGAACCCCAGCCACATTCCGTTGCGGACCAGCAAGGCCATGCCTTCGGGATCGTCCTCGTGCTGGCTGACAAACGGCATGACGCCGCGCAGGGCTCCGGTGACCGTGGCAGTGGCCGGGCTGTAGACGGCGATAGTGACGGCGAACGCGGCGAGCGAGGAGGTCGCATGTCTGCCGAGCAGGGCAGCGTCCACCAGGGCTCCAGCGGAGGACGCGACCATTGTGAGATAGAGCGGCAGCGCGGTCTTCGCGATCCTAGCGAAAGGGCTCTGCTGCCGTTTGGTCATGATAGTTACGGTCATGAGTTTTCCTGTCGGTTCGGCCCGCTTGCTTCCTGCTGCGGCGCCCCTGCTTTCCGCTCCAGCGCCCGATCGAATGATGTCGTTATGGCGTTCGCCACTTCTCCTTCCGAACCGTACAGATAGAAATAACCGCCGGGCCATGAACGACCGGTCACCGAATGACGGAAGCACTGTTTCCAATGGCCGACCTCGATCCCGCCAAGGACCGGGGTATCGCGGCCTTGACAGACCTCCGCTGGCGTGTCCAGCGGGGTTTCGGCGTCATACACATATGTATCGACGAGTTCCAGGTCGGAGCGTATTACTTCCAACAGGTAATCGACGTAGTTCGGGTTTTCGAGCAGTTCCTCGGACGTTCCGCCAAGGTCTCGAACGAAGTCGAGGAGCTGTGCGCCGTTCCACAGGTCTCGCCGAATCTGCGCGGGGTGCGAAATCCGGGCGGACGCGCGGCGGACAGACCCAGCCCAGGTGACCGGGGCGCCACGTCGCTCCAGCTCGGAGGCAAGCTCGAAGGCGATCAGGGCACCCATGCTGCGTCCGAAGACGGCGTTGGGCACGACACCTTGCTCATCGAGGGCGTCGAGGCAGAACCCGACGGCCTCCCGCACGCTCCGGCACACTTTCTGGCCGTAGGTGGCTCCCCGGCCGAGAAGGTCGAGCATGAGTACGCGGAATTTCCCTCGGAGCTGATTCCCGAGTTTCCGGTAGGCGATTGCCGAACCGCCGGCATAATGCAGAATCAACAGCTCGGGTAATGACATGGAAAATACATCGTCAGGATTCAATGATTTCCTCCCATATGGGAGGGGTGGTAGCAAGTTGGGCCATGAAACGAATCACCACCACATACCCGGGTCAGGGATCGCAGGTTCCGGGAATGGAAAAGGATGCGACGCAGGTGCGCCCCGGCCTCTCCCGAAGTTATTACGAAGCGGCGGATGACATACTCGGGCTGCCGCTCAGCTGCATCTGCTTTGAGGGCGACGCCGAGCAATTGCGCGACACCGCGGCGACCCAGCCCGCGGTCTTTCTCACGTCCCCACCCCTACCGCCATGCCGTGATCTGAACTGACCCTCCTGTCATGATCTCAGCGAGTCTGGCCGCACACCGACGAATCCCCGGTTCCAGCTTTTGCGGCGGGCCGCCAGGACGACGAGAGCGTGGGCACCGAAGCCGCCACGCCGCCGGATGGCACGTCCAAGAACGGCGACGGCTGCGGGTAGCCGACATCGTGCTTCAACACCTCCGTGTGGCGAGCGCTGACCTTCTGCTGAAGGTGCGTCACCTGCTCCTCGAGCTGCTGCCTCGCACGCAGTGACCGAAACCTTGCCGACCGAGACCGGTGTGCCGCTGCCTTACCAGGGGCTTCACGGCGATGGCAGAGACAGAGCATGGGTCAACCGACGGCAACCTCGCAGGTCAGTTCTTATCGACGGTGACCGGCCGGGCTTCCAACGCTGTACGCAGACGCTCCGCAACGACCTAGTACCGCTTCTGGTCCACGGGAAGTCGCCTGTGTTACTCAGGCCACCGACCAGCGAGCGTCCAGCCCAGTAGGCGCAACCCAGCCCGGTTCATGTCCCGGTCGACGCCCGCGAGGTAGTCCACGTCGACGGGCAGCTCGCCGTTCGACTGCCAGATCACACCATCCAGCCGGATGGGCAGGCTGGGGAAGTCGAAGAGAGAGCCCAAGCAACGCTTTCGCAGAACCGCCGCGCTCTGCTCGGGACTCAAGCGACACCGACCATCGGTCCTTCGACCACGCCCCGCGCCGCGACAACCAACCGTCCATGCCCTGCACCTTCGCGGAAGAGCCACAGGTGGCCGGCAACCTTCCCGCCGACGCGCCCGGATGAACGATGGTTGAAGGACTGAGCGCCGGCACCCAGTCGGCCTGTCATCGGCCGTGACTTTCAGCGGCGGGCTGCCTCGTGCAAGTGCCAGCACAGTTGTACGGGCAGTTGCGGCAGAGCGGCGCTCGCGCCGAACCGCCGCAGGAAGTCGGCTGCATTCCGGGCGATCAGGTCGCCCTGGCGGGAGAGGTACTGGCGTACCCGATCGATGTGGCAGCACGCTGACACCGCCCACATGCGGCGGCTGCTGGCGCTGTGAGACGGGAGCGCCACGCCTCACTGGTCCACGCTGAGCGATGCAACAGGCGGCCGACACCACGGACATCCCCTCAATCGCCGCCGCTGTCAATGTTGCATCGGGCAATCGATCGGGACCTACCCACAGCGAGCGGGCCAGCCGTCGACAAGGGGGGAAGTGGCACAGCGCGCGCGGACAGTTCACCAACGCCCAGCCGCCCACCGCAACTGGGTACTCACGCAGCCAGATGGCTAAAGTCGGGACCAGGCAGGACGTCGATCCGCTCGAAGTTCACGCGGTTGAGAGTGGGCTCCCGTGCCGGTCACTTCATAGAGGTGCCGCCATGACGCAGATCACCCGCAAACGACGGCATGCGCCGAGCGTAGCCAGACGCGACACAGCCCAACCCGGCGTTTCGCCACCCCACCCACAGGATCGACAAGTCTCCCGCCCACCGAACGACACCAGCCTCCACTGACAGAACGACACCCTGGTCCCGGCATCAGCGGCCCAGCCCAGCACCAGTGAAAACCTATGACGCACACCCAAGGAACATCACGCGACACCCATCACCGAGACCGCACGGGAAAGACTGACGGGCGTCTTCCGGCACCGCCCCGGTCGCTGTCGCTGCGTCTGTCGGCGTAGAACGGGCTGCCCGGGTCACGGCGCCCGCTTCCTCGAATCGCACGTGCGTCCACATGTTCGGGAGTGTTCTATTCTCCTGGCGTCGGTTGTCAGTGCCGCGTCCGACGATGCTCCGCATGAGCCTCACCAGTGAACTCAACGACCCGAACTCTCCTCTGTCGCTCTTCATGAACGGGGCACTGCCCGCGACTTCGCGTATCACAGGCAGCATGCGCGGCCGGCTGCCAGTCCGGCCGTCCACCGTCACCCCAGAGTGCACCCAACACCCCGATTACCGCAGCCTGGGCCGTGCCATCGACCGTCGCCTGCGCATCGCCTTCGGCTCCCCGATCGATGCCGCCCTGCTAGACGGCGTCCTGTACGCGGGCATCGACGTGGCAGAAGCGATCTCCCCTCTCGCGGGGCAGGCCGTCCACGGCATCGGCCAGGCACTGCTGTCCGAGCTCAAAGAGCAGACGGCCGCGTGTGGCGGGGCCATGACGCGCCCGCACGCCAGCGAAGATCGCCTGGGCCGCCTGTGCTTCGCCGCCTCGCATTTCGAAGAGGTCAAGCGGGCCGGCCTGCGGCCCGGCAATCCGCTCCTGCACCTGGGAGCGAATGCGATGCTGGACGATTTGCTCGGCCAAGTCCCCGCCTACGCCAGCCAGGACATCGCACGGCAGATGGAACTCGCCGCAGCTGATCACGCGATGGGCTGGGTGACACGGCGGCACGAGGACAAGCGGATCTGCGCTCCGGTCTTCAGCGGCAGCAACGACGTGGGAGGCGCCGACGCCGACTTCATCGTCGACGGCCATCTGATCGACTGCAAAGCGACCACACGCCCGGAGCGCTTCGGCTCCCGCAAAGAGGTGCACCAGCTCGCCGGCTACCTGCTGCTCGACTACGAGGACGAGTATGGCCTGGACAAGGTCTGTTTCTACCTATCCCGGCAGGGGCTGCTCGTCACCTGGTCGACACAGGAGTTCCTCGAACTACTGGGCGCCCGGCAGCCGTTGCCGAAGCTGCGGGCTGCCCTACGCCAGGCGCTGCGCGAATCGAACGCCCCTGCAAGCCCTCAGGAGCCACTATCTCTGGGCCCGACGCAAGAAAGCCTCTTCGGCGAAGACGGCACCGGCTGATCCACTCGGACCACAGCGGGCGATCCCCTCGCCGCCACGGCCGGGAAAAGCCGCTCCCCCGGTCGTGGCGATGGCGACCGCTGCCCCCCCCCGACCCCACACGCGGCGGCCGGATGACGCCATCGTAGCCTGCGGTGCCCGACCAGGAGGGCGCTACCCGGGGGACACGCCACTCACTAAAATGGGACGTCCGCAGCGGTGTATGGGTCCTGCAGGACGCCGCCCGCTACCTCGACCTGCTGTGCATGGATGACACCAACAGCGCATGTTGACATACAACGCGCAGGTGCGGACTCTGATCACCCTCCAGGGCCGCGAGACGTCAACTCCCCAACCCAGGCGTAGTATTCGGCGATCCAAACCGACAGTCAGGTCCCACTACACAACGATGAGCAGAACCAGCCCGTAGCAGGCGACGACGAAGGGCAGGACCATCCAAAGGTGATGAAGCCTCGGGAAACTCCGGTTGTGCCCGGCACGTGCCTACAGGTCGCGTACGGCGAGAACCGGAATCGGATCCGCGCCTCCTTGCTTGCGGAGCAACTGAGGGAGGTGGCAAACGAAGGAACAGTTCACCTCAGCTATCCGGTACTGGCCACAACTAACGAGACCGTCGAGGCGGACGCCCCGACGGTCACCGGCCCCACGGCTTGGTCGCCTTCTGCTGGCCGACTCGGTTTCCCAGAGCACGGAAGAATAGAAAGAGGTGCAGACCCGTCAAGACCACCTCCACGACGTGCTAGACAGCACCCTCAGCAAGCACGACGCTGCGTAAGCATCACTCACTCACCGTAGACACCAACACAGTAACGGTCATTCCCAACCCCGTTGACCCACCGGGATACCGCGCAGAGGGCATCCACTACAAGCCACAGGAAGTGAGT
The DNA here is from genome assembly GCF_040606315.1 of Streptomyces sp. NPDC005438. Classification (NCBI taxonomy): domain Bacteria; kingdom Bacillati; phylum Actinomycetota; class Actinomycetes; order Kitasatosporales; family Streptomycetaceae; genus Streptomyces; species Streptomyces sp. NPDC005438. The sequence goes on from NZ_JBEXEP010000015.1 coordinate 7,860, forward strand.
CCCCTTGATTGCCTTCAATAATTGGCGAGCCTCAGGCAAGAAGGACCATGTTTAGCAGCTAGCTGCCATTCTGGCTGAGACGACAATCCGCCATCGGTTCAGCCCGGGAAGAACCGGAAGGTACATCCGGCTCGGGCGCCGGCGTCGCACCAGAGCGCCTCCCGGCACACCCGGTAGCCGTACCCACCCCATCATCGGAAAGGAGCTTCAGGGGCTGGCGCTTGGTCCTCGCCGTAAACCAGTTGACCGCCCTGTGCCGGCCGCCGAGGCTGGGGCATCGCCGCCACCAGACCTGGAGAACGAGTGTCGACAGTCACCCCCGCCATGTTCACGTACGCCCTCGGCGACGACGCGGTACTGGTACCGCGCACCGCCGCCCTCGCGGAGGCCCATCACACCCTCCTGATGGCCAACTACGAGCGGCTCGCGCACTGGGACCCGGACTACGACACCGAACGCCGGCCGACCCTTGAGGAGACGCGCGCCCGCCTGGAACGTCAGGGCGGGGCCTGGGTGGAGGGAAGGCAACTGCCCCTCGACATCGCGGTACCGGCGGGCCAGGACTGGCAACTGGTCGGGGCGGTCACCCTCAACTGCGACATGCAGATGCGAGTCGGCGAACTCGGCTACTGGATCGACCCCGCCTTCGAGGGCCGAGGACTGGTCACCCGAGCCGCCACCGCCGTCCTGGACCAGGCCTTCAAGCACCTCGACCTGGACCGGGTCGAACTGCGGACCGGCACGGACAACACCCGTAGCCGAAGTGTCGCCCACCACCTGGGATTCACCGAGGAGGGCCTGCTGCGCGAAGCCGTGATCTTCCCCAACGGATCGCGCGACGACGACGTGGTCTACGGTCTCCTCGCACGCGAGTGGCTCGCCACCCGCGAACAAGGCGGCCCCCACCACCGTAGGAAGTGACCACGGCGGACCACCCATGCCCCACCGTGGCCCGGCCGACAGCGGCCAACGCGCTGACACCGGCCCGCCGTTCGGTAGGGGAAGGTAAGGACCCTGGGGAGCGGGAACCCAGCCAACGCCACGTCACCTTCGTGGGCGGGGACGACCCGCGGCCCCCGCCCACGAAACGCACGGACGCCTTCAGCGGCGGCTGGCCGCGCTGAACCACTCGGTGATGTGGGGCTGTGCCGCGATCTGCGAGGCGAAGTGCACGGACGGCCCCGCCACCTCCCCGGCCAGATCGTGCACCTCCACCTTGGCTCCCTGCCCCTCCAGGGAACGGACGCACGACGCGGTGTTGGTCGTGGCGGACTGCTCGTCGCCCCCGGCGAAGTAGAGCCGCGTGGACGCCCGCGGGCGCCAACCGGTGCAGGCGTTGTCGGTGTCCTCCAACGCCTCGGCCATCGGCCCCTCGGGTTCACGCAGCAGTCCCAGGCCGTGGGGGGTGAGGAGTTCCTCCAGCGTCTCGGGGGTTCCCTGGGCCAACTCCTCGTAGGAGTGGGTGCCGTCCGTCAGTTCGTCGATCTTCGACGCGTACGGCGGACGGAAGACCTCGTCCGGCTTGTCGTAGACCTCGTGCAGCCGGTTGAAGGAGGCAAGGGTGTAGGCACTGCTGACCGTGGCGGCCTTGGCGGCCACCTTGCCGTCGAGCATCGCCGGGATCTGCGCCCGGCGCAGGTCGTACGCTCCGCTCACGGCGGCCACCGCGCCCAGCTGGAACCGGCCGCCCTCGCCCGCCTGTAGTGCCCGGCCCAGGCCGAGCGCGACTCCGGCTCCCTGGGAGAAGCCGGTGGCCAGCACCTTGCCGCGCAGCGACCGGTTCTCACCGGGCAGGAAGTCCTCGGCCGCCCGCAGCATGTCCAAGGTGGTGTCCGTCCCGGACCGTACGTGAAGGTACGGATGGCTGCCCGGGCCCTTGCCCATGCCGAGGTAGTCGGGGGCGAGGGTGGCGAACCCGGCGGCGGCGTAACCGAGTGCGGCGGTGCCGTCGAAACCCTGCGGGTCTGTTGACGGGGCGTCAGAGCGAAGCAGTTCGCTGCCGTGCCCATAGGTCACGGGAGTCAGGGCGCCGGGCCGGTCGTGCGGCAGGGTCAGCAGTCCGCTGGCCGTGGTGACGCGGCCCTGGACGTCGACGGTTCGGTAGACCAGGCGATAACCGTCCACCCCGTACCGGACCTGGCCGGTGCCAAAGTCCTGCTTCTCCAGCCCCGCCGAGACCTCCTCGACCGTGGGCAGGGTGTACAGCCGCTCGGCGGAGACCAGGACGCCACGCCCCTTCGAGGAACGGCCGTCGGCCCGCTCGCCCCCTCCGGGAACAGCCTTCGCGGTGACCGCCGGGAAAGCGCCGAGCAGGATCGCGCACACCGCCAGGAACGCCAGAACCAACCGACTCCGGGTCAGATGGCGCCGGGATATCCACACGGAACGAGAACTCATGAACGTGCCACCACACTCTCCATCGGTATTCGAAGACGCATCACATTCGGCTCACGCACAGCACTCTTCGCCTTTTCCTCCGCACCCCGAGGAACTCCCGTCCACCACGCTTCGGTCGCGGGGGTTCTCCGCTCACCCGGCCTGGCGGGAAGAGCCGTCGGCGCCTTCCTGGAGTTCCTGGGCGATGGAGCGGCATATCTCCGCGTAGCCGTACATCAGTTGGGACATCAGTTCTTTGCAGTGGGAGGGCATACAGGCCATGATCTGCTGGCGTTCCCGTTCGACGACGGTGCAGGCCTCCACCATGCGCAGCATGGTCCTTCCGGCGTCGTTGAACCGCAGCGAGGGGTCCTTCCGCAACACCTGGGACAGGGGCGCCAACTCGGGCGACGGAGTGGCGGGCGCGGCGGTGCGCGGGGGTGCGGCACCGGGTGAAGTGGTCTTCTTCCGGGTCTTCTTGGCGCCCCTCTCCTGCTGCCGGGGCGGTACGGGAGGGGCCCCGCGACGCATACGGTCGCGCACGTCCGCCACGGTGGCGGCGGAGATGCCGGCCATGCTGGCGATCTGCCGCAGCGGGGTCTGCGGGTTGGCCCTGAGGAGTTCGCTGGCCCGTAGACGTCCCTGGGCGGTGTTCAGCGGGCGGACGCGGCCGTCCCGCCCGACCCTGCTCTCCGACGGGTCCGCCGTCTCCTGCCGCGCGTTGGCGCGAACGTCAGAGACCTTGCTCGGAGACAGCCCCGCGACCGTGGCCACGGCCCGGTCCGACCACTGGGGGTGACGCGTCAGAATCCGCTCGGCGGCGACCGTGCGCTCCGCGAGAGAAAGGGGCCGACCGTGGGTGGTGTTCAACGCCACCGCGAGCAGGGAGGCGTCCTCCTCCGTACCCTCGAAGAAGCGCACGGAAATGCTGTGAGCACCGGTCAGACGGGCCGCCGTCAGACGGTGGAAACCGTCGATGACCTTCATCGTCTTTCGGTGCACGACGATGGGCGGGAGGGGAACCGAGAGTGCGGCGAGTTTCCGGGCGTACTCGCTGTCCTTCTCCTCCGCCCGGGGGGAGTACGACGCGGTGAGCCTCGCGGTCGGGACGAGCTCGACCGGCGATTCGTTCAGTCCGCCGTCCCGCATGGCGATCAAGTAGTCCGATCCACTTGTGCCTGCTACCGGAATGAGCCGGTCACTACGCACATGCACCACCCCAATGCAGAAATCGTCTGTCTCACAGCAGGTTCTTCACGCGCTGGTGTGTTCACTCCGAAAGGAGGGTCACGTCCCGGGAGGCTCGGCATCGTCGGCCGCTGGCGGCGGTCGGCGTGAGCGGTTGACCATCCGCCGGCTGAGGCTCGGCGTGCTCACGCGGGACGGCCGGACGCGGTCGGGGCCGGGCGACCCTCGCGGGTGGGGCGCGGCCCTCCTGGGCGTTCCGGGTGTGGGTCACGGCCTGTGCCGTGTCAGCCGGCGCGGGAGACAGGGGCGGGCGGGTGGGGACCAGGGCGAGGTCGGCTTCGCTCGCGGTGGTGGCGTGGTGTCGCGCCGTCGTTCGTGACATCTCGGTTCCCCCGCATCGTCGGTCCGGTGCCGACGGCGCACGCCCTTTTGTCGGTCGGTCAAAACCAGGCGTGGCCGGACACCGAAACAGCCTCACACGAGCGGCTGGCGAGAATCTGAACGCATTCTGGGAACGTGCTGATGTGACGTGAAGGGGATCGTGAGTGGGGTGTAGCGCGCGGTAGGACAGGCGTCATCCAGCCAGCGGTTCCCCCGGGGCCAGACGGACCCCGGGGGACGTGGCGGGGGCGGGTCAGTCGACCGTACGGCGGGACAGGTTCAGCAGCACCAGGGCGCACAGGCTCGCCCCGACGGCGACTCCGGCGAGTACGGCTCCCACCGCGAGGTGTTCGAAGAGCAGGCCGGCCACTCCGTAGGCGATCGGGCTGGCGATGAACACGGCGGCGCCGAAGACCGGTAGCACGTTCGCCCGCAGTTCCTCCGGTGGTCGCAGGGTGATCAGTGCCGTCGCCGGGGCGGTCACCGCGGGTAGGAACATGCAGCTGGCGCCGACCGTCAACGCCGCGGTGAGGGCGGGCTGTTCCAGGGGCAGGAACCACAGTGCCGTGGCGGTGCCCACCGCCCCTCCCGCCGCCAGGCGGGTCGGTGGGATGTTGCGCGCCAGCCGGGCGACCACGAGGGTGCCCAGCGCGGTGCCGCCGCCCCACGCGGCCAGCAGCCAGCCCGCGACATGGGGGTCGGCGTCGTACCGGCTCTTGGCCATGACCGGTAGCGCGAGCATCACCACCGGCATGAGGGTGCCGTAACCGAGGGCGGCGAGGGACATGGTGCGCAGCACGGGGTCGCGGAAGAGGTAGCGCACCCCTTCGACCATGTTGTTCGCGGAGACCGGTCTGGGCGGTGCCTCCCTGCGGGGCAGTCCGACCAGGAGCGCGGCGGAGACGGCGAAGGTGGCGGCGTCGATCCACAGGACGTTGAGCGCGCCGACCTGGGTGATGAGGATGCCCGAGATGGCGGGGCCGACCAGGCGCGCCGTGGAGGTCGCGGTCTCGAAGAGGGCGTTGCCCTCGGTGAGGGTGCCCTCGTCGGATCCGACGACCTCGGCCAGCAGGACCCGTTGGGCCGACAGGTAGCCGGCGGAGACGCTGCCGAGGAGGGCCACGATGGTCAGCAGTAACCCGAAGGGCAGGGCGTCGGCCATGTAGAGGGCGGGGACGGTCGCGATCAGCATCGCGGAGCACATGTCGGCGACGATGGTGACCCGGCGTGGTCCCCAGCGGGCCACGAGCAGGCCGGCGGGCATACTCAGCAGCGGCACCGGCAGGATCTGGATGAGGAAGACCAGCCCCGTACGGCTCGGTGAGTCGCTGGTCACCAGCACGAACCAGGGCAGCGCGAGCACGGTCATCTGGTTCCCGGCCGAGGAGATGAACTCGGCGCCCAGGACCCTGCGGAACTGCCAACTGCGGAGTGGGGAGCGCTGTGGGGTGGCGGTCGTCATCGACCCGCCCGTGCCGGACGCGGGCGCATGTCCGTCCAGGACGTCTCCACGTGGGCGAGGCAGGCGTGCCGGGTGTCCGGTCCGAAGACCGACGACCAGCCGTCGGGGACCGGTACGACGGTCGGCCACAGGCTGTGCTGGCCGCTCTCGTTGACCAGGACCCGGTAGGTCCCGTCGCGGTCGTCGAACGGGTTCGCCATCGTCTTCTCCCTGTTGCCGTGGCTGAAAGTCGATTGGTCGGGGGCCCGGCGCGTACGGCCCGGGGGCGGGTGCCGACGGTCCGGGTCTCCCGTTGGAGGTCGGGCCGGAAACGGGCGGGCTTCGCCCGTTCCCGGCTCTTGACACTCATTCCCGGCTGCTGGGGGCCTCCTCGTCCCGTTCGCCTCGGACGAGCTCGCGCAGCTGGCGCACGGTGAGTTCCGGGTTTTGCGCGACGAGCGACAGCACCTGTGGCCACTGGCGCATCATCGCGCCCATGGCCTTCGGGGGTACGTGGTCCGGGGCGTACACCCACAGGCCCCGCAGTTCGCCCTCGACCTCGCGGGCCACCAGGTACAGGTCGAGGTTGTGCGGTTCGATCGCGGTGATCAGTTCCGGGAGGGGGCTCTCGTCGCCGACCTGTACGTCGAGTGAGGTCACCTCCAGTCCTTCGAGGGCGAGGGTGTTGCTCGGCACGCCCAGGAGGTTGAGCATCACGCGCAGCGGCAGCTGGTTGCCGTCCCCGATGACGCCGTCGTGGACGAGGGCCCGCACCGGTACGTTCTGGTGCGAGTAGGCGTCGAGTTCGGCCTGGAGTACGCGCCCGAGGAGTTCCCGGAAGGTCGGGTCGTCCCCCATCCGGGACCGGTTGAGGATGATGTTGATGAACGGGCCGACCATCGACTTGGTCTCCGGGCGTTCCCGGCCGGCCAGCGGGTGGCTGACCGCGATGTCCTTCGCGCCGGAGTAGCTGTGCAGGAGGACGTGGAAGGCCGCCATCAGCATCATGAACAGCGTCACGCCCTCGCGGCGTGCGGCGTCCTTCACCGCCGAGAGCACCTCCGCGTCGACGGTCACGCTGTGGCTGTAGCCCGGGGCGAGGTCCTGGTGCTGGTGTTCCGGCGCGTCGAAGTCGAGTGTGCTGGCGGCACCGTCCAACTGCTCGCGCCAGTAGGCGACATGCTCGTCGAGGGCGCCGCTCGCCAACAGGCGCTGTTCCCAGGCCGCGTAGTCCAGGTGGCTGACCCTCACCTCGGGCAGCCGTGGCGTGCGGGCCGCCAGGTGGGCGGCGTACAGCTCCGACAGTTCGTTGATGACCACGAGGAATCCCCAGTGGTCCACCAGGATGTGGTGGGCGACCAGGACTAGGGCGTGTTCGGTGTCGGACAGCCGTACGAGGAGGCCGCGTACCAGGTTGCCGTCCTCGATGCGGAAGGGGCGTTCGGTCTCCTCGGTGAGGAGGTGTCGCAGTGCCTCGCGCTGTTCTGGGTGGGCGCGCAGGTCGACGGTCTCCAGCGGCCACTCGGGCCGGCCGTCGGCGAACTGCACGGTACGGGAGCCCCGTTGGACGTAGCGGGTACGCAGGATGTCGTGGCGCTGCACCAGGTCGTTCAGTCCGCGCCGCAGCGCGGCGCGGTCGAGCTCTCCGTGGAGGCGCCAGGCGGTGATCACACCGTGGTGGGCGTGGTTGGGGCCCACCGGCTGGAGCAGGAACTCCAGTTGTCCGAAGGACAGTCCGGTGCCGTCGCTGTGGTCGGCCCTGGGGATCGGCGCGTTCAGCAGGTCGGTCGCGTCGACCGCCGCGGCGTGTTCTTCGTGGAGGTCCAGTTCGACGGTGCCGTTGTCGATGGCGTGGGCGCAGCGGACGACGGCGCGCAGGGCGTCGCACCAGGACTGGGCGAGGTCGTGGACCTCTTCCTCGGTGAGCAGGGAGGACGCCCAGCTCCAGTGGGCGACCAGTCGGGGGCCGTCGGGGCCGTCCTGGGTGACGGCGTTGATTTCGAGGGGGTGGGACAGCGGCCGGGCCGCGCCAGCCGCGGTGGGGGCGGTGTCGTCGTCGCGTACCGGCAGCCAGGGGCTCTCCTGGTCGGTGACGGGTACCCGACCGAGGTAGTTGAACAGCGCCTGTGGTGCCGGCAGCGTGGCCAGGAGTGGCGCGACCTCGGGGGTGAGGTGGCGCAGCAGGCCGTAGCCGAGGCCGTGTCCGGGCAGCGACCGCAGTTGCTGGCGGGTGTGGGTGACCGAGGCGGCCAGTTCGTCGCCCGCCTGTGCCGCCTGCTTCCACGGCAGGGTCGCGGAGTCGAGCCGTACCGGGTGGATGCTGGTGAACCAGCCCACGGTGCGGGAGAGGTCGACTCCGTCGAGGAGTTGTTCGTGCCTGCCGTGGCTCTCGGTGTCCACGACCACCGGGGTGCCGTCGGTGTCGTGGCCGTTACGCCGGGCCCGCCAGCGTCCCACGGCCAGGCCGAGGGCGGTCAGCAGGAGGTCCTGGACGCCGCTGCGGAACGCCGCCGGTGCCTGGCTGGTCAGTGGTGCGGTGTCCTCGACCGGCAGGGTCACGGTCAGCCGGCCCTCGGTGCCGGTGAGGTCGCGTTCCGGGTCCAGTGTGCCCGGGACCAGGGGGGCGGCGTCGCGCAGGATGCCCTGCCACACCGGCAGTTCGGCCCGGTGTCGGGCGAGGTTGTCGTCGGAGGTCAGCCTGGTCGCCCAGCCGCGTAGGGAGGTGGTGACCGGGGCGAGGGCCGGTTCCTGGCCGGTGGCGACGGCGCCCCAGGCGGTGGCGCAGTCGGCCAGCAGGATGCGCCAGGACACGCCGTCGACGGCGAAGTGGTGTACGGCCAGCAGCAGTCGGCCGGGCCGCTTGTCTCCGCCGTCGAACCAGACGGGCTGGATCATGGCCCCTTCGGCCGGGTCGAGCCGTTGCCGGGCGGCTCCGGTCTCCTCGATGACGCGGTGGTGGGCGTCCTCGTCGTTGAGCGCCCCGGTGTCGACGCGGCGCAGGATGTCGGTGGCGCGTACGGTGCCCGGTTCGTCGGCGTACAGGGACCAGCTGCCGTCCGGTTCGGTGACCAGTCGGGTCCGTAGCGCGTCGTGCCGGTCGATGACGGCCTGGAGGACCGCCGTCAGCTGGGTTTCGCTGATGTCGGGGGGGAGGCCGACGGTGGTGGACAGGTCGAAGCCGACCGGGGAGCCGCCCAGTTGGCGCTGCCGTTCCAGGACGGGTAGCGGTGGGACGCGGCCGGTGCCGTCCTCGGATCGTTCGGCCGGGGTGGTGTGGTCGGCGGGCCTGGCCACCTGGGCGAGGCCGGCGGCGGTCTGGTGGGTGAACACGTCCCGGACGGTGAAGACCAGCCCGGCGGTGCGTGCCTGGGCGACCAGCTGGGTGGCCTGGATGCTGTCTCCGCCGAGGTCGAAGAAGCCGTCCTCGGCGCCGACTTCGGGCAGGGAGAGGACCTCGGCCAGTACGGCGCACAGGGTCCGTTCGACGGCTGTCTCGGCCGACCGGGAGGGGGCGTCGGTGCCCAGGGCGGGAACGGGCAGCGCGCGGCGGTCGAGCTTGCCGTTGGCGGTCATCGGGAACGCGTCGAGCACGGTGACGACGGTCGGGACCATGTACTGCGGCAGCCGTTCGGCCACGAAGGACCGCAGCTCGGCGGGGTCGGCGTGGGCGCTGTCGGTGAGCACGGCGTAGCCGACGAGGTCCTTGCCGCCGGAGGGCTTCTCCCGGACGGTGACCGCGCTGTCGGCGACGGCCGGGTGGGTGCCCAGGACGTTCTCGATCTCGCCGGGTTCGATGCGGAAGCCACGGATCTTGACCTGGTCGTCGGTGCGTCCGAGGTACTCGACACGGCCGTCCGCGCGCCAGCGGACCAGGTCGCCGGTGCGGTACATCCGTTCGCCGGGTGCGCCGTGGGGGCAGGCGACGAACCGTTGGGCGGTCAAACCGGGCTTCTCCAGGTAGCCACGGGCGAGTCCGTGGCCGGCGAGGTACAGCTCGCCGGGGACGCCGGCGGGTACCGGGCGCAGTCGTTCGTCGAGGACGTAGACGCGGGTGTCGTTCATGGGGGTGCCGATCGGCACGGTGCCGTCCGGCGCCTGGCGGGTGCTGTGCAGTACGGCGAAGGTCGTCGTCTCGGTCGGCCCGTAGCCGTTGGTGAGGACGGTGTCCGGCCAGGCGGCCAGGGCCTTGGCCACGACGGGGGGCGAGAGGGCCTCGCCGCCGGCCATCACCTCGCGCATCCCGGCGAGGGCCGGGGCGTCGCGTTCCACGAGCAGGTTGAACAGGGCGGCGGTGAAGAACGCGGAGGTGACCCGGCGTTCGCGGAGGGTGTGCAGCAGGGTGTCGGGGTCGAGTTCCCCGGCCGGGGCGACGACGACCTCTCCCCCGTTGAGCAGGGGCACCCACAGTTCGTAGGTGGAGGCGTCGAAGGCGGTGGGGGCGTGCATCAGCACCCGGGTGTGGTTGCCGCCGCGCCAGACCGGGTCGGCGGCGAGGCTGGCCACGTTCCGGTGGGTGACGGCGACGCCCTTGGGTTCCCCGGTGGAGCCGGAGGTGTACATGACGTAGGCGGTGCGTTCCGGGTCGGCCGGGGTCGGCGTGACGGGGGTGGGTGCCGCATCGTTCGCGGTGGACAGCGCGGTGACCGCGTCGAGGACGTGGAGGCCGTCGGTGACAGAGGGAGGGGGCTCGTCGCCATCGCCGTCGACGAGGAGGACGCCGGCCCGTGTCTCGTCGATGATCAGCCGCATACGGGACTCGGGGTAGCGGGGGTCCAGTGGCACGTAGACCCCGCCGGCCTTGACCACGGCCAGGATCGCGGCCGGCAGCCACACGGAGCGTTCCATCAGCAGGCAGACCGCGTCCTCGGCGCCGTCCGCCCCGATCCCGCGGGTGCGCAGCCGCTCGGCGAGCCGGTCGGAGGCCAGGGAGAGTTGGCGGTAGGTCAGGTGTTCCTCGCCGCAGCTGACGGCGACCGCGTCCGGGGTGCGGGCGGCCTGCCGCTCGAACCGTTCGGGCAGGCCGTCGTCCGGTGGGGTGGCGGCGGTGCCGTTCCACTCCTCCAGTACCCGGTGCCGCTCCGCGCGGGTGAGCAGGTCGACCTCGCTGACCGGCTGGTCGGGGTCGGTGATCGCGGCCAGCAGTATCTGGCGGAGCCTGCGGATCAGGGTGCGGATGGTGTCCGCGTGGAACAGGTCGGTGTTGTACTCGATCCCGCCCTCGATGCCGTGCGGGGTGCCGTCCTCGGCGAGGTGCTCGTGGAGCAGCAGGACCATGTCCATCCGGGCCGTGCCGGTGCCCACCACCATCGGCGCGGTCTCCAGGCCGGGCAGGTCCAGGGACTGGTCGGTGACGCTCTGCCAGGACAGCATGACCTGGACCAGGGGGTGGTGGGACATCGACCGGGTGGGGCTCAGGCTGTCCACGAGGGACTCGAAGGGGATGTCCTGGTGTTCCAGTGCCTCAAGGGTGCGTTCGCGTACCGATGAGAGCAGGTCCCGGAAGCTGGTGTGGTCGCCGATCCGGGTGCGCAGCACGAGAGTGTTGGTGAAGAAGCCGACGAGGTCCTCGGTGGCCTGGTCGCTCCGGCCGGCGGTGGCCACGCCGATGGGGATGTCGTCGCCGGCGCCGTGCCTGCTGAGCAGTACGGCCAGGGCGGCGTCCAGCACCATGAACATGCTCACGTCGCAGCAGTGGGCCAGGCGGGCCAGGCCGGCGTGCAGGTCGGTGTCCCAGCGGAAGGTGAGCGTGTCCCCGTGGTGGGAGGCCTCGGCCGGGTGGGGGCGGTCGGCCGGCAGGGCGATCCGCTCGGGCAGGCCGTCCAAGGCCTCGCGCCAGTAGGCGAGTTGGCGGGAGTAGGTGCTGTCGGGGTCGTCCTGCGAGCCGAGGTACTGGCGCTGCCACAGGGCGTAGTCCGCGTACTGCACGGGCAGCGGGGCACGTTCGGGCGCGCGGCCGAGCAGCTGTGCCGTGTACGCCGCCGCGAGGTCGGCCCGCAGAGGTGTCAGCGACCAGCCGTCGGCCGCGATGTGGTGGACGACGACGACCAGCACGTGGGTGTCGGGGTCGAGGGCGAACAGCTCGGCGTGCAGCGGGATCCGGGTGGTCAGGTCGAAGGTGTGGCGGACCGCCGCCGACAGGGCGTCGTCCAGCTGGTCGGGCTCGATCCGGGTGACCGTCAGCGTGGGCCGTGCCTGTTCGGGGTCCAGGATCTGTTGGCAGGCGACCGGGCCGGTGTCGGGGAAGACGGTCCGCAGCGCCTCGTGGCGCGCGACGACGTCGGCGAAGGCCGCCCGCAGGCAGTCGACGTCCAGGGTGCCGGTGAGCCGTAGGACGATCGGGAGGTTGTAGGTGGGTGACGGGCCTTCCATCTGGTGCAGGAACCACAACCGCTGTTGCGCGAAGGACAGGGGCAGGGGGTCGGGGCGGGTCATCGGGCCCAGGGCGGGACGGCTCCCTCCCTCGTCGCCGTGCCGGAGCAGTCGGGCCAGCCCGGCCGGGGTCTGCCTCTCGAACAGGGCCCGCACCGGCAGGTCGGTGCCGAGGGTGGCGCGGATCCTGGCCACCAGGCGGGTGGCCAGCAGGGAGTGCCCGCCCAGGGCGAAGAAGCTGTCGTCGATGCCCACCTGGGGCACGTTCAGCACCTGGGCGAAGAGGGCGCACAGGGCCTCTTCCTCGGGGGTGCGGGGGGCGACGTACACCGCGCTGGCCCGGGTGTGCTGGCTGTCGGGGGCGGGCAGGGCGTTGCGGTCGGTCTTGCCGCTGGGGGTGCGGGGCAGTTCGTCGAGGAACACGAAGCTGGAGGGGACCATGTAGTCGGGGAGCTGGTCGCTCAGTTCGGCCCGCAGGTGGCGGCGCAGTTCGTCCGCCGCGCCGGCCGCCGGGTCGGGCACCACGTAGGCGGCCAGACGCTGGTCCCCCGCCTGGTCCTCGCGGACCACGACGACGGTGTCCCGGACCTGTTCCTGGCGCATCAACACCGCCTCGATCTCGCCGAGTTCGATGCGGTAGCCACGGAGCTTGACCTGGTGGTCGAGCCTGCCGAGGTAGTCGATGTCGCCGTCCACCCGGCGCCGTACCAGGTCGCCGGTGCGGTACAGGCGGTCGGCGAGGTCGGACGGGAAGGGGTTGGGCACGAACTGTTTCTCGGTGAGTTCCGGTCGGTTCACGTAGCCACGTGCCAGGCCGGTGCCGCCGATGCACAGTTCGCCGGGGACTCCCGGGGGGACCGGGCGGTCCTCGGCGTCGAGGATGTGGACCTCGGTGTTGGCGATCGGCCGTCCGATGGTGATGGTGTCGTCGACGACACGGGTGCCCAGCGCGTAGATCGTGGCCTCGCTCGGCCCGTACATGTTCCACAGGTCGACGCCCCGGGCGAGCAGGCGCCGGGCCAGGTCGGGCGGCAGCGCCTCGCCGCAGATCAGTCCCCGCAGTCCCGGGCGGCCCGGCCAGCCGGCGTCGACCAACATGCGCCAGGTGGACGGGGTGGCCTGCAGCATGGTCGCCCCGGTCAGGGCCATCTCCTCCGCGAGCAGCTTGCCGTCGGTGGCCACCTCGCGGGTGGCCAGCACCACGCGGGCGCCCTCGACCAGGGGCAGCAGCAGTTCCAGTGTCGCGATGTCGAAGGAGAGGGTGGTGACGGCGATGAGGCTGTCGTCGGCGTCGATGCCGGGCCACTGCTTCATGGCCCAGAAGAGGTTGTGCAGGGCACGGTGCGGCAGTTGGACGCCCTTGGGGCGGCCGGTGGAGCCGGAGGTGTAGATCACGTAGGCCAGGTCGGTGCCCTGGACCGGTACGTCGAGCGCTTCGGCGGACTCGGCCGCGAGTTCCTCGCGTGTCTCGTCCAGGCACAGGGTGGTGGCCCGGCTGTCGGGCAGCCGGGGGGCGACCGAACTCTGGGTGACCAGAACGGGCAGTTCGGCGTCCTCGATCATGAACGCGACGCGTTCCCTGGGCAGTTCGGGGTCGATGGGTACGTAGGCGCCTCCGGCCTTCAGTACCGCCAGCACCGTGACGATCATGTCCGCTGACCGCTCCAGGCAGACCCCGACCATCACGTCACGTCCGACGCCCAGGGTCCGCAGCCGGCGGGCCAGCTGGTTGGTGGCCCGGTCCAGCTGGGCGTAGGTGAGCGTGTCGCCCTGGCAGTAGACGGCCTCGGCGTCCGGCCTCGCCGCCGCCTGCCGCTCGACGCGCTGGTGGGTGAGCAGCTGGTCCGGCCACTCGTGGCGGGTGTCCTCCCGCTCCTGGTGGTGTGCGCGCTGTTCGGCGTCGGTGAGCAGCGCGACATCGAGGACGCGCCGCTCGGGGTCGGCGAGCAGGTTGTCCAGCAGCACTTTCAGGTGGCCGCTCATGCGGTCGATCGAGGCGGCGTCGAAGAGTTCGGTGTTGTACTCGAACCAGCCGCCGAGTTCCTCTCCCTGCTCGAAGACCTGGAGTTCCAGGTCGAACCGGGCGGTGGAGCTGGCCACCTCCATCAGCTCGAAGCGCAGCCCGCCGACGTCGAACTCCGGTACGGGGATGTTCTGGTAGACGAACGACACCTGGAAGACCGGGGAGCGGGACAGGTCCCGTTCCGGGGACAGTTCCTCCACCAGGCGTTCGAAGGGCACTTCCTGGTGGGCGAAGGCGTCGAGGGCGGCTCCGCGCACCCGGTGGAGCAGTTCGGTGAACGTGGGGTTGCCGGACACGTCGTTGCGGATGGCGAGGGTGTTGACGAAGTAGCCGATCAGCCTTTCGACCTGGGACTGTCCCCGGTTGGCGACCGGCACCCCGACCACCACGTCGTCCTGCCTGCTGTACCGGTGCAGCAGCACGACGTAGGCGGTGAGCAGGGTCATGAACGGGGTGACGCCGGTGCGTTGGCTCAGCTCGCGCAGGCCGTTCATGACGGGGGCGGGCAGGTGGAAGGGGCGGGAGTCGCCGTCCGAGCCGAGCACCGCCGGTCGCGGTCGGTCGGTGGGCAGTTCGAGCAGCGGTGGGGCGCCTTCGAGGGTCTCGCGCCAGTGGTCCAGCTGGGCGGTGAAGTCCGGGCTGGCGAGCTTCTTGCGCTGCCAGGCGGAGTAGTCGGCGTACTGCACCGGCAGTTCCGGGAGTCGGGCCTCGGTGCCGGTGAGGTACCCCTGGTACAGGGGGACGAGTTCGCCGAAGAGGACCGAGGTGGACCACAGGTCGGCGACGATGTGGTGCATGGTCAGCAGCAGGACGTGTTCCTCGGCGGCCAGGCGCAGGAACCTCATCCGCATCAGCGGCCCGGTGCCCAGGTCGAAGGGGCGGGAGAACTCCTGGCGGGCCCGTTCCCTGATGCCCTCCTCCCCCTCCGGGCCGCGCAGATGGCCGCAGTCCTCGACGGTCAGCTCCACCTCGCCCGAGTCGTGCACGACCTGTACGGGTTCGCCGTCGACCTCGTCGAAGGTGGTACGCAGCGACTCGTGTCGGCGCACGATCTCGTCCAGGCTGCGGCGCCACAACTCCACGTCGAGCGGCCCGTGGACCCGTACGGCGGCGGGGATGTTGTAGGTGGCGCTGCCCGGGTTGAGCTGGTCCAGGAACCACATGCGCTGCTGGGGGAAGGACGCGGGGAACCGGCGCCTGCGGGCCGGCCGGTCACCGGCCTTGCGCCGCAACCTCTCTGCCAGCAACTCGCGCTTCTGCTCCGGTGTGAGGCTGGACAGATCGATGTCGGTCATGCGCCCTTCTCCTGCTCGTTGATCTCGGCGGACGAGAAGTTCGTGGGCTGTGCTTCCGCCCCGTGCGTCGGACCATGTCGTCGGACTCCCGCCGGCGTGGGCCGTGGGCCCGCCCGCACGACGGTGACCGCTCCCCCATCCGCGCGGATCGGTGGGCCGGTACCGCGAGCGGGCAGGGCGGGTTCTCCCCGGGGAAGTGAACGTCCCTGAAGGACGGGCAGAGGTGTCACCTGGAACGTGACGGGATGTCCACGGCCAGAAAGGCCGAGGGGAATGGAGCGTCGGTGGGTGCTTTCACTTCCAGCAGTGAAGAACCATAGGACAACGGGTCGTAGGGCGCCACAGAGGAGTTCTCGTTCACCCGCCGCAGGCGTACGAATCACCCGGTGTACCGCGATATTCGCCGACCGGGTCTACGGAATTCCAGAAGGGGGCGGCGAAAAGAAACCGCCCCACCGGGGGTCGGCGGAATTCCTCGCGCCGAAGCCTAGCGGGGCGGCGGAGTTCCTCCCGTACGCCGACCGCGTCACGGTACGGGGCGGAAGGGAAGGGGCTCAGCGGTGCGGGCACGGAAATTCCCGCCCCTGGCGGGCGGAAAGCCACCCGCAGTGTCCACCGGCCGCCGGTAACCGCACAAGGCGCAGCCCTGTCGCACGGCTGCGCCTTGTCGCTTGGTGAGTTCTCCGGTCAGTCGGGTCAGGCGGTTCCCCGGGCGAGCCGGATCGGCTTCCTGATCAGCCAGATCACGGACACGGCCAGCAGGAGCAGGCCGACGACCAGGAGCGCGACGCCCATCCAGGCCAGTCCGGCGATCTTCGCGGACACGTCCACGTGGCCGGACAGACCGGGGGTGCCGTCGGCCTTCATCGCGACGGCCTGGACCTCACCGGACTTCACCGTCCAGTCCACGGTCTGGGCGCCCTTGCCGGCGGACTCGACCATCCACACGTCGGCCTGGTCCGGGTTGGTGGAGGGCTTGCCACCGTTGTGCTTGCTGGTGACGTCGCCCCCGGGCTTGGAGTCGTGGATGGTCACGTGCTCGACACCGTCGAGGTACTTGTGGGCGCCGTTCTTCTCGGCGACCCCGACGAACACCGGAGCGGAGCTGTCCTTGGGCGTGAAGGTGATGCGGAGGTCCTCGTAGAGGCCGCCGAAGTCCTTGTCGGCACGCCAACTCTCGGTCGACATCGCGTAGGTGTCGGTGTGGTGCGCGTACTGGTCGGTGCCCAGGTTGATGTAGCCGTCGTCCTGGAGGCCCATGGTCAGGGCGGTCCCACCCAGACCGACGAGCGTCAGGGCCACCAGCGACAGGATCCCCCCGACCACGACGGCGGTGATCCGTCCGGCCGTCCAGCCACCGGACGTGTGTTTCTTGGCCGCCCTCGTCAAGAGGTTGGCGCCCCTGTCAGTCACAGAATCCTCCTCGTCTCGTCACCCGGGGGTCGGCCCCGGGTGCGGCGTGCTCGGAAAGCGGGAGTCGTATGAGGTCACCCGCCTCAGCCCACCTCGCTCACCGTAGCCACTGGGAGACGCTCTGACATCAGGGGGATCCCCGAGGACGCCTCAGGGGTGGCCCTGAGGAAGGGGCTCAACTGCCGTGCCACCGAGGCGATCTGACGGCATGTCCGCTGGCCCGGCCGAGGCCCTGGGTGGTATCGGCGCCGGCCAGCGCGCCGTCCACCGCGCGGTCGGAGCGGTCGGCCGCGCGCCGGCCCCGGCCGCCGAGAGGGTGCTCAAGTGATCGGGCCGGACAGTTGAACACGCACGGTGGGTTCCCGAACGCTCCCCGAGACCGAGGCGTGCGAACCGGTGATCGCTGGACTCCGTTGTCGGCCCGATGCCACCATGCGTGACGCCTTGCCCACGCAATTGGGCGGCAATATAGGCGAAGCGCACATCCCGGAATTACTCACCCCTCTCACGCGAGAGAACCCGAGCTGCTTGTGTCCCTTTTCGTGGACCGAGCCGGAATGAGGACCGGAGACCAATGCGGAAAATTCTCGAAGCGATTCTCGCGGGCGAACTCGGCGAGGTGGGCGACCTGCCGGTGCCCGAGTTCTACCGCGGGGTGACGTTGCACGCCGACGAGACCACGATGTTCGAGGGGCTGCGGTCCCGGGACAAGGACCCCCGCCGATCCCTGCACGTGGAGGACGTCGCCACCCCCCAACCCGCCCCCGGCGAGGTGCTGGTGGCGGTGATGGCCAGCGGAATCAACCACAACACGGTGTGGTCCTCGATCTTCGAGCCCCTGCCGACCTTCGGCTTCCTGTCCCGCTACGGGCAGACCTCGCCCCAGGCGGCCCGGCACGACCTGCCGTACCACGTACTGGGTTCGGACATGGCCGGGGTGGTGCTGCGCTGCGGGGAGGGGGTGGCTTCCTGGAAGCCCGGGGACGCGGTGGTCGCCCACTGCCTGTCGGTGGAGCTGGACCACCCCGACGGGCACGACGACACCATGCTCGACCCCGAGCAGCGGATCTGGGGGTTCGAGACGAACTTCGGCGGGCTGGCGGAGCTGGCGCTGGTCAAGGCCAACCAGTTGATGCCCAAGCCGTCACACCTCACCTGGGAGGAGTCGGCCGCCTCCGGGCTGGTGAACTCCACCGCCTACCGGCAGTTGGTCTCCGACAACGGCGCCCGCGTCAAGCAGGGCGACACCGTGCTGATCTGGGGAGCCTCCGGGGGCCTCGGCTCGTACGCCACGCAGCTGGCGCTCAACGGCGGGGCGACACCGGTGTGTGTGGTCTCCAGCCCGCAGAAGGCCGAGGTGTGCCGGCGGATGGGCGCGGAGCTGGTGATCGACCGCAAGGCGGAGAACTACCGGTTCTGGAAGGACGAGCACCACCAGGACCCACGCGAGTGGCGCCGTTTCGGCGCCCGCATCAGGGAACTGACGGGTGGTGACGACCCGGACATCGTCTTCGAGCACCCGGGTCGGGAGACCTTCGGGGCGAGCGTGTACGTGGCCCGCCGTGGCGGCACCATCGTCAGCTGCGCGTCCACCTCGGGCTTCCAGCACACCTACGACAACCGCTACCTGTGGATGCACCTGAAGCGGATCGTCGGGACGCACTTCGCGAACTACCGCGAGGCGTGGCAGGCGAACCGGCTGGTCGCCAAGGGCCACGTACATCCCACGCTGTCGCAGGTGGTGCCGCTGGAGCAGACCGCCCAGGCCGTCCACGACGTCCACCACAACGTGCACCAGGGCAAGGTGGGGGTGCTGGGTCTGGCGCCCGAGGAGGGACTCGGGGTCACCGACCCGGAGTTGAGGGCCCGGCACGAGAAGGCGATCAACAGGTTCCGCGTCGAGGCGTCGGGCTGACTGTCGGCGGCCGGTGACCGGGGAGGCCGTCGGCCGACGGGACACCACCTCCCACTCCGGGTGGGGTCTCGCGCCCCGTAAACGGACCTGGTCACCGCCGGTGGGGCGGAGCCCGACAGCGCCCCGGCCGTGGGGCGCCTCGGGCCCGGCCGGCGCCCGAGCGGGCGGCCCGTACGCCGGCTCCCGCGTACCCGGGCCGCCGCCACCGACCGGCCCCGTGAGGGCGTACTCCCGCCATGACGGTCACCTGTGCCGCCTCGGCCGCCGCCACGACATGTCGTCATCAGGAGTTCGGAAATCCCCAACCCGGGCACTTCTTGACGTGCCCACAGCACCTACACCATGCTGATCCGCGAATGGCGGGAATTCATCGGGAAATCCATTCGGCCCACCTTTCGGCCGGATTCCCGGATAACCGTTCGCATCGCCTTTTCGGATTGCCCCGCACGAAACTCCGCAGGATTCAGCGGGCGGAGTCGCATCCAGAACCACCGGTACACACCGAATGCCCGCCCATGCCAACGGCGCGGGCGATCAGCTGAAATCCAGCGGGAATATGCCGCGCGACCCGCCCATACTTCCGCACGTTCACGCAAGGTGTCGAGCATGGAGAGGACGATCGGATGTCGGGCCGTGAGGCACAGTCGCTTGTCGAGCATTTCCGCACGGTCTTCGGCGAACACGCGCAGGAGCGGACCTTCCGGTACCTCGTGGACGGCGAGGGCGATCCCCAGTCCCTCACCAACGCCGAACTGGACCTGAGGGCCCGTACGATCGCCTCGACCCTCCGGGAGCGGTTCCCCTCCGGTGAGCGCGCGCTGATCATGTGCCCGCCCGGACTCGACTACGTCACCTCCTACTTCGCCTGTCTGTACGCCGGCATCATCGCGGTTCCGGTCTACCCGCCCGACCCGGCGTTCCTGACGCGCACCCTGCCCCGGCTCACCGGCATCGTCGAGGACGCCGAACCGGCGGTGGTCCTCGCACCCGGCTCGACCGTGGCCCTCTCGGAGCGGTTCACCGAGCACGCCCCGCAGTTGAGGGGCCTCGCCTGGGTCGCCGTCGACGACCTCGACACCACCGCCGCCGACAGCTGGCGGGAGCCGGGGACGAGCCGGGAGGACATCGCGTTCCTCCAGTACACGTCGGGCTCGACCAGCCGCCCCAAGGGCGTGATGGTCACCCACGGCAACCTCATGCACAACATCACGGCGATGACCCGGCAGTTCCTCCTGGACGCCCCCAACCAGCACATGGTCAGTTGGTTGCCGCCCTTCCACGACATGGGCCTGATCCTGGGGCTCCTCACCCCCGCCTACGTCGGGTTCCCCGTCACCTTCATGGCCCCGTTCTCCTTCCTGAAGAGACCGCTGCGCTGGCTGCGCGCGATCTCGGACGTCGGCGGCACCGCCAGCCCCGCCCCCAACTTCGCCTACGACCTCGCCGTCGCCAAGGTCACCGAGCGGGACCGGCAGACCCTGGACCTGAGCACCTGGCAGGTCGCCATCAACGGGGCGGAACCGGTGCGGAAGCAGACCCTGGACCTCTTCTCCCGGACCTTCGCCGAGTGCGGCTTCCGGTCCCGCGCGCACACCCCCGCGTACGGACTGGCCGAGGGCACCCTGATGGTCTCCACCGCCGAGCCGACCGCCGAGCCACTGGCCCGTGACCTGCGGGCCGGGGGACTCCTCGCGGGTACGGCCGAGGACGCGGGCCCCGAGGAGGCGGCGCGCACCCTGCTCAGCTGCGGCCTCTCCCCCCGGGACCAGCGGGTGGTCGCGGTGGATCCGCAGACGCGCACGGCCCTGCCGGACGGCCGGGTCGGTGAACTGTGGGTCGCCGGACCGAGCATCGCGCACGGCTACTGGCGTGCCCCCGAGGCCACCGAGGAGACCTTCCGGGCCCGGCTGGACGGTGGGGAGGAGGAGTTCCTGCGTACCGGCGACCTCGGGTTCACCGACGGCGACCAGCTGTACGTCACCGGCCGGATGAAGGACCTCATCATCGTCGCGGGCCGCAACCACTACCCGCAGGACATCGAACGGACCGTGGAGGGCGTCGACCCCGGTATGCGGCAGGGCTGCGGGGTGGCCGGCAGCCGCGACATCGACGGCGAGGAACGCCTGCTGATCGTGCAGGAGTACCGGGGCAGCCGGGTGGCCGAGGACCACGACCGGATCATCGCCGCCGTCCGGGCCGAAGTCGCCCGCGAGCACGGGCTACAGGCCCACGTCGTGGCCCTCGCCCGGGCCGGAACGGTGCCGAAGACCTCCAGTGGCAAGCTCCAGCGCACCGCCTGCCTGAACTCCCTGCTCCAGGGCGACCTGGAACCCCTGGCGGTGTGGCGGGCCGACGCGACCGACCCCCGTCCCGACCCGGCGGCGGACGCCTCCGCCGAGCCGGACGGCGGGAGGTCCACGCGGGGCTCGGCGGAGATCGAGCGGTGGCTGCGCGAGGCGCTGGCCACCGCGACCGGCAAGCCGGTCGACCACATCGACCCCGAAATGCCCTTCGCCGCCTACGGGTTGCAGTCCGTCCACATGGTCGCGATGGTCGGCGACCTGGAGACCTACGTCGGCCTGCCCCTGTCGGCCAGCGTCGTCTGGGAGTTCCCCACCGCCACCCAGCTGGCCCGGCACCTGGCCGGCGAGACCGACAGCCCGCCCGCCCCCACCGCCGACGGGACCGCGACGGTCACGGCGAGCGGACCGGACGAGGCGGCTGACGGCCCCTCGGGGGACGAGGCGGTGGCCATCATCGGCATGGGTTGCCGTTTCCCCGGGGGCGTCGACGGCCCCGAGAGCTTCTGGCGACTGCTGAGGGACGGTCGCGACGCGGTCACCGAGGTGCCCGCCGAGCGCTGGAGCGTCGAGGAGTACAGCTCCGAGGACCCGTCGGCCGCCGGACGTACCAACAGCCGTTGGGGCGGGTTCCTCGACGACGTCGACCAGTTCGACTCCGGCTTCTTCCAGATCTCCCGGCAGGAAGCGGCCCGGATGGACCCGCAGCAACGGCTGCTGGCCGAGGTCACCTTCGAGGCGCTGGAGAACGCGGGCGTGCCCACTGACGGGCTGTCCGGTTCGCCGACCGGCGTGTTCGTGGGCATCTCCACCTTCGACTACGCGGCCGGCCAGCTACGGGAGCTGGACGACGTCGACGCCTACACCGGTACCGGCAGCGCCCTGAGCATCGCGGCGAACCGGCTGTCGTACCTGCTGGACCTGCGCGGACCGAGCATGGCCGTCGACACCGCCTGCTCCTCCTCCCTGGTGTCCGTCATCCAGGCCTGCGCCAGCCTGACCCGTGGCGAGTGCGACCTCGCGGTCGCGGGCGGCGTCAACCTGGTGCTGTCCCCCGCCCTGGCCATCAACTTCAGCAAGGCCGGAGTGATGTCGGCCGACGGCCGCTGCAAACCGTTCGACGCCAGCGCCAACGGCTACGTGCGCTCCGAGGGCGCCGGCATGGTGGTACTCAAGCCCCTTCGCCGGGCCCTGGCCGACGGTGACCCGGTCCTCGCGGTGATCCGAGGCGGCGCGGTCAACCAGGACGGCGCGAGCAACGGCCTGATGGCACCCAACCCCAGGTCCCAGGAAGCGGTCATCCGCGCCGCCCACACCAGGGCGGGGGTGTCCGCCGCCGACATCGCCTACGTGGAGGCGCACGGCACCGGGACCATGCTCGGCGACCCCATCGAGGCGAAGGCGCTGGGCGCCGTCCTCGGTGACGGCCGTACCTCGGACCGGCCCTGCCTGATCGGCTCGGTGAAGTCCAACCTCGGCCACATGGAGGCCGCGGCGGGAATCGGCGGACTGATCAAGACGGCGCTGATGGTCCGTCACCGGGTGGTGCCGCCGACGCTGCACTACCAGGCCGCCAACCCGCACATCCCCTTCGACGACCTCCCCGTACGGGTGGCCGACTCCCTCCAGTCGTGGCCGGTGGCCGACGCCCCGGCTCTGGCGGGGGTGAGTTCCTTCGGCTTCGGTGGCACCAACGCCCACCTGGTACTGGAGGAGGCGCCACCCGCCCCGTCCGGCGCCGACGGGGCGCCCGAGGGGGCCGTGGTGCTCCCGGTGTCCGCCCGGGACGAGCGGGCACTGCGCGCGCTGGCCGCCCGCTGGGAGGCCCGGCTCACCGACACCGCGCCGGTGGGCACCCTCGCCGCCGCCGCGGCCGGCCGCCGGGCGCACCACGAGCACCGTCTGGCCTGCGTGGGCGGCTCCCCGGCCGAACTGCGCGCCGCGTTGGCCGCGTACGGCGCCGGCGAGGAGGTGGCCGGCCTCAGCTCCGGGGTGCGCCGCAACGGCTGGCAGCCCCGGCCGGTGTTCGTCTTCTCCGGGCAGGGCCCCCGCTGGTGGCCGCTGGCCGCCGACCTGTTCACCGGTGACCTCGCCGGCGAGAAGGCCTTCCGGGCCGTCCTGGAACGCTCCGACGCCCTGCTGCGCCGTCACACCGACTGGTCGCTGCTCGACCAGGTCACCGCCGACCCGTCCCGCTCCCGGTTGCTGGACACCGCGATCGGTCAGCCCGCCCTGGTCGCCGTACAGGTGGCGCTGGCCTCCCTGTGGCGCTCCTGGGGGATCGAGCCGGCCGCCGTCGTGGGCCACAGCGTCGGCGAGATCGCCGCCGCGCACGTGGCGGGCGCGATCTCGTTGGAGGAGGCGCTGCTGCTCGCCCTGCATCGGGGGACGGTGCTGCACGCGGCGACCGGCAAGGGGCGGATGGCCGTCGCGGGCGTCACCCTGGAGCGCGCCCGGGCGCTGCTCGCGGAGCGGTCCCCCCAGCAGGTGTGGGTGGCCTCGGCCAACAGCCCCCACTCCACGGTGTTCTCCGGTGAGGGCACCGCTCTGGAGGCGTTCGCCAAGTCGCTGGAGTCGGACGGCCTGTACTGCAAGGTGCTGGAGTCCGTCGAGTTCGCCTCGCACTGTCCTCTGATGGAGCCGGTGGCCGCCGAGTTGTGGCGGTTGCAGTCCTCCCTGCGCCCGCGCGCCACCGCGATCCCGATGATCTCCTCGGTCACCGGTGAGGTCGTTGCCGGTGACCGGCTGGACGCCGAGTACTGGGCGTCCAACCTGACGCAGCCGGTCCTGTTCGACACCGCCGTCACCGCGCTCGCCGAGACGGGACACAACGTGTTCGTCGAGTTGTCCCCGCATCCGATGCTCACCGACGCGGTGGGTGAGCGGCTGTCGTCGTACGAGGGTGCCCTCGCCGTGTCCTCGCTGCGGCGCGACCAGCCGGGGCGCTCCGAGGCGCTGGCCGGGCTCGGCCGCCTGTACACCGCCGGCCTCCGGGTCGACTGGGCCCGCGTCTACGGGCCCCCCGGGCCCATGGCGGACCTGCCCACGTACCCGTGGCAGCGCACCCGGAACTGGTACGAGCCACGCACCCGGCACCGCTCCACGCACCGGGGCCACCCCGTGCTGCGGGACCGGGTCGCCTCCGCCCTCCCCCCGCACCCCGTCCACTGGTCGGCGCCCGTCGACCTCGCCGAGTTCCCGTACCTGAGGGACCACCAGGTCGGCGGCACCCCGGTGCTGCCCGCCGCTCTGGTCCTGGACGCCGGGCTCGCCGCGGCGCGTACGTACCTGGGTGGAGGGGCGGCGGCCCTGACGGACGTCAGCCTCAGCCGGCTCACCGTCGTCCCCGAGCAGGCCACCGACAGCACGCTCCAACTCGCCCTGATCCCCGGCACCGCCGACACCGGCACCCTGCGACTGTTCACCCGGGGCGGAGCCGAGGACGAGTGGGCCGAGGCCGCCCACGCCTCCTACGGCCGGGCCACCCCCGCCACCGGGGCGGAGCCGCTCGCCGAGGTGCGGGCACGCTGCTCCGAGAGCGTGGACGCCGCCGGGCACTACGCCGCGCTGGGCCGGGCCGGACTGGTCTACGGGCCCGCGTTCCAGGGCGTGGAGAAGCTGTGGCGGGGCCAGACCGAGGCCGTCGCCCGACTACGGGAGCGGACCGCGCTGACCGACGACGGCGGCGCGTACCCGGTGCACCCCGCCGTGCTCGACAGCGCCCTCCAGGTGCTCGGCGCCGCGCTGGAGGCGCGGGAGCAACCGCTGGAGGCCTCCTACGTACCGGTGAACGTCGAGGGCTTCGCCCTCCTCGGCGACCGCCCCGCACCCCGTTGGGCACACGCCCGCGTGCCGGCCACGGAGCCCGGCGCCGACCGGATCACCGGCGCCACGGTGGTCCTCTACGACGAGGAGGGCACCGCCTGCGGCGAGGTCACCGGGGTCACCCTCCGACGCCTGGAGGGGGGCGAGGCGGCCGACCCGGTCGCCGACGCGCTGCTGGACGTCGTCTGGCGCTCCTCCCCCGTCGAGTCCCCCGGCGAGGGCGACGCCGCCACCCGCCAACGGCCGGGCACCTGGCTGCTGTTCGCCGACGACGGCGGCACGGTGGCGGACCTGGGCACCGCCCTGGTGTCCCACGGCGGCACCTGCCTGACCGTGACCGCCGGCACCGCCTACCGCAAGGTGGACGCCGGGCACTACACACTCGACCCCGAACGCCGTGAGGACCTCGCCGCGCTCCTGGCCGACCTGGCCTCCGACGGGGTACGGGTGGACGGGATCGTCCACGCCTGGGCCCTGGACCTGGCCCCGGACGAGGCCGCTGACGCCCTCCCGGTCCCGGCCCACCAGAGCGCCGCCTGCCTGCCGGTACTGCGTCTGGTGCAGGAACTCGCCCGGGCCGGCCAGGACCCCGCGCCCCGCCTGGTCCTGCTCACCCGGGGGGCGCAGCACGCCGCCGAGGGTGACCAACTGGCCGTCGGTCAGGCCCCGTTGTGGGGTCTGGCCCGGGTGGTCGGCCTGGAGCACACCGAGTTGCGGACCACCGTCGTGGACCTGGACCCGGACCGTTCCCGGTACGACCCGGCCGAGCTGCTCGCCGAGGTCCTGCGGGACGGCGAGGACGACCAGGTGGCCCTGCGCGCCGGCGAACGCCTCACCCCCGCCCTGACGGGGTGGACGCCTCCCGCCCGGGTCACGCCGGACGACCGGCCGTCCTGGCGGTTCGAGGAGTCCCGTGACGGCAACCACCGTCTGCTGGCCAACCGCCCGGGCAGCCTCGCCAGCCTCCGCCCGACCTGGTGGCGCCGCACCCCGCCGGGACCCGGGCAGGTCGAGGTCGGGGTCAGCGCCGCCGGCCTGAACTTCAGCGACGTGCTCAAGGCCCTGGACACCTACTCCGGCGCCAAGGGCGTCGTCCCACTGGGGGCGGAGTGCTGCGGCCGGGTCACCGCCGTGGGCGAGGGCGTGACCCGCCACCGGGTGGGCGACCGGGTCATCGCCGTCGGCCCCAGCAGCATGGCCGCGTTCACCACGGTCAGCGAACACCTGGCGACCGCCGCGCCGTCGTCGCTGAGCGACGAGGAGGCCGCCGCCGTTCCCATCGCGTTCCTCACCGCCGTCCACAGCCTCGACCGCCTGGCCCGCCTGCGGGAGGGCGAGAGCGTACTGATCCACTCCGCCACCGGCGGCGTCGGACTCGCGGCGCTCCAGGTCGCGCGGCGCCGGGGTGCCCGTGTCTACGCCACCGCCGGTACCCCCGAGAAGCGGGACCTGCTGCGCGAACTCGGGGTCGCCCACGTCATGGACTCCCGCACCCTGTCCTTCGCCGACGAGATCGCCCGGCTCACCGACGGGCGTGGGGTCGACGTGGTCCTCAACTCCGCCTCCGGCGAGGCACTCGTACGGTCCCTGCGACTGCTGGCCCCCGGCGGACGCTTCGTGGAGATCGGCAAGCAGGACATCTACGGCAACAGCCACATCGGCCTGGAGCTGTTCAAGGACAACCGGGCGCTGCTGACCGTCGACCTGGAGGGCACCATCCGGGAACGGCCGGAGGAGATCGCCGACCTGTTCGCCGACATCGTCCGGGACTTCGACCACGGCGACCTCACCGCGCTCCCGGTCACCGTCCACCCCTTCGCCGACGCCCCGGCCGCCTTCACCGCCATGGCCAAGGCGCACCACACCGGCAAGCTCGTCCTGCGCCCCGCCGACGACGAGCGGATCACCACGGCCTCCGGTTCCGCTCCGGTACGGCCCTCGGGCACCTACCTGGTCACCGGTGGCCTCGGCGCCCTGGGCCTGGTGACGGCCCGTTACCTGGTCGACCAGGGGGCCCGCCACGTGGTGCTGGTCGGCCGCAGCGCCCCCGACGCCGAGACCGAGAAGGTCCTTCGGGAACTGCGGGCGGACGCCGAGGTCACCGTCGCCAGCGTCGACGTCTCCGACCGCGACGCCGTGGAGGGCCTGTTGGCTCGTGTCGACGCGTCCATGCCGCCCCTGGCGGGGGTGGTGCACGCGGCCGGCGTCCTCGACGACGGTCTGCTGACCGGTATGGACGACGAACGGTTCCGGTCCGTGGCGGCTCCGAAGTCCTCAGCCGCCTGGCACCTGCACCAGGCCACGCGGGAGCGGGAGTTGGACTTCTTCGTGCTGTACTCCTCGGCCGCCGCCGTACTCGGTTCGGCGAGCCAGGGCAACTACGCCGCCGCCAGCGCCTTCCTCGACACCCTGGCCCACCAACGGCGCGCCCAGGGCCTGCCGGCACTGAGCGTCGACTGGGGCCCCTGGTCCGAGATCGGGCTCGCCGCCCGCCCGGAGCGCGGCGGCGCGCTGGCCGCCCGAGGCATCGAGAGCATCAGCCCCGACCAGGGTGTCGCCGCCCTGGACCGGGTACTGAGCAGCTCGGCCACCCAGGTCTGCGTTCTACCACTGGACCGGGACAGGCTGCGCGAGAACCCCAGCGGTGGCCTGCTCCGCACACTCCTCGACGGGGCGGGCGAGGGCGCCGCCGGAGCGGCCGGACGGTTGGACGAGGTCCGGCGGCGGATGCTCGCCGTGGAGCCGGGACGGCGCCGCAGGGCGGTCCTGACCGAGCACTGCCGGGAGGCCGCCGCCCGCCTCCTCGGCGCGGACACCAGCCGGATCGACACCTCCGCGCCGATCAGCAGCATGGGCTTCGACTCGCTGCTCTCCCTGGAGCTGCGCAAGTCCCTGGAGGCCTCACTGCACGTCCAGTTGCCCTCCACGATCACCTGGCGGTTCCCCACCCTCGACGCCCTGGTGCCGTATCTGGCCGAGCGGATGGAGATCGAGTTGGAACCGGACGGGACCGAGGAGACGGCTCCACCACCGACCCGGCCGGACCACGCGCGACCGTCCTCGCCCCAGGGGCCGGACCTGGACGCGATGTCCGCCACGGAGCTTGAGGCGCTGGTGATGGCCATGACCAACCGGATCGACGAAATCGACGAAACCGACGGAACCGATGAAGGGGGTCAGCGATGACGCCGCCGGGACAGGACCTGGTATCGGCCGACACGCTCAAGCGTGTCTACCTGACGATGGAACGTCTCCAGCGGCAGGTCGACGAGCACGAGCGGGCCCGTAACGAACCCGTCGCCATCGTGGGCACCGGCTGCCGCCTGCCCGGCGGCGTCACCGACGCCGCCGGCTACTGGCGGCTGCTCACCGAGGGTACCGACGCGGTGGGCGACATACCCGGCAACCGCTGGGACCACGAGGCCTTCTACGACGAGGAGGTCGGCAAGCCGGGGAAGATCTACACCCGCGCCGGCGCGTTCGTCGACGACATCGAGCTGTTCGACCACGACTTCTTCGGGATCTCCAAGCGCGAGGCGCTGGCGATGGACCCGCACCAGCGCCTGAGCCTCCAGGTCTGCTGGGAGGCCCTGGAGGACGCGGGGCAGGCTCCGGCGAGCCTGGGCGGCAGCCGTACCGGGGTGTTCATGGGCGCCGCCTCCTGGGACTACATCACCTCCCAGATCCAGCACCCCGACGACGTCAGCGCCTACGCCAGCTCCGGCGCCGCCTCGTCCTTCGTACCGGCCCGCATCGCCTACCTGCTGGACCTGCGCGGGCCGAGCATCACGGTCGACACCGCCTGCTCCTCCTCCCTGGTGGCGGTCCACCAGGCGTGCCAGAGCCTGCGGCAGGGCGAGTGCGACATGGCGATGGCCGGCGGCGTCAACGTGGTGCTGTCACCGCTGCTGATGATCTCCCAGTCACAGTTCGGGTCGGTCTCCCGGCAGGGCCGGGCGATGGCCTTCTCCGACACCGCGGACGGGTACGTACGCGGTGAGGGGTGCGGCGTCGTCGTCCTCAAGCGGCTGTCCGACGCGGTGCGCGACGGCGACCGCGTCCTGGCCGTGGTACGCGGCGGCGCGGTGAACCAGGACGGCCGCAGCGCCGGCATCACCGCCCCGAACGGCGCCGCCCAGCGCGACGTCTTCCGCCGCGCCCTGGACGCGGCCGGGGTGGCGCCCGAACAGATCGGCTACGTAGAGACCCACGGAACCGGCACCCGCCTCGGCGACCCCATCGAGGCCGAGGCACTGGCGGACGTGTACGGGCGCGACCACGGAGCGCCGCTCTACCTGGGCGCGGTCAAGACCAACATCGGGCACCTGGAGGCGGCGGCGGGCGTCGCCGGACTGATCAAGGCCGCCCTGTGCCTCCAGCACGGCGAGATCCCCCCGAACCTGCACTTCACCCGCCTCAACTCCAACATCTCCTTCGACGGCACCACCTTCCGGGTGCCCACCGACCTCACTCCGTGGCCGCGCACCGAGGGGCGGCGCGCCGCGGCGGTGAGCAGCTTCGGCCTCAGCGGTACCAACGTCCACATGGTCCTGGAGCAGGCCCCGCCTCCCGAGCCGGCGACCTCCGACAGCCGTCGGCCGGCCTCGGTCCTCCCGCTGTCCGCCCGCAGTGAGACCGCGTTGACCGCCCTGGCCGGCCGCTACGCGGAACGGTTGGCCGACGGTGACGAGACCCCGCTGGCCGACCTGTGCCATTCGGCGGGTACCGGCCGCTCCCACTTCCGCCACCGCCTGGCCGCCGTCGGCTCCACCCGCGAGGAGATCGCCGACCAGCTCGCCGCGTTCACCCGGGGCGAGATCGCTCCCGGCCTGGTGCAGGGCGAGGCCGACAGCTCGGAGGTGGTGTTCCTGTTCACCGGGCAGGGCGCCCAGCGGCCCGGTATGACCCGGGGCCTGTACGAGACCCAGCCCACCTTCCGGGAGGCGGTCGACGAGTGCGCCGAGATCCTCCGCCCGCTGCTGGACCGGCCGCTGCTGTCCGTGCTCTTCCCGGACAGCCCTGACGGCCCTGACGGCCCCGCTGAAGCCGCTGCCTCCGACAGCGCGGGCGACCCCGACAGCCAGCGGATCAACGACACCGCGTACGCCCAGCCCGCCACCTTCGTCGTCGAGTACGCCATGGCACGCCTGTGGCGTTCGTGGGGGATCACGCCCGCGGCCGTCCTCGGCCACAGCTTCGGTGAGTGCGTGGCCGCGTGCGTGGCGGGGGCCATGTCCCTCCAGGACGGTCTGACCTTCGCGGTCGAACGCGCCCGGGTCATCGAGGAGTTCTCCCTGCCGGGCACCATGGCCGCGGTGTTCGCCTCCGAGGAGGAGGTGGCGGCCGAGGTCGCCGCGCACCCCGGCCGGATCGCCGTCGCCGCGGTCAACGGGCCCGCGAACGTCACGGTCTCCGGCGACCGGGAACTGGTCGAGGCGGTGTGCGCCGCCTTCGACTCCCGGGGGGTCAAGACCAGGCGCCTGCACATCGCCTCCGCCGGCCACTCGCCGATGATGGACCCCACCCTGGAGCCGCTGCGCCGGGCGGCCGAGAAGATCACCTTCACGCCCCCGCGCATCCCGCTGGTCTCCAACGTCTCCGGCGAGTTGTGGCCGTGGGACCAGGCGCCGGGGCCCGACTACTGGTGCCGGCACGTACGCGGCACCGTGCGGTTCGCCGACGGCGTTCGGACCCTGCGGGAGATGGGCTACCAGACCTTCGTCGAAGTGGGCCCCGCCCCGACCCTGCTGGGCGTCATCAGCGACTCCCTGCCACCGGACCACGACGTGCTGCTGCTGCCCAGCCTGCGGCCCCAGCAGGACGAGTGGGAGGTGCTGCTGCACACCGTGGCCGAGCTGTACGGGGCGGGCGCGTCCGTCGACTGGGCCGGCTTCGACCGGGACTACGCCAGGTCACGTGCCCCGTTGCCCACCTATCCGTTCGACCCCGTCCCCTGCTGGAAGCCCCCGCGTTCCTGGACCGACGTACCCTCCGCCGAAGGCGACAGCGAGGATTCCCACGGCAGCGACGGCCATCGGAGCGGGCCCGACCAGGGCGAGGGCACCCGGCGACGGGCCGGCCGACGTTCCTCGCGCGCCCGGCGGCGGGCCAGCCGCATCCCCACCGCCGCCGACCTGCTGGAACTCCCGGAGTCCGAACGGTTGGAGACCCTGTCCACCCAGTTCGTGCTCAGCGTCAAGGACATCCTGGGCTCCAGCACCACCGACGTCGGCGTCAACCAGCCGCTGACCAGCTTCGGTCTGGACTCCCTGATGGCCGTCGAGCTGCGGAACGAGATCCAGAGCAGGCTCAGCCTCACCCTGAAGATCACCGACTTCCTCGGGGACGCGACCATCAGCAGCCTGGCGCACCGCATCGTCAAGGACCTGTCCGCGGCCGGCGACGTCTCCCTCGACGGCGGCGGGCACGGTGGTGCCGGGGACTCCTCGTCCATCCGGCGGGTGCCCCGCGCGGCCGACGCCACCGCCGCCCTGTTGGACGAGGTCACCGGCAACGCGACCGCCCATTCCTCCCCGGAGAAGCGCTCGTGACCGAGGATCTCGCCGGGCGGCTGGCCGCCCTGACACCCGAGGAACGTGCGCGTTTCGAGGCCCTGCTGGCCGAGCGCGCCACCGAGGACACCTTCCCGCTGGCCGCTCTACAGCGGGGGACCTGGTTCCTGGAACAGATCCGGCCGCGCAACCCCGGGTACATCGTGCCCGGCGCGGTCCGGGTCGAAGGCCCCCTGGACACCGGCCTGTTGAGGACCGCGATCGCCGAGGTCGTCCAGCGTCACGAGGCGCTGCGCACCACCTTCGAGCTGCGCGGCGGCTCCCCGGTGCAGGTCGTCCGCCCGCGCCTGACCGTCGAGGTCCCCGAGACCGACCTCAGCGGCCCGGAGCACAGCGAGGCGGACCGTCAGAAGTGGATCGACGACGCGCTGGCGGAGCCCTTCGACATCGGCACCGGCCCGCTGCTGCGGGTACGGCTGCTGCACACCGGCCCCGAGCGGTGCGTGCTGATCGTCGCGATGCACCACCTGATCTCCGACCGGTGGTCCACCGGGGTGTTCCTCAGCGAACTGTCCGAGCTGTACGAGGCGTCCACCGAGGGCCGGCGCCCCTCCCTGCCCGAACTCCCCGTCCAGTACGGCGACTTCTCCGTCTGGCAGAACCAGCGGATGGAGGACGGCGGCTGGCAGGAGGACCTGGCGTACTGGCGGGACCGTCTCGCCGGCGCCCCTCTGGTCCTGGAGCTGCCCACCGACCGCCCCCGCCCGGCCGTGCAGAGTTTCAACGGGGGCTCGGTCCCCCTCGACCTGCCGCCCGCCGTGGCGGCGGAACTCGCCGCGCTGGCCGCCCGGCACGGCGCGACCCCGTACATGGCGCTGCTCGCCGTGTTCCACGTGCTGCTGCACCGCTACACCGGCCAGGACGACATCCTGGTCGGCGGGCCCGCCGCCCTCCGCTCGCAGGCCGAGGTCGAGCCGCTCATCGGCTACTTCGTCAACACCCTGCCGATCCGGGGGGACCTGTCGGGCGACCCCGACTTCACCTCCGTCCTCGGCCGGGTCCGCGACGCCTGCCTGGGCGCCTACGCCCACCAGGACCTCCCCTTCGAGATGCTGGTGGCCGACCTCAACGCGCCTCGGGACCTGAGCCGCTCCCCCGTCTACCAGGTCAGCTTCAGCTACGGCCGGGAACCGGTGCCCAGCTTCGCCATGGCCGGTGCCCGGCTCACCCGGCTCCCGGTCAGGAGCGAGGGTGCCCGGTTCGACCTGGAACTCCAGGCGTTCGACTCCCAGGGCGGGGTCACCGGCTGGTTCGAGTACGACCGGGAACTGTTCGACGAGGCCACCGTCTTCCGTCTGGCCGGCCACTTCCGCCGCCTGGTCGAACGGGCCACCGCCCAACCCGACGTCCCGGTCAGCGAGTTGGAGCTTCTGGACTCCTCGGAGCACCACCGTGTGGTGCGCGAGTGGAACGCCACCGACCGGCAGTGGCCCCACGGGCTGGTGCACGAGTGCGTGGAGGAGCGGGTACGCCGCGTCCCCGACGCGGAGGCCGTGCGGTACGAGGGCACCTCGCTGACCTACCGCGAACTCAACGAGCGGGCCAACCGCCTCGCCCACCTGCTGCGGGACCAGGGAGTGGGCCGTGACGTCCTGGTCGGCGTCGCCATGGAACGGTCCCTGGACCTGGTGGTCTCCCTGCTGGCGGTCCTCAAGGCCGGCGGCGCCTACGTCCCCCTCGACACCGAGCTGCCTCCCGCCCGGCTGACCGCCCTGTGCGAGGACGCCCGGCCCGCCGTGGTGCTCACCCACCACCACCTGGCGAACGCCCTGCCCCCGCCCGGCTGCCCCGTACTGGAACTGGAGGAACTCGCCCCCCGGTTGGCGGCACAGGACGCGGACAACCCGGACGTGGCCGTGGACGGCGAGGACCTCGCGTACGTCATCTTCACCTCCGGGTCGACGGGACAGCCCAAGGGCGTGATGAATGTGCACGCCGGGCTGCGCAACCGACTGTCGTGGATGCAGGACGCCTACGGCCTGGACGACACCGACCGGGTGCTGCAGAAGACGCCGTTCTCCTTCGACGTGTCGGTGTGGGAGTTCTTCTGGCCGCTGATGGCGGGCGCCACCCTGGTGGTGGCCCGCCCCGGCGGACACCGCGACAGCGCCTACCTCGCCGCCACCATCGCGGACGAGCGGATCACCACCGTGCACTTCGTGCCGTCGATGTTGCGGCTGTTCCTCGCCGAACCGGCCGAGGCGTCCGCCGGACTGCGTCGCGTGCTGTGCAGCGGGGAGGAACTCACCCGTGACCTGCACGACCGGTTCCTCTCGACCCACCAGGCCGAGCTGCACAACCTGTACGGGCCCACCGAGGCGGCGATCGACGTCACCTCCTGGCGGTGCCAGCGGGACGGCGACCAGCGTCCGGTGCCCATCGGCCGCCCCATCGCCAACACCCGCATGTACGTGCTGGACCCGCACGGCCGGCCCCTGCCGGTCGGCGTGCCCGGCGAACTGTGCATCGGCGGCCGGAACCTGGCGCGCGGTTACCTCAACCGCCCGGGGCTGACCGCCGAACGGTTCACCGCCGATCCCTTCGTTCCCGGAGACCGCCTCTACCGCACCGGAGACCTGGCCCGCCACCGCGCCGACGGCGCGCTGGAGTTCCTCGGCCGCCTCGACCACCAGGTCAAGCTCCGTGGCCAGCGCCTGGAACTCGGGGAGATCGAGGCCGTCCTGAGCGCGCACGAGTCCGTACGGGAAGCCGTCGTCACCGCCCACGAGCACGCCCCCGGTGACGTCCGCCTCGCCGCCTACGTCACCCCCGCCCTCGCGACCGCCCCCGCGTCCGGCGACCTCACCGCGCATCTGCGCCGGCAGCTGCCGGAGTACATGGTCCCGGCCACCTTCACGGTGCTGGAGACCCTGCCGCTGACCCCGAGCGGCAAGACCGACCGCAGGGCCCTGCCCGAACCCCGGACCGAACGCGGCGACCCGGGGACCCGGTTCGTCGCCCCCGAGGACGACCTCCAGCACACGCTGGCCGGCCTCTGGAGCGACCTGCTGGGCGTCGAACGCGTCGGCATCCGGGACAACTTCTTCGACCTGGGCGGTCACTCCCTGCTCATGGCCGAGCTACGCACCCGGCTGGCCGCCCTCGGCCACGAGGTGACCATGGTCGAGCTGTTCCAACACCCCACCCTCGAAACGCTGGCCGCCCGCCTCGGCGGCCAGGGCGGCACGTCCGAGACCGCCGTGCGAAGCGCCAGCCGTCGCGCACAGACCCGTCGTCAGTCCCGCAACCGGCGGCAACAGGCGGCCGAACGCCGGGCTTCCTCCCGCGGAGACAGGTGATCACAGTGGCACCAGCACACCAGGACCCCCACCAGGACCTCGACGGCGTCGCCCTCGTCGGCATGGCCGGACGCTTCCCCGGCGCCGACACCGTGGACGCCCTCTGGACCCAGCTCGAACAGGGCCGGGAGGGCATCAGCGCCCTGACCGACGAGGAGCTGACCGCGTCCGGCGTCGACCCGTCCCTGCTGGGCCGGGACGGCTACGTCAGGGCCAAGGGCGTACTGGAGGACGGCGACCTCTTCGACGAGGGCTTCTTCGGTTACAGCCCCCGCGAGGCGGAACTGCTCGACCCGCAGCACCGGGTGTTCCTCGAATGCGCCTGGCACGCCCTGGAGTCCGCCGGTGTCGACCCCGAACGCTTCGAGGGGCGCATCGGCGTCTTCGCCGGCGCCGGGCTCAACACCTACCTGCTGTTCAACCTGATGAACAACCAGCGGGTCCTGGACACGGTCGGCATGTACCAGGTGCAACTCGCCTCCGACAAGGACTTCCTGGCCACCCGCACCGCCTACAAGCTGGGGCTCAAGGGCCCGGCGGTGACCGTGCAGACCGCCTGCTCCACCTCCCTGACCGCCGTACACCTGGCCTCGCAGAGCCTCCTCAACGGCGAGTGCGACATCGCGCTGGCCGGTGGGGTGTCGGTGACCTCTCCCCTGCGCGACGGCTACCAGTACGAGCCCGGCGGCATCCTCTCCCCCGACGGCACCTGCCGAGCCTTCGGCGCCGACGCCGCGGGGACCGTGCCCGGCAACGGGGTCGGCGTCGTGGCGCTGCGGCGGCTCGCCGACGCCCGGGAGGCCGGCGACACCATCGACGCGGTGGTCCTCGCCACGGCCGTCAACAACGACGGCTCCCTCAAGGCCGGTTACACCGCGCCCAGCGTCGACGGCCAGGCCGAGGTCGTCGCCGAGGCCCTCGAACTCGCCGAGGTCGGCCCCGAGACGGTGGGCTACCTGGAGGCCCACGGCACCGGCACCGCGCTCGGCGACCCCATCGAGATCGCCGCCCTCACCCGCGCCTTCCGGGCCGGCACCGACCAGACCGGCTACTGCGCCATCGGCTCGGTCAAGAGCAACGTCGGCCACCTCGACGCCGCCGCCGGGGTCACCGGTCTGATCAAGGCCGCCCTGGCGCTCAGGCACGAGGCGATCCCGCCGACCCTGCACTGCGAGAAGCCCAACCCCGACCTCGAACTGGACACCAGCCCCTTCTACGTCAACAGCGGGCTGCGCGCGTGGCCCCGGGGGGAGACACCGCGCCGTGCCGGCGT
The DNA here is from genome assembly GCF_040606315.1 of Streptomyces sp. NPDC005438. NCBI lineage: Bacteria > Bacillati > Actinomycetota > Actinomycetes > Kitasatosporales > Streptomycetaceae > Streptomyces > Streptomyces sp. NPDC005438. The sequence goes on from NZ_JBEXEP010000015.1 coordinate 43,530, forward strand.
CAGCTCCTTCGGCATCGGCGGTACCAACGTCCACGTCGTACTGGAGGAGGCCCCGGCCGAACCCCCCGAGGAGGCCGGTCACCACTCACGCGACGCTGAGGCCACGCCCCAACTCCCCGCCCGGCTGCTGCCGTTGTCCGCGAAGTCGGCGCCCGCACTGGCCGAGGCCGCCAGCCGGCTGGCCGACCACCTCACCGCCCACCCGGACGCGCCTCTGGACGCGGTGGCCCACACCCTGACCCACCGGCGCGCCCACCTGCCCCACCGGGGCACCGTGGTCGCCCGTACCACCGACGAGGCGGTCGGCGCGCTCCGCCAGTTCGCGCGGAACGCGCCCGCGACCGTCGCCGCCCCGATGGCACCGGTGGCGTTCCTCTTCCCCGGGCAGGGCGCCCAGTACCCCGGCATGGCCCGTGACGTCCACGCCCGCGAGGCCGTCTTCGCGGCCGAGTTCGACCGCTGCGCGGACCTGTTCGCCCCGCGTCTCGGGGAGGACCTACGGGACCTGGTGCTGGCCCCGGACACCCCACACGCCGCCGAGCGGCTACGCCAGACCCGTGTCGCCCAACCCGCGCTGTTCGCGGTGGAGTACGCCCTGGCCCGGCTGTGGCAGTCCTGGGGCCTCCAGCCACGGGCCATGGCCGGTCACAGCATCGGGGAGTACGTCGCCGCCTGCCTGGCGGGGGTGTTCGACCTGGAGGACGCCGTACGCCTGGTCGCCGCCCGGGGACGCCTGGTGCAGGAGATGCCGCACGGCGCCATGCTCAGCGTCTTCCTCACCGAGGAGGAGACCCTCGCCCACCTCGGGGCCGACGACCTGGAGCTGGCGGCCGTCAACTCCACCGCGCTCACCGTGGTCTCCGGTGACACGGAGGCCGTCGACGCCCTCGAACTGCGGCTGAAGGACGAGGGGGTGGGCTGCCGTCGGCTGCACACCTCGCACGCCTTCCACTCCCGCGCCATGGACGCCGCGGTCGGGCCGTTCACCGACGAGGTCCGCGCCGTCACCCTGCACCCCCCGAAGCTGCCGTTCCTGTCGAACGTGACCGGCACCTGGATCACCGAGGAGGAGGCGACCAGCCCCGAGTACTGGGGCCGCCACCTGCGCCGGCCGGTACGGTTCCGCGACGCCCTGGACCTGTTGCTCGCCGACCCGGGGCTGGTCACCCTGGAGGTCGGCCCCGGCCAGAACCTCACCAACTTCGCCCGCGCCCACCAGGCGTGGGCCCCGGACCGGGTCGCGGCCGGTTCCCTGCCGCACCCCGGCGACCGTACGCCCGACGACGCCCACCTGTTGGCGGGCCTCGGCGCGGTCTGGAGCGCGGGCGCAGCCCCCGACTGGGAGGCCGTCCAGGAGCCCGGCCGGCGCCGCGCGGTGCGGTTGCCCGGCTACGCGTTCCAACGTCAGCGCTACTGGGTCGAGCCCGGACAGCCCCGCCACGACAGCGGGCCCGCCGTGACCGGACCGCACGACTGGTTCTACACCCCCGGGTGGCGACGGCTCAGCCCTCCGACGACGCGTACGGTCCCGGCCGGCGGGGACGTGTGGGTGCTCCTCGGTGGCCGAACGGCCCTCGGCAACCCCCTCGGCGACGCCCTGGCCGAGCGCCTGGCCGCCGGTGGGGACCGCGTGGTGCGGGTCACCGCCGGAACCACCCTGGCCCACGACGAGCGGGGCAACTGGACCGTCGACCCGGCGGACCGCGAGCACCTCGCGGCGCTCGTGTCGTCCCTGGCCTCCGACGCCGGCCCGGTCGGGGAGGGCGGGCGCTACCGCTTCCTCCACCTGTGGGGGACCGAGGAGCCGGTGGACGAGCTGCCGCCCACGCCCGACCGCCTGGCCGCCGCGCGTCGTACCGGTTTCGACAGTCTCCTGGCCCTCGGCCAGGCCCTCGGTTCCGCGCGGCTACCCGCCCCGGCCACCGTCGACGTGCTCTGCCGTGGGGTGTACGAGGTCACCGGTGAGGAGGAACTGCGGCCCGAACACGCCCTCCTGCTGGGCGCGACCACCGTCATCCCCCAGGAGACGGCCGACACCGTCTGCCGGGTCCTGGACGTCACCGGCACCGACCCCTCCGCCCCGTCCGAACGCGCCGTGGAGGCCCTGGTCTCCGCGCTTTCCGCGCTCCCCCACACCGGTACCGGAAACGCACTCGCCCTGCGCGGACGGCACTGGTGGGTACGGGACTTCGACCGGGCCGACTGGGGCGACGGCCCGACCGCCGACGCCCCATCCACCGGACTGCGGGACGACGGCGTCTACCTCCTCACCGGCGGCCTCGGCGGCATGGGCCTGGCCATGGCCGAGCACATCGCGGAGACCGCCGAGCGACCCGTACTGGGACTGCTGGGCCGCTCCCCCTTCCCCGCGCCCGCCGACTGGGACGACCACCTCGCCACCCACGACGACTCCGACCCGACCAGCGCCCTGATCCGACGGCTGCGCCGGATGGAGGACCTCGGCGCCCGGGTCGTCCCGCTGCGCGCCGACGTCACCGACGAGGACCAGACACGGCACGCGGTCGCCGCGCTGCGCGCCGAGGCGGGCCCGCTGAACGGCGTCGTCCACGCCGCCGGCCTGCCCTCCCAGGGCATGATCGTCACCAAGTCGCCGGAGGAGGCCGACCGGGTCCTCGCCGCCAAGACCCACGGCCTGCTCGTGCTGGACAGGGTGTGCCGCGAGGACGACGTGGACTTCGTGCTGCTGTGCTCCTCGGTCACCTCCGTACTGGGCGGGCCCGGGCAGAGCGACTACGCCGCCGCCAACGCCTTCCTCGACGCCTGGGCGCAGTACGCGCGCCGCGAGACCTCCCTGCCGGTCACCGCGGTCGGCTGGGACACCTGGCAGGACGTCGGCATGGCGGCGGGCCTCGGCTCCCGCTTCGGCCTTGACGCCGGCACCCCCCTGGACGGACATCCCCTGCTGCGGCGGCTGGTGCGCTCCACGCCCACCTCCCGGACGTACGCCACGGTCTTCAACACTGCCGACAGCTGGATCGTGGGCGACCACCGCATCCAGGACCACGGGCTCGTACCGGGCACCGCCTACCTGGAGCTGGTGCGGGCCGCCGTCGCCGAGACGACCGCCCAGGCGGGGCGGGACATCGAGATCAACGACGTGCAGTACATGACACCGGTCGTGGTCCCCGACGGGCGGACCCGCGAGGTCTTCACCACCCTGGAGGAGCACGACGACCGCTGGCAGTTCGCGGTACGGAGCCGCACCGACGCGCGGGGAACCACCTCCTGGGTCGACCACGCGCGGGGCACCGTCACCTTCCACGAGCCGGAGCCGGAGACCGTACGCGACCTGGACAAGCTCCGTGCCGGCTGCGAGGTGGAGGAGGTCCTCGACACCGAGGAGTCGATCAAGGTGGGCCTCCGCCTGGACCGGTTCGAGAAGGGCGGGCCGCTGGAGTTCTCCTTCGGACCGCGCTGGAAGTGCATGAGGGAGATCCAGGTCGGCCCGAGGCGGGTGATGGCCACCCTGCGCCTGGACGAGGAGTACCACGGCGACCTCGACCAGTACCTGCTGCACCCGGCCCTGCTCGACGCCGCCGGAGGCACCGCCCGCGTCCACGCCCCCGACACCTACTACCTGCCCTTCAGCTACCGCAGCCTGCGGGTCCACCACGGACTGACCAGCACCATCCACGTCTGGGTCGAGGTGAAGGAGGCAGCCGACTCCGCCGGGGAGACCAGCACCTGCGACCTGGAGATCCTCGACCCCGAGGGCCGACTCCTGGTGACGATCGGCGACTTCACCATCAAGCGCATCAACGACCTGGAGGGCCTGCGCGACCAGATCGCCCGGGCCGCCGAACCCCCCGAGCGGGACCAGGACGCGGAAGGGCCCGACGTACCCCCCGAGGAGGGCACCGGAGTGCTGCGCGCCCTCGCCGAGGGGATCACCGAGCGGCAGGGCAAGGACGCCTTCGCCCGGCTGCTGTCCCTCGGGGAACTCCCCGCCCATGTGGTCGTCTCCCACCGGGACTTCGCCGCCGTACGCGAGCTGGCGGCCTCCCTCACACCGGAGTTGCTGGAACGGGAGATGGGCCAGCTCGCCCCGCCCGGCACCTCCCACCCCCGGCCGGACCTGGACACCCCCTACGTCGCGCCCCGCACCGACCAGGAACGGGAGGTCGCCGAGGTGTGGCGGGAGGTCCTGGGCGTGGACCGGGTCGGTGTCGACGACGACTTCTTCGCCCTGGGCGGCCACTCGCTGGCCGCGGTGCAGATCGGTACCCGGGTGAAGAGCCGCCTGGGCGTGGAGATCGACCTGCGGGCCTTCTTCGAGCACCCCACCGTGGCCCACACCGCCCACCTGCTGGAGGCCGGCAGCCGACCGGAGGAGGTCATCGAGGTCCTCAGCCGCGACGGCGGGGAGGCCGACGCCGACCTGGAGGAGCTCTCCGACCTGAGCGACGACGAGGTCGAGGCGCAGCTGCGCGCGCTGCTGGGCGAGGAGACGGACGTACGACAGGACGGAGGAGAGCGATGAACCACGAGGCCCCGGTGGCCCTGGTGGCCGGCGGCTCCCGCGGTATCGGCCGCGCGGTGGCGCTCCAACTCGCGCGGGACGGCTACGACGTGGCGGTCTGCTACGCGTCGGACACCACCGCCGCGCAGAGTCTGGAGAAGGAGATCACCTCGCTGGGGCGGCGCGCCCACGTCCTGCGGACCGACGTCGGTGACAGCGCCGCCGTGGAGGACCTGGTGGACGGCGTCGAGGAGGCCCTCGGGCCCGTCGAGGCGGTCGTCACCTCGGCGGCCGTACTGCGGGACGGCCCGCTGTCGGCGATGGAGGACGAGGACTGGGCCGACGTCCTGCGGGTCAACCTGGACGGGGTGTACTACGTCTGCCGGACCGTCATCAACGCCATGATCGAACGGCGGCGGGGGTCGATCGTGACGATCTCCTCCATAGCCGGTCTGCACGGCAACGCCGGACAGACCAACTACGCCGCCTCCAAGGCCGGGATCATCGGTTTCACCAAGTCCCTGGCCCGCGAGGTCGGCCGGTACGGGATCCGCGCGAACGTGGTCGTGCCCGGGTTCGTGGCCACCGACCCGGTGATGGACCTGCCGGCGGACCTGAGGAAGCGGTTCGAGGAGCGTGTCCCCCTGGGCCGGTTCGGCACCCCGCAGGAGGTCGCCGAACTCGTCTCCTTCCTGCACTCCGACAGAGCGGCGTACATCACCGGCGCCACCCTCCAGATCGACGGCGGCATGGCCGTATGACCCGTCCGTGCCCCGGCACGGACGAACCCCGCTCCCGCGCACTCGACCCACAGCGAAGGCTCACCATGACCCACCGCAGCTGCCCCTTCACCAACGGTCTGCCCACCCGACGGGAACGGCCCCTGGATCCGCCGGACGCCTTCGGCGAACTGCGCGCCGACCAGCCCATAGCCCCGATGGTCTTCCCCGACGGCCACGAGGGCTGGGTGGTCACCGACTACGCCCTGGTCCGGGAACTGCTGGTCGACCAGCGCTTCAGCTCCAAGGGCTCGTTGAAGCACCTGGCCTTCCCCTCCGACCGGGCGATGGACTTCGACTTCGAGAAGGACCTGCCGCCCGGCCAGTTCGAGCACATGGACCCGCCGGACCACACCCGCTACCGCAAGCTGCTCACCCCGGAGTTCACCCTGCGCCGCATGAGGCAGCTCACGCCCCGGATCGAGGCGATCGCCGCCGACCGGGTCGCGGCCATGCGTCGCAAGGGACCGCCGGCGGACCTGGTGCACGACTTCTCCCTGCCGATGTCCTCGCAGGTCATCTGTGACCTGCTGGGCATCCCGACGGAGCACCAGGACCGCTTCGAGGCCGACTCCTCCAAGCTGCTCAACCTCGACACCGCCCCCGAGGAGGTCATCGGCGCCCTGCACAACATCACCGGGCTGCTGGGCGAGGTCGCCGAACGGAAGCTGGCCGAGCCGGGGGACGACCTGCTCACCAAGCTGGCGACCAGCGGTGAGGTCGACGGTGCCGAACTGATCGGCATGTCCCTGCTGTTGCTGGTCGCCGGGCACGAGACCACGGCGAACATGCTCTCCCTCGGCACCTACGCGCTGCTACGGGAGCCGGACCAGCTCGCCAAGCTGCGGGGGGACGAGAGCCTCGTCGAGGGAGCGGTGGAGGAACTGCTGCGGTTCCTGACGATCGTGCACATCGGGGTGCAGCGCATCCCGACCGAGGACCTGGAGATCCGTGGCGTCCCGGTCAAGGCCGGCCAGACCGTACTGCTCCACCTGCCCAGCGCCAACCGCGACCCGGGGCGCTTCCCCGGCGGCGACCAGCTCGACGTCACCCGGCGGGCCATCGGTCACCTGACCTTCAGCCACGGCATCCACCAGTGCGTGGGCCAGCAACTGGCGCGTCTGGAGCTGCGGATCGGCTACACCACCCTGCTGCGGGAGTTCCCCGACCTGCGGCTCGCGGTGCCGGAGGAAGAGGTGCCGATGCGCGACAACATGACCGTCTACGGCGTGCACAGCCTGCCCGTCGCGTGGTGAGGGCCGGCCCGGAGGCACCGGTCGACCGGTTACGGCGCCGAGCGAACCACCAGGACACGGAGGCGAAGCACCATGCGGATCCAGACTGACACCGATCGTTGCATCGGCGCGGGCATGTGCGCCCTGACCGCGCCCGCGCTGTTCGACCAGTCCGAGGAGGACGGGACCGTCGTCCTGCTGCCGGAGGGCTGGTCCCAGGAGGGCGCCGACGAGGAGGCGCGCGGAGCCGTCGAGCGCTGCCCCTCGGGCGCGTTGACCCTGACCGACTGACCGGGTCCGCCCGTGGCCGGCGCCGAAGTCCGGTACCGGCCACGGAGGGACCGGCGAACCACTGTCGAACGAGAGGGAGGCCGCCGTGCGCGACCCATGGTTTGCCCAGGGAGAGCCTCGGGACCTGCCGGGCGTCCGCCTCTTCTGCCTGCCGTACGCGGGCGGCAGCGCGGCGGCGTACCGGGAGTGGAACGACCTGACCCCGCCCCTGCTCCATGTGCACCCGCTGGAACTGCCCGGACGTGGCGCGCGGTGGGGCGACCCGCCGGTCAACGGACTGCCGCGTCTGGTCGACATGGTGGCCGACGGCCTGTCAGAGCACCTGGACCGGCCCTACGCGCTGTTCGGCCACAGCATGGGCGGGCTGCTGGCCTTCGAACTCTGCCGCACCCTGCGCGCACGCGGACTGCCGCCACCTGAGCACCTGTTCGTCTCCGGCGCGGCGGCCCCGGAGCTGCCGCGCACCCGACTGCCGGTGCACACCGCGCCGCACACCGACGTGCTGGACGAACTGCGGTTCCTCGGGGGCACCCCGCCCGAGATCCTCCACGACCCCGAGCTGATGGAGCTGCTGCTCCCCACCCTGCGCGCCGACTTCTCGGTGCTGGAGACCTACCGGTACCGGTCCCTGCCGCCGCTGGACGTACCCCTCACCGTGTTCGGCGGCGACGCGGACCCGGTGGTGCCGTACGACAGGTTGCACCGGTGGCAGCGGCACACCTGCGCCGACGCCCGGCTGCTCGTCCTCCCCGGCGACCACTTCTTCCTGCACTCGGCGACGGTCGAGGTGCTGGCGGCGATCGCCGACACCCTCGCCCTGGAGGCGCCCGAGACCGTTCCCGGCCGGCGCGGCCACCACAGCTGACCCGCCGGCCGCCGAGCCCTGACCGTACGGCTCTCGCCGGCTCCTCCTCGGACCGTGACCGCCGACGTTCACCTCCCCCGTTACCGGAACACGACCCCTGGAGGACTCGTGACCGCTCCCCCTGCCGGCACCCGGATACTCTCGCTCGCCCACCACCAGCCGACTCGCGTGCTGACCAACGAGGAGTTGGCCGGGATGGTCGACACCTCCGACGAGTGGATCAGGTCCCGCATCGGCATCGCCAGCCGCCACATCGCCGCCGAGGACGAGAGCGTGGCCGACATGGCGACCAGTGCCGCCGCCAAGGCCATCGCCCGGGCCGGTGTGGACGCCGCCGACATCGACCTGGTGATCGTGGCGACCTGCACCGCCGTGGACCGTATGCCGAGCGTCGCGGCCCGGGTCGCCCGGAACCTGGAGATCCCGGCGGCGGGCGTCTTCGACGTCAACGCCGCCTGCGCCGGCTTCAGTTACGCCCTGGCCACCGCGAGCCTGGCCGTGGCCGGCGGCGGCAGCCGTACCGCGCTGGTCATCGGGGCGGACAAGATGAGCGACTTCCTGGACTGGGAGGACCGCTCCACCTGCGTGATCTTCGGTGACGGAGCCGGCGCCGCGGTCGTCACCGCCACCGACAGCCCCACCGACGCGGAGAGCGTCGGTCCGGTGGTATGGGGCTCCCAACCCGAACGCGGCTCGGCCATCACCCTGGGAACCTCCGGCCCGGACGGGCCCCGCGCCCTGTTCCGCCAGGACGGGCACGTCGTCTACCGGTGGGCGCTGACCGCGCTCGCCCCCGTCGCCCGGCGGGCCTGCGAACAGGCGGGGGTCGCCCCCTCCGAACTGGCCGCGGTCGTCACCCACCAGGCCAACGTACGGATCATCAACGCCGTGGCCCAGAAGCTCGGTGCCACCCGCGCCGTCGTCGCGCGCGACGTCGTGGAGTCCGGCAACACCTCGGCGGCGAGCGTCCCGCTGGCCCTGTCGAAGCTCCTGGAGAGCGGCCGGGTCTCCAGCGGTGACCCGGTACTGCTCTTCGGCTTCGGCGCCGGCCTGGTGTACGCGGGGCAGGTGGTGCGCTGCCCGTGACGCCCACCGTGACGCCCACGGTGACACTGCCCGGGGCACGAACAGGAGGCGGGGACCGGTCGTCCCCGCCTCCAGAGCCCGCCTTCACCGTCTACCTGACCTGTGAGAGTCGTTCCTCCTCCTCTCGTACGGCCTGGTGGGTGCCGAAGTCCTCCCGCTCCCCCAGCAGTCGGACCAGGGCCATGTCCCGGTGCGCCTTGGGCTCCTGCCGGGCGCACTCGGCGGCGTAGATCGCCATCAGGCTGTGGAACCGGTACCGGTGGTCGGCGACCCGGTCCAGCAGGTGGTCGTTGGCGAGCTGGGCGAGGAGGTCCCGGGCCCTGGCGAGGCTGGTGTCCGCCAGGGTGGCGGCCTGCTGCACGGTGATCGCGCCACCGGAGTGCAGGCCCAGGTAGCGGAACATCCGTGCCGCCTCCGTCGGCAGCGCCTGGTACGAGGCCTCGAACACGGTACGGAGGTTGGCCGCCGCGTCACCCTCCACGGTGAGCCGGTCCAGCAGCCCGTGGGGGTCGGCGTAGCTCTCGGCGGCCGTGCTCGGCGGTACGTCGTGCAGCGCCGTGAGCCCCTCGACGGCGCTGCGCAGCGCGAGTGGCAGTCCCCCGCAGACTCGGGTCAGGCGCATGATGGCCGCCTGCTCCCCGCGAAGCCGGTCCCCGCCCAGGTAGGTGATCAGCTGCGCCGACTCCAGGTCGGACAGCGGGCGGATCCCGATCAGATGGGCCCCGTCCCGTACCGCCAGCCCGCTGAGCCTGCGCCGGCTGGTGGCGAGCACACAGGAGGTGCCCCGGGGGATCAGCGGGCGCAACTGGTCGGCGCTGAGGGCGTCGTCGAGCACCACCAACATGCGCCGGCCGTAGAGCAGGCTGCGGTAGAGGCTGACGCGTCCGGCCAGGTCGCAGGGGATCCGTGTGCCGTCCACACCGAGGCTGCGCAGCAGTTGGGCGAGGGCCTCGGTCGCCGACAGGAACCCTCCCTGGAGCCCGGTGCCCCCGAGGTCGACGAACAGCTGCCCGTCCGGGAAGTGGTCCTTTAACCGTCGTGCCGCTTCCAGGACGACGGCGGTCTTGCCCACTCCGGCCAGACCGTCGAGTACGGCCACCGGGGTGTCGGCGCCGGGCCGGGCCCCCTCGTCGGTGAGGACCTGCTCCAGACGGGAGAGTTCGGCCGTACGGCCGACGAACCCCCGCGCCAGCGGCGGGAGTTGGGCGGGCAACGGGGTGTGGTTCGGCAGCGAGTCCCCGCCAGGTTCACTGGCCGGCGGGGGCGGGGCGGGCTGTTCCCGGCAGGCGCTCACCGCGCTTCCGGCGAGTATCTCCTGGTGCAGGTTGCGCAGTTCGACACCCGGGTCGATGCCCAGTTCCTGGCTGAGCAGACGCCGGGTCTCGGTGTACACCGCGAGGGCGTGGGCCTGTCTGTCGCAGCGGTAGAGGGCGAGCATCAGCAGCCAACGCAGCTTCTCGCGCAACGGTTCCTGGGCCGCCGCCTCCGACAGGTCGGCGACCACCTCGGTGTGCCGTCCCGCCTGGAGCATGTCCGAGGCCCACTCCTCGATGGCCGTCATCCTCAGGTCCTGCAACCGGGTGCGTTCCATCGCCGCGAACGGTCCGGGGATGCCGACGAAGGGCTCACCGTGCCACAGGGCCAGGGCGTCCTCGTACAGCGCGAGGGCGTTCTCGGTGTCGGACTCGGTACGGGCCCGGCGCGCCTGCGCGTGACCGCGCGTGAACCGCGTGACGTCCACCGCCTCGGGGCTGACCCGCAGACAGTAGCCGCCCGCCGACGAGTCGATCACGGAGCTGGACCCCCGCCGGCTGCGGCCGGGGTCCAGCGCGCAGCGCAGCCCGGCCACGTAGGTGTGGACGCCGTTGGTGGCGGTTCGCGGGATCTCGCTCCCCCACACCGCGTCGATGATGCGGTCGATCCCCACCACGTCGCCGACGCGGCTCGCCAACAGGGCGAGCACGGCCCGCTGTTTCGGCGGGCCGAGGGAGATCTCTGTGCCATCCCTCCAGGCGCGTATGGGCCCCAGTAACTGAATGGATATGCCTTCCCCCAAGGTCATCATGCCCTCGTCGCCTCCAGGAATGGGATGCTTGGTGACCATCGACGCCAGCGCCCCGTTCAGCGGTACGACTCGGCGCGGGCGGGGCGCGCACCCACGGGTGCGGTACTCGCGCCCTTGGGCCGTGCCAACACGGAGGTGGCCACGGATCTGAGTTTCTCCTGGGTCTCCTCCAACTCCCGGGCCGGTTGGGACTGTTCGACGATGCCGGCGCCGGCCCGGAGCCAGGTCCGGCCTCCCTGCGCGTAGACACTGCGCAGGACGAGGGCGGCGTCCATGGTGCCGCGCTCGGTGACCTTGAGGACGGTGCCCGCGTACGGCCCCCGGTGGCTGCGCTCGTGCCTGCGGATGGCCTGGTAGGCGGCGTGCTTGGGGATGCCCGAGGCCGTGATGGCCGGGAAGACCACGGCGAAGGCGTCCCAGGCGCTGGTTCCCTCGGGGACGCGGCCGACCACCTTCGAGGCCAGGTGCTGTACGGAGCCGCGTTCCTTGACCGACATGAACTCCTCGACGAAGACCGACTCCGGCTCGCACAGTTCGGCCAGTTCGTCGACCGCGAGCTTCACGGAGATGGCATGCTCGTGCAGTTCCTTGGGGTCGGACAGGAGGTCCTCGCGCAGCTTCCGGTCCAGGTCGGGGTCCCCGGTCAGGGCGCGGGTGCCGGCCAGCGGCTGGCTGGCGACCCGGCCGTCCTCGAAGACTTCGAGGACGGTCTCCGGGCTGAACCCGAAGCAGCGCAGTCCGCCCATGTCGAACAGGAAGGACCGGGCCGGGGTGTTCTCCCGGCGTCCCTGGCGGTAGCCGGCCGGGAAGTCGATCTCGTCCTCCAGGGGGATCTCCCGGGACAGGATGGCCTTCTGTAGCTTGCCGACCCGGATCTCCTCCACGAGGGAGGCCACGCTGCGCCGGTACTCCTCGGCGCCGAGGTCCAGGCGCACCGGGACGGATGTCAGCTGGTCCAGTCGGGCTTCCGTGGCGCCGGTCGCCGCGTCCGAGGCGATACGGGCGAGCACGTCCTCCACGTCGGCCAGTGAGGAGGCGTTGAGGCTGCGGAGGGTGGCCCGGGAACCGGACAGCCGTACCTCGGTCTCCGGGACCACTAGGTGCAGCAGCCTTTGTCCGTCCACCTCCATCCCCGCGATGGCGTGGGAGAGTTCGAAAGCGCACCAGCCGTATGCCGCCCAGTCGGTGACCGGTAAGTCGTCCAGGAACTTCCGTACGGCGGCCAGAGGATCGCCGGACCACGGCTCCTCGCGACAGCTACCGAAAACGCTGCTCCGTATGACCTGGGCGTCCACGGTCACTTCAGCGGCCACACCATTGGCGATGGACCAGCCACCCGGCGTCTCGTAAATCACGTAGGTGTCGAATAGAGCAGACTCGGCGAGGCCGACAGCGATTTCCAGTGGCTCACATGCCGTTTCCACCACAGCAGTGCGGTAATGAGCTTTCATTTTCACTTCCTCTGAGTGAAGGGCGACGCTCGCGCCCTGGGGAGTTGTGTCAAACCCGCCGTCGACAGACGTTTTCCTCCCGCAGGTCAGGTCCATGACAACTCGGGCACGCAACGCGTGACCGCGAAGAAGGATATGGACCTCGACCGGGAAAAACACCAGGCCCATACATGCAGAATGAGTGTGATTCGCGCCAGGACAGCGCAAGACACACTCACCGAGAATGACCAGGACCAATGGGACACGAGTGAACCCACTCCCGCGCCCCACGGGGGGAACTATGTGGACTCATCACCCGGAGCGGTACATGCGCAAGGCCCGTCGACCTTATTAGCACCCTGCGCACCGTGCGCATCCAGCAGTGAATGCAATTGCGATCTCGTCAACTTGGCACCTCGAAACGCCACGGTGTACAGACGGCACATCGGTCGAACTGGCTAGCGACTGTACTGAGTTGACTGCAGCGGGTCAACCTGTAACTGAACGGGTTTCGGATTACCGAAACGGGCCCCCACACAACAGATGCGAAAAGCACCTGACTACCTCCCACGGGGACCCGCCAAACATATTCAGAGAGCCCTTTTCATAGCGCACCGCGGAGTTGACGACTTCGCGGTACCAATTCCCCGGCCGCATCAACGAACGGGAAAAGCCCTTTTAAGACACAGGGCACCCTTCGCCACGTCCGCCACACCCACCACCACCCGGCGCGCGGCCAGGCCGCACACCGCGAAGACCACGGAGGGAGTCGACGGCGAAGCGCTCACCGCCACCGGACCCGGTTTCGGCGACCGGGTCAGCGAGCGGGGATCCGAAGCGTCTCAGGCTCGGCGCGGGCCTCCTTCGACGCCACCTCGGTGGGCGCGAACAGTGCGGGAGGCCGGGACGGAACGGTGACCCGAGCGTCGCTCAGGACGCTGCTCGACTTCGGTCCGGGCATCCGACCCCCAGCTTTTCGTACCCGTAAGGTGTACACGTACAATAAAGTAGCGGTGTTCCGGTTGGTTGTCACCCCCACCCCTGCTCCCGCCTCAGCTCTGCGGGAGCGACGGGCCGCCGCAGCACCTTCGCGGACGGGGCCGCCCACGGGCCCCACGTCGGGCCGGGGCCGGGGAGGCGGGCGTCAACTCGTGGAGGAAGATAGACCGATGTCCCCTGAAGCGAAGCGCACTGGACGAACCGGACGCCCGCCCCGCCTGTCACAGGAAGCGATCATCTCCGCGGCCCAGCGGCTGTTGGCGGTCGAGGGCGCCGGCGGTCTGTCGATGAGACGCCTGGCGCGGGAACTCAAGAGCACGCCGATGGCTCTCTATCACCATGTGCGCGACAAGGACGAGTTGTTGCTGCTCCTGCTGGAGGAGCACGCTCGCACCATCCCCCGCCCCACCTTGCCCGAGGACCCGCGTGAGCGGATGATCGCCGCGGGACAGCTGCTGCACGACGTCCTGGCCGGCTGCCCCTGGATCGTGGAGGTCCTGGCCTCGGACGACCTCATGGCCAAGTCCGCGCTGTGGATCGTCGAGGCGATGGTGGACGCCGCCATGGAGTGCGGCCTCAGCCCCGAGCAGGCCGTCGACGCCTACCGCGCCATCTGGTACTACACCGTGGGCGAGTTGCTGATCCAGGTCAGCCGCAAGCGCCGGCAGGCCGAGAGCCCGACCCCCTCGCACCGCGACCGGACCTTCGCCAGTCTGTCGGCGGAGGCATACCCGCGACTGTCCTCCCTCGCCGACAGGTGGGCCGAGTTAACGCGTCGTGACACCCACCGGCAGAGCCTCGAAGCACTCGTGAACGGGCTGCTCGCCGCCGCCTGACCGGACACGGTCGGCCGGAGGAGCTCCGGCCGACGTGCTCGGCGCGGCGGGACCGGGCCGGTCCGCCGCGCCGGGTGGACGCCTGAAGGGTCACGGCATGGTGGGCCACGCCTCGGATACGGCATCCGCCGCCCGGCGCCCCTCACCCACGATCAGGTCGAGGATCTCGCGGCGGTGTTCCTCCAGGTAGAAGTGGTCGCCGGAGAACACCCGCAGCGCGCAGGCCCCCCGGGTGGCCTCCCGCCAGCCCTCGGCCTCCCGCTGGTCGACCTCGGGGTCCCGGTCGCCGTACAGAACGGTGACCGGGGCGCGCAGCGGTGCCCCGGGAAGTGGTCGGTAGGTCTCGATGAGTTGGTAGTCGCGCCGGATCGTGGGCAGTACGGCCGCCATCAGGGACTCGTCCTCCAGGATGCCGCCACCGGTGCCCCCGAGCCGGCGCATGTCGGACACCAGGTCGTCCTCGCTGCCCAGGTGCACGGTGCCCGGCCGTGACAGCGCGGGGGCGGGACGGCCGGAGACGACCACCGCCGCGGGTTCCCGTCCGGCGGCGGTCAGCTGACGGGCGACCTCCCAGGCGACGGCGGCGCCCATGCTGTGTCCGAACAGCACCGTGGGCAGAGGTACCGCGTCCCGGGCGTCGGCCAGGAGTTCCCTGGCGATCGCCCCGGACAGTTCGGCCATGTCGGTGGGCGCCGGCTCCTGGTACCGGTCCTCGCGGCCCGGGTACTGCACCACCGCCCACTCCACGTCCCAGGGCGCCTCCACGGCCCACCTGCGGTAGGCCCCGGCAGTGCCGCCGGCGTGTGGGAAGCACAGGACCCGCGCCCGGGCGCACCGGCGGGGTGCCGGGCGGCGGACGGCGGTCCCCGCCGGAGGCCGTGCGGGAGGTTCGGGAAACATCTTCGCCTCACTCACTCGGTGCGGATGCCAGGGAGGTGTGCCAGAACTGGGCGTAGCGCCCCTTTCTGCGGAGCAGTTCCTCGTGCGTTCCCTGTTCGACGATGTGACCGCCGTCCAGGAAGGCGATGGAGTCGGCCTGTTGGACGGTGCGCAGTCGGTGGGCGACCACGACCACGGTCCGTCCCTTCAGCAGGTGGTTGAGCCCTTCCTGCACGGCTCGTTCGTTCTCCGGGTCCAGCGAGGAGGTCGCCTCGTCCAGCAGGACGATGGGCGCGTCCTTCAGCAACGCCCGGGCGATGGAGACGCGTTGGCGCTCACCGCCGGAGAGCACCGAACCGCCCTCCCCCACCCGGGTCGACCAGCCGTCCGGCAGCCGGTCGATGGTCTCCTCCAACTGCGCGGCGGTCATGGCGGCACGGACCTCGGCCTCATCCGCGTCCGGCCTGCCCAGGCGCACGTTGGCCTCGATGGTGTCGTCGAAGAGGTAGACGTCCTGGAAGACGGCGGAGATGTGGCTCATCAGCTCCTCGGTACCGATGTCCCGCACGTCCACGCCGCCGACCCGCACCGCGCCGCCGTCCACGTCGTGGAACCGCGCCATGAGCTGGAGCAGGGTGGTCTTGCCGGAGCCGGAGGGGCCGACCACCGCCAGACGGGTGCCGTCGGGGACGGTCAGGGACAGCTGGTCGAGGATGGTGCGACGGCCCCTGCGGAAGGTGACCGCGTTGAGGGCGAGGTCGTTGCCGCCCGGTTCCATCGGCTCCTCGGCTTCCGGCAGCGGCTCCTCGCGGAGTACCGCCTCCAGCCGCCGCAACTCACCGCGTGAGGCCCGCATCTGACCGCTGAGGTCGGACAGCGACAGCAGCGGGTCCACGCAGCGGGCGGCCAGGACCAGCAGGGCGAGCACCTCGGCCGGACCGGTCTGTCCACCCAGCGCGGAGGCGGTGCCCAGCACCAGCAGGGCGGTGAAGAGGGCCTGCACGCTGAACGACAGCCCCAGGACACCGGGCAGCGCGGACAGGGCGGAACGTCGGAGGCTGTGCCGCTGCCCTTCGAGCGCGTCCTCCAACTGCTTGAAGCCGTCGGAGGTCCGGCCGCCCACGCGCAGTACGGGCTGGGCTCGTACGTACTCCAGTACCCGGCCGGCCGCCTCCTCGTCCCGGCGGGCGCGTTCGGCGTCCTGGGCGGCGGTGGCCCGGCCGGTCCAGGCCAGCATGGCCGCGACCACCGGTACGGCGGCGAGGGCCGCCAGGCCCATGCGCCAGTCGTAGCAGAGCATCACGGCGACCACGGTCAGGGGGGTGACGCAGGCGCCGATGAGCGGCTGGAAGCGGTGGGCCGGAACGGCCATGGCCTGGAGCACGCTGCGGCTGGCGAGGACCGACACCTCACCGATGCGCCGGGGGGTGAACCAGCCCAGCGGGAGTCGGGCCAGGTGGTCACCGAGCCGGTGGTGGAGCCCCCGGGAGAGGACGGCTCCGGCGCGGAAGCCGGCCACGTCCGCGTAGTACCGCAGCACGGCCGTGACGGCGGCGCTTGCCGCGAAGGCGCCCAACCAGGGCCAGGCGTCGGAGGGTTCGTCACCGAACAGGGCGGTGAGCATGGGGACCAGCAGGGCGTAGGACAGTCCCTCGGCGACGGCGGTGGCCGTCATCAGGACGAGTGTGCGGCGTAGTTGCGGGGAGTGCTCGTCGCCGAGAACGCGCAGTAGCAGACGGATCACCGTCACGAGCCTCCTTGTGCGATGGTGTCACGGTCGTGCGGCGTCGCGTCGGGCGCGGCCGGTTGGGCTCTCCACATGGCCGCGAACTTGCCGTCCGCGGCGAGGAGTTCGGCGGGTGAGCCGAGTTCGGAGACGGCGCCGTCCTCCAGGACGACGACGGTGTCCGCTTCGGCGATGGTCTCCAGCCGGTGGGCGATGACCAGTTGGGTGCGGTTCTCCCGGAGGGTGTCCAGGGCCCGCCGCACCTCCTGCTCCGTACGGGGGTCGGCGAAGGCGGTGGCCTCGTCGAGTACCAGTACCGGGGCCTCGGTGAGCAGCGCGCGGGCGATGGAGATGCGCTGGGCCTCGCCCCCCGACAGGCTGGTGTCCTCGCCGATGACGGAGTCGTAGCCGCGCGGCAGTTCGAGGATCCGGTCGTGGATGCGGGCGAGCCGGGCGGCGCGGACGATGTCGTCGCGGTCGGCGTGCGGGACCGCCAGGGCGATGTTGTCCGCGACGCTGGCGCGGAGGAGCCGTACGTCCTGGAAGACGAAGGCCACCTGGCGGTAGAGGTCGCGGGTGGCGATGTCCCTCAGGTCGACCCCGCCGAACCGGACGCTCCCCTGGGTGGGGTCGCTGAACCGGGGCAACAGCTGGGCCAGGGTGGACTTGCCGCTCCCGGAGGGGCCCACCAGGGCGGTCACGGTGCCCGGGGCGAGGGTGAGGCTGACGCCGCGCAGCACCTCGTGTCCGGGGTCGTAGGAGAAGTGGACGTCGCGCAGTTCCACCTGGGTGCCGTGCGGGGTCAGCGGTCGGGACGGCTCGGGCAGGGGCGGTGCCTGGAGGAGTTCGCGGATGCGTCCGGCGGCGCGCTGGGCCGCCTGTACGTCGTCGAGGCCGTGTCCCAGGGCCGCCACGGGGGCGGTCAGCGCGAGCCCCAGCAGCAGGAAGGGCAGCAGGTCGGCGGGGGTCATCCCGCCACCGGTGATCAGCGCCGTACCTCCGGTGAGGATGAGGACCAGTACGAAGGGCGGGGAGAGCACCAGCGAGGCCAGGGCACCCAGCCCCGCCACCCCGAGGACCCAGCCCAGGAAGTAGTCGGCGAAGTCGTCGGCGGCCTTGATGAAGGCGCGATGGGCGCGGCCGGAGGCGCCGAAGGTCTTCACCACGGAGATGCCCTCGACGAACTCGATGGCGGACTTGGCGATCTGGCCCATGGCCTGGTCCAGGGCCTGTTGGTCGCGGCGTCGGCGGTCCGACATCAGCATGAGGTTCAGCGCGAGGCCGAGGGCCACGGGGATCAGCGCGACGAGGGTGAGCCAGACGTTGACGGCGAAGAGGTAGACCAGGCAGGCCAGCGGTACGACGACGGCCGAGGTGGCCTCTGACGGGGTGTGCGCGGTCAACGGGTGGAGCGCGGCCACGTCGTTCTGCACCACCTGGCCGAGTTCGCCGGAGCTGCGCCGCGCGTACCAGCCGAGGGGGACCTTGCCCAGTCGGGCGGCGAGCAGGCGCCGCAGGGAGAGCTGGAGTTCGCCGTCCAGGAGGTGGCCGATGCCCGAGGAGAGGGCCGCGAACACGACCCGGACGAGGAGGCCGCCGGCGCCGAGGGCGACGACGGTCCACACGTGGCCCTCGTCTACGGGACCGGAGGAGAGCAGGGCGCGTCCCACCTCCACGACGGCGATCAGGGGGGCGAGGCCGGCGAGGGCGCTGACGATCTGTAGGAGAAGGACGGCGACCAGGCGGAGCCGGTAGGGCCACAGCACCCCAACGAGGGGGTTTTGTCCGGTAGTTTCGGTTTCCGCGGCGGGAGGGCCGCCCTGTGGGGCGGAGTCCGCTTCGGTGGTCACTACCGCACCTCCTTTGCTAAAGCGCCGATGCCCTCGGGTGTCCAGTGGTCGGTCGGCGGAGTGCTGGTTGTCGGTAACGAGTGGCGGGGGGCGATGTCTCGGTCGAGGTGGGGGTCCGGTGGTGTCGCCGGTGATACGGCCGGCGATGTTCCGGCCACGTGCGACGGGACCGGGAACGCCGGGAACCGTGCGAGAGGTCCCCGCCCCCGGTGCGATCGCACCTGGTTCACCGGACCTCCCATCACCCGAATTACCATACGCGTACGGTAACTTTACAGAAAGTAGGTACCCCTGTCATCCGGGTCCCGAGGCGAGCGAGGACGTTGCGCGCCGGGCGGTCACCGCGCCGCCCCGTCAGCGGGCAGGAGGTCGGCGGCGGTGACCGGAGGGCCGGAACGGGGGGTCGCCGCCTGGGGGTAGCCGAGCACCTCGGTGAGTTCCTGCCAGCTGTGAGCCACCGTCACATGCCGCTGGGCGCCGCGCAGGGGGTCGCCGCCCGCCTCGACCCGTGCGCACAGTTCGTCCAGGGCCCGCAGTACGCCCCGCGGCCACACCGAGTCGAGCACCTCGGCCCAGGAGGGCCCCTCCGCCGGTCCGAGCACCTCGGGGCCGAGGTGGCCGGAGGCGGTGACGAAACGTCCGGCCGGGTCCGGCGCGAGACGTAGCACGGGGCTCCAGACCACCGGCCCGTGGGTGTTGACCAGGGTCAGGTTGCCGGCGTCGGTGCCGATGGTGACGCGGTGCAGGAAGAGGCTGGAACTGTCGTCCCCGGGCTCCATCCGGTTCTCCACCCGCAGGGTCAGCGGAACACCGGCCACCGTCGCGTCCAGGGCGGTGAGGGGGCGGTCGACCGCCCCGACCGGTCCGGTCAGCGACCAGGGGCGCAGCCCGTCGAAGACCTCGCCGAGGATGTCCAGGAGGTCGAAGGAGACCTGGACGGCGCACATCGCGTCGACGAACACCGGGGTCCGCAGTGCCACCAGCCGCCGCGCGGCGGTGATGAAGCGCCGTACGGGTTCCAGGTGGGGGTAGAAGGTGTTCAGCAGGTACTGCGTTCCCGCGCCACGCGCGGTACGCAGGCAGTCCGCCAACTCCTTCGGGTGGAGCGGGTGTTCCTGTAGTACGTGGATGCCCCGCTCCATCAACCGCTGGGCCAGCTCCGCGCCCTGGCCTCCTCCGACCGAGCTGGAGACCGCCACACAGGCGAGGTCCACCTCCTTCGGCAGCTGGTCCACGGAGTGGTAGAGCGGGACGCCGTACTCCTCGGCGAGGGTGACCGACCGGGCGCTGCCGCGTGCCAGGATGCCCGCCAGCCGGTACCGCCGCGGGCAACTGGCCAGCGCCGACAGGTAGACCTGTCCGAAACGGGTGCCGCAGACCACCACGTTCACCGGGGCGCGCTCGGGCCGGCTCATCGCCGCGCCCCGGTGCTCGCCGTGACGGTCGCGGCGGTTCGCCGTACGTGCGGGGGTTGGATACAGGTGAAGTGGTCGCCGGGGACGTCCACGACGGTCAGCTCGCCCAGACACATCTCACGCCAGAAGCGGGTCATGTCGTCCTGGAATCCGGGGATGAAGTGGGTGGGCTCCGACGGGCGCAGGAAGGTGACGTCACCGGCGTAGGGCAGTGGTTCGTAGTGGGTGACGGCCTGGACGGTGTGCTCGAAGACCCGGTGCAGGGCGGCCACCTGCTCGGCGTTGTCCAGCCCGGGGCCGGTGTGGGCCAGGGCGTCGCGCAGCGCCTGCCGGCGCTCCTCCTGTGGCCGCTCCCCCAGCGCGCGGAAGCGTTCGGCGACGGCCCTCAGCCGCTCGTCCCCGTCCAGCAGGGCGAAGGCACCGGGCTCCAGCGCCTTCGGGGACCGGGCGAGGGCCGCCTTCAGGGCGTGGCCCATGTCGCCCTCGTCGGCGGGCCAGCCCAACGACTCCAGGTCGCCGCCCATGACGCGGGCGAAGGCGTAGTCGACCATGAGCTGGTCGTGCAGGCGGTAGGGGATGCGGTAGCTGGAGACCACGGTCAGCCCGTGCACCTCGGCCCCGCTCTCGTCGAGCGCGCGGGCGAGTTCGGCGGCGACCAGGCCACCGGAGCAGTAGCCCACCACCTCGACCTCGCGGTGCCCGGCGGCGAGCACCTCGCGGGCGTACCGGGCGGCCAGGTCCTCCACCAGCCGGTGCGCCGGGAGTCGCAGATAGCCCTCGCTGTCGTCCACCGCGAGCCCCAACACGGGGCCGGCGGTGGCCAGTTCGGTGACCAGGGGGCGGTAGGGCGCCAGGGTGCCCAGCCCCTCGTGCACCAGCAGCCGTACCGGGCCGGTGCCGGTCCCACCGAGGTCGACCAGGGCGCCCCGTTGCCGGGCGGAGGCCCCCCGGTGCGCCTCGGGGCCGGCCTCCGGGTCGGGGGACGCGGCCAGTCGGGCGGCCACACCGGCGACGGTCGGGGTGTGCAGGAGCGCGCGGAGCAGGACGTCGAAGGAGACCTCCGCCGCCTCCGGCACCCCCTCGCGCAGCTGTCCCACCAGGCGTGCCGCCAGCAGCGAGTCGCCGCCGGCGTCGAAGAAGCCCTGTTCCCGGGAGGGGACCTCCCCTCCCAGCAGGTCGGCCCAGAGTTCGGCCACCCGCTGCTCCAGTCCGGGGCGCGGCGGTTCGGTCTCCTCGGCCGTGGCGCGGTCTCCGCGTCGGGGTACCCAGTCCAGCAGCTGTCTGCGGTCGACCTTGCCGTTGGAGGTCAGCGGCAGCGCGTCGATCACCTGGACGTGCGCGGGCACCATGTGGGTGGGCAGCCGCTCGGCCGCCCACCGGACGACCTCCTCGGACCCGATCCGGGCACGGTCCTGCTTGAAGGAGGCGGCGACCACGCCCTGCCCGAGGGCGGCGAACGGGTCGTCGGGCCCGGGCAGGCTCACCACCTCCCGGGCCCCCGCCGCGAGGAGCAGTCGGTGCCAGTGGTCCTCGTCGACGAAGAGGGCTCCCGACTCGTGCCGGAGGTCCTCGGGCTCCTCCATCATGAACGCCTGGGTGGCGGTGATCTCCGGGTGTTCCCGGGTCATCTCCAGCAGGCAGATCCACCCCTGGGGGGCGAGCAGGTCCCGTAGCCGGTCCAGTACGCGGGGGGTGTCGCGCGCGTTGTTGAGGGCGCCCGCGCTCAGCACCACGTCGAAGGAGTTGGGCAACAGGCCCTGCGCGCGCGGGTCACGGTTCATGTCGAACAGGCCGAACCGCACTCCCGGCCGGGCCCCGAAGCGTTCCCTGGCGTCGGTGAGGAAGTACTCGGAGACGTCGGTGAACAGGTACTGCACGGGCCGGTCCCCGAGGGCGTCGAGGACCGGTCCGGTGGCCGCCCCGATGCCGCCTCCCACTTCGAGCACCCGCAACGGCCGCTCCCCCACTCCGTCCGCCACCCGGCGCACGGCGGCGGCGAGGGTGGCGAGCAGGTGCTTGGCGGGCTGGTTGTCGACGTACCAGGAGCGGGCGACCTCCTGGCTGCCGCCGGGGAAGAACAGTTCGACCTCCTGCGCCTCCCCGCGCAGCAGGGCCGGGAGTGCCTCGGCGTGTGCCTGGAAGTAGGCCAGCAGCGCGGGCGGGCACACCTCTTCCGGTGTGTGGGCGGCCAGGTGGGACCAGGCCCGTTCGACCTCGTCCTTCCCGGGCGGCGCGGTGGCGCGCCAGGTGTGCGCGCCGGCCTCGTGACTGACGTGTCCGGCCGCCCGCAGGGCCACCAGCCAGCGGTGCAGCAGTCCACGGTGCCGTTCGGCCACTCCCAACCGCTCGGCCAGCTCCTCCTCGGAGCGGGGTGGCCCCTCCTGCGTGAGCCCTCCGGGCGCGGCCAGGGTGGCGGCCATGGACAGCAGGAACGCCTGGTCCAGGTGGCGGACGTAGGTGGACACGCGCTCGGCGTCCGGCGCGTGGGCGGGCGGGGGCGGGGCGCAGTTCCGTACCGCCTCGCCGACCGCCTGTCGTGGTGGCTCGGCGCGTACCGCGGGTTCCACGAAGGCGACGAGGGAACGCTCGATCGCGTCGGCGCCCTGCACCAGGACGGCGCTGGACCCGACGGCGGGGTGCTCGCCCAACACGGTGTCGATCTCGCCGAGTTCGACGCGGTGCCCCCGGATCTTGACCTGCTGGTCGGTACGGCCGAGGAACTCGATCTGACCGTCCGGCAGGTAGCGCCCGAGGTCGCCGGTGCGGTACAGGCGTTCGCCGCTGGCGGGGTGGGTGGGGAAGCGCTCCGCGGTGCGTTCGGGGTCGTTCAGGTAGCCCTCCGCCAGCCCGGTGCCCGCGATGTACAGCTCGCCGGCGACCAGTTCGGGCCGGTCCCGCAGGGCTCCGTCCAGTACGTGGAACCGCTGGTTGGCCAGCGGGACACCGTAGGGGACGCTGTGCCAGTGCGGCTCGACCCGGCGGACGGGGTGGTGGATCGACCAGATCGCCGCCTCGGTGGCCCCGCCCAGGCTGACCAGTTCGGCCCCGGGCAGGTGCCGCCCCGCGTGGGCCGGGAGCGCCAGCGGGATCCAGTCGCCCGACAACAGGGCGAGCCGCAGCCGGGACAGCGCGTGGGGCTCGGCGTCGAGGTAGTGCAGGAGCATCTGCAACTGGGCCGGGACCGAGTTCCACAGCGTCACGTCATGACGCTCCACCACGTCCGCCCAGTGCGAGGGGTCGCCGCGACGTGCGGGGTCGGGCAGCACCAGGGCCGCTCCCAGGGCGGGCGGCCCGAACAGGTCGTACACGGACAGGTCGAAGGCCAGGGAGGCCAGGCCCAGCACCCGGTCCGAGGAGGAGACCGCGAAGCGCTGGTTGATGTCGTGCACGGTGTTGGCGGCGGCCCGGTGGCTGATCATCACGCCCTTGGGCTCACCGGTCGAACCCGAGGTGTGGATCACGTAGGCCAGGTCGTCCGGGGCCACCGAGATGTCTCGGGGCCACTGTGACGGCGGCAGCACCTCCCCCACGGTCACGTCCACCGCGTGGGTCCCGGGGGGCAGTCCGCGCCCCAGGTCGGGGTCGGTGAGTACGACGAAGCGGGCCTGGCAGCCGGTGAGGATGCGGTCCCTGCGTACGGGTGGCTGACCGGTGTCCACCGGTACGTACACCCCGCCCGCGAGCAGGGCGCCCAGCACGCCGACGGTCTGGTCACAGCCCTTGTCGATCAGGACCGCGACGAGGTCCCCCGGACGGCAGCCGGCGGCCCGCAGCTCCCGGGCGACCCTGGCGGCACGCCCCAGCCACTGCCCGTACGTCAACGAGCCGTCGCCGTCGATCACCGCGGTCCGGTCCGGGTGCTGGCGGGCGTACTCGACCAGTGGAGCGTGCAGCGGTCCGCCCGGTTCCGGGGCGTCGGTGGCGTTGACGGCCTTCCGACGGGAGGACTGGGCTTCGGGCAGGCCCAGCGGGTCGGCCTCGTCCCAGGGGGCGTCCCGCTGGGCCAGGCGGTGCAGCAGCCGGTCGAAGGCGGCGAACATGTCCTCCACCAGGCCCTCGGGGAAGACTCCCTCCCGCACGTCCCAGTTGACCTCCAGACCGCCGAACTGGTCGGTGGCCTGGCAGTCGATCCACACCTGCGGGGTCTGGCTGATGCCGTACACCGGCCGCGCGGGTTCTCCGGCGCCCTCCAGCGCGCGGCCCACGACACCGATGCCGCCGGTGAAGACCACCGGCATCAGGGCCGCCTCGCGTCCCCGGCGCCGGGCCAGCTCCCGCAGCACCCGCACCCCGCCGCACAGCACGTGGTCCAGGTCCTCGAAGAGCCGCTCCCCCATGTCGCGCGCCCGTTGGGCGAAGGGCGCCCGGACGGAGTGGTCCACGGACAGCAGGCTGACGGAGGTGAAGTCGCCCAGCAGCCGGTCGACCTGGGGGTGGAGCGGCATCCGGTTGAGGACGGTCAGGCCCAGACAGAACCGTTCGGCCGCGCTCCAGCGGCCGATGGTCTCGGCGTACACGGCGAGTACGGCGTTGGCCGGCGTGACGCCGTGCTCGGCCGCCCTGGTCCGCAAGGCCCGCCACCGCTCCTCGCTCAGGGAGGTGCCCAGTCGGCGGAAGCGCGGGGGTGTGCGGGAGGGGTCGTGGCCCTCGGCCAGGGGCAGGGCCGGGGCGGCGGGCAGGTCGTCGACGCGGTTCAGCCAGTAGGCGTGGTCGCGGGCGTAGCGGTCGGTCTCGCGCAGCCGGCCTTCGGCGGCGACGTAGTCCCGGAAGGTGGCCTCCAGCGCCGGCAGCGGGCAGTCGGGGTCGGCGTAGCGGCGGTCGAGTTCGGTCAGCAGCAGTTGGATGCTGATCCAGTCCAGCACCATGAAGTCCATCGACAGGTGCAGCCGGCTGTGGTCCGGTGCCTGGGTCAACCTCAGCTCGTACATGGGGCGTTCGCCCGGGGGGTGGACCCGGTGCGACAGTTCCTCGCGCAGCGCGGCCAGTTTCCCGGCCGCGACCTCGGCGGTCTCCCGGCGCAGGTCGGTGACCGGGAGGCGGGTGTCCGGGAGTGTCGGCGCGATGCGCTGGGTGCCGTCCCGGGAGATGACGCAGCGCAGCATGTCGTGGCGTGCCACCAGGCTGTCCCAGGCCTGTTGCAGCCGCTGGGGGTCGAGGTCGGCCGGCCGCTCGAACTCCAGGTAGATGTGGCAGGAGACGCCGCCGTAGTCGAAGGCCTCGTCACGGCCCAGCAGGTAGGCGGACTGGATGTCCGTCAGCGGGAAGGGCTGGTGGCGGTCCTGTGGTGCGGGCCGCCACAGCGGCTCGGGGGCGGCGGGAGCGTCGGTGGACGTTCCCCCGGGTGAGGTGACCTCGGACAGGCAGGCGAGGAGTTCGGCCTTGCTGCCGCGCAGCGTCGCCAGGCGCTCGTCGGTCATGACGCCGCGCGGGGCGCGGAACCGCAGTTGGTCCCCCTCGCGCCAGAGACGGATTCCGGCGCTCTCGAACTCCCTGATCAGCTCACTGGCGTTCACAACGCACCTTCCTCGAAATCGTCACCGGCCGCGGCCTCCCCGGTCGCCCCGAGCGCGGACTGCCGTTCCTCGATCAACGCGCCCAGAGCGGCGACGGTGGGCGCCCGCATCACCTCGCGCATCGCCAGCTCGACCCCGAAGGCGTCGTGGATCCTTGCCACCAGGCGGGTGGCCAGCAGGCTGTCGCCGCCCAGGGTGAAGAAGTTCTCGTCACGGCCCACCGAACTCAGGCTCATCAGGTCGGCCCACAGTTCGGCGACCGTCTTCTCGACGGCGCCGTGGGGCGGCTCCGCCTCCTCCCGTTGCCGGGGTGCCAGGGTGGCGAGCGCCTCCTGGACCCGGTGTCGGTCGACCTTGCCGTTGCCGCTCAGGGGCAGGGCCGGCAGGACCGCGAGGCTGGCCGGGACCATGTGGGCGGGCAGTCGTTCCGCCGTCCAGCCAAGGAGTTCCTCGGGGTCGATGCCGCGCGCCCGGTCGGGTCGTCGTGCGGTGACGAGGACCTCTCCGGTGGGTTCGGCGCGTACCACCTGGACGTCGACCAGCCCGGCCCCGGTACAGGCCCGGGCCCAGTCCGGGCCGTCGTGCAGCCACGATCCGTGCGAGCGGCCGGGTCGCAGTCGGCCGGCCTGGGCGTCCAGGGGCAGGGCGACCAGCAGGGCGAGCGGAGTGAGCCGGGTGGTCTCCACCAGGTGCAGCCGGCCCCCCGGTTTGAGCAGCAACGCCATGGTGGCGGCGGCGACCTGGGGGGAGGGCATCCGGTGCAGCACGTTGTTGGCCACCACCGCGTCGTAGGCGTGGAGGTGCGGGGCCGGTACGGCCGAGGTGCCCTGGTGGACGGTGCGTACCCGGTGTCCCAGGTCGGCGAGCCGCGTGTCGGCCGTCGACAGCAGGGTGGCCGAGGGGCCGAGCACGGTGTAGTCGACGGTGCCGGGTTCGAGTGCGGCGAGCAGTCGGGCGGCGCCCAGACCGCTCGCCGCGTCCCAGTCCGCGACGGCGGGCGGGGCCTCCTCCGCGAGGTCGCGCAGCGCGTCGGCGACGGTGGCCAGACACGCTCTGCTTCCGGGCATCGCGTCGCCCAGGCCCTCGGGGGACAGTACGGGGTCCTCCAGGAGTACCGAGGCGGGGGCCCGCCCGGACAGCACCGCCGCGAAGAGGGGTACGGCGCCGGACAGTGCGGAGGCCACCGGCCCCAGGTGGGTGCCCTGTGCCCGCTCGCGCAGCCGTCGGACCTGCTCGGGGGCGCGGGCCTGGGCCCAGCGTGGGCCCGGCGACACGGTGGCGCCGTCCAGCCGTACGACCTCGTGCCGTGCGAGCTGGGCGCACCAGGCGTGCAGGACGGGGCGTTGCTCCTCGCTGACGTGCAGGGCCCGGGCGGGGTCCGTACCGGACTCCACGGCGGGGGCGAGGAGTTCGGCCAGGAGGGTCTCGACCAGTCGGCGTTCCAGGTCGTCCTCGTCCCGGCCCGGCTCCGCGCTCGTGGG
This sequence comes from Streptomyces sp. NPDC005438, assembly GCF_040606315.1. NCBI lineage: Bacteria > Bacillati > Actinomycetota > Actinomycetes > Kitasatosporales > Streptomycetaceae > Streptomyces > Streptomyces sp. NPDC005438. Next base: position 70,460 of record NZ_JBEXEP010000015.1, read on the forward strand.
GGCGTGGTGCGCGGGGTACGGGGGTGCTGGGTGGACGTCCGGGTCGGGCGGTGGTGGCACCCGCTCCACGACGGCGGCGATCACCTCCCGTCGCCGGTCCCCCACGGTGACGGCGACGGCCCCGGCGACCTCGGGGTGGGTCTGGAGGCTGGCCTCGATCTCGCCGAGTTCCACGCGGAACCCGTTGATCTTCACCTGGTGGTCCGCGCGCCCCAGGAACTCCAGGGTGCCGTCGGGCCAGTAGCGGCCGAGGTCGCCGGTGCGGTACCAGCGCTCACCGTCCACTTCGGGGAAGCGTTCGGCGGTCAGTTCCCCGTCCCCCCGGTAGCCCAGGGCGACGCCCGCGCCCCCGATCCACAGTTCTCCGGGCACCCAGTCGGGACAGTCCCGGCCACGGTGGTCCACGACGCGGAACCTCTGGTTGCGCAGGGGTTTCCCGTACGGGACGGACCGCCAGTGGGCCGGCACCCCGTCGACCTCGTGGGCGTTGGACCAGATCGCGGCCTCGGTGGCGCCGCCCAGCCCCACGAGCCGACATCGGCCGTCGGTCGCCTCGGACAGCCGTCCGGGCAGGTCGAGTCCGATCCAGTCGCCGGAGAGCAGGGCCAGCCGCAGCGATGAGGGCAGAGGGGACCGCTCCGCCGCGGTCAGCAGCATGTCCATCAGGGCGGGGACGCTGTTCCACACCGACACCCGGTGCCGGGAGCACAGGGCCAGCCACTCCCTGGCGTCCCTGCGGTCCGACTCGTCCACCAGGACCAGGGCGCCGCCCTCGGCCAGGGGGCCGAAGACGTCCCACACCGACAGGTCGAAGTCGAGGGCGGAGACGGCCAGTACGCGGTCCTCCGGCCCGATGCCGTAGCGCTGGTCGATGTCCTCGACGGTGTTGGCCGCCGCCCGGTGGGTCACCTCGACGCCCTTGGGCGTACCGGTGGAACCCGAGGTGAAGATGACGTAGGCGGCCTGGTCCGGGTCCACGGGTGACGGTGCGTCCAGGGGCTCCCCGTGCAGCGCCTCGCTGACCGTCAGCACCTCGACCCCGGCGTCGGACGGTGGCGGGCCGCCGGTGCCGTCCAGGACGAGGTCGGCGCCGCTGAGGCGCAGGATGCGGGAGCGGCGGGCGTCGGGCTGGTCCACGCCGACGGGTACGTAGGTGGCTCCGGCGGCCAGTACACCGAGTACGGCGGCGATCTGGTCGGGCCCCTTGGGAACGGTGACCACCACGGACGACCCCGGGCTGACGCCCCGTCGGGTCAGGGCGGCGGCGATCCGCAGTGCCCGGTCGGCGAGTTCGCCGTGGCTGAGGTGGCCGTCGGTGCCCCACAGCACGGCGGGGCGCGCGGCACGGCCGGCGGCCCGGTCGAAGAAGTCGGCGTGCAGCAGAGTCCGGGTGGCCGGGTGGGAGGTGGAGTTGACCTCCTCCCTGCGCCGGGACTGGGCGGCGGGAAGGGGGATGCGGGGCGCGGCGGCGCGGTCGCGGTCGGCGAGGTCGGCCAGGAGCGTGGCGTACGCGGCCATCATCGCGTCCAGCGTTCCGTCGGGGAAGAGTTCCTCCACCGCGTCCCAGGCGAGCAGCAGTCCGCCGTCGCGGGTGCGGTAGACCTGGTGGTCCAGCCAGACCTGGGGCGTCTGGGAGACCATCCAGGACAGTTCCCCGAACGTGGCGGCGCAGTGGTCCGGGACCAGGGGGGCGTCGAGGTTGCAGGCGAAGACGACGGGCGCGGCGCGGGGGGCGTCCACGTCGGTGCGGACCATGTCCCGCAGGACGTCGACGCCGGTGTACGCGGCGTGCCCCACGTCCTGGTGCAGCCTGTGCTGTACGGCCCGGGCCCGCTGGGCGGTGTCCCGCCCACGCGTCAGGTCGACCTCCAGCAGGACGAGGCTGGTGAAGTCGGCGACGACGTGCTCGATCTGTGGGTGCGCCTCCAGGTCGCGGTCGAACAGGGGCAGGTTGAGCAGGAAGCGTTCCTGCCCGCTCCAGCGGGCGAGGACCTCGCAGAAGGCCGTGGCCAGGAACACGGCGGGGGTGACCCCGGCCTGGGCGGCCCGCTGGCGCAGGGCGTTCCAGTGCGAGGGGGTCAACTCGTGGGTGCGGCGTACGAAGTGGGTGGCGCGCACCTGGTCGGGCTCCACCGCGAGCGGTAGCGCGGGCCCTCCGGGCAGCTGGGGCAGCCGGCGCTGCCAGTAGGCGCGGGCCTCCTCACGTTCGGCACCTCGGGTGCGGCTCTGGTCGGCGAGGTACTGCCCGAAGGTGTAGGTCATCTCGGGCAGCCCCGAGGGGTCCTCGTACAGCGTGGCCAGGTCGGCGAGGAGCAGCCGGATGCTGTGGACGTCGGCGACGAGCAGGTCGACGTTGAGGTGCAGCCGGTCACGGTCGCCGGGCAGCCGGGTCAGCTGGAGGTCCAGCACCTCGCCGGAGCCGACGTCCAGTCGGCGGTGGGAGAGCCGGCCGCGCAGTTCCTCCAGCCTGTGCGCCACCGCCGGCGCGGGCTGGTCCCGCAGGTCGTGCACGGTCAGTCCGGGCCAGGGTGAGCGGGGCAGTGTCCGCTGGGTGGCGTCAGCCTCGAACCGGCTGCGCAGCATGGGGTGCCGCCGTACGAGCGCGTGTACGGCCGCCTCCAGGCGGCGGGGGTCGACCTGTGCGGCGTCGATCTCCAGGTAGGCGTGACAGCCGACTCCCCCGAGCGGCTGGTCGTCGCCCCGTCCGATCCAGTACGCCTGCTGTACGGCGGTGAGGGGGAAGGGCTCGCCCTCCTCGGCGGCTGTTCGCGCCACGGGGGCGGGGGTGGGGGCCGGGTCACCGGCCGGGTCGGTGGCCGTCAGCAGCTCGTACCAGGCGGCCAGTCGGGGGTCGGCGGCCAGGCGCTGGAAGTCGGCGCGGACCCCGGCCCGGTTGAGCCGGCTGGTCAGTCGCATCAACTGCAGGGACTGGAGGCCGAGTTCGAAGAGGTTGACGTCCTCGTCGGCCGGGCCCAGTTCCCGGTCCAGCAACCGCGAGACCTCCTGCCGCAGGCTTCGCGGTTCCCAGGGGGAGGCCGCCGACGACACGTTCCGCTGTGACATCCGTTAACTCCGGTTCATCGGTTCCCCCGTGGGCCGCCGGGCACCGCGCGCCGTCGGCCGTCGGACCGTGCGCTGGTGCGGCCGGACGCCCGACTCAGGCTCACAGGGGCGGCTGGTGGGAATCTGCACGTGTGCTGGGACTGTCCGGCAGCGGTGACGCCGTGGCCGGTCCCGCTGCTGCCCGCCGGCCCGGCTGAGCCGGGTCGGCGGGGTTCTCCTCACTCGTGGAGCCGGTTCCTCAGCGCCCTCTTGTCGATCTTCCCGACCGGGGTCAGCGGCAGTTCGGGGAGGATCTCCAGTCGGTCGGGGAGCTTGTAGGAGGCGATGCCCCGGTCGTTGAGTCCGACCCGTACCTCGCGGAGGGTCGGCGGGTGCTGCGGGTCGCTCGGCACGACACAGGCGCAGGACTGTTCGCCCATGTCCTCGTCGGGCAGGCCGATCAGGGCGACGGCGGCGATGCGCGGGTCGGCGAGGAGGTGCTCCTCGACCTCCTGGGCGGGGACCTTCTCGCCGCCCCGGTTGATCACGTCGTTGCTACGTCCCACCACCTCGAAGTAGCCGGAGGGCGTGCGCCGTACGACGTCGCCGGTCCGGTAGTAGCCGTCCTCGGTGAACCGGGTGCGGTTGCGTTCCTCGGCCTGGTAGTAGCCGCGCACGGTGTACGGGCCACGGGTGTACAGCTCGCCCTCCTCCCCCGGCCTGGCCTCCCGGCCGTCCTCGCGCACCACCCGTATCTCGTCCGCCGGTACCAGGGGGCAGCCCTGGGTGTGGAAGACCACGCTCTCCGGGTCGTCCAGCCGCGTGTAGTTGAGCAGCCCCTCGGCCATCCCGTACACCTGCTGCAGGACGCAGTCGAGGCCCTGGGGGACCTGGCTGGCCGTCGCGGGGTTCAGTCGGGCCCCGCCGACCTGGAGCAGTTGGAGGGACGACAGGTCGTGCGGCGACCACTCGGCGGCCTCCAGCCACAACGGCACCAGGGAGGGCACCAGCGAGGTGACCGTCGCCCGGGCGCTCTCGATCAGGGGGAAGCAGGACTGCGGGGTGGGTTCGGGGGCCAGCACCGCGGTACCGCCCAGGCGCAGGACACCCAGTACGCCCGGGCAGGCCAGCGGGAAGTTGTGCCCCAGGGGCAGCGCGCACAGGTAGCGCGTACTGGCCTGGAACCCGCACAGCCGTGAGGTCTGCCGCAGTTGGCAGGTGTAGTCGGCGTGGGTGCGCGGGATCAGCTTCGGCGGCCCCGAGGTGCCCCCGGAGAGCAGGAACAGGGCGACGTCGTGGGGGTCGGGCGCCGGCAGGTCCACCGGCTCGGCGTCCACCTCCGACAGCGCGGTGAAGGGCCCCGGGTCGCCGGCCACCAGGACGTGCCGGAGGGAGCCGCCCGTACTCTCCAGGACCTCCTTGGCCAGGAGCCGGTGGTCGCAGTCGAGGACCTGGTCGGGGCAGACGTAGGCGACCGCCTGGGAGGTGTTGACCAGGTGGGTGATCTCCGAGGCGCGGTGGGCGGGCAGCGCGAACACCGGCAGCGCCCGCAGCCGGAAGAGGGCGAAGCACAGGACGACCATGTCCGCGTCGTTCGGAAGGTGCACCACCACCCGGTCGTCGGCGCCGACGCCGAGGTCCCGCAGTCCGGCCGCGAGACGGTCGGCGGCCCGGTCGAGCTGGCCGTACGTCAGGGTGCGGTTCGGCGTCACCACGGCCGCCCTGTCCTCGGCGCCGGGGAGCGACATCGGAAGCCCCCCGAGAACCTCGTCCGTCCAGTAGCCCCTGGTCTCGTAGTCACGGACGAAGGACTCGGGCCACGGCACACAACCTTCAAGCACGGGTCATCCCCACTCTCGGCGTCCAGAAGAGCTGTCGTCTCGGTGCGGCGGACGGCGGGCGGGTGAGGACCCGACAGCTGTCCGGTGAGGCAGGCCGGTCGCCGGGCAGGGGCGGACCGGATGGATCGACGAGTGCTGACCAGTTCCGCTGCCCTCGGTCACGTGACGACGGTCGGGAGGGGCCGGCGTGTGTGGCACCGCCCCGCTCACCGTGCGGCTCGCCGACGGGGCCTCCCACACGGTGGGCCGAGCCCCGTACTCCGTCGCGCACGTACCCGCCCAGCCCTCGTCTCCCACGACGAGGTGCTCAGCGGAGAAACAGCCTGACACGGCCCACCTGGCTACTTTCTGCACAAGCTATGGAGGGGCGATGCGCAAAGTCTGTGCCCGGTCACGGTGCGTGTGCGGGCGTCCGGGAAGCCGTCCTCCGACGCCGGGAATGGCGGGCCCGTCCCGACGGCCCCGGGGAACGGCAGGCTGGTGGGAACGGGGATGTCCGGGGTACGTGGTGGGGCCGGCCCACTCTCCTCGCGGCGTTCCGGGTGGGCGTCCCCCGGGGCGCGGCCGGGCCCGGTGACGCGCACTCGGCCTGATGAGCAGGCGGCCAACTGGCCCACGTCGAGGGGGCGTTGGGGCCGGCGCGGTCGTCCCGCCCTCAGCGGTGCCCCGCCGGCCGCCTCCAGTGGGCGGGGGCCGGCGCGACTGGCGGCCGTGACCTACGGGGTTCCGCGCGGGAGAGGGCACCTCGGCCCGGGCCGCCGGGGGGGTGAACCGGCCGGGCTCGGCGGAGGGTTGACGCCACCTCTGGGGTCCGGGCCCGTACCGGTGACCGGAACCCGCCGGTCACGGCAGGCGCCCACCCGGTGTACCGCAGGACGCCCAGGGCTGAGCCGCCAGGCCTACGGGGCGGCTCAGCCGGCCCCTGGTACCGGGGATCAGTCCCGTACCTTCTCCGCCCGCCCTCCCTGCACGGCTCCCGGGGAGGGCACGGACACCGGGGAGGAGGTGCCGGCCCGGTGTATTCCGGTGCGTGCGCGGCAGGCGTACTTCGTCGTCTCCACGACGCTGCGGGCGACGCCCACGGCCTCGTGCAGCAGATCGGTGTGCAGGGTCGCGTCCTCGTGGTGCTGCTGGGTGCGCAGCAGGAGCGCCGCGCAGGTGAGGGCGTCGCGGGCGGCGCTGATCTCGGGCACGCGTTGGTCGGAGTGCCGTAGACGGGTGGCCAGTGTCTCCAGGTGTTGCGTGAGCGTCGGCAGGCCCTCGGGCTTCTCATGGCCGATGGACATCGAGACACCTTTCGTGTTCCTCGTGCCGGGACGCCACGGGAAAGCGTCCCGGCACGAGAGTCGGAGACGTTACGCGGGCCGACTGGTCTTGGTGACGAGGTGGTTGCCGAGGACCAGGTAGTCGATCTCGGTGCCCAGGAAGCAGTTGAGCGCGTCGGAGGGGGAGCACACGATGGGCTCCCCCGCGACGTTGAAGGAGGTGTTGATCAGGCAGGGCACGTCCGTCCGGGCCGTGAACCGGCGCAGCAGGGCGGTCAGCAGCGGTGCGTCCTGGTCCGTGAGGGTCTGCACCCTGGAGGTTCCGTCGACGTGGGTCGCCCCGGGGATGACGTCGTGGTACTCAGGGCGGACGGGGAAGACGAAGGTCATGTAGGGCGAGCGGTTCTTGCGGCCCATCTCGAAGATCTTGGGCGCGTCGTGCTCCAGCACGATCGGCGCGAAGGGGCGGAACGGTTCCCGGTGCTTGACCCGGGTGTTGATGACGTCCTTGATGTCGGGGAACTTCGGGTTGGCCAGGATGCTGCGGTGTCCCAGGGCGCGGGGACCGTGTTCGAGCCGGCCCTGGAACCAGCCGATGACGACCTTCTCGGTGAGCAGGTCCGCCACCTGGTCGATGAGCTCGTCCTCGGTCAGCCTGGTCCACTGCACGCGGTCCTCGAAGTCGTGCAGGGCCCGTTCGATGGCGGACTCCTCGTAGGCCGGGCCGAGGTAGGGCGTGACCGTCTCGGCCCGGGGCGTCCCACTGGTGTCCGGGTGCTGGGCCCAGGCGTGGACTGCGGCGCCGATGACCACTCCGGTGTCGCTGGCGCCGAAACTGACCGTCATGTCCTCGAAGCGGGAACCCTCCAACAGGTGGGTGTTGTTCACGCAGTTCAGGGCCAGCCCGCCCTCGAAGATCAGGTGGTCCAGATCGGTCCTGGTCTGTAGCGCGCGCAGCTGGTGGCTGGTGACGGCGGTGACCATCTCCTGTGCCGCCGCGGCCAGCGAGGCCTTGTACTCGACGGTGTCCTGGAAGGGGCCGAAGTGCTGCTCGAACAGGTCGTCGAAGCAGCGGGGGTTCTCCACGTCGTGGGGCCGGCACAGGGTGTAGCGCCCGTCGTCGTGCAGCTGCACGATGTGTTCGAGGAACGGGTTCGGGGAGGGCGCCTCGGCGAACGCGGAGAGGCCCATGACCTTGTACTCGTCGTTGTTGGGGACGAATCCCAGGTACCGCGTGACGGACGCGTAGAGGTTGCCGATCGAGTCGTTGGCGCTGATGGTCGACTCGTCGAACACCCGGATGTGACCGTCGCGTATCTCCCCCACCACCGAGGAGAAGAGTTCCGCGCGGCCGTCACTGATGAGGAAGGCGCTGTCCTTCTTGCCGGCCATGTAGTAGCCGGTCATGGCGTGCGCGAGGTGGTGCTGCACGAACACCACCCGGTCGGGGTCCGGGGTGAAGCCGGTGCGTTCGGCGAAGTCGGCGAGGATCGCCTCACGGCTGAGCGCCTTGTCGAACAACTCGCTGAGGCGGCTGAGACGTTCGGCCTTCTCCACGGGCCTCAGCGGGGCCGCCGCGAGTTCGGACATCAGGGTGTTGAAGATGGAGTCGGAGAAGTTCCAGGGAACCGCGATGAGATCGATGTCGGAGAACTCAATGCCCGCTTCCTCCAGGCACCAGTTGACCGCCTGGAACGGGAAGTCGGAGGTCTTCTTCTCCCGGTTGAGACGTTCCTCCTCGACCGCGGCGACCAGTTTTCCGTCCACCAACAGCGCCGCGCCCGCGTCGTGTCCGAGCACGTAGTGCTTCTCGATTCCGACCGCGCCGAACTTGTCAGCGAAGACCTCCGCGCCCCGGGTGAACCCGTTGCACCCCAGAACAATCATGAATCTCATTCCTTCTCTGTTGTGCCGTCTCAGGTGCACCGCCCCCGGCCACCGGAAAACACGTCGGCGGCTTACGGACCAGCGCGGATCCACTGCCTGTTCGCACCGGAAGGCGGCTGGGCGCGTCCTGCTGACCACCCGTCACGGCGGGTGCGCCGCTTCTTTCCGGGGCAGCCGGGGTACGAAACGCTTCCCCTCCCCCATACGCCCGTCCACGCCGGACTCCGGCCCGTTACCCGGAACGCGAACTCCCCCGTAGCGATTACCAGCGAATGTTTTTCCGCAGGCTACCGACGCCGGCCAACGGGCCGCAATATGCGCATCACACCGCCGCGTGTGCGTTCTTCACGATATGCGGTGGCCAGGAAACGTTCGCAATGTACGACCCACAGTTGATTCCCCGCGCAATAACGTGGCAACTTGAGTGGACTGACGTCCGGCGAGGTGGAGTCCGAAAAACTCCGCCCTCCGGCGCCGAGAAGAATTCGCCGGCACGCACGGCGCCGTAATTCCCGCACCGGACCGTCTCGCAGGAGAGTCTTGGTATGCCGTTAGACCGGATATTCCGCAGCCTGATCGCCTGGCAGCACGCCGACGGCCCTCCCGTTCCCGCCCGCGCGTTGACCGTCGAGCAGGTGCGCGAGCGGTACCGGGCGAACTCCGTACGCCCCGGCGCCCTCGACGACGCGATCGGTACGGCGGACCACACCGTGCGCGGCGCGGACGGTTCCGCCGTGCCCTGTCGCGTCTACACACCGGCCGGCCCGGCCCCGAAGCGGGTGATGACGTACCTGCACGGAGGCGGCTGGGTCGCGGGTGACCTCGACAGCCACGACCGGGTCTGCCGCCTGGTGGCGGACGCACTGGGCGCGGTGGTCGTCTCGGTCGGCTACCGGCGGGCGCCGGAGGCCCCATACCCGGCCGCGCTGGTCGACGCGGTGGCGGCGGCGCGCTGGACGAGCCGCTCCTTTCCGGGCCTTCTCCACGTGATCGGTGGCGACAGCGCCGGAGCGAGCCTGGCGGTGGGCGTCGCCATGGAGGCGCGCGAGGCCGGTGGCCCGGAGTTCGCGGCCCAACTGCTGGTCTGTCCCCCGACCGATCCGTCCCTGTTGTTCGCCGCGAGCGGTGACTGCGCCGAGGGGTACTTCCTGACGGTGGACGACATGGCCTGGTACTACGACATGTACGTGCCCGACGTGCGGCGGCGCGGGGACCCCGCGATCGACCTGCTCCACGCCGACCTGCGGAACCTGCCGCCCGCCGTGATCGGCACGGCGGAGTTCGACCCCCTGCGGGACGAGGGCGTGGAGTTGGCCGACAAGTTCGCCGTCTGCGACGTCGCGGTACGCCATGTGCCGGGGCCCGGACTGGTGCACGACTACTTCGTGATGCACGACCTGGTGCCGGCGGCGGCGACCCGTGCGCGGCGGGTCCTCCAGGAACTGGACGCCCTGCTCGAAGCGCGCGGCGCTGTCGACGGGACCGCCACCCCGCTGGAGGGAGGCCGGCCCGTCCCGGCGGACCGGGCGGCTGCCCCGGCCCCGGTTCGAGGCGCGGGACGGTGAGCCGCCCCGCCGACCCGTCGGTGAGCGGTGCCGTGGCCCCCCGTACCCCTGTGAGCGGTCCGGTGGACCGGGCACCGTGGAGGGCCGCCCCGGCCGCGCGGTCCCAGCCGAGGGGCCCCGACAGCTGACGGGGCCGACCTCCCCGTGGTCCGAGGCTGGTGACCCGGTACGGGGTGGGGGCGGGCCAACTCCGTCCGGTCACCAGGAGGTTGACGGTGCCTGGGGGGGACTCCCGCGGGGTACCGCCCCCACTCCCCCGCTGGTCGCGGGCCGGCCGCGCCGCGTCCGACCTCGCGTCCGCAAGGGTTCCGAACCGTCCCGTGTGGGAGGGGGCGGCGACGCCCGGGACGGGGCCCGAGGCTGAGGAGCCCCGGGCCGGCCGTTGAGGCGGGCTCACCCCTCGCCGGTGACCGCCGTTTCGACGAACATCTCCCGGGCCTTGGACCGCTGTAGCTTTCCGCTGGTCGTCTTGGGGATGCTCCGCCGTGGGACCAGGTGAACCTGGCGGGGCGTCACACCGGTGCGGGAACTGACCGCGTTGCGGATGGCCAGGCGCAGGGTTTCGAGCTGTTCACCGGACAGTTCCGTCTCGGCGATCACGTGGAGTTCCTCGGAGTCGCTGTCCTCGGACCGGTGGCCCACCGCGATCACGGCGCCCAGCCGGACGCCGGGCACGGTCTCGGCGGCCTGCTCGAAGTCGGAGGGGAAGTAGTTGGCGCCCCGGATGATCACCAGGTCCTTGGCCCGACCGGTGACCCGCAGGCTGCCGGCCCGCAGGTAGCCGACGTCGCCCGTCCTCCACCAGCCGGAGGGGTCGAGGCAGGCGGCGGTCTCCTCGGGGAGTTCGAAGTAGCCGACCGTGCGGGAGGGGCCACGGAACTGGAGGTGACCGATGCGGTCCTCGCCCAGTGGCCGTCCCTCACCGTCCACCACGCGCACCTCCGTGCCCTCCACCGGTCGGCCGCAGTCGACCACGTGCAGCGCCTCGGTGCCGTACGGGTCGACGTCGCTGGCCCGCCCCTCGTCGACGGCGCTGCGCCGGTCGATGGAGTCGAAGGTGAACGCGTCCTCGGGCCGTGTGGTGGTGACGACCAGTGCGGCCTCGGCCATGCCGTATCCGGGGGTGAACGCCGACCGGGGCAGGCCCCAGCGGGTGAAGCGCTCCACGAACCGCCGTACGGTGTCGGGCTGGACCGGCTCCGCGCCGCACAGGGCGGCCCGCCAGCTGGAGAGGTCCACGCCCTCCATGTCCTCCTCCCGCACCCTGCTGGTGGCGTAGCCGTAGCCGAAGTTCGGCGCCGCCGCGATCTCGCCACGGTAGGTACTGATGTGGCGCAGCCACTCCACCGGTTGCCGCAGGAAGCGGGCGGGAGGCATGAGGACCGCGCCCGAACCGGAGTAGACCGGGCACAACAGGCCGGTGATCAGCCCCATGTCGTGGTAGTGCGGTATCCAGCTGACGGTGGTGCCCGTGTCCGTCCAGCCGATCGCCCGGGTGAGCTGCTCGCAGTTGGCGGCCAGGTTGGCGTGCGTGACCATGACGCCCTTGGGCGTTCCGGTGGAACCGGAGGTGCACTGGATCAGGGCCAGGTCGTCGCCGTCGGGTCGACGTACCGGGTGGACGGGGGCGTCCTCGGCCAGGGTGCGGGCGTAGAGCACCGAGCCGTCGAGCAGCGCGCTGCCGTCCAGGTCGGGCAGGACGTCGATCACCGTGGCCGTGGTGACCACGGCGGCCGGTCGCAGGTAGCTCACCAGGTCCTTCATCTGCCCCTCGGCCCCGGCCGCGCCGCCGAAGCGCAGGGGTACGGCCACGGCCGTCGGTACCGCTCCCAACAGCTGCGCCCCGAAGAAGACGGTGGTGAACTCCGGGCCGGTCGGCAGGCACAGCACCACCCGGTCACCCCGGCCGACACCGTGCTCCGCGAGGGCCGCGGCGGAGCGCGCGGCCCGGGTCAGCAGCACGTCGTACCGCAGCCGCTCCTCCCTGCCCGGCTCCGGTATCAGCGTGATCGACGCCCCGTCGGGGCCGCGTTCGGCCTGTGCCAGCAGCGCGTCCACGACGCTGGCGAAGTGCGGGCGCGGTCCGGTCATCGGTACTCCTTAGGAGAGCTGCTGAGCTGGTCCTCGATCCACGGCCGTACGGAGACGTCGTCATGGACGATGCGGGCGGGGTGGAACGCGTGCCGGACGGCCAGGTCCCGGGCGGCCAGCACTCCGGTCAGGGACAGCCCTCCGTAGGAGGGACTCGGTGTCTTCGGCTCCAGACCGAGCAGGGTCGCCTCGGCCATGCAGGAGTAGACGATTCCGGGGGGAAGGGTGATCCCCGGGAAGTGGGGGGTCTGGAGGCCGGGCAGTTGGATACGGCCGCCGGAGACGAGTGTGACGTTCGGCAGGCTGGCCACGGCCGGGTGCACGTCGCCGGGAACCGCCAGGTCGCAGATCAGCACCTTGCGTTCCTCAGCCAGGTGCTGGGGGGCGATCACCGGGTCCGCCGAGTTGGTGGCGCTGACCACGATCGGGCAGTCCCGCAGCGCGTCGAGGTCCTGGGAGATGGAGATCTTGGTCTGGGCGGAGAGGCGGTCGGCCAGCGCGCGCAGTCGCCGCTCCGAGCCGGGCCGGCCCACCAGGACCACCGAGTCGCAGTGCGGGGCGATGAGTTCGGCCATCACCGCGCCGATGTTGCCGATACCGCCGACGAGCCCGACCCGTCGTTCCCCGGTGCCGGACTCGGCGAGCTGGAGCCGCAACAGGTCGTAGGCGCAGGCCGCCGTCAGGGAGTTGCCCGAAGTCACCCTGATGTCGTCCTCGACCACGTCGCGGGCGGCGCTGGTGACGATCGAGGTGTGACCGCCCAGGCCGATCACGTCAGCCCCCATCGAGGCGCTGAACTCCACCGCGTCCAGTACCGTCCGGCGCAGCCACGCCCCGTGGCCGGACTGGAGGGCGGAGACGGCCTGAGCGGCGGTGAAGGGCACCGCCACCATCATCACCTCGGCCGCTTCCCCGGTGTGGGAGCTGACGCGGTGGCGGGCGACCTCGAAGGGTTCCGCCTCCCCCCACATACGGTCGAACACCGCCGCGCACTGGTCGTCGGACCAGGCGGCCAGTTCCGGCGCCAGGTAGCGCAGCTTGCCGGGGACGTCCATGTTGGCGAGGAAGGCGACACGGGGCAGGTCTTTCTCCCTCCCCCCGTCCGCCGGCGCGCGGTCGCCGCGGGGCTGGGGCACGTGCTGCCGGGGCTGCCAGGCGTCGGTCACCGGCACCGTCAGGTGCTCCAGCAGCGTCGCGTAGTCGCCGCGCGAGAACAGTCCGGCGACCTCGTCGAAGGCGGTGGCGACACGGTCCACGTCCGCCGACTCCAGCAGGGCCGAGGGCTGGATGCGGACGGTGGTGGGGGCGGAGAGGGTGGGGATGACCCGGATGCCGTGGGTGTGCAGCAGGCGTCCGGCGATGAGGTAGCCGAGGGACTCGGAGTCGAAGAGTTCCCGCAGCAGCCCCGACGCGGGCCGTGGCAGGGCGAACTCCACGCCCAGCAGCAGCCCTCGGCCCCGTACGCCCACCACGGCGTCCGGCCACCGTGCCGCCACCTTGGCCAACTCCTCCCGCAGCAGGGTGCCGGTCCGGGCGATCCGGTCCAGGTACTCGCGGGACAGGTCCAGGGAGGCGGTGGCGATCCGCGCGGAGAACTCGTCGTCCGCGAAGGTCGAGGTGTGGTGGCGGCCGAACTCCGTCACGTACCGGTCCTCGGCGACCAGCAGCGCCGAGATCTTGGCCAGGCCGCCGCCGAGGGACTTGGAGAACAGGTAGTAGTCGGCGGCCACCCCGGAGGGCTCCGAGGCGAGGAAGGTGCCGGTGCGTCCCATGCCGCACTGGATCTCGTCGAACACCAGCGCCGCCTCGTGCCGGTCGGCCAACTCCCGCAGGGCGGCCAGGGTTTCGGCCGGCACCTCGTGGACTCCGGCCTCCCCCTGGACGGGTTCGGCGAAGCAGGCGGCCACCGGGGACAGGTGACGCGAAGTGGAGTGGGGCGTCCCGGCCGGGTCGAGGGTCACCGCGTAGGTCTCGACCCGTTCGGCGTCCAGGGCGGCCACCACCGCGTCCGGTGCCCAGTCGGTCAGCCGACGGTGACTCGGGCCCGGTACGTGCAGGTCCTCCGGCACGTTGGAGCCGTGGGTGAGGGTGCCGGCAGCGGTCGACTTGCCGTGGAAGGCGTTCACCAGGGAGACGAACACCGGGTCCCGCCGGCGTAGTTCGACGATCTGGTCGAGGACCTGGCGCAGCACCTCCGCGCAGGGTCGGCCGGTCGCGGGCCCGCTCGCGCAGGGGGTGTCGGCGAGGCCGTCACGTCGCACGCGCCGCAGCCGCGCCTCGTACTCCTCCTGCAACCGGCCGAGCCGGCGCCGGTGTTCGACCGTCGCGTGCTTCACCGCCGCTTCCACCGCCTCCGCGCCGGTGTTGCCGAGCGTGGTCACGTACCGGGTGCCGGTGGTGGCCCCGACGAGGGAGGACAGCCGTTCGGCCAGTTCGGCCGCTCCGGGGCGGACGCTGGCCTGGGCGTTGAAGGGGGTGTCCTCGTCCAGGCACCGCCGGGCGACCTCCAGCAGGGCCGGGTGGTTGTGGCCGAACAGGGAGGCGCCGGCACCGCCGACCAGGTCCAGCACCTTCCGGGGAGGTTCGTGGCCGTCACCGGTGCCGGACGGCGCGTCCTGTACGAGGTGGTCGCCCCGGCCGGACCGGTAGGTCACGTCCAGGTGCAGGGCGCGCAGGAGCCGGGCGAGTTCCGGTCGGGTGTACCGCGCGAAAGCTGCCTTGGCGTTCATATCTCACCGTCTCCCTGCCCCGCGCGGACCGTCAGCGACTCGCTGATCTGGTTCACCACGTCGCGCAGTGTCCGCATCAAAGCCGCCTGGTCGTCCGAGATGTGCACGTCGAAGGCGCACTCGAGTTCCACGACCGTCTCGATGGAGCGGACGGAGTCCAGGCCGTAGTCCACCAGGGGAACGTCCGGGTCGAGTTCGGGTACCTGAAGCTGGCGACGGAACAGTTCGTCGACGACTCCGAGAACGTCTCGGTTCATGCCTTCTTCCTTCCTCCCTGCGGTGCACTCTTCCTCTTTCCTGCGCGAGCCCGAAAGGACGAGGAGAACGGGTTCATCGCCGTATCGCCACGGCGAACGAAAGGCCTTCCCTGGTGCTGACCCACACCGGAAGCGACACCTCGCGGTAGGAGGCGGTCAGCCGGGACTCGGACGGGGAAAGGCCGACGCGCCAGAACGGAAAGCCGCCCGGTGGCCCGACGTCGTTCAGGGCCTTGAAGGCCGCTTCCTTGGCGGCGAACAACTCACGCGCGGTATGTCCTCCGACGGGAGGCAGCAATGTCGCGCGCTCCTCCTCACGGCACACGAAAGCGGCGGTACGGGCGTCGATGTCCGCGTCCTCGATATCGACGCCGACCGCCACCGCACCGGGAACGACCACCGCCGCCGCCAGGCTCGCGGTATGGGAGATCGAACCGGCGAAGCCCGGTGGAAAGCGCGGACGGCCGTCCGCCTCCCGGGGTACGAGGCGGCTGCCGCACCCCGCGGAGGCCAGAGCCAGGGCCGCCGCCCGGCGGCCCGCCGCGGTCTGCTGCGCCGGCCCGTACGGCGGCCACACCGGGGAGCACCCCAGCGGGGTCGTCGGCGCGACGCCCGTGGGGAGTTCCAGTACGGCCACCGTGCTCCTCATCGGCGCTCCTCACTGGCGCAGCGCCACGACGTGTCCGGCCAGCGAGTCGATCGACCGGAGCACCTCGGGCCGTACGTCGTCCTCCCACTCGAATCCGAACGTGTCCTCCATCGCCACCAGCAGACTGACCAGCGCGGTGGAAGACACCCCCGCCTCGCGGAGCGACATGGTGTCCGGCACGCCGTCGAGTCGGCGGTTGCCTCCGAAGATCTCGGCCAGGAGTTCCCGGATGCGCTGCCGGACCGCGACGGCCTCCTCAGACATGCGCTTCGCACTCGTCGACGAACTTGCGCACGATGGCCTGGAACCCCGCCGGGTCGTCCAGGAAGGGGACGTGACCGGCGTTCGGCATGATCTCGCAGCGGCCCTTCGGGAAGAGCGCCGCCAGTTCGTGGCCCCGCGAGGGGCTGAGCAGGATGTCGTCGTCCCCGAGGACGATCAGTGACGGCGCCTCGATGCGGGACAGCAACTCGGGGCTGGTGTCGCCCTGTTGGACCAGCCGCAGGCCGCCGGCGAGGTCCTCGGGGTTGTTCATCGCGGTGAAGGCCTCCCGGAGTCCGAGGAAGCCCGGGGTTCCGCCCTCCTCGTTCATCTCCCCGCTGATCACCTCGGGGTACATGTGGCTGTACAGGGCCGGTATCCCGTGGTTCTCCAGCGTCACCAGCCAGGCGCGGTTCAGCTGACGGTGGCGCCGCATCCCGCGCAGGCCCATGACCGGTCCGGCCAGGATCAGCCCCCGCACCCGGTCGGGGTGTGCCAGGGCCACGTCCCGGGCCAGCTGGGTGGAGGCCGAGGTGCCGACGAGGTAGGTCGACTCGATCTGGAGGGCGTCCAGCAGCCCGATCACGTCCGCCGCGTGCTCGGCCCAGGTCGGCTCCTGTTCCAGGTGCGTGGAGGCGCCGTGGTTGCACATGTCGTAGGTCACGACGCGGTGGTTCTGGGTCAGTTCCTCGGTGTACTCCCGCCAGAACGGGCTGGTGAGGAAGAAGTTGTTGAGGCAGGTGATCGCGGTGCCCTCACCGGCCGACTCGTAGTAGAGCTCGACGCCCTCCCGGGTGGGGATCCGGGGGGTGTCGCGGTAGGACAGGTCCTGGCCCTCCTGGGCTTCACCGTCGGACATTGCCGTTCCTCGCTTCCTCGTTGTCGCTCTCGTGGCTGACATCGCTGCCGTGGCTGGCGTCACTGCCGTCACTGCCGTCGCGGTCACGGACTCCCGGGAGGACCCGGGCGTACGCGGCGACGACGCCGGCGGCCGGGGTCTCCTCGGACAGGTCGTCGCAGGACAGACCGCAGTACAGGGCCATCTCCTCGATCCGACCGCTGGTCGCCTCGGTCGGCACCGCCGCGCTGAAGCGCGGCACCAGGTACGGCTTCCCCTCGACCACGGTCCGGCCGATGAACCGGGCCGGCTGCTCCGGGGTCTCGGTGACGGAGGTGGCCAGTACCCGGTGGCGGCGGCCGGGCCACCCGATCTCGTAGACCGTCGTGATCACGGTCTCGCCGCCCTTCGCCCCGGCGACCGCCGACTTGAAGCGGGCGTGCGCCCGGGACTCGTGGGCGATCACGAAGGCGGTGCCCAGCAGCACTCCGTCGGCCCCGGCGGCCAGTGCCCGGCGGGCCGTGTCGGGCGAGCCGATCCCGCCCGCCGCCGCGAGGCAGCTCTCGGGCAGGCGGGTACGCAGCGCGGCGACCAGGTCGTCCCGTGGGGAGGTCCCCAACAGGTGGCCCCCCGCCTCGGTGCCCTGGGCGACCACCACGGCGCCCTGGCCGGCGGCTCGTTCCCCGTCCTCGACCGTCCCGACCTGCACCACCAGGTGCCGTCCCGCGCCGCTGATCCGTTTCATGACCGCGTCGTCAGGCACGCCGAACAGGGACAGGTAGACGCGGTCCGGCGTCTCGTCGAGCACCTGGGCCACCTGGCTGTCGAGCAGCTTCGGGCCGGCCACCTCCGGGATCAGGTTCACCCCGACCGGGTTGTCGGTGCCCTCGACCAGGCGGCCCAGCAGGGCCGACAGCGCCTGGTCGGTCAGCTTGTAGCCGCCGACACAGCCCGCCGCGCCGGCGTTGGAGACCGCGCAGGCCAGTTCGGCGCCGGCGACGCCTCCCATGCCCGACTGCAACAGGCTCACCCTCACGCCGAGTGCCCGGGCCACCGAGGAGCGCATCAGCTCAGGCCCTCCAGCGCACGCGTCGCGGCGTCGGTGCCGCCGAACCGTTCGGTGAGCACGTGCACCCACCGTTCCAGGCCGAAGGCGAGGCAACTGGTGTGGGCGGTGGCCTCGCCGGTACGGATGGCGAACCGTTCACCGAAGAAGTTCCGGTGGTAGTTGACCGACCCGATCGCCAGGCCGTTGACGACGAACTCCTCCTTGACCGGGAACAGCCGCTGCATGGTCGCCTTCCCGCTGTGCTTGTCGAAGAACGGGTCGGTGGCCACCTCCAGCCGTACGTCCAGCCCGAGTTCGGCGCACAGGTCCCTCACCACGTCCTTCGCCCGCAGCAGGTGGTCCTTCGCCCGCTCCTCCGGTCCGACGCAGACGATCTCGCGCATGGAGAACCCGAGGAGCCGCTGGAGTCCCTGGTACCGCTCCTCGTTACGGAAGCAGGTGCCCACCGTGGTGCGCATCTCGCCCTCGGCGGGAAGCGTCGAGTGCGCGAGGTGTACGTAGAGGGGGTAGCAGGCCGCCGACGGCAGGGCGAACCCGGTCGGTTCCATCGCCTCGGTCGGGATGCGGTCCACCGGCCGGGACGCCCCCGCCAGGACAGCGCCCAGACGTTCGGGGTCGAGCCGGGTCGCGGTCAGCCCCAGGTGCGGGAAGTTGTCGTAGTAGTCCAGCGCGTCGAGGTCGTCGCAGCGCATCAGGAACGGAAAGCGGTACTCCGGGGCGTCCCACTTCTCCGCCCAACGCAGGATCAACCCGTCGATCGTCCGCAGCAACCGCAGCTGGCCGCCGTCGAGAACCTCCAGGCCGTTGTTCCTCGGATTGCTCGTCATGCGGTTTCCTTCTTGAAGAACCGTGCTTCCAGCGCGTCGAGGGTGCGAAAGTCGTCCAGGTCCACCTCTTCGGGATCGATGGGCTCCTGCGTCAGTTCCTCCAGCAGAAAGATGAACTCGACGAAGGCCAGCGAGTTGATGGCCCGGCTGTCGATCAGATCGAGATCGCGCGTGACACTGCCAAGTTCCGGGTTACGGCCGAGGATGAACTCCTGGACCGCCTGCATCGGATCGCTCGTCATGGGGTCCTCAACTCCGTGTGTCCAGGCCCGACTTGGCCAGGAACCGCCTCGTTCGCTTCAGGACGTCGTCGTGCGCCTTCACCCGCGCGGGGTGTTCCAGGGCCCGACGGCGCAGTGCCAGCGCGTCAGGGATTCCGGCGTCACGGTAGGCGGCGGGGTTGTACAGGGTGCCGATGCTGTACTGCAGGTAGTCCTCCAGGTACGCGGCCACCACCGGCACCTCGTCCGGGTCGCGCTTGGCCACCTGCTCCAGGAGGTTGGTGAAGATCATCCGCCCGAAGGCCACGTGCCGGCTCTCGTCCTGGTGGTGCACCCGGTTGATCTCCCGGGCGATGAACGGCAACGACTGGTCCGTGGCCATGCGCGCGTTGTAGTAGTCGACGATCTCCTCGAATATCAGAATGCGCGCGAACACGATGAGTTCACGGGCGACCGGGGAGAGGTGGTCGACCGAGCCCGCCTTCAACGTGGGCTGCGCCGGATAGAGCTTCCCCCCGTAACGCAGGCAGAACTGGGCGAAGAACCACATGTGCTCGTTCTCCTCGCCGATGAAGTGGTGGAGGAACTCGGACACGTCGGCGTAGGTGCGCTCATGGATGCGCATCACGACTTCGCTCATCAGCTCGCGAATACCGTGGATGTTCAGGCTGAAGAAGTTCACCGCCTCGTACCGGGTCAGCGCCAGCTGCTGTTCCCGGGAGAGCTCGTCCCACATCGGGGTGCCTGCCAGGGTCACCAGGCTCTCGCTCATCCACGGCAGGTCGGACTCGATGGTGTCGGGCCAGTCGAACATCGTATACGGGTTGTAGTAGCCCGACTCGGCCAGGTTCTCCAGCCGGTCCAGTTCGAGCACGACAGGCTCGATCCCACGTACCGCCATTTCCACTCGCCCCTTTCGAGGAGGTAGTTCGAGACGCCTGCTTCACCGCACCGACTGGATATCCGCGCGCACCTGCACCGGCATCCGCGAACCACAGTCGTGGTGGCCGAGTGGCATGTCACCGGAGGCGGTGGAGAGAATCACCTTGTTGTAGATCGACCCGAGGCACAGTTCCTGGAACTCCTCGGTGTTCTTCGCCAGTCGCGCGGCCAGCTGCGCCTTGGCGATGTCGACGGTCTTGACGACTCCGTCGTCGTCCGTCACCTCGACGCACGCGTGGGGCAGGTCCAGGGCGCCGCCGAGGACTCCACAGAACCAGCCGCGCCTCACCCCCGCCCGGTATCCGGCGGCCCGGAAACGTTCGGCCAGGAACAGGCTCGCCGCGATACAGCTCGTGGAACCGAGGGAGTGCACCAGCGCGTAGTCGGCCTGCATGGCGACGGGGATCATCTGCCAGCGGTAGCCGGAGTCCAGGTACTCGTGGACGACCTTCCTCAACTCCGACGAGACCAGCGGGGTACGCGCCCCGGTCACCGTGACCCTCGCCGCGTAGACGGCGGAGTCCCGACCGGTCTCCGGCGCGGTCACCTCGGCGAGGTCGCCGCCGAAGCGGGCGACGTCCGGTTCCTCGAACCGCCAGGGGGCGTCCCCCTGGCACTCGCCGCACTCCAGGGTGACCCGGAAGTTCCAGGTCTTCGGGCGGAGAAGGGCGTCGACCGGCCGTCCGGCGAACCGGAAGAGCATCCGAAAGGCGAGTTCCGGCTGGGTCCTCGACTTGCCGGAGTACATTCCCAGGTTGTAGAGGTCGTTCGCGTCGAAGAAGCGCGCGCCCGAGCGACTCTCACACGGCAGACCCGCGTCAACAAGTGTGTCGAGGTCCTCCTGCGTACAGGCGAGCATTTCCCGCGCTGTGGACTCGGAATGTGTCCTGTGGGAGTAGCGGGTGGGAACGAATTCAATGGAATTCGCCACCTCCTCCCAGGAGGTACGCACAACTTCGGTTTGCTGCGGCACAATCTCTCCCCCGATACTGAAACATCCAGGCGACATTCACCGTGCGTGGTCAGTGCGCTTTTCGCCGGGGTATTCGCCATCAGCCTTCATCGGCCCTATTCCGGCAAGGCGGGGCCGACGTTATCAGCCAGGAGGCCGCACTCGAAAGGTTCACTTTGCATTCTTGTCCGTGCGTTTTTCACACGCACATCCGCACAACGGAACAGGCGGAGCGGGTCAGGAAGATCACGTGAACGCGGCAGCAGTGGAGTAGCCCATGACCTGCGAGGGCAGCCTATCCCAACGATCATGTGAGGGAGACGGCCCCACGGCACACCCCCACACCGAAGGGCCTTCGGAAATCCCCGCCCCCAGGCACAGGGAGTCGCCCGGGGGACGCTGATTTCCGGCAAGCCACGAAGAGCATGACGCGAGCGACGACGGAAACGCCGCACACACCAGGACACCGCCACGCGCCGCCTCGGATACGGCGACAGGAATCCCCCGAAGGGGAAAACGGGGAGCCGCGAGGAGTGATACCGGTCAAGCCGGGAAACGCGCGGCCCGAACCGGAACGGCGAGGTGCCATGTTCACCGATGACCGGGCACGAGGGGGGCGCATATCGCGTGGAAACCGAGGTGCCCCAACAGGTCCCGGCCCTCGCGCCACAGGCGGAAAGTCCGCCGGGTTCCGGTGCCGTCCGACCTCAGATCCAGTGCGCGTCCCGGGCGATACGCAGGGCGTCAATGCGGTTGCGCGCGCCCAGCTTCGCGACGATGGAGGAGACGTAGTTGCGTACGGTGCCCTCGGACAGGCACAGCCGCGCGGCGATCTCTCCGACGGCGTCCCCGCAGGAGAGGTACTCAAGGATGGAGAGTTGCCGAAAGGTCAACGGGCATCCTTCGTTGACCAAGGCCGCCACGGTTAACTCGGCGTCGAAAACCCGCTCACCCTGGTACACCGTGCGAATGGCCTCGAAGAGCTGCTCGGTGGAGTCGTTCCGGCGCAGTATGCCGTCGATTCCCCCGGTGAAGGCCCTGCGGACGACCGGCCGGGGGCACTCGGTCGCGAGCAGCAGTGTCCGACATCCCGGAAGAGCCACGAGCTTCTCGGCCATCTCGATGGTCTCGTTCTCCCTGCCATCGAAACTGATGACCATGACATCCGGCCGACGTAGCTCAGCGAACTCCAAAGCGGCGAGCTTGCTTTCCAACGACCCGACGACCCTGACCTCATCGCACTGACGGATAAGTGTGGTGAGCGCAAGCCTGGACAAATGCAGATCGTCGAAAACCGCTACATCGATGCCCACTTGGGTCCTCCAGCGATTAGGATCTCAAGAGCGTAGCATACGCGTACGAAAAATAACCCTACCGTGGGCAACCCTTTACCGCCACAGCGGCAACCCCGGCCACTATGCCGGAATTCAACAGTTTGCGAAATAGACGCACTTACCTTGCCGACAAGGCTTTTCTCCGCAACTTCACAGACGTACCGGTAAGAGCCTGTCACGCGGTCTCACGACAGGCAGGGTACACGCCTCAGGAATATGCCCCCGCCACACTGGTGAGGGAAAGCGCGAGGTCACGTCAACCGGTCCGAGTGCTGAGCGCACTTCCGTGTATCCGGCATCTTTGAAAGGTTTTCCCAGCCAATCGGAAGTGGTCGTCAAAACCATTGTCCACTCCCCCACGGGGAGAGGTTTCGGAGCGACACCAGAAGCCCGGGGAAACCAGATCCTCCCCGGGAACCACCGAACCGTGGCCCCGTGCGGCCGCAACCACCTCACCGACGAGCGGATCTCGCTGCCCGACATGGCGGAGAGCCGGCCCCACCGGGCGATGCCCCACCGTCGAGGGGACAACTCCCCCACGAAGAGGAGTGCTCGCTGAACGACGTCCCCACGCGACCCCGCGCCGAGAGAACGGCCGACCACGGAAGCGAGGTGACCAGCCGGAGTCAGCGCACGGAAACGAGGCCGGTCAACTGTCGGGGGGAACAGTGACCGGCCTCGCGACGGGTGCCGTCGGTCCTACAGGACCTCGGACTGTTCACTTTCCGTGGTGGGCGCCGTCTCCGTGGTGGCGGTCTCCCGCGCTGTCTGCCGCACGCCCTTGTGGACGTAGGTGAACACCACCAGGCCGATCAGCATGACCGTGCCGAAGACGTAGGGGACGGGGATGCCCAGCTCGTAGAGCCCGTTGCCGAGGAGCGGGCCGATCATGAAGGTGATGGCGACGGACGCGTTGAACAGCCCGGCCACACTCGCCTGCTCCTTCTCTCCCACCAGAAGTGTCGGCGCCGACATGACTCCCGGCATACCGAACCCGAGGCCCGCCCCGAGCAGGGCGACGCCCACGCCGATCAGCAGCCCCGTCGAGGACACGGCCACCACGATCATGCCGATGGTCATGAGTACCGAACCCACCCGCATGAAGTGCGCCGGGGACCAGGACAGGCGCGGCACCGCCACGACCTGGACGGCGACGATCATCACCGCTCCGGCCAGGGTCACCATGCCGGTCGCGGTCCCGGTCTGCTGGGAGTTCAGGTCAAGGCGGTCCTGGAGCAGGAAGCCCGCCGTCATCAGCACGATCGTCATGGCCAGGTACAGCCCGAACCCGATCGTCAGGAACGGCCACATCCGGCGGTCGAAGGGGCTGACCTTCACCGACTCCGTACGCTCCGCGTCACCCTCCGGCTTCGGCACGCTCACCGCCACCACGACCGCGATCACGACCAGGATGGCCGGAGCCACGTACATCGGGGGGAGCAGGCCCGCGATGCTCAGCAGACCGCCGATCGCCGGCCCCACCGCCAGCCCCAGGCCCTGCGCCGCGCTGAAGATCGACATCCCGCGCACCCGCTCGGCCTCACCGGAGGTCATGCTCGCCACGTAGGACTGGGCCGTGACCGGGGTCGCGGCCCAGGCGAGGCCGAACAGCACACCACGGCTGAGGATGATCAGCACATAGGTCACGGAACCGGGAAGCGTGTCGTCGAGCCCCAGCTGGGCGACCACCGCGAAGGCCAGAAGGCTGAACGTGGCCCCCACCAGCGAGATCAACAGGACCGTACGGTGCCCCCAGGCCATGGCGCGGCGTCCCCAGAACGTGCCGGCCAGCACCACGCCGGAGGCGCCGACGAACATCACGAACCCCAACGCCAGCTCGCTGAACCCGAGTTCACGTGCGAGCGGGGCAAGGATCGGGTTCACCATCTGTTGCCCGGTCATCAGACCGAACACCGCAAGGCAGGCCAACAGGATCGGCCGCTGATGGGTCAGCTTCGGCTGCCCCTCAGCAGCCTTTTGATTGGCGCTCACGCAACGCTCCGTTCTGGGTACCACTCACCCACAAGTCCAGCCACGACACAGGAAAACCACTCAGAACCACCAGGCGCGCACCCATGCGGCCGTGGTCGACACGGCCGGCGGGCAAGTGTCGGGATCGACCTCGATCGTATAGAGCCAGCGGCATTTTGTCTACGCGTATATTAAGTACCCGCGGCCCTCGCCCCGCCTCCGTCCGGCAGGGCCCTCGTGAGGGCCCTGGGTTCGCCCGCCTCCTCGTCGCCCGTACGTACGCCGGACATGGTTCGACCAGGTCAGAGCGGGGGTCTGCTCCTGCCACAGCCGGAGGCCGGCCCCCCCGGGCGGGTCCGTTCAGCGGCCCACGAGGACGGCTCCGCCTCCGGGCGGGACGAACAGCGCTGAGGTGGAGTCAGCGCAGCCACCTCGGCGGGCTCGGCCGCCCGTCCTCCTGACCTGGCGTGCGGTCAACCACTGGGTTCTGGCGGCGAGTTGGGATTACGGCCTGTGGCGCCGGGGTGAAGTGGCCGTGGCAGAAGGCGTGTTGAGCCGCCAGGGGCGGGCTCCTGCCGTCGGAAGGGAGGTGGACCTACTCCAACGGGTCGATGATCTCCAGCGAGCGCAGTGCCGCCGTGAGGGCCAGCGGGTCGCCCACGTCGAGCGCGGTGTCGGTGAACTTGACGGCGTGTTCGTCACCATGACGCAGGGCCCGCTCGAAGACCTCTTCGGCGAGGAGACGGGGCGACGTCCGGGGGGTCACGGGTTCCGCCGTGGGATAGGCGGCGGTCACCGTGGCGGACGCGGTCCATGCCGCGACCAGGCTGGGCGCCCACAGCGCATGGGGCA
Source organism: Streptomyces sp. NPDC005438 (assembly GCF_040606315.1). Lineage (NCBI taxonomy): Bacteria > Bacillati > Actinomycetota > Actinomycetes > Kitasatosporales > Streptomycetaceae > Streptomyces > Streptomyces sp. NPDC005438. The sequence goes on from NZ_JBEXEP010000015.1 coordinate 95,053, forward strand.
GTGCGGGGAGGGCGCGTAGCACGGCGTTCGGCGCGGTCGCCGCGTGTACGAGCATGACCGGCCTGCCGTGTCCGTGGCTGGCGTAGCGGTGGGTGGTGGCGGCGACGAGTTCCCTCAGGTGCCGCTCGGCCTGCTCCGGCGCACCGACCGCGCCGGCCCAGTCCGGCAGCCGGCTGATCCGGGCGAGTCGGGTGGCGAAGCCGCCCGAGGCGTCGAGGACCGGGGGCACCTGGTCGAGGGCGACGGCCGCCCGGGACGGTGCGGCGACGGAGCTGACGGCGACGGGGTGGTGTCGGGCGGCCCAGTAGCCGAGTCCGTGCGCGAGTTCCGTCACCCGGGGCGCGGCGGGTCGCGCGTCCGGCCCGGCGATCTCGTCGGCGCGCAGCGCGCGTACGGCGTGGCCCACCCGAATCACCGGATGGGTGGCGCCTCCGGCGATGCCCGGCAGCAGGTGCGGCCACCACGTCGCCAGGACCTCCCGCCACGGCCGCTCGGCCAGGGTGCGGTCGAAGAAGTCGATCCAGTCCGCCGCGCGACGGGAGTCCCCCAGCGCCCGCCGCCAGTTGTCCTCCGTGACGGTGGAGTGGCGGGCGGGGAACTCCTCCAGGTGGTCGCGGTACCGGTCCAGCCAGCGGTGGACGGCGGGTGAGTGTCCGTGTGCGGTCAGCGCCTCGACGACCATCGGGGCGTGGTTGCTGAGGCTCTCGTCCCGTTCGGGCCCGGTGGTGTGCAGGCGTTCCAGGGCTTCCTCGTGGACACCGTCCGTGGGGTTCGGCTTCATGAGGTGAACGTAAGGAGGCCGGTTCGTCGCGGGAACGGGCTCGGGTCGTATACCGGGGTACGGATTTCCGCCTAGGCCTCAGGGCCGCCCCGGTCGGTCAACTCGGTCAAGGCGCCCGGGCGTTGGGGTTCTGCCCGGGTGCCTCGCCGGGTCAGGGCCGGCGGCCCCAGGCGGAGATCATCGGGGCGGTGGCCAGGTCGAGTCGCCCGGTGGCGACGTTCGTCAGGTGGCGGTCGACCTCCTCGTCGGTGGCGAGCCCGTGGTCGGTCAGGTGGTGACGGATCTGCCGTACGGTCGCGTCCTCCAGGGCCGTGCACGCCGGCGAGGTGATCGGGAAGTAGGCGTCCGCTTCCACTTCGGCCAGGCCCACCTGCCGGAGCAGCCGGGGCAGGGTCCGTCCGTAGGCGAGGTCAGCGCCGCGCTCGGCCATCAGGGCGCGGAACCCGGAGCGCAACCGGTTGGCGAGCCGCTGTTCGGAACCGGACTCGTCCGGGCACGGCAGCGGTTGCAGGGCGGGGTCGGCGTCCTCCACCAGCAGCCAGCCACCGCGACGTACCGCCCGCGCCATCCGGCGCAGCGCCTCGTCCCGTTCGCTGAGGTGCACCAGGACCAGCCGGGCGTGCACCAGGTCGAAGCCCCCCGGTGGCGGCGGGTCGCTCGCCACGTCGTGGCGCAGCACCTCGATCACGCCGTCGGCGGCGTCCCGGGTCCAGGACACGTCGATGTCGGTGGCGACCACCGTGCCCTGGGGGCCGACACGTTCGGCCAGCCCCAGCGGTACCGAAGCGCCTCCGGCGCCGACCTCCCAGCACCGCATTCCGGTACCGATGCCGAGCCGGTCGACATGGCGGAACGTGACCGGGTCGAACAGTTCGGCGAAGGCGTCGAAGCGCTGGCCCGCCTCGGACTGCCGGTTGTCCAGCAGGTAGCCGTGGTCGGTGTCGCGTTCAGCCATGGGCCGAGTCTGGCAGAGGGTCCGTGCTCCCGGGTGACCGGGCGGGACGGGAGGGGCGAGCGGTCAGAGGGAGGCCGGCCCGCCCTCCTCGGGACCGCAGTAGGTCTCGGCCACCTGGAACGCCAGCTCCAGGGCCTGGGCCCGCCCCAGGTGGGGCACCGGGGAGGGCGGCGAGGCGGCCCCCTCCCCCTCGGCCGGCTCGGGCCCGGCCAGCTGGACGTGCAGGCCACCGGGGTGGGCGCCGAGTTCCCGCAGTACCTCGAAGAACACCCCGACCTCGGTCCGTACCCGGTCGAAGTCCCCCGATCCGGGGGACGTGCCGTTGGCCGCCCGGGCCGTGACCGGGTGGATGGGGTCGCAGACCCACACCACCTGGTGGCCCTCGGCGTTCACCTTCTCCACCACGGCGGGCAGGGCGTGCCGCAGGGCCTCGACTCCCATCCGGGCGACCAGGGTCAGCCGCCCCGCCTCCCGTCCGGGGTCCAGACGTTCCAGTGGGGCCAGCACCTCCTCGGGCGCGCTGTCCGGGCCCAGCACCACGCCGAGGGGGTTGTGGAGGCCGGCGACGTACTCCAGTGTCGCGGCGTCCATCCCCCGGGGCCCGCAGTCGACCCACACGTGGTGGCTGTCGGTGTTGTACGAGCGACCGCTGCGGGAGTCGACCCGGGTCAGCGCCGTCTCGTAGGGCAGTGAGCCCGTCTCGTGGGAGGCGTAGAACTCCGCCTGTGCCGAACCCTCCAGGTCGAAGCCGTAGGCGCCCATGAAGTCCAGGGCGCGCCCGACGTGGCGCATCAGCGCGCCGTAGCGTGCCCGCGAGGCGCAGCCCTCGACGAACTCGCTGTTCCAGGCGTGTACCTGGGCGAGACCGGCGTACCCGCCGGCGGTGAAGGCCCGCACCAGGTTCAGCACGGTGGCGGAGGTCTGGTAGCGGGGCAGCGGGGACGACAGCCCGTCGGTGTGGCTGACCTGGCTGAGCTTGACCACCGGGGCCGACGCCGCGTACGTGAGCAGCACCGACATCTGCGTGACCGTGCACAGCGCGTCCCGTATCACGTCGGCGGTGTCGCGGCCGTAGGTCCTCGCCCGCAGGCCGCCCTGGAGGACGAAGCCCTCACCCCGGGCCACCCTGGCCAACCGTTGGCGCAGCTCGTCGCACTCCCCCGCGAACACCAGCGGTGGCAGGGTGCGCAGCCGCGCCAGATCGTCGTCCGGCCCGTCGGGGCCCCGGGGCTCCGGCTCGGTGGTCGGGGACGTCGGTTCTCTCCACGCCTCGATGTCCGTCATACACATCCATCAGTTCTGTGACCCCGGATGCTCCTCGGCCTCGGTACGCCGGGACGGCCCAGGCCGGGACGTCCAGCCGCCGGGGACACCGTCGGTCACGCGCGGGAACTCCAGCAGTACGGCCCCTCCCCCACCCCGTCGTCCCTCCGCCCTCGGCCTGCCGGGACGCGGGCCGCCTCCGCGCCGGCCGGAACCGGGCGGCAGGCGGGCCGCTCCAGCGGCGGAACGGGCGGGGTGACCGTCGTCGGGGAGGACCCGACGAGAGCGGGACCAGGCCCCCGAAGGGGCCCGGCCCGCCACACCTCTCACCACTCGACCTCGGGTACCCCCGGGTGGTCAGCCCGGCCGTACCCCTGGCGGCCGGGTCAGGAGGCCTTGCGCCGGCGGTCGGCTCCCGCCGAGGCCCTGCCGCAGTCGGATTCGCTGCGCACGTACTCCGGCAGCACCTTGGGGGGCCAGCAGCCGATGCTGAACATGCCCATCGAGTACGCCTTGGCCGCGAGGGCCGTGCGGTTGGGCACCTTGAACTGCCTCAGCAGGATGCTGACGTGGTACTCGATGCCCTGGCGGCTGAGGAACAGCTTCGCGGCCAGCCGTACCGTCGGGTCACCGGCGGCCACGCCCTCCAGGACCTTCGCCGTAAGCGGCGTGAGCTTGCGCTGTACCCCCACCGAGGCGAGGGGCTCCTCCCGCTTGTCGGGGGTGAACTGCACCAGGATCATCGCGCCGTTGGAGTCGTTGTCGACCGTGAAGGCGGTCAACTTGCCGGCCACCGCGGTGTCGTTGAACCACATCACGATCGCCCGCCCGACCAGCCGCGCGTGGTGGCCCTGCACCAGCCGGCTGAACTGGCGTATCAGGTGCTGTCGCACGCTGGGGTGCAGGAAGTCCGCGAAGCTGCGTTCGGCGATCTCCTCCCGTTCGTGGCCGCTCAGCGCGAGGAACGCGCTGTTGACGGCGCGTACGCGCAGCGACGAGTCCAGTACGCCCAGGCCGATGCCGGAGCGCTCGAACAGCGACAGTACGGCGTCGCCGTACTCCTCGCTGCGCAGTTCCGCGTCCGGGGCGCCGTTGGTCTGGGCGGCGCCGCCGATCGCCACGGCCTGCCGTGGAATGAACGGTTTGCGAGTGCCGTTCGTGCTTTCCTGTGCCTGGCCGTTCACACTGAGTTCTGACTCTAGGGCGGAATTCCCATCTTCCGCGTGCTGAAGGCCTCTATCCGCACCGTCCTTGGCCAATGCCATTTAGGTCGCACCTTCCCCCATCACGTTCCTCAATGAATGGCGGGGAGTCTAAGAAGCCCTCTTCACAAGGTCAACGCACACCAAGAGGCACCGCGGGACGTGGCGCGGCGCCTAGGGGGTCCATGGTTTCCCTGTACGACCTGTCTGCTTTCGCCTTTCCTTCGACTTTGCTCCGCCCTCCCCTGCGGATTGGAAACGGGTTTTCCAAATGCCCCCTAGGACACCCGTGACCCCCCTAGGGGCCCATAGGGGTACCCCTTGCCCCAAACCCCCGGGGGGTACGGATGACATGCGTCGGAAACGTTCAGTGACGGATTCGACTCTCAATGTAGTCGGCCGCGCGAGCCGGGCCTCCGCCCTCTCGCAACTCGTCCCTGAGCGCGTGAACTCGGCGGAGGGTTTCCTCGTCGCCGGCGAGCCGGTCCACTTCGGAACGCAGTCGTTCGGCGCTGACATCCGTTCCGGGCAGGTGAGTTCCGAGCCCGAGTTCCACCAACCGGGCGGCAACCAGGCGCTGTTCGGGCATGTGCGGTACGGCGACCACGGGTGTGCCGAAGTAGAGCGACTCGATGACGCTGTTCATTCCGGCATGAGAGACGAAAACGTCCGCGCGCTCCAGTACCGAGAGTTGGGGCACCCAGTCCATCAGCCGTACGTTGTCGGGCACCGGGCCGAGTTCCTCACGGCGCACGCTCTCCCCGGCGGCGACCACCACGTGCCAGTCGCTGTCGGCGAACGCCTCCAGGCAGGTGCGGACGAACCCGCCCTGGTGGTCGAAGTCGAAGCTGCCCAGGGACACCAGGGCCACCGGCCTGCCCGGCTCTGGCTCGTCCCACTCCGGCTCGGCCACGCGGTTGCCGACGCTGGCGCCCACGAAGGCGAACCGGTCGTCGAAGGTCTCCTGGGCGGGCTGGAAGCTGCGCGGCAGGAAGACGAGGTTGGACTCCTCGGCCGGGGCGTTGAACTCCTCCAGGGTCACCCCTTCCAGACCGTTCTCCTTGAGCAGGGTGCCCTGCTTGACGAAGAAGTCCACCAGCGCGGGGTGGTGGGGGTCGATCTCGCCCTTGTAGAGATTCCCGATCTCCTGGGTGAGCGAGTAGTGCTCGTTGGAGGCGAAGGTCGCGAACAGTTCGATCGCCGGACGGTTCCACTTCCGGGCCAGTACACGACCGGCCGCGAAGGTGCTGACGTCGTACAACAACACGTCGGGAATGTCGTCGGCGAATCCCTCCTCGTAGATCGGCACCGTGGCGATGGCCTCGTCGATGGAGCGGACCGGTTCGTGGGCCATGTAGTCCGCGTCCACCTGGTCGGGAAGCTTGCGGGAGGCCAACCACGACTCGTAGCGCAGGATTCTGGCTCCCGTCGGAGCGACCAACGGTTCGAAGCGTCCGTTGGTCGCGAAGGTCACCCGATGCCCACGGCGCACAAGCTCCGCCACAATGGGAAGGGTGGTGTTGATATGTCCGAATGCGGGAAACGGCATGAAAGCCACGTGGTACGCCGACATGACGGCAGGATGCCAGTGTCGCTGTGTGACCGAACGGTCAGACGGCCAAGTCTGAGAAATTCATCAGTCAGGAACCAATGCCGATCCGTGGTTAGGGGAAATCACCCGTTCTCCTCTGGTTCTCTGGATCGGTTCGCTTTCTCGTGCTCCTCTTGGGCGGTCAACTGTGCCGATGGAGGGCGAGATGCAGTGAACCATGGAGCGAGTGACAGCGAATCAGTGAAGTCGGCGGGGGGTATCAACCCCCGCCTCCAGGTGTTCTCCCGTGGCTGGCCGGACCAGGCCCCCGACACGGTGTGTGGCTGGGGTTCCAGCGAGCCGCACACCCAGCTCGTCCGCAAGGAACTCGTCGCGATCCTCGGCCGGTACGGCGTGACCACGATGAACGACGCGGGCTGCGGTGACCTGGCGTGGATGAGCACCATCGACCTCGGCCGGGTGGACTACGTGGGCTACGACGTCCACGAGCGCCACACCTGGCCGGAGTTGAGACGGGACGGCTACCGGCTGGAGGTGGTCGACATCACCACCGACTCCCTGCGTCCGGCCGACCTGTTGATCTGCCGTGACGTCTTCATCCACCTGCCCAACGAGATGATCCAGCGGGCGCTGACCCAGTTCCGGGCCAGCGCCCGTTATCTGCTGACCACCAGCTACGTCAGCGACCCCTCCGTCGAACGGGGGGCCTTCCGCAACGACGACCGCCTGGAGGCGCCCAGCCTGCTGCACGCCAAACTCGACCTGCGGCTGCCGCCGTTCGGCCTGGGCGAGCCGCTGGAGCGGATACCCGAGGACTCGCCCAACAAGTACCTGGGCCTGTGGGACCTGAGGGGGGAGCCCGGGTCGTGACCGGGGCGCTGAGCCTGGCGCACTCCCCCGGTCCCCACGACACCTTCGTCTTCCACGCCTGGAGCGCGGGGCTGGTGCCCCGCGCTCCCGACGTGGAGGTCACGCTGGCCGACATCGACGTGACCAACTCCCTCGCGGAGAGGGGGGAGTTGGACGTACTGAGGGTCTCCTACGCCGCGCTCCCCCGGGTGTGGGACCGCTACACCCTGCTGCCCTGCGGGGGTGTGCTGGGCCACGGCTGCGGACCGCTGCTGTTGACCGCCGCCCACCGGGAACCGGCCGAGCTGGCCGGCCGGGTGGTGGCCGTCCCCACCGAACGGTCCACGGCCCACCTGCTGTTCCGGCTGTGGGCCCGTCGGGTGCTGCCGGGGGTGGAGGTGGACACGGTGGTGATGCCCTTCGACCGGATCATGCCCGCCGTGCGGGACGGCGAGGTGGACGCGGGGCTGGTGCTCCACGAGGCGCGGTTCACCTACCGGCGGTACGGGCTGTTCCCGATGGTGGACCTCGGGCAGGAGTGGGAGGACCGTACCGGGATGCCCGTCCCGCTGGGGGCGATCGTGGCCCGGCGTTCCCTGGGGCAGCGGCGCCTCGACGAGGTCGCGGAGGCGATCCGGGCCTCGGTCCGCTACGCCTGGGCGAACCCCTGGGTGTCGGCGGAGTACGTACGCGCCCACGCCCAGGAGATGTCGCCCGAGGTGCGGCAGCGGCACATCGAGCTGTACGTGAACTCCTCCACCGAGGAGTTGGGCGAGTCGGGTCACCAGGCGGTACGCGCGCTGCTGGGGCACCTCGTCGACGGCGACGCCGCCACCGACCCCTGGTGGTGACCCGGCCCTCCGACGGCGACCGTCAGCCGTCGGGGGCGTCGGGAACGGGTACGCCGTCCCGGGCGGGTCCCGGGTTCCGGGCGCCGTCGCTCAGCGGGACGCGGCCCGGAGGACCTCCTCCATCAGTACGGCCTGGCGCACCGCGTCGGCGCCGAAGTGCCGGTGCGCCTCGGGGTTGGCGCAGGCCAGGGCGAAGGCCTGGAACATCCGCTGGAACTGGTCGGCGGCCGGCAGTTCCCGCTCCTCCAGGGAGTCACCGCGCTGTAGGCGCAGCTTCGGCCGGGTCTCGGGGCGCGGGTTGAAGGCCCAGCCGAGTTCGATGCGGCCCTCGCTGCCCCACAGCGCGTAGGTGTTGCGGTAGGCGTGGGCGAGGCCGAAGTCGCACTGCGCGGTCACACCCGCCCCGTCCACCAGCAGTGCCGAGCCGGCGATGTCCACCCCGGTCTCGGGGTCCATCCGCAGCCGGGCGCCGACCACCGACAGCTGTTCGTCCAGGTGCAGCAGGGCGGCCCGCAGGGGGTAGCAGCCGTTCTCCCGCAGGGTGCCGCCGGCCAGTTCCGGGCGGTAGCGGATGAGGTCGGGGTTGTTCCGGGGGATGCCCAGGGAGGCGCTGAGGACCTGGGGGGTGCCGATGGCGCCCTCGGCGACCAGGTCACGGACGGTCTGGTGCTGGGGGTGGAAGAGGAAGGTGAAGTTCTCCATGAAGGCGAGCCCGCCCGCCTCGGCCGTCTCGACCAGTTCCCGGGCCACCTTGGCGTCCACGGTGAGCGACTTCTCCACCAGGACGTGCTTGCCGGCCTCCAACGCCGCCCGGGACCACTCCTCGTGCATCGAGTTGGGCAGCGGGATGTAGACGGCCCGGACGTCCTCGCGGGCCAGCAGGTTGTCGTAGCCGCCGACCGCCTCGCAGCCGAACTCCTCGGCGAGGGTACGGGCCTTGGCCACGTCCCGGCTGGCGACGGCGGCCAGGTGCAGCCCGGAACAACGCTGGAGCGCGGGGATGGCGTTGCGACGGGCGATGTCCGCGGCGCCGAGTACGCCGACGCCGAGGGAGGCGGTGCCCGTACCGCCCACCCCGGCCAACTCGTTGACTGTCACGCGTCGTACTCCACTCAGTGGGGCTGGGCGACGAACTCGCGGATGGATGCGGTCATGTAGTCGATCATCTCGGTGCTGATCCCCGGGTAGACGCCGATCCAGAACGTCCGCTCGGTGATGATGTCGCTGTTGGTCAGGTCCCCGCTGACCCGGTAGTTCTCGTGACGGTAGGCGGGGTGGCGGGTGAGGTTGCCGGCGAACAGCAACCGGGTGCCGATGCGGCGGGAGTTGAGGAAGTCGACCAGCTCGGGACGGCCGAACGGGGCGTCCTCGGCGAGGGTGATGACGAAGCCGAACCAGCTGGGGTCGCTGCCGGGGGTGGCCTCCGGCAGCAGCAGGCCCGGCACCCCGTCCAGGCCCTCCCGCATCCGCGCCCAGTTCCGTTTGCGCGCGGCCACGAAGTCGGGCAGCTTCGCCAGCTGGCTGAGGCCGAGGGCGGCCTGCATGTCGGTCGTCTTCAGGTTGTAGCCGACGTGGGAGAAGATGTACTTGTGGTCGTACCCCAGGGGCAGGTCGCCCATCTGGTACGAGAAGCGCTTGAGGCACTTGTTGTCCTCGCCCGGTTCACACCAGCAGTCCCGGCCCCAGTCCCGCATCGACTCGGTGATCCTGGCCAGTTCCAGGGTGTTGCTGAGGACGCAGCCGCCCTCGCCCATGGCCAGGTGGTGGGCCGGGTAGAAGCTGACCGTCGAGTAGTCGCCGAAGGTACCGGTGGTGCGCCCCTGGTAGGTGGAGGACACCGCGTCGCAGTTGTCCTCGACCAGGAACAGGTCGCGGTCCTCGCAGAGTTGGGCGACCTCGGCGACCGGGAACGGGTTGCCCATGGTGTGGGCCAGCATCACGGCCTTGGTGCGCGGGGTGATGGCCTGCTCGATGCGCTCCACGGTGGTGTTGTAGGTGTGCAGGTCGACGTCGATGAAGACCGGCACCAGCCCGCACTGGAGGATCGGGTTGACCGTGGTGGGGAAGCTCGCGGCGACGGTGATGACCTCGTCGCCCGGGCGCAGCCGGCGGTCCTCCAGCTCGGGGACGGTGAGCGAGGCGAGGGCCAGCAGGTTGGCCGAGGAGCCGGAGTTGGTCAGGTGCGCCTTGCGTACGCCGATCGTCTTGGCGAACCGGCGCTCGAACAGCAGCGCGGTGGAGCCCGAGGCGATACGCATCTCCAGCGCCTGTTCCACCAGGGCGGCCCGGTCGTCCTCGTCCAGGACCGCGCCGGAGGGGAGGATGGGCGTCACGCCGGGCTGGAACTCCCGCTCGGACGGGTCCCGGTCGCGGTGGAGTTTCCGCGTCAGTTCGAGAATGGACTGCACGTCCGCGTCAGCCATGGATGCGCTCTCCGTCCGCTGCGAGGGTCGAGGTGGTGGTGGGCGCCGGGGGATCGAACGCCGAGGGGTCGAACGCCGTGGTGGGGGCGCCGACCGGTCGCGGAACGGTCTCCCACAGGGCGCTCAGCGCGTCGTCGAGGCTGTGCCGGGGGGCCCAGCCCAGTTCGCTTCGCGCACGTGAGATGTCCAGGGGCTGCTCGCCGATCCCCGCGTCCCGGCGCGTGCCCGCCGGCTTTGAGGGGTCGGCGTCGTCGGCACGGTGGACGGTGGCGTCGGTGCCGCTGATCCGTAGCAGCGCCTCGACGGCGTCCACCAGGGGCACCCCGACGCCGGAGCCGATGTTGACCACGGGCGGTACCCGCTCGGCCCGCGCGGCGCACCGTACGGCCTCGGCGACGTCCCGGATGTCAACGATGTCGCGTACCCCCCGGATCGGCGGCAGCCGCAACTCGGCCGGCCGTCGCGCCAGTTGGGCGGCCAGCCCGCCCAGCAGGCTGTGCGGGGAGGTGTGGGGGCCGACCGACATGGCGATGCGCAGCACCACCGCGTCCAGCCGCCCCTCGGCCACGGCCTCGGTCAGCACCCGGGTGCCGGCCAGCTTGGTGCGGGCGTAACCACTGGTGGGCCGCTCGGTGAGGTCCTCGGTCAGGGGGACGTCGGCGGGGTGGCCGCCGTACTCGTAGGCGGAGCCGATGTGGACCAGGCGGGCCGGCCGGGGCAGGGAGGCCATCGCCTCGACCAGTCGCCGCACCAGGGTCACGTTGCCCTCGGTCAGCTCCTGGTCGGTGACGTCCCACAGGGCGCCGGCGGCGTTGACCACCAGTGCCGGCCGTTCCCGGGCCAGGAGGGCGGAGAGGTCGCCGGTGGGTGAGCGCAGCAGGTCCAGCCGCTCCAGGTGGCAGCCGGGGGGAAGGTCGGGGGCGCCGCCACGGGCCACCGCCAGGACCGACCAGCCTCGGGTGGACAACATGTCGCAGATGTTGCGGCCGACGAATCCGGCAGCGCCGAGCACGACCGCGGTCGGCGGCTCCCGGTCCGCGGGAGTGACTGCGCGCATGGTCGGCCCTTCTCGGTTCGGTCAGCCGCGGGGCGCCCGTCGACGGCCCGCTGACGTCAATATTCACACCGGGCCTCGCCGAGGACAGCGGTAGCCGTCGCATACGGCGGAACTCTGGGTGTTTCCCCCGAGTCACACGCCGGCGGGTCCACGGGGGCGCGCGGTGGGCGGAACCTGGGGGCGGCACCGGTACCACCAGTCCCAGGAGTCCACTGTGCGCGTGTTGTTCGCCACCATCCCGGAGAAGTCGCACCTGTACTGCATGACACCGGTCGCGTGGGCGATGCGCGCCGCGGGGCACGAGGTGCGTGTGGCCAGCTGTGTGGAGTTCGAGGACGTGATCGCGCGTACCGGGATGACGGCGGTGTCGGTGGGGACCAACGACACCATCACGGCGGCGATGAGCGCCAACCGGCACACCCAGGTCGAGGAGCGGGTCAGCTTCAACGAGCTGGACCCGGCCAAGCTGAACTGGAAGGACGAGTTGGAGCGCATCCAGCTCGCCGCCTACGGCTCGGCCATGTACAACGAGCCGATGATCGACGGGCTGGTGGAGTTCGCCCGGTCCTGGCGTCCCGACCTGGTGGTGTGGGACCCGCTGACCTACGCCGGGCCGATAGCCGCCGGGGTGGTCGGCGCCGCGCACGCGCGTTCGCTGTGTTTCGCCGACGTGTGGGTGATGAAGCGGCAGCTGTTCCGCAAGCTGTACGAGGAGGCCCCGCCCGAGGAGCGGCGCGACCCGCTGGGCGACTGGTTGGAGGAGCGGGCCAGCGAGCTGGGCGGGACGTTCACCGAGGAGTTCACCACCGGACAGCTCACCCTGGACCCGCTGCCGGAGAGCCTGGGCATCGCCACCGAGGCCCGTCGCACCCCGATCCGCTTCGTGCCCTACAACGGGCCCGCGGTGGTGCCGGACTGGCTGCGGGTGCCGCCGGAGCGCCCCCGGGTGTGCATGAGTCTGGGCGCCTCCAACACCGAGCGGTACGGCGGGGACTACGTCTCCAAGGACGAACTGCTCAGCGCGCTGGCCGAGTTGGACATCGACGTGGTGGCCGCCCTGCTGCCGGCGCAGGCCCGCGAGGTGGGGCCGCTGCCGGACAACGTGCGGGTGGCGGAGTCGGTGCCGCTGCACGCGCTGCTGCCCAGTTGTTCGGCGCTGATCCACCACGGCGGCTTCGGCTCGTACGCCAACGCCCTGGTGTACGGGGTGCCGCAGATGACGGTGACCACCACCGTGGCCGACCAGATCTACCGGGCCGAGGGGCTGGAACGACAGGGCGCCGGTCTGCTGCTGGAGCGCAGCCAGGTCACCCCGGAGGGGGTGCGGGACGGCATCGCCCGCATCCTGGAGGACGAGGACTTCGCCCGGAACTCGCGGCGGCTGCGGGACCAGGCGGTCTCCCGTCCCTCGCCCAGCGAAGTGGTGCCGGTGCTGGAGCGGTTGGTCGAGGAGCGGCGCACCGCGCCCTGGCGGGTCTGAGCGCCCCCGCCCCCGCGAGGCCCCTGCGGGCCGGCCCGGAGGTACGGCTCAGGACTCGGCGCGGACCACTCCCGCCTCGTGTGCCACCAGTCCCGCCTGGGTGCGGTTGCGGCACCGCAGCTTCTCCAGCACCCGCGAGACGTAGCCCTTGATGGTCGCCTCGGACAGGTGGAGCCGGGCGGCGATCTGCGCGTTGGACAGCCCCTCCCCCAGGCCGGCCAGCACCTCCGCCTCCCGTTCGGTCAGCGTCCGCACCAGCTCCCGTGCCTGGTCCCGGGCCGACGACTCGTCGGCGGAGGCGGCGACCAGCCGGCGCGCGGCGGCGGCCGACAGCACGGTGTGCCCCTCGGCGGCCACCCGTACCAGGCCGATCAGTTCCTCGGGGGGCGTGGACTTCACCAGGAACCCGGCGGCGCCGGCGCGGAGCGCCCGCATCACGTACTGGTCGGCGTCGAAGGTGGTGAGCACCACCACGGCCGGCGGGTCGGGCAGTTCCTGTATCCGCTCGATGGCGGTGAGCCCGTCCACGCCGGGCATCCGCAGGTCCATCAGCACCAGGTCGGGCCGGTGGCGCACGACCTCCTCCACGCCGGCCGCCCCGTCGTGGGCCTCGGCGACCACCTCGATGTCGTCGGCCGAGCCGAGGATGGTGCGCAGGAACCCGCACACCATCGGCTCGTCGTCGACGACCACCACGCGCACCATCCTGGTCACACCACCGGTTCCGCTGTCGGTACGTAGGAGGGCAGGGTCACCTCGACCTCGAACCCGCCCTCCGGGGAACTCGCCGCGCGCAGGCGCCCGCCCAGCACCTCGACCCGCTGCCGGAGGTGGGTGATGCCCAGCCCGGAGCCGGTGCCCACCAGTTCGGGGCTGGGGCGGGCGGTGGGCGCCGTGTTGCGCACGCAGACCCGCACCTGGGAGGCGGCGTACTCCACCCGGACCGCCACCCGGGCCCCGGGCGCGTGCTTGTGCGCGTTGGTCAACGCCTCCCGCACGGTCTGGTAGGCGGTACGGGAGACCACCGGGGAGGCCAGCTTCGGGTCGCCGTCCTCGACGAACTCCACCTCCACCCCGGCCGCCCGGGACTCCGACACCAACGCGGCGAGGTCGGCGAGGGAGGGCGAGCCGTCTCCCTCGGGCGCGGTGCGCAACAGGCCGACCAGGTCGCGGAGTTCCTCCAGCGCCTGGCAACCGGCCACCCGCAGGTCCTCGGCCGCCTGCCGGGTCGCCTCGTCGGTGGCGGTCATCCGCAGGGCACCGGCCTGGAGGGCCATCAGGCTCACCCGGTGGGTGACCACGTCGTGCATCTCCCCGGCCAACCGGGCCCGTTCCTCGGCGCGGGCCCGCTCGGCGAGCAGGTGCCGTTCGCGTTCGGCCCGCTCGGCCCGCTCGGTCAGGGCCAGCACCAGCCTCCGCCGGGCCTCGACGTACAGCCCCAGCAGCGGGCCCACCGCGGTGCGCAGCAGCCCTATCGTCAGCACGCTCCACGACGGGTCCCAGGGGCGCATCACCAGCAGGGTGAGGGCCCCCAGCACCACGAAGGCGACCAGGTTGCTGCGTCGGTCGCGCTGGTAGAACAGCGGCCCGTAGGCGGCCGGAACGGTGGCGAACGGCGCCCACAGGTTGCCGTCGTGCGCCGGGGTGACCGCCCCCACGGGGGAGATCAGCAGGGTCACGGCCAGGGTGAAGACGCCCAGCACCACGACCACGGTGATCGGGGCCCGCCGGCGGAAGACCAGCGAGGCGCCGGCGAGACCCTGGAGGGCCAGCAGCGACCAGGCGAGGGTGTCGGGGCGTTCGGGCCACCAGGTGCCGCCGGCCAGGGTCACCCAGGTGTCCAGCAGTACGACGCAGACCGCCAGCGCCACGTCCACGAGGACCCAGTGACGGTGGTGCCAGGGCGCTGCAGTCATGCGCAGAACGGTACGTCACCGGCCCAGGTCCGCCACCGCGAGGGGCTTTCGCTGGTGGGAACCCTACGAAAGTCGTGTCCGGGCCGCCGGAGAGGGGCGGATCGTCGTACGCGGAACCTCCCTCCCGCTCTGCCGGGGCCCTGGCCCGGCGGGGTGGGATGGGGGCATGGACACCACACAGGACACGGCGAAGCAGACCCCCAAGCTGGGTCGGTACACCATCGACACCGAGCACTCCACGGTGCGCTTCGGCTCCCGGCACCTGTTCGGCCTGATGCCGGTGCGCGGCACCTTCGGCCTCCGTGGAGGCACGGTGGACGTCGCCGAGCCGGTCAGCGAGTCCCGTACCGAGGTGGAGGTGGACGCGACCAGCTTCCACACCGGGAACGACCACCGCGACCAGGACGTGCGGTCCGCGAAGTTCCTGGACACCGACACCCACCCGACGATCACCTTCGCCTCCGACCGGGTGGACGGCACCACCCTGGTCGGCCGGCTCACCGCCTGCGGGGTGGAGCGTCCGGTGACCCTCCAGGTGGAGGAGGTGCGGGTGACCGAGGAGGGGTTCACCGCCCGGGCCAGCACCCGGGTCGACCGCACCGAGTTCGGGGTGACCGCGGCGCGGGGAATGGCGGGGCGCCACCTGGCGATCACGGTGGAGGTCACATGTCGACGGTCGTAGTGGAGGACCTGCACAAGTCCTACGGCGCGGTGCGGGCCGTGGCCGGCGTGAGCTTCCAGGTGCGGCACGGGGAGATCTTCGCGCTGCTGGGCCCCAACGGGGCCGGGAAGTCCACCACCCTGGAGATCCTGGAGGGCTTCCGGCACAGGGACTCGGGCCTGGCCCGGGTGCTGGGCCTGGACCCCGGCAGCCGTTCGGACAGCCGTGAGCTGCGCGAGCGGATCGGGCTGGTGCTCCAGGACATCGCGGTCGAGCCGTACCTCACGGTGCGCGAGACCATCGCCCGGGCCGCCGGCTACTACCGCTCCCCGCGCAGGGTGGACGAGGTCATCGAACTGGTGGACCTGGCGGGCAAGGAGCGCCAGAAGGTCCGCAACCTCTCCGGGGGGCAGAAGCGCCGCCTGGACCTGGCCCTGGGCATCGTCGGCAACCCCGAGCTGCTGTTCCTGGACGAGCCGACGACCGGCTTCGACCCCAACGCCCGGCGCGGCGCCTGGGAGTTGGTGCGCCGGCTGCGGGACGCGGGGATCACCATCCTCCTCACCACGCACTACATGGAGGAGGCGCAGCAGCTGGCCGACCGGGTGGCGGTGATCGTCGGCGGGCGGATCGTCTCCGAGGGCACTCCCACGACCCTCGGTGGGCGGGACCACGCCCAGGTACGCGTCCGGTTCGCGCTTCCGCACGGGTGGTCGCCGGAGCGGTTGCCGGTCCCCGGCGCGACGTACCACGAGGGGCTGGTGACGCTGCACACCCCCGAACCCACCGCGCTGCTGCACCAGTTGACCGGCTGGGCGCTGGAGCGGGGCACCACCCTGGAGGGGCTGACGGTGGAACGGCCGAGCCTGGAGGACGTCTACGTACAGCTGACCGGCCAGGACGGCGGGGTGGCGCGGACCGGCCAGCCGGTGAGGGAACCCGTGACGAACAGGAGCGCGCCATGAGCGGTGTCGCACAACTCGCCCCCCGCAGGGACCTGGGCCTGCTGTGGCACCAGGTCAAGTACGAGCAGCTGACGTTCTGGCGGAACCCGCAGAGCGCCTTCTTCACCTTCGTCTTCCCGGTGGTGACCATCACCGTCTTCGGGCTGATCTTCCGGGGTGGGGAGGCCAGTTCGTTCTTCGGCGGGCTGACGCCGATGCAGTACTACGTGGCGACCATCGCCGCGCTGGCGGTGCTCAGCGCCTGCTACAGCCAGCTGGCCATCGTGCTGTCCACCCGCCGTCAGGACGGCATCCTCAAGCGGGCGCGGGCGACGCCGCTGCCGGCGTGGATGTACTTCGGCGGGCTGCTGGCCCACTGCGTGATGGTCAGCGTGGTGGACATGGCGCTGGTCATCGGGGTCGGCCGGCTGTACGACGTACCGCTGCCGCACGCCGGACAGCTCCCCACCATCGCGGTGACGCTGGTGCTGGGCGCGGCCAGCTTCTGCGCGCTGGGGGTGGGCGTCGCCTCGCTGATCCGCAACGCGGAGGCCGCGCCGGCGGTGGTGCAGTTCGTGCTGTTCCCGCTGATGTTCATCTCCGGCACCTACATCCCCATCCACTCCGACTGGCTGAACCCCATCGCCGGGGCGCTGCCGGTGAAGCCGTTCAACGAGGCGCTGCTCGGCTCGGTGACCGGGGACGCCGCCTTCCCCTGGCAGAAGCTGGCGGTGCTGCTGGTGTGGGGAGTGGCCGGGGCGGTGGTGGCGGTACGCCGCTTCCGCTGGGACCCCAGGCCGGAGTGACGTCCGGGCGACGAGAGCGGACTGGTCACCCGACTCGTACGCCGGACCGCCGTGGCCCGGTCACTCCCGTGCGGGACCACGGCACCCCCTTGTCCCTCCCGGCCCGGGCCGGGAGGGACAAGGGACGTTCTCGGCCGGTCACCGGACCGTCCACCAGGCTCGCGGGCTCAGGACTCCCGGGCCCTGAGCCACTCGTCGACCACCCCGGCGGTGGTCCCGGCGAGGTCCTCCATCATGGTGAAGTGGTTGCCGGCGACGTCCACGACGTCGTCGGCCTCGGTCCAACCGGTCTGCCAGTCCTCGGGCTTGAGGTCGCCGTCGCCGGACATCGGCTGGCCGGCCCGCACCAGCAGCACCGGGGAGGACAGCTTGTCCGGGGTCCAGCCGCCCAGCAGGTTGAAGTACCAGCTCATGGCGGACAGCCGGGCGGCGTCCATCCGCGCGAAGTTCTCCTCACGCTCGAACATCCCGCCCAGGAGCTGGTCCTCGAACTGGCCGAGGGAGTCGTCGCCGGGCACGTAGGTGTCCAGCAACACCACGCCGGACGGGGCGCGGCCGAGCTGGTCCAGGTGCGCGGCGACCGCGTACGCCAGCACTCCGCCCGAGGAGGAGCCCAGCAGCGCGAAGGGCTCGTCGCCGACCTGCTCGGACACCATCCGGGCCAGCAGTTCGACCAGGGCCCGTTCGGTGGCCGGCAGCGGCTGCCCGCTGGCGAACCCGGGCACCGCCAGGGCCACCACGTCCCGTACGTCGCGGAAGGCGGAGGCGAAGCGGGCGTACTGGTGGACACCGGCCAGGGCGACCTGGGAGCTGACGCACACCAGTCGTACCGGACGGGGCCCGCTGGCCAGCCGTACCGAGGTGGGCGACTGCGGCACCTCCTCGGCGCTGGCGAAGGTCGGCCGCAGGGCGGCGACGCTCTCCAGCAGCGCGAAGCCCTCCTTGAGCCGGCCCTCCTCGCAGGCCTGCCGGAACAGCGCGCCCACGGTGTCGTCCACGCTGGTGGTGCCGGTGGCGGCTGGCTCCGCCGAGCCCTCCGGGCCGCCGGAGGCGGCGAGTTGCTCCACCAGGTGGTCGGCCAGGTCCACCGGGGAGGTGTGGTCGAACACCAGGGTGGCCGGCAGCCGTAGTTCGGTGGCCGCCGCCAGGGCGTTACGCAGTTCCACCGAGGTCAGCGAGTCGATGCCGAGTTCCAGGAACGCCGCGTCGGGCTCGACGCTCTCCACCGAGGGGTGGCCCAGGACGGCGGCGGTGGCCGCCCGTACCGTCTCCAGCACGGCGGCCCGGCGGCCCGGCGCGTCCAGACCCGCCAGCCGGCGCACCAGGGAGGGGCCGGCGTCGCCGGAGGAGGCCTGGCGGCGCGTGGTACGGCGGGCCAACCCCTGGAACAGCGGCGCTGGTTCGGGGCCGAGCGCCCCGGTGTCCAGACGTACCGGAACCAGACCGGCCCGGTCCACCCGCAGCGACTCGTCCAGGAGTTCCAGGCCCTCCCGCTCCCCCAGGGCCAGCACACCGCCCCGGGACATCCGGCCCCGGTCGGTCTCGTCCAGCCGCCCGGCCATGCCGCCCTCCCAGGCGCCCCAAGCCAGCGAACGGGCGGGCAGCCCGTCGGCGCGGCGCTGTTCGGCGAGCGCGTCCAGGAAGGCGTTGGCCGCCGCGTAGTTGCCCTGCCCCGGGGCGCCGAAGGTGGCGGCCGAGGAGGAGAACAGTACGAACGCCGACAACGGCACCTCGCGGGTCAGCTCGTGCAGGTTGACGGCCGCGTCGACCTTGGCCCGGAACACCGCCTCGAACCGCTCGGGCGTCAACGCCGAGACCACTCCGTCGTCCAGCACCCCGGCCAGGTGGACCACCGCGGTCAACGGGTGCCGGGACGGTATCCGCTCCAGCGCCTCGGACAGCGCCTGCCGGTCCGAGGCGTCACAGGCCAACAGGGTCACCTGCGCGCCGAGCCCGGCCAGCCGGTCCTGGAGGGCCACCCCCGCCTCGGACGCGGGGCCGGTCCGGCTGAGCAGCACCAACCGCCGCACCCCGTGGGCGGTGACCAGGTGGGAGGCCACCGAGCCTCCCAGCGCCCCGGTCGCACCGGTGACCAGTACGGTGCCCTCGGGGTCCCAGGGCGCGGCCGTGGCCTCCGGCACCGGTACCCGGGCCAGCCGGCCCGCCCGCAACGTCCCCTGGCGCACCAGGAGTTGGGGCTCGCCACTGGCCACGGCGGCCGGCAGGGCCAGCACCGACTCCGGGTCACGGTCCAGGTCCACCAGCACGAAGCGGCCCGGGTTCTCCGACTGGGCGCTGCGCAGCAGTCCCCACAGGGGTGCCGCCGCCAGGTCGTCCGGGCGTTCCCGCCCGTCGCCGACGGCGCCCCGGGTGACGAACACCAGCCGGCTGGCGGCCAGTTCGTCAGCGGCCAGCCAGCCCTGGGCGACCCGTAGGGCCTCGGCGGTGACCTGCCGCGCGGCGCGAGGGAGGTCACCGCTCCCCTCAGCGCCGGGATCAGCGCCGGGATCAGCGTCGTGAGCGCCCTCGAAGGCGACCAGCACCATGTCGGGCAGGGCCATGCCGGTGGACACCGCCCCGGTCAGCGCCTCCAGGTCGGCGAAGGCCTCCACGGCGATGCCCGCGTCGGTGAGCGGGGCGGTGACCCCCAGGGGGTCGGAACCCAACAGCACACAGCGGCGGTGCGCCCCGGCCGGGGCGTCGGAGGTGAGTGCCGTCCAGTCCACCGTGAACAGCGACCGGGACCAGCGTTGCTGGACGGCGGCGGTGGACGGCTCCCGCAGGGCCAGGGCGCCGACGGTGGCGACCGGCCGGCCCTCGGCGTCGGCGAGGTCCAGCGCCACCTGCTCCGGCCCGGTCGCGGTCATCCGTACCCGCAGCGAGGAGGCGCCCTGGGCGTACAGGGTCACCTCGCTCCAGGTGAACGGCAGCGACCGGCCGGCGCCGTCCGGCAGCAGCAGGGCGACGCCGTGCAGCGCGGCGTCCGACAGCGCCGGGTGCAGGCCGAAGTGGCTGGCGTCGGCGCGCAGTTGCTCGGGGAGGGCCACCTCGGCGAACAGTTCCCCGTCCCGCTTCCAGGCGGCCCGCAGCCCCTGGAAGGCGGGGCCGTAGGCGACCTGGGCCTCGTCCTGCTCCTGGTAGAAGCCGTCCAGGGGTACCGGGGTGGCGTCGGCCGGCGGCCACACCGTGGCGTCGAAGGTCTCCGGTGCGGGGGTGTCCGGCCGCGCGCTGAGGGTGCCGGTGGCGTGGGTGGTCCACGGCTCCTCCTCCAGGGCGCCGACCGGACGGGACAGCACCCGTACCTGTCGCTCTCCCTGGTCGTCCGGCGGAGCGGTGACCACCTGGATCCGCCGGTCCGTCCCGGGGTCCAGGAGCAGCGGGGTGCCGAGGACCAGTTCCACCAGGTGGTCGCAGCCGACGTGGTCGCCGGCGTGGACCGCCAGCTCCAGCAGGGCGGTGCCCGGCAGCACCACGGAGCCGGCCACCCGGTGGTCGGCCAGCCAGGGGTGGGCGGTGGACGGCAGCCGTCCGGTACGCACCCACCCGCCGTCCGGCAGCGGCACACTGGCGCCCAGCAGGGGGTGGCCGTCGCTTTCGAGGCCGGCCGCGGTGAGGTCGGCGGCCGGGGCGCCGGGGCCGGTGTTCTCGGCCCAGTAGCGCTGGCGTTGGAAGGCGTAGGTGGGCAGTTCCACCCGGCGCGCTCCGGTGTCGGCGAAGACCGTGTCGGCACGCAGTCGGTCCCCGTGCGGCAGCACGGTGGCCAGGGCGGTGGCGAGGCACTGCCACTCCGGGCGCCCCCGGCGCAGCAGGGAGGTCACGAAGGGCTCGGCCTCGCGGGCGTCGTCCGGCCGCTCCCGGGCCTCCAGGGTCTCCCGTACCCCGGCGGTCAGTACGGTGTCGGGGCCGACCTCCACGAAGCCGCCCACTCCGGCGTCCAGCAGCCCGGTCACCGCCTCGTGGAACCGCACCGCCTCACGTACCTGGCGCACCCAGTAGCCGGGGTCCTCGAAGCCGCCCTCGTCGGGGCCACCGGCGGTGGGGACGCAGGTGACACGTGCCGGGTGGTAGGTCACCGACTCCGCGACCGCCCGGAAGGCGTCGAGCATGGGCTCCATCAGCTGGGAGTGGAAGGCGTGGCTGACCCGCAGCGGCTTGGCGTCGCGTTCGACGAAGCGCGCGGCGAGCCGGTCCACGGCCTCCTCCGTACCGGACAGCACCACCGACGCCGGCCCGTTCACGGCGGCCAGCGACACCCCGTCGCCGAGCAGGGGGCGGACCTCCTCCTCGGTGGCGCGCAGGGCGAGCATGGCGCCCCCGGCCGGCAGGGCCTGCATCAGCCGGCCCCGCGCGGCGACGAGCCGGCAGGCATCTTCCAGGCCGAGCACCCCGGCCACGTGGGCGGCGGCGTACTCCCCGACCGAGTGGCCGACCAGGTGGTCCGGGCGCAGGCCCCAGGACTCCAGCAGCCGGTAGAGGGCGACCTCGACGGCGAACAGCGCCGGCTGGGCGAACTCGGTACGGTCCAGGGCGGGTTCGGCCCCCTCGGCCGGCTCCTCCCACAGCACCTCGCGCAGCGGCCGGTCCAGGTGGGGGTCGAGGTGGGTGAGGACCTCGTTCAGCGCCTCGGCGAACACCGGGGAGGCCTCGTACAGCTCCCGCCCGGTACCGACCCGCTGGCTGCCCTGGCCGGTGAACAGGAACGCCACCGGACGCGCGGCGGCCCGTCCCCAGCCGGTGCCCGGGGCCCCGCCGTCGGCGGCGATCGCCTCCAGCGCGGTCAGGGCCTCGGCACGGTCGGCGCTGACGGCGACCGCCCGGTGGTCGAAGCGGGTACGGGTGGTGGCCAGCGAGTACGCCACGTCCGTCAGCGACAACTCGGGCCGCTCCAGCAGGTGTTGGCGCAACGCGGTGGCCTGGGCCCGTACGGCGTCCCGGTTCCGCGCGGACACCAGCAGCGGTACCAGCGGCGGGGGCTCGGACGGAAGGGTGGTGGCCGGTGCGGACACCGGGGTGGGCGGCTCCTCGACGAGCACGTGGGCGTTGGTGCCGCTGATGCCGAACGAGGAGACGCCGGCCCGGCGGGGGCGGCCCGGGGCGTCCCAGGGCATCGCCTCCGTCAGCAGCTCCACCTGGCCCGACTCCCAGTCGACCTGGGCGCTCGGCTCGTCCACGTGCAGGGTCGGCGGCAGCACACCGTGCCGCATCGCCTGCACCATCTTGATGATGCCGCCCACTCCGGCCGCCGCCTGGGCGTGACCGATGTTGGACTTGATGGAGCCCAGCCTCAACGGGCGGTCCTCGGGACGGTCCTGGCCGTAGGTGGCCAGCAGCGCCTGGGCCTCGATGGGGTCACCCAGCACCGTGCCCGTACCGTGCCCCTCGACCGCGTCCACCTCGTCCGGCCGCAGCCCGGCGCGCTCCAGCGCCTGGCGGATCACCCGCTGTTGGGCCGGGCCGTTGGGGGCGGTGAGCCCGTTGGACGCGCCGTCCTGGTTGACGGCCGAACCCCGGACCACGGCCAGCACCTGGTGGCCGTTGCGGCGGGCGTCCGACAGCCGCTCCAGCAGCAGCATCCCCACGCCCTCGGACCAGCCGGTACCGTCCGCGCCGGAGGCGAAGGACTTGCAGCGCCCGTCCGGGGCCAGCCCCCGCTGGGCGCTGAAGTCGATGAAGGTGCCGGGCGTGGCCATCACGGTCACCCCGCCGGCCAGCGCGGTGTCACACTCCCCCTCCCGCAGCGCCTGGGCGGCCATGTGCAGGGCGACCAGGGAGGAGGAGCAGGCGGTGTCGATGGTGACGGCCGGCCCCTCCAGTCCGAGCAGGTAGGCGACCCGTCCGGTCACCACGCTGCCCGCCGAACCGGTACCGAGGAAGCCCTCCGCGCCCTCGGGGACGCTGGTGAGCCGGGCGAGGTAGTCGTGGTACATCACCCCGGCGAACACCCCGGTACGCCCGCCCCGCAGGGTCGCCGGATCGATACCGGCGGACTCCACCGCCTCCCAGGAGGTCTCCAACAGCAGCCGCTGCTGGGGGTCCATCACCAGTGCCTCGCGGGGCGAGATGCCGAAGAAGGCGGCGTCGAACTCGGCGGCGTCGTGCAGGAATCCGCCCTCGCGGACGTAGGTGGCGCCTCCGCCCTCCGGGTCGTCGGCGAAGAGGCGGTCCAGGTCCCAGCCCCGGTCGGTCGGGAAGGGGGTGACCCCGTCGGAGCCGGTGCTCACCAGCCGCCACAGGTCCTCCGGGTCCCGTACTCCTCCGGGGTAGCGGCAGGCCATGCCGACGATCACCACCGGGTCCTCGCCGGCGGAGGTCACCGTCCGGCGCCGGGGGGTGGCGGTGGCCGTGGCCGTCTCGTCGTCCAGGAGGCGTTCGCGCAGGTGGGCGGCGACAGCGGTGGCCGTGGGGTGGTCGAAGATCAACGTGGCGGTCAGCCGCAGCCCCGTCGCCGCGTTGAGATGGTTACGCAGCTCCACCGCCGTCAGCGAGTCGAAGCCGAGGTCACGGAAGGGCTGGTCGACCGCGACCTCCTCGGCGGAGTCGTGGCCCAGCACCCGGGCCGCCTGTTCCCGCACCAGGTCCCGCAGGGCCGCCTCCCGGTCCTCCGGGGGCATCGCCGACAACCGCTGGACCAGCGACTCGGCCTGCTGTGAGGTGGCCTCGGCGGCCCTCCTGCGCGGACGACGTACCAACTCCCCGAAGACCGGCGGCAGATGGGCCCCGGCCTCACGCAGCGCGCGCAGGTCCAGCCGTACCGGCAGCACCGCCGCCTGCCCCGCCCCGGCGGCGAGGTCGAACAGGGTCACCCCGTCCTCGACGGTCAACGGTACGACTCCGCCGCGCGCCATACGTCGCAGGTCCGCCTCGTCCAGGGACCCGGTCAACTCGCTGGCCTGCGCCCACAGTCCCCATCCCAGGGACAGTCCGGGCAGACCCTCGGCCCGTCGCCGTTCGGCGAGCGCGTCCAGGAAGGCGTTGGCCGCCGCGTAGTTGCCCTGCCCCGGGGCGCCCAGGGCGGCGGAGACCGAGGAGAACAGCACGAACGCCGACAGCGGCGCCTCACGGGTCAGCTCGTGCAGGTTGAGGGCGGCGTCCACCTTGGGACGCAGCACCCGGTCGAGCTGCTCGGGGCCCAGCGAGGTCACGGTGGCGTCGTCGATCACACCGGCCACGTGCACCACACCGGTCAGCGGACGCCCGTCCGGTACGTCCCGGAGGACCCCGGCGAGTGCGTCCCGGTCGGACACGTCGCAGGCCACCGTGGTGACCTGGGCGCCCAGCGCGGTCAGGTCCTCCGCCAGGGCACCGGCGCCCGGGGCCCGCTCGCCGCGCCGGCTCAGCAGCAGCAGATGCCGTACGCCGTGCTCGGTCACCAGATGGCGGGTGATGACCCCGCCCAGTTCACCGGTCGCTCCGGTGACCAGAACGGTGCCGTCGCTGTCCCAGCTCGCCTGTACGGCCGCCTCCCCGCCGGTGGGCACCCGGCCCAGTCGGCAGGCCCTCAACTCCCCGTCCCGCAGGGCGAGTTGGGGTTCCTCGGACTCCAGCACCGAGGACCAGGGCGCGGACGACGCCCCCGGGGCGTCCACAAGCTGGAAGCGGCCGGGATGCTCCGACTGCGCCGAGCGCGCCAGCCCCCACACCGCCGCGCCGGCCAGGTCCTCCACCGGCTCCCCCGCCTCGGCGGCCACCGCACCACGGGTGACCAGCGTCAGCCGCGAGTCGGCGAACCGCTCGTCGGACAACCAGGTCTGGATCAGCCCCAGCGCGTCCCGCACCTGGCGGTGTACGGCCTCAGCCCCACTGGCGCCCGGGTCCCCGACCCCGGCGAACACCACCTCGGGCGCTTCGCCCCCCTCGTCCAGCGCCGTACGCAGAGCCGCCAGGTCCACGTGACGGTCAGCCCAGGGCAGTTCGACCGCCGCAAGGTCACCGAGGACCACACAGTCCGGTACTCCCCCGTCCTCCTCGGCCGGGGGAAGCTCCGTCCAGTTCAACCGGAACAGCCAGTCCGGCGTCCCGGCGGTGGTCGGGCCCACCAGGGCGTCCACGGCCATCGGACGGAGCGTCAACGACTCCACCTCGGCGACCGCCCGCCCCGTCACGTCGGCCACCTGAAGCGTCAGACTCTCCGGCCCGGTCACCCGCAGCCGGGCACGCAGGGCGGTGGCCCCCTCGGCGTGCAGGGTCACCCCGCTCCAGGAGAACGGCAACCGTCCCGGGGTGCCGTCCGACACCTCGTCGGCCACCCCACCGGTGTCCAGGGCCATGGCGTGCAGCACCGAGTCCAGCGCCGCGGGGTGCAGGGGGAAGGAGTCGTCCTCGGAGGAGTCGCCGGTACGCGGCAGACCCACTTCGACGAACAGCTCGTCCCCGCGCCGCCAGGCCCGCT
This sequence comes from Streptomyces sp. NPDC005438, assembly GCF_040606315.1. Taxonomy (NCBI): domain Bacteria; kingdom Bacillati; phylum Actinomycetota; class Actinomycetes; order Kitasatosporales; family Streptomycetaceae; genus Streptomyces; species Streptomyces sp. NPDC005438. The sequence goes on from NZ_JBEXEP010000015.1 coordinate 120,182, forward strand.
CCAGACCACGGAAGACCGGGCCGTACTCCAGGCCGAGCGCCGCAAGGTTCGGGTACAACCGCTCCGCGTCCACCGACTCGGCCCCGGCCGGCGGCCACTGGGCGAGGTCACCGAAGGGAACGCCCACCACGGGAGCGAGCACGCCCGAGGCGTTCTCCGTCCACTCCTCGGTCGCCGCGTCATCCCGCCGAGAGGAGATACGCACGGTACGTCGCCCTGAGGAGTCCGGCGCCCCCACCAGCAACTGGAGGTGCACCACCCCCGTCGAGGGGATCACCAACGGGGTGGTGAGGGTCAGTTCGTCCACCCGCTCGCACCCGGTACGTTCCCCCGCGCAGAGGGCCAGGTCCAGGAACCCGGTACCGGGGAACACCAGTTGACCGGCGACCTGGTGGTCGACCAGCCATGGGTGGCTCTGGGCCGACAGGCCACCGAGCATCAACACGTCGTCGTGGCCGGCCAGACTGATGACGGCCTGCAGAAGAGGGTGGCCAGCCCGGGCGGCACCCAGAGGGCGGGCGCCGGCCGAGAGGCGCATGGTCGGCCAGTAGGGGCGGTGTTGGAAGGCGTAGGTGGGGAGTTCGACCATCTTCGCGCCGGTGGGGGCGAAGAAGGCCTTCCAATCCACCTCCACACCCCGCACCCACAAACGGGCCAGAGCATTCACCACGGTTTCCGGCTCCGGGCGACCCTGCCGCATCAACCCGACCGCCTCTACCTCACCCACACACGATTCGAGGATCGAACCAACCAGAGCACTATCCGGCCCCACCTCCACAAACCGCGACACCCCAAGCCCCTCCGCCCGCACAATCGCATCCGAAAAACGCACCGTCGACCGCAACTGCTCCACCCAATAATCCGCCGAAAACTCCTCCACCACCTCACCCGTCAACGTCGACACCACCGGAATCGTCGGCCGCCGATACGTCACCTGCTCCGCCGCCCGCCGAAACTCCTCCAACACCGGATCCATCAAC
>NZ_JBEXEP010000016.1:0-100616 GCF_040606315.1 Streptomyces sp. NPDC005438
AGAGCGTCTCCATGGTAAGGAGAAGGTCAACGGTTCGATTCCGTTTTGGGGCTCTTACAAGTGGGGCGGTAGCAACGTAAGTTGCTACCGCCCCACTTCTGTTGTTACGCCGCCTGTTCCTCTTCGGGGATGCGCATGGTCAGAATGGCCATGTCGTCCGAGGGGGCCGCGCTGGCGAAGCGCTCTACCGCACGCAGAATGCGTGAGGCGACCGCTCCCGCGTTGAGACCGGTACAGCTGGTGAGCACCTCGGCCAAGCCGTCGTCGCCCAACATGCGCATACCTTCGCGGCGTTCGGTGACCCCGTCGGTGACACAGAGCAGAACATCACCGGGATCGAGCTGGATGTGCTGCTGGTGCAGTTCCAGGTCGTCGATGACACCCAGCAGAGGCTGGGGTTCGGCCGCCGGCTCCACCCTGCCGTCCTGGCGGAGTCGCAACGGAAGCGGGTGGCCCGCGCAGACCACCTGGAGATCGGCCCCTCCGTCCGAACGGGGTCGCAGTTCACCGTAGAGAAGGGTGAGGAAGCGACTTCGTGTTCCCTCGTCCAGGATGGCCGCGTTGAGGCGTTCCAGGACGGCGGGTCCACCGAGCCCCTCGCGCGCGAGGAGGCGTAGCGCGTGGCGGGCCAGCCCGGTGACGGCGGCGGCCTCCGGTCCCGTACCGCACACATCCCCGATGGCGAACCCGTAGGTGTGGTCGTTGATGCGGAACAGGTCGTAGAAGTCGCCCCCGACCTCGTTGCCCTCGCCGGCGGCACGGTAGATGACCTCTACCTCCACGTTCTCCACCTCGGGCAACTCCGGTGGCAGCAGGCTCTTCTGGAGGGACTGGCTGATGGCCGTCCGCTCGCTGTAGAGGCGGGAGTTGTCCAGGGCGAGCGCGGCTCGGCGGGACAGGTCCTCGGCCAGTTCGAGGATCTCCTGCCGGAACCGCTCGTCGGTCGGTTTGCCCAGGGTGAGCATCCCGATCACCCGGTTCCGGGCGACAAGGGGCAGTACGACGGTCTCCCCGCCGACGGCGGCGGCGGTCGCCAGCGTGGCGCCGGGGCTTGAGGCGCGACCGTAGTCGCCGAGCACCACGTCCCGGAGCGAGGCCCGGAGGGCCGCCGAGTGGGCCGCCTCGTTGGGTGCCGTCCAGAGCCTGGCGCCCGGGGTGGGCACCGGGTCCGGGGGGTCCACCCGGGAGAGGAGGGCCTTGAGCCCGTCGATGCGGTCCTCGTCCTCGTGGAGCACGTACGACAGCGCGGGGTCGGAGCCTTGGTCGGCGATGGTGTAGACGGCGCACCAGGTGGCCAGGGTGGGCACCGTCATCTGGGCCATCAGGGCCAGCGTCTGGTCACGGTCGAGGGTGCCGGCCAGCAGGTCGGAGGCCTCGACCAGGAACGACAGCGAGCCCCTGCGCAGGCGTTCCATCTCGCCGAGGCGCGCGGACTCCACGGCCAGGGCGATGCGGTCGGCGGCGAACTGGAGCCGTAGCGCTTCTTCGTTGGTGTACCGCCCAGGGGTTTCCGCAGCGACACCGAGCGAGCCGGTGAGCCTGCCCTCGACCTTGAGGGGGACGGTCACCACGGACCGCATACCGGTACCGGACAGCAGGGGGACCGCTCCGGGGACGGCGGTGAGGTCCTCGTGGACGGAGGGCATCCGGGCGGAGCCGTACCGTCCGCTGCCGGTTTCCACCGGCACGCGTGCGAACCGTTGCCGGGCCGAGGGGAGGCCGGCTGACGCCCTGACTTCCAGTTCGGTTTCGTCGTCGGTGGCCAGGAGGAGGTAGGCGGCGTCGCCGTCGAGCATGTCGCGTGCCCGCTCCACGGTGCGCTGGAGGAGCCCGTCTAGGTCGTCGGGGCGCGGTGAGCCGATGAACGCCTCGAACTGGTCGCTGTTGGAGGTGCCCTCCGACGCGTTCTGGTCGGAGTTGTTGGTGGAGCGCTGTGGTGTCTGGAGCACGGCGCGTTCCTGGTCGCGGACGAGCAGGCAGACGGTGGACGGTTCGCCGTCGCTGCCGCGCACCCGCAGGTGCGCCGCGTAGACCGGTACGGTGCGGCCGTGGGCGTCGCGTACTCCGTAGGAGCCCTCCCAGCGGGAGAGTTGCAGGGCCTCGGCGATGCCGGTGCCGGTGCCGGGGGTGTGCGGCCAGGCGGCGAGGTCGTTGAGGGGCTTTCCGATGACCTGGTCGGCGGGGAAGCCGAACAGGGCCCGGGCGTCGTCGTTCCACGAGGAGATGGCGCCCTCGCGGTCCACCTGGACGACGGCGACGTGTACGCGGGACTCGGTGACCGGCAACTGGTCGTCGGGGAGCCGGGGGCCGGCGCTGCGGGTGCCGACGGGGCGGTCGGGGGCGTCCAGGCGGAACCAGACGCGCTTGTCGGCAGCCGTGTAGTCGACGCCCCAGCGGGTCGCCAGGGCCGCGCATAGCAGGAGTCCCCGGCCTCCCTCGCGGTCGGGGTTGCTCATGGTGAACGAGGTGTCGCGGACGGGGAGTTCGCGTTCTGGATAGCGGTCGACGACCTCGACCCGGACACCGTTGTCGTCTCGTAGGCAGAGGACCTCGGTGGAGGTGCCGGCGTGGACGACGGCGTTGGTGACCAGTTCGCTGGTGAGGACCACGGCGTCGTCGATGATCTCGGTGAGCCCCCAGCCCTGGAGGGCGTCACGCACGAAGCCGCGTGCGGTCGCTACCGATCTGCCGACCGGTTCGAAGGTGGCCGCAGCCCGCGCGGTGATCACTGATCTCCCCAAGAATTCGTCGTCGTCCAGCGGGGTGCTCCACGGGTGCGCGCCGCGTTGCGAGCCGATCGTGGAGGATCGACCGCTGCCGCGAGCCGGTGTGGCGTCCCGCCCCCTGTCCCGTGCGGAGGGCTTCCCCAATTCGGAGCCCTGCTCTCGCGTCACCGCCGCGCCCCTCCGTAAAACATCGTGCTCACACTGCCACCCCCCACCTCGTCCGGTGAATCCGCCCACGAGATCGGGCGCGGATGGACAGCCGGATGCCAGGTTACTTACGTTCGCTGTGTGCGCGGGCGCCGGATGCGGGTGATTTCCGACCGGTTGGACCGTGAGCGCTTGTGCCATGCTGCCGAACTGTTATCGCCTGGTTCGGGCAGGGTGAAACACTGGGAAGGCTCGTAGGCGATGCCTGGGCGTGACGGTCGAACTGACGGGAGGAACACGGTGGAGTCTGGCGCGGCAGCGCGTGGCACCCGCACACGCGCGAAGGGCGGACGCTCCCGGAAGAGCGGCACGGTCGAGGTCGAGGCGGCTGAGCTGAACAAGCTGCTGACAGCCTTGGAGTCGATGCGCGACGGGAACTTCCGCAAGCGACTGACGGTCACCGGTGACGGCCCGATGGCGGAGATCTCCGCGGTGTTCAACGACGTCGCGGAGCGCAACCTGCACCTGACCAACGAGCTGACCCGGGTACGTCGGGTGGTGGGCCGTGACGGCAAGCTCACCGAGCGCTTGGAGTCCGGCGCCAGTGAGGGATCCTGGGCCACGGCGATCCAGGCCTCGAACGAGTTGGTGGACGACCTGGTGCGCCCGGTCTCGGAGGTCGGGCGGGTGCTGTCGGCGGTCGCGGATGGTGACCTGGAACAGCGGATGGACCTGCGTTCCCAGGGGAACAACGGAGCGGGTCAGCCCCTGAGGGGGGAATTCCTGAAGGTCGGCCGTACGGTCAACGGCCTGGTGGACCAGCTCTCGGCGTTCACCGACGAGGTGACCCGGGTGGCCAGCGAGGTGGGCACCGAGGGGAAGCTCGGCGGTCAGGCCCGGGTGCGGGGGATGTCGGGGTCCTGGAAGGACCTCACCGACTCGGTCAACACCATGGCTTCCCGGCTCACCGCGCAGGTGCGGGACATCGCCCTGGTGACCACGGCGGTCGCCAAGGGCGACCTGTCACGCAAGGTGACCGTGCATGTCGCCGGTGAGATGTTGGAGCTGAAGAACACCGTCAACACGATGGTGGACCAGCTCTCCTCCTTCCAGTCGGAGGTGACGCGGGTAGCGCGGGAGGTGGGCACCGAGGGGCAGCTGGGTGGCCAGGCCCAGGTCGAGGGTGTCGCCGGGGTGTGGAAGGACCTCACCGACTCGGTCAATCTGATGGCCGGAAACCTCACTTCACAGGTCCGTGAGATCGCCCAGGTGACGACGGCCGTGGCCCACGGTGACCTGTCCCAGAAGATCACCGTGAGCGCGCACGGTGAGGTGGCGCAGCTCGCGGAGACCATCAACGCGATGACCGAGACGTTGCGTACCTTCGCGGACGAGGTGACGCGGGCGGCCAGCGAGGTCGGTACCGAGGGTGTTCTGGGCGGTCAGGCGCAGGTGCCGGGAGCGGCGGGCATCTGGAAGGACCTCACGGACTCGGTGAACAGCGCCTTCCGCAACCTCACGGCCCAGGTGCGGGACATCGCTCAGGTGACGACGGCGGTGGCGAACGGTGACTTGTCGCAGAAGGTCACCGTGGACGTGTCCGGTGAGATGTTGGAGTTGAAGAACACCGTCAACACGATGGTGGACCAGCTCTCCTCCTTCGGGGCCGAGGTCACCCGGGTCGCCCGGGAGATCGGTGTGGAGGGTGAACTCGGCGGTCAGGCACAGGTGCCCGGGGCCGCCGGTACCTGGAAGGACCTCACGGACTCGGTGAACACCGCCTTCCGTAACCTCACCGGGCAGGTGCGGAACATCGCTCAGGTGACGACGGCGGTGGCGAACGGTGACTTGTCGCAGAAGGTCACCGTGGACGTGTCCGGTGAGATGTTGGAGTTGAAGAACACCGTCAACACGATGGTGGACCAGCTCTCCTCCTTCGCCGACCAGGTCACCAGGATGGCGCGGGACGTGGGCACCGAGGGCCGGCTGGGCGGTCAGGCCCGGGTGGACGGGGTGTCGGGTACGTGGAAGGACCTCACCGACTCCGTCAACTTCATGGCGAACAACCTGACTTCGCAGGTGCGGAACATCGCGGAGGTCACCACTGCGGTGGCGCGGGGTGATCTGTCGCAGAAGATCGAGGTCGACGCTCGGGGGGAGATTCTTGAGCTGAAGAACACGATCAACACGATGGTGGACCAGCTGTCTTCGTTCGCGGAGCAGGTGACCAGGGTCGCGCGTGAGGTGGGTACGGACGGCCGGCTGGGCGGTCAGGCCCAGGTTCCCGGAGTGGCGGGCGTCTGGCGTGACCTCACCGACTCGGTGAACGGCATGGCCGGCAACCTCACGGCCCAGGTGCGGAACATCGCCCAGGTCGCGACTGCAGTGGCGCGGGGTGATCTGTCGCAGAAGATCGACGTGGACGCTCGGGGGGAGATCCTTGAGCTGAAGAACACGATCAACACGATGGTGGATCAGCTGTCTTCGTTCGCGGAGCAGGTGACCAGGGTCGCGCGTGAGGTGGGTACGGAGGGCATCCTCGGCGGTCAGGCCGAAGTGCAGGGGGTGTCGGGTACGTGGAAGGACCTGACCCAGTCCGTCAACTTCATGGCGAACAACCTGACTTCGCAGGTGCGGAACATCGCCGAGGTCACCACCGCGGTGGCGCAGGGCGACCTGTCCAAGAAGATCACCGTGGACGCCAAGGGCGAGATCCTGGCCCTGGTCACCACCGTGAACACGATGGTGGACCAGTTGTCTTCGTTCGCGGAGCAGGTGACCAGGGTCGCGCGTGAGGTGGGTACGGAGGGCATCCTCGGCGGTCAGGCCCGGGTGCGCGACGTGTCGGGGATCTGGAAGGACCTCACGGACAACGTCAACCTGATGGCGAACAACCTGACCTCGCAGGTGCGGAACATCTCCCAGGTGGCCGGCGCGGTCGCCAACGGCGACCTCACCAAGAAGGTCACGGTCGAGGCCAGCGGTGAGGTGGCTCAGCTGGCCGACACGGTGAACACCATGGTCACGACGCTCTCCTCGTTCGCGGAGCAGGTGACCAGGGTGGCCCGTGAGGTGGGTACGGACGGTGTGCTGGGGGGTCAGGCCAGGGTGCCGGGGGTGGCGGGCACCTGGAAGGACCTCACCGAGTCGGTGAACTCCATGGCGTCCAACCTGACCTCGCAGGTGCGGAACATCGCGCAGGTGACCACGGCGATCGCCAAGGGTGACCTGTCCAAGAAGATCGACATCGAGGCCAGCGGCGAGATCCTCGAACTGAAGACCACCATCAACACGATGGTGGACCAGTTGTCGTCGTTCGCGGAGCAGGTGACCAGGGTGGCCCGCGAAGTGGGTACCGAGGGCATCCTCGGCGGCCAGGCCCGGGTCCGGGACGTCGCCGGCACGTGGAAGGACCTCACCGAGTCGGTGAACGAGATGGCCGGCAACCTGACCCGGCAGGTACGGGCGATCGCGGAGGTCGCCACCGCGGTGACCCGGGGCGACCTCAACCTCAAGATCGACGTGGACGCGGCGGGCGAGATCCTGGAGCTCCAGGACAACATCAACACCATGATCAGCAACCTCCGTGAGACCACGCTGGCCAACAAGGAGCAGGACTGGCTCAAGGGCAACCTGGCCCGTATCTCCGCTCTGATGCAGGGCCGGCGTGACCTGCAGGACGTGGCCGGGCTGATCATGAGCGAGCTGACCCCGGTGGTCTCCGCCCAGCACGGCGCGTTCTTCCTGGTGGTGCCGCCCGGGGACGGCAAGGAGGGCGTCGGGGTCGGATCGGGCGAGGACAGCCTGTACGAGCTGCGGCTGATGGGCAGCTACGGCTACTCCAGCGGTTCCATGCCCACGGTGTTCGCCCCCGGGGAGTCACTGATCGGTACGGCGGCCGAGGAGAGGCGCACGATACTGGTGGAGAACGCCCCACCGGGCTACCTCAAGATCTCCTCGGGCCTCGGCGAGGCCCCGCCGGCCAACGTGATCGTGCTGCCTGTGGTGTTCGAGGACACCGTGCTCGGGGTGGTGGAGCTGGCGTCCTTCCAGCCGTTCACGCAGATCCAGAAGGACTTCCTCAACCAGATAGCGGAGATGATCGCGACCAGCGTCAACACCATCAGCGTCAACACGCGCACCGAGGTGTTGCTGGCGCAGTCGCAGGAGTTGACCGAGCAGTTGCAGGAGCGGTCCGGCGAGTTGGAGAGCCGCCAGAAGGCGTTGCAGGAGTCCAACGCGCAGTTGGAGGACAAGGCGGCCCAACTGGCGCGTACCAACAGTGACATCGAAATCAAGAACCGGGAGATCGAGGAGGCGCGCCAGGTCCTGGAGGAGCGGGCCGAGCAGCTGTCGCTGTCCATGCGGTACAAGTCCGAGTTCCTCGCCAACATGTCGCACGAGCTGCGGACCCCGCTCAACTCGTTGCTGATCCTGGCGAAGCTGCTGGCGGACAACGCGGAGGGCAACCTGTCGCCGAAGCAGGTGGAGTTCGCCGAGACCATCCACGGCGCTGGGTCCGACCTGCTGCAGCTGATCAACGACATCCTGGACTTGTCCAAGGTCGAGGCCGGCAAGATGGACGTCAGCCCCACCAGGATCGCCCTGGTCCAGCTGGTGGACTACGTCGAGGCCACTTTCCGTCCGCTCACGGCCGAGAAGGGGCTGGACTTCTCCGTACGGGTCTCGCCGGAACTGCCGGCGACCCTGCACACCGACGAGCAGCGCCTGCTCCAGGTGCTGCGGAACCTGTTGTCCAACGCGGTGAAGTTCACCGACAGCGGGGCCGTGGAGCTGGTGATCCGCTCCGCGGGGGCCGACGTGCCGAACGCGATCCGGGAGCAGATGCTGGAGTACGGTTCGCTGCGCGCGGCCGACGCCGACCTGATCGCCTTCTCGGTGACCGACACCGGCATCGGGATCGCCGCGAGCAAGATGCTGGTGATCTTCGAGGCCTTCAAGCAGGCCGACGGTACGACCAGCCGCAAGTACGGCGGTACCGGGCTGGGGTTGTCCATCAGCCGTGAGATCGCCCGGCTCCTCGGGGGCGAGATCCACGCGGTGAGCGAGCCCGGACGCGGCTCCACCTTCACCCTCTATTTGCCCCTGCACCCCACCGAGCTGCCGCCGCAGGGCTTCTCCGAGCTGGCTTCGGACGCGCCCCTGGCTCTTCCCGCGCCGCAGAGCACGGGCGGGAACGCGAAGGGGCGGAGCGCGCCGGCGGAGGGAGAGGCCGCGTCGGAGGAGCAGCGCGACGCCGTTCGGACGTCGACCCCGGTCGTCGAACCCCCTGAGACGCGGGAGCCGGAGGCGCCGGTCGAGGAGTTGTCCTCGGCCGAGCTGGAGCCGGCGCCCCGGCCGCGTGACGGTCGGGGGCGCGGCGGGAGGCGCCAGGAGGCCGGCCGAACCTCCGCCAACGGAGCCGAGGGCTCCGACGAGCGGTGGCTCCACAACGGGCAGGACCTGGTTCCCGTGCCGCCGCCAGGGCGGTTCGCTGGTGAGAAGGTGCTGATCGTGGATGACGACATCCGTAACGTCTTCGCGTTGACCAGCGTGCTGGAGCAGCACGGCCTGCAGGTGCTCTACGCGGAGAACGGCCGCGAGGGCATCGAACTGCTGGAACAGCACGAGGACGCGGCCGTGGTGCTGATGGACATCATGATGCCGGAGATGGACGGCTACGCCACGACGGCGGCGATCCGGCGGATGCCGCAGTTCGCGGGGCTGCCGATCATCGCGCTGACCGCCAAGGCGATGCAGGGGGACCGGGAGAAGAGCATCGAGGCGGGAGCCTCGGACTACGTGACCAAGCCGGTGGACACCGATCACCTGTTGTCCGTCATGCAGGAGTGGATGCGTGCGCGCTGATGTGACACCGTGCTCTAGACGGACGATTGTTGACTGAGTGTCGCAGGGCCCATCTGTGGGCAAGTGAGGGGAACCTTCCCGGTTCTCCCCGCGTTTCCGATGTGTGCGCGGTGACATCTCGGTGACAGGATGTGGCGGGCCGCAGGGTGCGGCTACGATGACCGGCACCGGAGTGGGCGACGCGGCCACGTCGCCTCCAGGGGCGATGTCCGGTAGGCAAGCGGTGCGAGGAGGACGGGCCATGGTGCAGAAGGCCAAGATCCTCCTGGTCGATGACCGGCCGGAGAATCTGCTGGCGCTGGAAGCGATCCTTTCGGCGCTCGATCAGACCCTGGTCCGGGCATCGTCAGGGGAGGAAGCGCTCAAGGCGCTGTTGACGGACGACTTCGCGGTCATTCTGCTGGACGTGCAGATGCCGGGGATGGACGGTTTCGAGACGGCGGCGCACATCAAGCGGCGGGAGCGCACCCGGGACATCCCGATCATCTTCCTCACCGCGATCAACCACGGCCCGCACCACACCTTCCGTGGGTACGCGGCCGGAGCCGTCGACTACATCTCCAAGCCCTTCGACCCGTGGGTGCTGCGCGCCAAGGTCTCGGTCTTCGTGGATCTCTACATGAAGAACGTCCAACTCCAGGACCAGGCGGCCCTGTTGAGGTTGCAGCTGGAGGGCGGTCAGGAGCTCGCCGAGGCGACGCCCTCGGGCCGGGAGTCCTCCGGCCTGTTGGCGGAGCTGTCGGCCCGGCTGGCGGCCGTGGAGGAGCAGGCGGAGACGCTCTCCAAGCAGCTGGGCGACTCGGCGGACACCGCCGCGGTGGCCACCGCGGCCCACCTGGAGCGTCGACTCACCGGGTTGCGGAAGGCGCTGGACGCACTGGACCCGGGAGCCGGTACGGACAAGGCCGAGGAATCCTCCTGAGCCGCTGCGCGTCGGCCCGGGATCGTCCCTTTCCGGGAACTGACGGAAGGTCATCTCCCGCCATCCGCTGAGCCGTCCGTGCCGTGATCCGAGGACTTGGGTAATCTCGTGCGCATGGCCTCACGTACGCCCGGCAAGGCCGCCAAGAAGGCGCCCGCGAAGAAGGCCGCTGCCAGGAAGGCTCCGGCGAAGAAGGCCACGCCCGCGAAGAAGACCGCGGCCAAGAGGGCGCCGGCCAAGCCCGCACCCTCACCCACCGGCGGCATCTACCGTCTGATCCGGGGGTGTTGGGTGGGTACCGCGCGCCTGGTGGGCGCCGGATTCCGTGGAATGGGCCGTGGCGCCAAGGGACTTGACCCCGCACATCGGAAGGACGGCTTGGCACTCCTCCTACTGGGCATCGCCCTGGTCGTCGCGGCCGGCACCTGGTCCAACCTCCAGGGGCCGGTGGGCGGCCTCGTCGAGATACTGGTCACCGGCGCCTTCGGCCGCCTCGACCTGGTGGTGCCGCTGCTGCTGGGCGCGATCTCCGTACGACTGATGCGGCACCCCGAGAAGCCGGAGGCCAACGGGCGCATCGTGGTGGGGCTTTCGGCCCTCACCCTGGGCGTTCTCGGACTGGTGCACCTCGCCTGTGGGGCACCCGGCCGTGGTGAGGGCACCACGGCGATCCGCGAGGCCGGGGGACTGATCGGCTGGGCCGTGTCCCGGCCGCTGATCTTCACCGTGGGCGACGTGCTGGCGGTGCCCCTGCTGGTGCTGGTCACCGTCTTCGGCCTGCTCGTGGTCACCGCCACACCGGTCAACCGCATCCCGCAGCGGGTTCACGAACTGTGGGTGCGCCTCGGACTGGTCCCGCCCGACTACGAGGAGGAGCAGGGCTCCGGCTCCCTCGACCTGATCAAGGACGTCAGCACCTCCCAGGCGGAGAAGGAGGCCCTCGACCGGCGTCGCAAGGGCGGGAGCCGTCGTGCGGGGCGTCGGCGCACCTCCGAAGAGGAGGCGCAGGGCGAGGGGGACCGGGACCCGGTGGACGTCGCGACGGAGGCGGCGACCGCCTTCGACGGGACGGTGTTCCACGGTGTTCCCTCGTCCCCGGCTGACGAGTACGAGCGTGGGGGAGCCGGGCGTGCTCCGTCGAAGGCTGACGCGGCGGTTCCGGGGGCCCGTACGGAGAACTCGACGGGCGGCGTGCCCGACCTGACCAAGGCGGAACAGCAGGCCCCGGCCCCTGACTCCCTGCCGCCCCGGGCCGAGCAGCTCCAGCTGGCCGGGGACATCACGTACTCCCTGCCCTCGCTGGACCTGCTGGAGCGGGGTGGGCCGGGCCGTACCCGTAGTGCCGCCAACGACGCCGTGGTGGCCGCGCTGAGCAACGTCTTCACCGAGTTCAAGGTGGACGCCCACGTCACGGGTTTCACCCGGGGGCCGACGGTCACCCGGTACGAGATCGAGCTGGGGCCGGCGGTGAAGGTGGAGAAGATCACCGCGCTGGCCAAGAACATCGCCTACGCGGTCGCCAGCCCGGACGTGCGGATCATCAGCCCCATCCCGGGGAAGTCGGCGGTGGGCATCGAGATCCCCAACAGCGACCGGGAGATGGTGAAGCTCGGGGACGTGCTGCGTTCGGCGGAGGCGACCGGCGAGGATCACCCGCTGCTGGTCGGCCTGGGCAAGGACGTGGAGGGCGGCTACGTGTCGGCCAACCTCGCGCGGATGCCGCACGTCCTGGTGGCGGGTGCCACCGGGTCCGGTAAGTCCTCCTGCATCAACTGTCTGATCACCTCCGTGATGGCGCGGGCCACCCCGGAGGACGTGCGCATGGTGCTGATCGACCCCAAGCGGGTGGAGCTGACCGCCTACGAGGGCATCCCCCACCTGATCACCCCGATCATCACCAACCCCAAGAAGGCCGCCGAGGCGCTCCAGTGGGTCGTCCGCGAGATGGACCTGCGCTACGACGACCTGGCGGCCTTCGGCTACCGGCACATCGACGACTTCAACGCGGCCGTGCGCAGCGGCAAGGCGCAGGCACCGCTGGGCAGTGAACGGGAGCTGGCCCCGTACCCGTACCTGCTGGTGATCGTCGACGAGCTGGCGGACCTGATGATGGTCGCCCCTCGGGACGTCGAGGACGCCATCGTGCGGATCACCCAGCTCGCCCGTGCCGCCGGCATCCACCTGGTGCTGGCCACCCAGCGCCCCTCGGTCGACGTGGTGACCGGTCTGATCAAGGCGAACGTGCCCTCGCGGCTGGCGTTCGCCACGTCGTCCCTGGCGGACAGCAGGGTCATCCTCGACCAGCCGGGTGCGGAGAAGCTGATCGGCAAGGGCGACGGGCTCTTCCTGCCGATGGGGGCGAACAAGCCCACGCGGATGCAGGGGGCCTTCGTCCTGGAGTCCGAGATCGAAGTGATCGTGGAGCACTGCAAGGCGCAGATGGCTCCCGTGTTCCGCGAGGACGTCGTGGTCGGACAGGGCCAGAAGAAGGAGATCGACGAGGAGATCGGCGACGACATGGACCTGCTGTGTCAGGCTGCCGAACTGGTGGTCTCCACGCAGTTCGGGTCGACGTCGATGCTCCAGCGCAAGCTGCGCGTCGGTTTCGCCAAGGCCGGTCGGTTGATGGACCTGATGGAATCTCGTGGCGTGGTGGGTCCGAGTGAGGGTTCCAAAGCACGAGATGTCCTAGTCAAGGCGGATGAGTTGGACGGAGTGCTCGCCGTGATCCGTGGGGAGACTTCCTCTCAGGGATAGGTGGGGAACCGATGAAGACCTCGTTACGTCAGACCAGCAAGGCATCGGTCTTTCCGCAGGTCTGTCCGCCGTCGGGTGGTACCCGGCTCCTGATGGCGGACAAAAACGGTCGGCCCGCTTGCTCCACCCTTTTGCACGCCCCCTAAACTGAACATCCAGCAGGTGGCTACACGCTCGAAAGGCGCCCTCGTGTCCATCGGCAACTCCCCCGAAGAGGACCGGCCTTCGGTCGGTCAGGCCCTCCAACAAGCTCGACGCGACGCCGAGATGTCCGTCGATGACGTCAGCGCGACCACGCGGGTCCGCGTGCCGATCGTGCAGGCCATCGAGCAGGACGACTTCTCCAGATGTGGCGGCGACGTCTACGCCCGTGGGCACGTGCGCTCCCTCGCGCGCGCCGTCGGGCTGGACGGTGACGAGTTGGTCGCCCAGTTCGACGAGGAGCACGGCGGACGTCCGGCCCCCACGCCCCCCGCCGCGCTCTTCGAAGCCGAGGAGATCCGGCCCGAGTCCCGCCGTCCCAACTGGACGGCCGCCATGGTCGCCGCCATCGTGGCGGTGGTGGGCTTCGTCGGCTTCACCCTCTTCAACGGGGGTGACGACGGCGGTTCCTCGGTGGCGGACTCGGAGAAGAGCACCACCGCGACCCCCTCTCCCAGCAAGAGCGGCAACAAGCCGTCGCCCTCCAGGCCCTCGGACCCCAAGCCGGACCCCAGTGACAGCGCCGTCGCCGGCGCGCCCGCCGACAAGGTCACGGTGCGCCTGACGGCGGTGAAGGGGTCCAGCTGGATCTCGGCCCTGGACCACAACGGGCGTCAGGTGTACGAGGGCGTGCTCAAGCAGGGGGACTCCAAGACGGTGACCGACGACGAGCGGCTGAAGCTCGTGGTGGGTAACGCCGGTGGGGTACAGGCGCACGTCAACGGCAAGGAAGTGAAGTTGGGCGAGGCCGGTGAGGTCGCCCACGTCACCTACACCAAGGGTGACCCGCAGGAGGGCTGACCTGGTGCTCACTCCCGCTCTTCGTTCCCGGGACGCGTGAGAAACCCGCGACCCGGGACGAAGTATGGTGAGCCCCATGCCCCAACGCCGTACCGTCGCCCTTGTCACGCTGGGATGCGCCCGCAACGAGGTGGACTCCGAGGAACTCGCCGGCCGTCTCTCCGAGGACGGTTGGGACCTGGTGGAGGACGCCACCGACGCTGATGTCGCGGTGGTGAACACCTGCGGCTTCGTCGAGGCCGCCAAGAAGGACTCGGTCGACGCGCTGCTGGAAGCCAACGACCTCAAGGGGCAGGGCAGAACGCAGGCGGTGGTGGCCGTCGGCTGTATGGCCGAGCGGTACGGCAAGGAGCTGGCCGACGCCCTGCCGGAAGCTGACGGGGTGTTGGGCTTCGACGACTACGGCTCCATCTCCGACCGTCTGCAGACCATCCTTTCCGGTGGCGTGCACGCCTCCCACACCCCCCGCGACCGCCGTAAGCTGCTGCCCATCTCGCCGGCGGACCGCCAGTCGGCCACCGATGTCGCCCTGCCGGGCCACGGTGATCCCGCCCTGAGTGTTCCCGAGGACCTGCCCCAGGGGGTGGCTCCGGCCTCCGGCCCCCGGGCGCCGCTACGGCGACGGTTGGGGAGCAGCCCCGTGGCCTCGGTGAAGCTGGCCTCCGGCTGCGACCGCCGCTGCTCGTTCTGCGCGATTCCCTCGTTCCGGGGCTCCTTCGTGTCCCGAAGGCCCGCCGACGTGCTCACCGAGACCCGGTGGCTCGCGGAACAGGGCGTCAAGGAGATCATGCTGGTCTCGGAGAACAACACCTCCTACGGCAAGGACCTCGGCGACATCCGCCTGCTGGAGACCCTGCTGCCGGAGCTGGCCGGTGTCCCGGGTATCGAACGCGTCAGGGTGAGCTACCTCCAGCCGGCCGAGATGCGGCCCGGACTGATCGACGTGCTGACCAGCACGGAGAAGGTGGCCCCGTACTTCGACCTGTCCTTCCAGCACTCCGCCCCGGGAGTGCTGCGGGCGATGCGTCGCTTCGGTGACACCGAACGTTTCCTCGAACTGCTGGAGACGGTGCGGGGCAAGGCCCCCCTGGCCGGAGCCCGGTCCAACTTCATCGTGGGTTTCCCCGGGGAGACCGAAGCCGACCTGGAGGAGCTGGAACGCTTCCTGTGTGCCGCCGACCTGGACGCCATCGGGGTGTTCGGCTACTCCGACGAGGACGGCACCGAAGCGGCCACGTACACCGAGAAGACCGACCCGGAGGTGGTCGCCGAGCGGCTGGCCCGGGTGAGCCGGCTGGCGGAGGAACTCACCTCCCAGCGGGCCGAGGAACGGGTCGGTGAGACCGTGCACGTGCTGGTGGAGTCGGTGGACGCCGAGGAGGGCGCGGTGGGGCGGGCCGCCCACCAGGCCCCGGAGACGGACGGCGTGGTCCTACTGGGACACTCGGACTCCCCGGACCTGCCCATCGGACGTATGGTCGAAGCACGGGTGGTGGCGGCCCAAGGAGTTGATCTCATCGCCGAACCTGTGACTCCGGCAACCGAACATCCCGGTAAGGAGGCGGCCAGATGACAGAAGTGCCGGCCTCCGCTCCAAGCGGTGGCCCACTGGTCCGACCGAGCGCTCTGGCGACCCGCCAGGTGAGCCTGTGGAACCCGGCCAACCTCCTCACCATGCTCAGGCTGGTACTGGTGCCGGGGTTCGTGGTGTTGATGCTCGCCGAAGGGGGCCACGACCCGGCCTGGCGTTCAGTGGCCTGGGCCGCGTTCACCGTGGCCATGATCACCGACCTGTTCGACGGGGAGATCGCCCGGCGCTACGACCTGGTCACCGACTTCGGCAAGATCGCCGACCCCATCGCCGACAAGGCGATCATGGGGGCCGCCCTCCTCTGTCTCTCCGCCCTGTCCGACCTCAGCTGGTGGGTCACCGGTGTGATCCTTCTGCGGGAGCTGGGGATCACCGTGATGCGGTTCTGGGTGATCAAGCACGGGGTGATCCCGGCCAGCCGTGGGGGCAAGCTCAAGACCCTCACCCAGGGTGTGGCCGTGGGCATGTACGTGCTGGCGCTCACCGGGCCGCTCGCCAGCCTGCGCTGGTGGGTGATGGCCCTGGCGGTGGTGCTGACCGTCGGCACGGGGTTGGACTACATACGACAGGCGGTGCTGTTGCGCAGGGCCGGGCTGGCCGCCGCAGCCGAGGCCGCCGCCTCCAGCGCCAGTGTCAGTGGTCACGTCGCCCCCCGTGGTGCCACCACCGGCCGGCAGGAGTGGAGCGGCGGGGGCGTCCCGGAGGCTCCCGCGTCAGTGCCCCAGACCACAGCGCCGGAGCGTGCTCGTGAACACTGAACGTCCGAGCGCGGCGGATGTTCTACGGTGTCTACGGGAACGGGGCGAGACCCTGGCGGCGGCGGAGTCCCTGACCGGAGGTCTGCTGGCAGCCGCCCTGACCGGGCCACCGGGGGCGTCCCAGGTCTTTCGCGGTTCGGTCACCGCCTACGCCACCGACGTGAAGCACCATGTCCTGGGTGTCGACGGGGCGCTCCTCGACGAGCGGGGCGCGGTGGACCCGGATGTGGCGCGGGCCATGGCCCGTGGAGTCCGCGAACTGCTGGGCGCCGACTGGGGAGTGGCGACCACGGGGGTCGCCGGTCCCGACCCTCAGGACGGCCAACCCGTGGGGACCGTGTTCGTGGCCGTCGCCGGACCGGACGACCGGTCTCAGGTGGTGAGACTGGCCACCCGTTGGGGGAACCCACCCAGCCGGGAGCACGTCAGAAGCGGCAGTGTGGAAGCGGCGTTGGAGTTGCTCGATAAGGAACTGATCACGAATGTTTCGGAAAGGGTACGGAACAGAGCGGGGGGATGGCATGTTTGCAGCCCTGAGTGAACACGACACCGTGCCCCAGACGGCCGAAGCACAAGGCGGTACGGTGGTGCGTGAAGGATGCGGGTCTACGGTCCGAGGAGGGAGCCACCGATGATTCTGCTTCGTCGCCTACTGGGTGACGTGCTGCGTCGGCAGCGCCAGCGTCAGGGCCGGACCCTGCGCGAAGTCTCTTCGTCCGCTCGGGTTTCGCTCGGCTACCTCTCCGAGGTCGAGCGGGGGCAGAAGGAAGCCTCGTCCGAGCTGCTGACATCGATCTGTGACGCACTGGACGTTCGGATGTCCGAGGTCATGCGTGAGGTCAGCGACGAACTGGCACTTGCCGAACTCGCCCAGTCGGCAGCCAGCGAGACGGTGCCAGCGCCGATGCGCCCCGTTCTCAACCCCCTCTCCGTGGGTGCGGTCACCGGGGTTCCCGAAGAGCGCGTCACCATCAAGGCACCATCCGAAGCTGTCGACGTGGTGGCCGCCTAGACACCTCCACAGCGTCAGTCAGAGCGCGTCCGAAAGGGCCGGCGAACAGCGGTTTCGCCGGCCCTTTCGCTGTGTGGTCGCGCGCTTGCCCGAGGTGAGGGAGCATGGGACGGCATCGCTGACATCCGTCGGTACGGATCTGGGAGGTGGCCGTTCGTGGATGCCTTCGGGCTGGTGCGGCTGCTGTTCGGCCTCGCCGTCGCCGTCGTCTGGAGCGTGGCCCTGTGGCGGGTGGTGGTCTGGCCCGCCGAGTGTGGGCCGCTGGAGGCTTCGGTGGTGGCCGGAGGTTGGGGCGTCAGCGTCCTTCCGGTGCACTGTGCCTCGCGGCCACCGCGCGCCGCACGGGGGCGTACCTCCGGGCCCGCTGGTCACGGACCGCCCGGTGGTGAGGGCTGACAACGCGGGCAGGTGTACCGCACTCGCTCCCGCCCGGGTGAGCCGTCCTGGTGGCGCCGGATGGTGGTTCCGCAACGTCGGCAGGGGAGTTGGTCTCGGCCGTACACCCACAGTGACTCGATGGGGCGCTGTTCTCTGGTGGTCCGGCGAAGGGGGCGGTCCTTGTTGGCTTCCAACAGCTTCGGGGCCACGGTGAGCAGACGGCGCAGCCGTTCCTCCGGGAGGTCGCCAACCGGGGTCTGCGGTGAGGCGCCGGCGAGGTAGCACAGTTCGTTGGCGTAGATGTTGCCGATGCCGGCCAGGTTGTGTTGGTCCAACAGGGCTTCGGCCAGCGGGCGTTGGGGTTCGGCGGTGACCCGGTCGTACGCCTCGGACGCGTCCCAGTCGGGCCCCAGGAGGTCAGGGCCCAGGTGGCCGAGTCGGCTCAACTCCTCACCGGTGCGCAGCACTTCGAGGAGGGGGAGGCGGAAGCCGATGGCCAGCCGTTCGCGGGTGCCCAGCAGGACCCGCATCTGGTGGGCCGGCCCGCCCCGGGGAGTGGTGCCGGTCACGGTCCGCCAGGTGCCGTCCATGCCTAGGTGCGAGTGCACGGTGACGTCTCCGTCGACCCGGATCAGCAGGTGCTTTCCGCGTGCGGCGACCTCCCGTACCGACCGGCCGACCAGGTCCACGGTGGCCAGCCGTGGGGTGCGGAAGTCGCTGCGGACCAGGGTCTGGCCGGCCAGCGCCTGGTGGAGCCGGCTCGCCGCGTACCAGACGGTGTCGCCTTCGGGCATGGCATCCATGATGCCGTCCGCCACGCTGTGGGGGCACCGACGGCTCCGTGGGGCTATGCCGTTCCGCGCAGTCGCAGGCCCTTGGGGGTGGGATGGAACCCCACGGACTCCAGGAGGGGGCTCAGCTCGGAGGTCAGGGCGGGCAGACCGTTGACGCGTTCCACGGTCAGCGTGCCGAGTGACCCCGCCCGTACGGCCTTCACCAGCGCCTCGGCCGCCGCCCGCAGACCGGCTTCGCCCTGGTCCGTACGCGCCGAGGTGCCTGCCGGCCAGGCCAGCAGGGTCTTGCCCCCTCGCTCCAGGTAGAGCAGCAACTCCCCGGCGGCCAGCACCACCACCGCCCCCGCCTTGCGGCCGGGCTTGTGGGTGCTCCCCTGCGGTGACTCCGGCCAGGACAGCGCGGCCCCGTAGGCGTTGGCGGGGTCGGCGGCGGCCAGCACGACCGCGGGCGGACCCTCTCCGTAGCCCGCTTCGAACGGGTGCTCCTCCGCGCTCCGCTCGCGGGCGGAGTGGATCGCCCGCAGCCGGTCCACCGCTCCGTCGACGGCGAACTGTGCCGCCCCGAGGCTCTCCACCACATACCCCCGCCTCGCCTGTCCGCTGTCCTCGAAGGCGGAGAGCACCCGGTACGCGGCGGCGAAGCCGCCCTCCACGCCCTCGGCCGCCACCGCGCCACGGGTCACCACCCCGTGCCGGTCCAACAGGGACCTGGCCAGGGCGTGGGCCCGGTGGGTGGGGTCGCTCTCCCGCTCGGGCAGCAGGGACCAGCGTCCGGCGACCGTGGCGGGGCCGCGCCCCGGGCCGGTGGAGGTCGGGCCGGCCGCCGCCCGCAGTGCCCCGTATCGCCCTCGCGGGGTGGGCCGTCGGGCCCGGTGGGCCGTGGAGCCCCTGGTGCGGCCCGAGCCGAGCATGGCCCGCAGGGGGTGCAGGGTGTCGTTGGTGATCCGCCCCGACCAGGCCAGGTCCCACAGGGTCTGGACCAGCTGGGACTCGGTCAGGTCGGGATGGTGGGGGCGCAGCCGCTCGCCGAGCTGGCGGAAGAACAGTCCGAACCCGCCTCGCAGCGCGTCCAGCACGGCCTCGTGCCGCTCGGTCAGCTCCAGGGGCAGCGGGTCGGGAAGCAACAGAGGTGCCGCCTCGGTGAGATACAGCGACACCCAGCCGTCCTTGCCGGGCAGTGCTCCGGCCCCCGCCCAGACCACCTCGCCACTGGCGGTCAGCTCGTCCAGCAGGGTCGGCGCGTACCCCCTGACCCGGCTCGGCAGCACCAACCGCTCCAGGGCCGAGGCGGGCACCGCGGCTCCCTGGAGCTGTTCGATCACATGGGCCAGTCCGTCCACCCCGCGCACCTCGGCGCCGTCCAGCTGCTGCCAGCGGGGGAGGAAGGTGGCGAGGGCGGCCGGTGGTACGGGTTCGAGTTCCTGGCGGAGGGCGGCCAGGGAGCGGCGTCGCAGCCGGCGGAGCATCGTGGCGTCGCACCACTCCGGGCCCAGGTGCCCCGGCTCGGCCGACCGCGTCGGGGGGCGGAATTCCCCGTGCACCACACGGTTGTGGGCGGCCAGTCGTCGCAGTGTGCCCTCCACGACGGCCGAGCCCAGGCCGAACCGTGCCGCCGCCTCCTGTGTGGTGAACGGGCCGTGGGTGCGGGCGTACCGGCTCAGCAGGTCGCCCAGGGGGTCGGGAACCGGCTCGGTGAACGCCTCCGGTACGCCCACCGGGAGGGCGACGCCCAGGGCGTCCCGCAGTCGGCCGGCGTCCTCCACCGCGCACCAGTGCTCCTGGCCGGCGACCCGGACCCGTAGGGCGCGGCGGGTGCCCTCCAGCTCGGTCAACCACTCGGGCTCGGCGCCGCGCCGGGTCAGCTCCTCGATCGTGAGGGGGCCCAGGACCCGCAGGACGTCGGCGGCCCCCTCCAGGTCCTTGACCCGGCGGTCGTCGGTGAGCCACTGGGCCTCGCGCTCCAGCAGGTCCAGCACCTCGGGGTCGAGCAGCTCGCGCAGTTCGGACTGCCCCAGCAGCTCGCCCAGCAACCGGGAGTCCAGGGACAGGGCGGCGGCACGGCGTTCGGCGAGGGGGGAGTCGCCCTCGTAGAGGTACTGGGCGACGTAGCCGAACAGCAGGGAACGGGCGAAGGGCGAGGGTTCGGGAGTGGTGACCTCCACCAGGCGGACCTTCCGCGAGGCGATGTCCCCCATCAGCTCGGTGAGGCCCGGCACGTCGAACACGTCCTGCAGACACTCGCGGACCGCCTCCAGCACCATCGGGAAGGAGCCGAACTCGCTGGCCACCTGGAGGAGTTGGGAGGCGCGCTGTCTCTGCTGCCACAGCGGGGTGCGCTTGCCGGGGTTGCGGCGGGGCAGCAGCAGGGCGCGGGCGGCGCACTCCCGGAACCGGGCGGCGAACAGGGCCGATCCCCCCACCTGGTCGGTGACCAGGCGTTCGACGTCCCCCTGGTCGAAGACCACGTCGTCGGCGGCGACCGGCGCCTGCTCCGGGTCGAGGTCGCCGGTGGGCGGCGGACCGGTGAGCGGGTCGTCCAGCAGGTCCAGGCCCAGCAGGTCGGCGTCCGGCAGCCGCAGCACCAGCCCGTCGTCCGCGTGCATCACCTGGGCGTCCACCCCGAGCCGCTCGGTCAGCCGGGCGGCCAGCGCCAGTGCCCAGGGCGCGTGGACCTGCGCGCCGAAGGGGGAGTGGACCACCACCCGCCAGTCGCCCAGCTCGTCCCGGAAGCGCTCCACCACGATCGTCCGGTCGTCGGGTACGTGTCCACACGCGGCGCGCTGCTCGTCCACGTACGCCAACAGGTTGCGGCAGGCCAGCTCGTCCAGCCCGGCGTCCACGAGGCGTCGGGTGGCGGCTTCCGGGGAGAGGCCGGAGACCTCGCGGAGGAAGGCGCCGACGGCCCGGCCCAACTCCAGTGGCCGGCCCAGCTGGTCGCCCTTCCAGAACGGCAGCCGTCCGGGGACCCCGGGGGCCGGGGTCACCAGCACCTGGTCGCGGGTGATGTCCTCGATCCGCCAGGAACTGGTGCCCAGGGTGAACACGTCGCCCACCCGCGACTCGTACACCATCTCCTCGTCCAGCTCGCCCACCCTGCGGCCCCCCGAAGCGCCGGAGGAGGAGCCGGCGAGGAACACCCCGAAAAGCCCCCGGTCGGGGATGGTGCCCCCCGAGGTCACGGCCAGTCGCTGCGCGCCGGGCCGCCCGGTGACGGTGTTCGCCGTACGGTCCCACACCACCCGGGGGCGCAACTCGGCGAAGGCGTCGGACGGATACCGCCCCGCGAGCATGTCCAGCACCCCGTGGAAGGCGGACTCCGGGAGGGAGGAGAACGGTGCGGCGCGGCGCACCAGCAGCAGGAGTTCGTCCACGTCCCAGGTGTTCATGGCGGTGACCGCGATCAGCTGCTGGGCGAGCACGTCCAGGGGGTTGGAGGGCACGCGCAGCGCCTCGATCGCCCCGTCCCGCATACGTTCGGTCACCACGGCGGACTGGACCAGGTCACCGCGGTACTTGGGGAAGACCACACCCGTGGAGACCGCCCCCACCTGGTGGCCCGCCCTGCCCACCCGTTGCAGCCCGGAGGCGACCGAGGGCGGCGACTCCACCTGCACGACCAGGTCGACGGCTCCCATGTCGATACCCAGCTCCAGGCTGGAGGTGGCCACCACGGCGGGCAGCCGACCGGCCTTGAGGTCCTCCTCGACCTGGGCGCGCTGCTCCTTGGAGACCGAACCGTGGTGGGCGCGCGCCAGCACCGGCGGTGCCCCGCGTGCCGCGCCCGCCTCCGCCATCAGCTCGGCGGGGCTGTGGGACTCGGGCAGGGGTTCGCCGGTGGCGCGTTCGTAGGCGATCTCGTTGAGTCTGTTGCACAGTCGCTCGGCCAGGCGCCGCGAGTTGGCGAAGACGATGGTGGAGCGGTGCTCCTGCACCAGGTCGGCGATCCGTTCCTCCACCGAGGGCCAGATGGACGGGCGGTCCCCCTCGTCGGACTCCGACGCCGGGGCGCCGCCCAGCTCGCCCATGTCCTCGACGGGCACCACCACCGACAGCTCGAAGCGCTTGCCGGAGGGCGGCTGCACCACGCTCACCCGCCGTCCCGGGGACAGGAAGCGGGCCACCTCGTCCACCGGGCGGACCGTGGCCGACAACCCGATACGTCGGGCCGGGCCACGGTTCCCGGCGCCCAGCATCCAGTCCAGCCGCTCCAGGGAGAGCGCCAGATGGGCGCCCCGTTTGGTGCCGGCGACGGCGTGCACCTCGTCCAGGATCACCGTCTCCACCCCGGACAGTGCTTCCCGGGCGGAGGAGGTGAGCATCAGGAACAGCGACTCGGGGGTGGTGATGAGGATGTCCGGGGGGCGGCGGCTCAGGGAACGGCGCTCGCTGGCCGGGGTGTCCCCGGAGCGGATGCCGACCTCGATGTGGGGCTCCTCCAGGCCCAGGCGCAGGCACTCCTGACGGATGCCCGTCAGGGGGCTGCGGAGGTTGCGTTCCACGTCCACCGCGAGCGCCTTGAGCGGGGAGACGTACAGCACCCGGCAGCGGGCGACCGGGTCGGCGGGGGGTGGTGTGGAGGCGAGACGGTCGAGGGCGGCCAGAAAGGCAGCCAGGGTCTTGCCGGACCCGGTGGGGGCGACGACCAGGGCGTCCGTGTCCTCGGCGATGGCCCGCCAGGCGCCCTCCTGGGCGGCGGTGGGTGCGTGGAAGGCCCCCGAGAACCAGGCGCGGGTCGCGGGGGAGAAGCCCTCCAGCGCCGTGGACACCGGAGAGGGACCTGTCGAACGAGCCATGGCACCCATCGTGCACCCGGCCACTGACAGACGGCCGCCGGCCGCCCGGCGGCGGGCTCGGCCACCGTCCCGGCCCGTTCGGCCAAGTGCCCTGGTCGAGGGGCGAGACACGGTGGTCGCCCTCTTCCGCCACCGCGCAGAATGGGGCCATGGAGACCGGGTCGTCGTGTTCGGGCCCCGAGGAGTGGGCGCGTCACTGGCGGCATCCCGAACTGCCGGGAGTCGACCTGCTGCGTGCCCGGTACCTGCGGCACACCTTCCCCCGCCACGCCCACCAGGGGTACGTCATCGGGGCGATCGTGCACGGGGTGGAGCGGGTCGGGATGCCGCACGGTGTCGAGCGGGTGGGTGTCGGTCAGATCGTGCTGATCAACCCCGAGGTCGCGCACAGCGCCCGCGCGGAGACCGCCCAGGGCTGGGCCTACTACACGCTCTATCCCACCGAGCGGCTGGTGCGGGAGTTGGCTTCGGAGTTCTCGACCGTCACCGGCACCCTGGGTTTCGACCAGTCCGTGATCACCGACTCCGTCTCGGTACGTCTGGTCACCGCCGTGCACCGTGCGGCGGAGGAGGGGCACGGACTGGCCGCCGACAGCCTGCTGCGGATGACGGTGGCGCGGCTGGTCACCCGCTACGCCCGGGGGACGGGTACCCGCGAGGTACCCGGTGCGGGGGCGCGAAGCGCGGCGCGGGCACGGGAGATCCTCGGGTCACGGATGCAGCGGCCACCCACCCTGGAGGTCCTGGCCCGGGAGCTGTCGGTGAGTCCGTACGCGCTGCTGCGGGCGTTCCGGGAACGCTACGGAATGCCTCCGCACTCCTGGCTCACCAGTGAGCGGGTGCGCCGGGCCCGTGCGTTGCTGGAGTCCGGGGTGCCGCCGGCCGAGGTCGCGCCGACGGTGGGGTTCACCGACCAGGCACACCTGGGTCGGCACTTCTCCCGCATCGTCGGGGTGCCTCCGGGGGCCTACCAACGCGAACGCGCGACGCGCTGAACCCGCGTCGACGGGGCCGGGGCGTGCACCGGTACGCCGCTCCGTCGGCGCACGGCCGCCGCGCGCCGACGGAGCGCAAGAACGTACAAGACCACCCAGCACGCGCCGACCTAGCGTGGCGGCCGTGTCAGAACCGACGGAGACCACAGCCATCAACAGCCCGAACCCACCACCCGCCTCCCGCGACGACGGAGCCGTCATCCGTGACGCCCTGGGCGTGGGCATCGCCGTGGGACTGTCGGGGTTCGCCTTCGGGGTGACCTCGGCCGGCGCGGGGCTCAGCCTCGCCCAGACCTGCGCCCTCAGCCTCCTGGTGTTCACCGGTGCCTCACAGTTCGCCCTGGTGGGAGCACTGGCCGCCGGCGGCAACCCGTTGACCGCCGCGGCCGGGGCCTTCTTCCTCGGAGTGCGGAACGCCTTCTACGGGCTGCGGCTGTCCACCCTGCTGCGCCTGCCGCGCGGGGTACGACCGCTGGCCGCCCACTGGGTCATCGACGAGACCTCGGTGGTGGCCCTGTCGCAGGAGGGACGCCGGGCCGCCCGCCTGGGCTTCACGGTCACCGGGGCCACCCTGTACGTGCTGTGGAACCTCACCACCCTGCTGGGCGCCGTCGGCGCGGGTGCCCTGGGGGACACCGACGCCTGGGGCCTGGACGCGGCCGGCCCCGCCGTGTTCCTCGCCCTGCTGGCCCCGATGCTGCGGTCCACCGTGGAACGGGCCACCGCCGTCGTCGCGGTGGTGCTGGGGCTGACGGCGTTGCCCCTGCTCCCGGCTGGGGTACCGGTGCTGGTGGCGGCGTTGGCCGCTCCCCTGGTGCTGGCCGTGCACGGCCGCGTCGTCGCCGCGCGCCGTGAGGGGGAGTCGTCGTGAGTGGTGCGGCGGTGTGGACGGCCATCCTGCTCACGGCTGTGGGGTGTTATCTGGCCAAGTGGTCGGGGCTGGTGGTGCCGGCGGGCTTCCTGGAACGGCCCCTGGTACGACGGCTCGCGGCACTCGTTCCGGTGGCGCTGCTCGCGGCGCTCACCGCTCAGCAGACCTTCGGCGGCGACGGCGCCCTGGCGGTGGACGCCCGCGCCGCCGGGGTGGGCGCCGCCGGGGTGGCACTGTTGGTGAGAGCGCCGTTCCTGGTGGTGATCGGCGTGGCCGTGGCGGTGACCGCGGGGGTGCGGTGGTTGGGCGGGTGACTTCCCCGGGGGAGACTGGGACTCATGCGGTTGACGGTTTTCTGGCAGCGGATGGCGGACCACTTCGGCGAGAGCTACGCCGACTCCTTCGCGCGTGACCATGTGATGTCCGAGCTGGGAGGGCGGACGGTCCACGAGGCGCTGGCCGCCGGGTGGGAGGCGAAACGGGTCTGGCGCGCGGTGTGTGTGGCGATGGAGATCCCGGCCGACAAGCGGTGAGGGCCGGCGGAAGGTCGACGGAGGAGAGCCTGGCAGGGGTGATCGTTGGGCGTGACGGTCGTTCTGACGTGTCGTCGGACGGGCTTCCCCCTCTCAAATCGACTGCTGGAAAGGCCAGTTGACCTGCTGTTTCGGGAGTTATCCACAGGCAGGGTGGGTGACTTGACGCAAAAATCGAACATCGATTCTCATGGGAAAACCGGCGAGCTTCTCCGTGCGGTGGGCCCCTGTGAGGCTGCTTTCGGAGGGATTGTCAGTGGCAGCCGCTAGCGTCTTGCGACGTGAAGCGATCGACTCAAACGAACAACCGGGTGGCACCGATGGCAGGAAACGACCGCGAGAAGGCGCTGGACGCCGCACTCGCGCAGATTGAGCGGCAGTTCGGCAAGGGCGCGGTGATGCGCCTTGGCGAGCGGCCGAACGAGCCGGTCGAGGTGATCCCGACCGGGTCGACCGCACTGGACGTGGCTCTCGGCGTGGGAGGGCTGCCCCGGGGGCGCGTGGTGGAGGTGTACGGCCCGGAGTCCTCCGGTAAGACGACGTTGACGCTGCACGCCGTGGCCAACGCGCAGAAGGCCGGCGGCACCGTGGCCTTCGTGGACGCCGAGCACGCCCTTGACCCGGAGTACGCCAAGAAGCTGGGCGTGGACGTGGACTCCCTGATCCTCTCCCAGCCGGACAACGGCGAGCAGGCTCTGGAGATCACCGACATGCTGATTAGGTCCGGTGCCCTGGATCTGATCGTGGTCGACTCGGTGGCCGCTCTGGTGCCCCGGGCGGAGATCGAGGGCGAGATGGGTGACTCCCACGTCGGCCTGCAGGCCCGGCTGATGAGCCAGGCTCTGCGGAAGATCACCGGTGCACTGAGCCAGTCGAAGACCACCGCCATCTTCATCAACCAGCTGCGCGAGAAGGTGGGCGTGATGTTCGGCTCGCCGGAGACCACCACCGGTGGGCGGGCCCTGAAGTTCTACTCCTCGGTCCGGCTGGACATCCGTCGTATCGAGACGCTCAAGGACGGCACCGACGCGGTGGGCAACCGCACCCGCGTCAAGGTCGTCAAGAACAAGGTCGCCCCGCCGTTCAAGCAGGCGGAGTTCGACATCCTCTACGGGATGGGCATCAGCCGCGAGGGCGGCCTGATCGACATGGGCGTGGAGAACGGCTTCATCCGCAAGTCCGGCGCCTGGTACACCTACGAGGGCGACCAGCTGGGACAGGGCAAGGAGAACGCCCGTAACTTCCTGCGGGACAACCCCGACCTGGCCAACGAGATCGAGAAGAAGATCAAGGAGAAGCTGGGCATCGGCGTGAAGCCGCCAGCCGCCGGGGAACCCGGCACGGACGCGGCGACCGGGACGGACAGCGCTCCCGTGGCACCAGCTCCAGCTCCCGCGGTCAAGGCGACCAAGGCCACCAAGGCCGCTGCCAAGGGCTAGGGGATGACACGTCGCAGCACCTGGCCCGGCCCGGAGGCGGCCGGGGCGGATGAGGACGGCGGTGACCCCGCCTCGTCGAGGGCCGGGGTGGGGTCACCGCGCATCAAAGGCGGACGGAGGGCGCCCAACTCACGCAGTTCCGGGACGGGTTCGGCCCCCTTCGGTGACGGCACCGACGAGATGGGTCAGGCCTCCACGGCCAGCCCAGAGCAACGGGCCAGGGCGCTGTGCCTGCGGTTGTTGACCGGCAGCCCCAAGACACGCGCCCAACTCGCTGAGGCGATGCGCCGCAAGGAGATCCCCGACGAGGTCGCCGAGACCGTGCTGGCCCGCTTCGAGGAAGCCGGCATGATCGACGACGACGCCTTCGCCGACGCGTGGGTGGAGTCCCGCCACCACAGCAAGGGGCTGGCCCGACGGGCGCTCGCACGTGAGCTGCGAACCAAGGGGTTGGAGTCCGAGGTCATCGAGGCGGCGGTGTCACAGCTGGACACCGACCAGGAGGTCCGTACGGCGAGGGCTCTGGTGGAACGCAAACTGCGCTCCACCAGAGGGCTCGACAGACAGCGGCGGATACGGCGCCTTGCGGGCCTGCTGGCCCGCAAGGGGTACGGGGAGGACCTGTCCCGGCGAGTGATCCGGGAGGCGATGGAGGCGGAGGCGGCCGAGGACCCGGAAGCCTCCTCGGGGCAACAGGCCGAGGAGGACTGGGAGCTCTAGTCGGCGACCACCGGAGGGGCCACCCGGCCCGGGCCAGCTGTGACAGGGAGTCCCGCCGCTCGCCACGCCTGAAAACCACCGACCAGGTCGGTGGCGTACCGCAGACCGAGCCGACGTAGGGAGAGTGCGGCCAGGCTGGAGGCGTAGCCCTCGTTGCACAGCACGACCACGGCCACCTCGTGGTCGACCGCCTGGGCCACCCGGTGGGAGCCCAACGGATCGAGCCGCCACTCCAGTTCGTTGCGCTCCACGATCAGTGCCTCCGGCACCACACCGTCCCGTTCCCGAAGAGAGGCGTAGCGGATGTCCACCAGTAACCCGCCCTCACGGGACAGCGCGTGGGCCTCGTGGGGGTGCAGACGGCGCCCCAGCTCCGACCGGGCGGAGGCCAACAGCTCCTCGATCCCGCTCACTCCCACTCCCCGGGAAGCTCCACCTCTTCCAGGCGGAGGGTGGCACCGTCGCGGCTGTAGCGACGCATACTCGGCAGCGGGGGGTAGTAGGCGTGCACGGAGATCGCGTGGTCCTGGGGCGAGTTGTTGAGGACCTGGTGGACGTGGTGGGCGCCGAACGCACGGCCACGACCGTCCGCCAACTCCCGTACCCGGTCAACGCCTTCGGCCAGCTCCAGGGTCTTCCACCCCTCGGTCGGAAGGCGCACCGCCAGGGAGTCCTCGGTGAGCCCGCCCCGCGCCACGGCGAAGGCACCGTGGGAGCCTCCGTGGTCGTGCCACCCGGTGCCGGTTCCCGGCGGCCAGGCGATCAACCACGCCTCGCTCCCCTCGGGTCCCTCCAGCCGTAGCCAGGTGCGCTCCTCGGGGTCGAGTGGCAGGGAGGCGATCAGCTCCGCGTCCAGCACACCGCGCTGGACGAACTCCAACAGTTGGGTGGGGGTGGGGCCCTCACCGCGCGTACGACGGCCTGGCGTCGACGCGGTCTCCAGCGCCTCGGTGTCGCTGTGCGGGGGCGTCAACTCTCCCTTGCCGCCCCGTTGTTGGTGCTGTTGCCCTTCGGGGGCTGGGCGAGGAGCGACGACCGTCGCGGCGTTCGGCGTGGGGGAGGGCGAAGTGGTGCGACCGGCATCGGTAGCGACGTCGGCAACAGGCGCGGGGGTGTCGGGAAGGAGGGGCATGGGAGTCCGTTCTGAGTCAGAAGATGAACGACCCATTGCGCTGGTCGGGGCGCGATGGGGTGGAAGCTCAGTACGAACGCCGACACACGCAGCCGGCATAGCGGAGCAGGTCCACGTGGACCCTCCGCCAGCGGTACAGCTGTGTGCCGTTCATAGCCGCCGAGTACAGCAAGTCGCGTCGGACCGGTCAAGTGCCGCCCAACAGTTGGGCACTTCCGTTCACACATCCGTCGTGGACGCGTACGTGTCCGTGCCGGCGCCACCGCGCCGGGCCGTGGACCGTGGGGTCGGGGAACGGCGCCGGCACCGTCGACGCCCGGTCGTGGGGAACCTCCATCGGTCGCGGCCCACCTCGCCGACCCACGGGTACGCCCACTCGCCGAGCACGGCCGGACACTCGCTCGTGTTCGCGCAGGTCACGCGTACCCCGACATCCTGCCCCGAGCACTCCGCGGCCGGCCCCGAGGGGCGCCACATCACCTCGCCCTGTTCGTCACCGACCCCGACGAGCCGGCCCCGTACCGGCCCCCTCCGACGGGCACCGGGGGCGGGGAGAAGCGGCGGGACATGCGCCAGCCCTGCCGGCCGGCGAGCGGACTCGGGGCGGACACGGTCCGGCCGCCAGCCGACCGTGTCCCCGCCCACTGCCCGGGGCCCGAGGCCGCGACCGGGGACAGACCGGGGACAGCGCCGACAGGGAACCACCGAGGACCCCACCGGCCAGGGGAGGGCGCCCCTCGTACTCCGCGAGCCGAACCACCGCCCCGAGCCACTGTCGGTGACCCAGTCCCCGTCCAGCCCCCATCGACGGAGCGCACCCACGGACAGAGAGGAGCCCCGGCTCGATGCCACCCGAAGACCAGCGCACCACCACAGGGGCTCCGCGGGGTGTACCCCGGGACGGAGCTGGGGGACGGAACCCGGGGAGGCCGGTCCCGGACAGGGCCGGTGCCCCTCGCACGGCAGGGGCACCCACCCGGGAGCCGTACCCACTCCGTTCCCCTTGCCTACCCGGCAGGGGAACGTACTCGGCCACGGCCGACCGACGACCACGGGCCGAGGGGACCGCGCCCCCACGAACCCCGGGTTGCCGCGTGCGCCAGCGGGCTGGACGCCGAGTCCGCGCACGACGCGAGCCCGAGCGCTGTCTCGCGACCGAGCGGACGCCGAGAGGTGCGCGAGGACACTGGCCACAGCAGGGCGCGTGGGCACCCGCCGAAAGGTCACGGACCGGCCGAAGGGACTCAACTCCCCGTCGCCAGGCGGCAGTCGGGGGTGGAGTGGTCACCCGCTGCCGACGGCCCGGTGCTCCTCACGTAACGACTCACCCCGGAGGGCGACGACACAGTCCCGCAGGGCCTCCGCCTGGACCCCGGCGGTCGCCGCCACCAGGTGGCCGTCGGCTCGTATCACCAGTACGGAGTGTGCCGGAGCGCCCGGGTACTCCTCGGTCACCAGCAGACCGGTACGCAGCGGGAGGGAGGAGACCACCGAGACCAGCTCGGGCATCAACCCGGCCGACAGCCAGTGCCTGCTGTCCCAGACCCCGGTGCCGGGGGCCGTGAACAGCACCAGCAGCTCGCCCCCCGGGCCCCCGCACCAGTCCCGCAGGCGCCCCCGGGCACCGTTCGCGGCGACCACCGGCACGTCCACCACCGGGGCGCCGACCTGGGTCTCCACCGGGACCGACTGGGCCAGCACGTGCTTGCCGGCCGCCAGGGGGGAGCGGTCGTAGAGGGCGGGCGCACCCATGGGGCCGCGTCCCAGGTGGCCGTCGGTCAGCAGGCTCAGGTGGTGGCGGGTGGTCTTGCCCGGCAGTCTGACGCGGAGCCCCCGTTCGGAACGCACCAGCGGCAGCGACTGGTCCACGGCGCGGAGGCGGGCGCCCACCGTGGTCCTGCGCTCGCGCTCGTAGCTGTCCAGCAGGGTGTCCAGGGCCTCCTCGTCGCGTGCGGAACGTGGTTCGCGCAGGGCGACGGACAGCTTCCACGCCAGGTTGGCCGCGTCCTGGATCCCCTCGTCGACCGACTGCACCCCCAGGGCGCCGACCAGGTGCGCGGCGTCTCCGGCGAGGAACACCCGCCCTGAACGCCACCGTTGAGCCAGACGTTGGTGGCACACGTGCACCCCGGTGTCCAGCAGCTCGTACGGAGGCAGCTCCGACTCGTCGACACCGTGCCAGGTGGACAGGGAGTCCCGTACCCGCTCCAACAGGGCCTCGGGGGTGACCAGTTCGCCCTGTGGCGGCAGCAGCCAGTCCAGCCGCCACAGTCCGCGCGGAAGAGGGCGGGCCAGCACCTCCTCGCCACTGCCGGGCATCTCCCGATGGAGGAGTGCCTCCTCCTCCCAGGGCAGTCGCACCCGCAGGGTGGCCACCGCGTGCCGTTCCACCGAGGTGCGGCCGGCGAACCGCACTCCGATCAGTTTGCGCACGGTGGATCTGGCGCCGTCGCAGCCCACCAGGTACGCGCCCCGCCACCATCGACCGTCGCCACCCCGGGTGTGCGCACGCACTCCCTCGTCGTCCTGTTCCACCTGGTCCACGTGGCTGTGCGGCACCACCCGCGCCAGGTGCTCCCGGGACAGCGCCTCCCGGAGCGCGGCCTCCAGACTGTGTTGGGACAGGTGAACGGGGGAGTGGTCGGAGTCCAGGTCGAGTGACTGCATCGTCTGCCGCCGGCGTTCGGTGCGCCAGCGGTGCCATCGGGCGCTCTGGAGGACCAGCCCGGAGGGCAGGAACGCGGCGGTCTCGGGGCGCAGGACACAGCTGCGGGACTCCCGGCGTACGGGCTCGCCCGAGGAGGCGTCGAGCACGGTCGAGCGCACCCCGTACCGCGCCAGGAGAAGGGCCAGGGTCAGCCCCACCGGACCGGCGCCGACGATCAGCACTCCGGGGTGATCGCCCGTCACCGTGCCGCCTCGGCACCCGGGTCGTTGGCCGCCGTGGTGGGTGGCTCGCCCGCCCTCCCGCGTTCAGCGGCCGTGTGGGGGGCGGGAGTTGGCGGGCTGCCGGGCGGATGAGCGATCACAACGGTATGCAACCGACTGCATGTGCGGGCGTCAAGTGAGGGGCGGCGGAGCCTGATGCTCCACCGCCCCTCTGGCGTGCTCACCCGGTGTGGGTCCGTCGCCTTCTCAGCCGTCGGCCTTGCGGATCTGTTCCGCCTCCAGCGGGTCGTCCATCGCCTCGGCCGGGGCCACCGCGATCCCGGACTTGGCGCGACGGCCGCGCTTCTCGATCCAGGTGGCGAACGCGGACAGCAACATGCACAGGGCGATGTAGAGGCTGCCGAGGACGATCACCACGGGGACGTAGGGGTCCTCGCCGTTGACGACCGTGGTGCTGGCGATCTGTCGGGCCGCGTACAGCAGCTCCTCGTAGGTGACGATGAAGCCCAGCGAGGTGTCCTTCAGGGTCACCACCAGCTGGCTGATGATGGTCGGCAGCATGGAGCGGACCGCCTGGGGGATCAGCACCGTCACCATGACCTGGGTCTTGCTCATGCCCAGGGCGTAGGCCGCTTCCGACTGGCCCTTCGGCACGGCCAGGATGCCGGCGCGCAGCACCTCGGCCTGCACACAGCCGTTGTAGATCGTCAGGCCGAACACCACGGCCCACAGCGGGTCCTTGGAGAACACCCCCACCCACAGCACGTAGATGGTGATCAGCAGGGGGAGTGAGCGGAACAGCTCGATGAAGACGGTGGCCAGCCAGCTCAGCGGCTTGTGGTCGGAGAGCCTGGCCACGGCGAGCAGGACACCCAGCAACAGGGACAGCACCGCCGCCAGCACGAAGGCCTTGAGGGTGCTGACGATGCCCTCGGCGATGGTGCTCCGCACGTTGGAGTAGTTGAAGATGTCCCACATCTCCGGGGCGAACTGGCCCTTGTCCGCCAGCCGGTAGACCGCGAAGGCCACCAGCCCGGCCACGAACAGCGACCCGACCACACTGAGGATCAGGTTGCGTGCCCTGGCGCGGGGGCCCGGGGCGTCGTAGAGGACGGAACTCATCGGGCCACCTCCATCTGGCGCTCCAGCAGCCGGAAGACGCCACTGATGAAGAAGGTGATGATCAGGTAGCCGAGGGCCACCCAGATGAAGATCACCATGACGTTGAAGCCCTTGTCGCTGAGGGTCTTCTGCACGCTGAACAGCTCGGGGTTGTTGAACGCGCCGGCGATGGCGGAGTTCTTGGTGAGCGCGATCAGGATGCTGCTCAGCGGGGGCAGCACGGTACGGGTCGCCTGGGGCAGCACGATGATCCGCAGCGTCTGGAAGAAGGTCATGCCGATGCTGCGGGCCGCCTCGGCCTGGCCCACCGGAACGGTGCTGATGCCGGAGCGGACCGCCTCGCACACGAACGAGGAGGTGTAGCAGCCCAGCGCCAGGGTGGCCAGGACGAAGTAGTTCCAGTCGGGGAAGAGGATCTGGGGCAGTACGAACACGGCCACCATGAACACCACGGTCAGCGGCGTGTTCCGCAGTACGTTCACCCAGGCGGTGCCGAACCAGCGTAGGGGGGGTACGGGGGAGACCCGGAAACCGGCGATGATCAGGCCCAGCACCAGCGCGAGCAGTGCGCTGGCACCGGTCAGGGAGACCGTCTTGACGAATCCCTCGCGGAACAGGTCGAAGTGATCAAGCAACACATTCATGAGGAGGTACCTCGTGGTGCGTACGCGGTTCAGCGTGAACTTCGGCTGGGAGTCACGGACTTGTCCCGAAAGCCGCTGCACAGTGCCTACGCGGGGCGGTCAGGGAAGACCGCGCCCCGTAC
Source organism: Streptomyces sp. NPDC005438 (assembly GCF_040606315.1). Lineage (NCBI taxonomy): Bacteria > Bacillati > Actinomycetota > Actinomycetes > Kitasatosporales > Streptomycetaceae > Streptomyces > Streptomyces sp. NPDC005438. The sequence goes on from NZ_JBEXEP010000016.1 coordinate 33,216, forward strand.
GCCCACCCGCGAGCGGGCGTACGGGGCGCGGGCGGTGGGTGGGCCGAGCCGGGGGCCGGCCTCACCCGGTGGTGATCAGTAACGCTCCAGGGCCGGCGGCTTGGTGTAGTCGGAGCCGGACTTGCCCAGGGTCTCCTCGTAGACCTTCTTGTAGTCGCCGTTCTTCTGGTGCGCCTCGATGGCGTCGCTGACGGCGTCCCGCAGGGCCTTGTCGTTCTTCTTCATGCCGATGCCGTAGGGCTCCTCGCTGAAGGTCTTGCCGACCACCTTCAGCTTCTTGGGCCGCTGGGCGGCGTAGCCCTTGAGGATCGCGTCATCGGTGGTCATGGCGTCCACCTGGCCGTCGATGACCTGCTTCACGCAGTCCGAGTACTTGCCGAACTCGGAGGTCGTGGCGCCGTACTTGGCCTTGTTGTCCTTGAGGTTCTGCAACGGGGTGGAACCCTGGATGGAGCAGACCTTCTTGCCCTTGATGCTGTCGGGACCCTTGATGGAGTCGTCGTCCTGGCGCACCAGCAGGTCCTGGCCGGCCATGTAGTACGGGCCCGCGAAGCTGACCTGCTTCTTGCGCTCGTCGTTGATGGTGTAGGTGCCGACCATCAGGTCCACCTGACCCTTGCTGATCGCGGTTTCCCGGATCGAGGAGTCGATGGTCTTGAACTGGATCTGCTTCTCGGAGAAGCCGAGGTCGGCGGCGACCATCTTGGCGATCTCGATGTCGAAGCCGGTGTACTTGCCGTCGGCGTCCTTGATGCCCAGGTAGGGCTGGTCGGACTTGGCGCCGATGATCAGCTTGCCGCGCTTCTGGGCGGCCTTGAGGGTCGGGGAGTCGACGTCGACGTCCTTGGCGACCTTGTAGGTCGGAAGCTTCGACTCGTCGGTGTCCTCGTTGTCGCCGGCCGAGCCCGACTTGCCACCACAGGCCGCGGTGGCGGCGAGGCTCAGAACGACGGCCGTCACCGCGGCGGTCTTACGGAGGTTCATGGTGTTACATCCCTTTGCTTTTTTCGTGTTCGCGTCGTCTGTGACGTCGAGGTGACGTCGGTGGCGACGTCGGGCGTCGTGACCTCACCGGGAGCACAAGCCCGGCGAGCCGGCGTCAATGGTGCAGGATCTTGGACAGGAAGTCCTTCGCCCTTTCACTTCGCGGGTTGCTGAAGAACTGGTCCGGCGTCGCCTGCTCCACGATCCGTCCGTCAGCCATGAAGACCACACGGTTCGCGGCCGAGCGCGCGAAACCCATCTCGTGGGTGACCACGACCATCGTCATGCCCTCACGGGCCAACTGCTGCATGACCTCCAGGACCTCGTTGATCATCTCCGGGTCGAGCGCCGAGGTGGGCTCGTCGAAGAGCATCACCTTCGGCTCCATCGCCAGGGCCCTGGCGATGGCGACCCGCTGTTGCTGACCGCCGGACAACTGCGCGGGGTACTTGTCGGCCTGGTTGCCCACTCCCACCCGGTCCAGCAGTTCCCGGGCCCGCTCGGTCGCCTGGGCCTTGGGCCTCTTGCGGACCTTCAACTGCCCCAGCAGCACGTTCTCCAGCACGGTCTTGTGCGCGAAGAGGTTGAAGGACTGGAAGACCATGCCGACGTCGGCGCGCAGCTTGGCCAGTTCCTTGCCTTCCTGGGGCAGGGGCTTGCCGTCGATGGAGATGTGACCGGAGTCAACCGTCTCCAGGCGGTTGATGGTGCGGCACAGGGTTGACTTCCCTGAGCCGGAGGGTCCGATCACGACGACGACCTCGCCGCGAGCGATGGTCAGGTCGATGTCCTGGAGGACGTGCAACGAGCCGAAGTGCTTGTTGACGTTGTCCAGTACGACCAGGTCCTCCGTCCCGCCAGCGGTGTCCTTGGTCACCGATACTTCGCTCATCGGCGTCTCGCTCCGTCCTCGTCGGTTCCGAGGACCTTATTAACAGCCCGCCACCAGCGTCATTACTTCTGAGGGGAAATTGAGCATAACGATCTGGCCGCATTCGACTACACGGAGTGCGAGGTCGTGGCGCCCCGTGGTCAAGCTCACCTGAACTTCGATGCCGTTCGGATAACGGTAGGCGCACCGACACCGCCGGTTGTTGACGTGTCGGTGATGATTCGGTGTGCAAGCCCCACGAGCCATCGGTCGTCAAGGAAGAGAGGCCGGCGGGTGAGACTGCTACTGGTCGAGGACGACGAGCGGGTCGCCTCCGCGCTGAGCGCGGTGCTCGGCCGCCACGGCTTCGAGGTCGTGCATACCCGCAACGGCGAGGAGACCCTCGCCCGTCTGCTGCCCGACGGCGGGAGCGGCCCCTTCGACGTGGTGCTGCTCGACCTGGGCCTGCCGGACCAGGACGGCTTCGAGGTCTGCGGCCGTATCCGCAAACTCACCGCCACACCGGTGATCATGGTCACCGCCCGGGCGGACGTGCGCTCCCGCATCCACGGGCTCAACCTCGGGGCTGACGACTACGTGGTCAAGCCGTACGACACCGGGGAACTGCTGGCCCGGATCCACGCCGTCAGCCGGCGCAGCCAGGCCGAGGAGGCGGTCGCGGCGGAGGACCAGCAGCCCGAGGGGGCGCTGGAGCTGGGCTCGTTGACCATCGAGCTGCCCACCCGCCGGGTCACCGTCCAGGACGCCGTGGTCACCCTGACCCGCAAGGAGTTCGACCTGCTGGCCCTGCTCGCCCAGCGGCCGGGAGTGGTCTTCCGGCGGGAGCAGATCATCAGCGAGGTCTGGCGCACCAGTTGGGAGGGCACCGGCCGCACCCTGGAGGTGCACGTGGCCTCGCTCCGCTCCAAGCTGGGGCTGCCGGCCCTGATACAGACCGTACGGGGAGTGGGCTACCGCCTGGTCCCGCCCGCGAACTGATCCGGCTACCGTCACCCCGTGCGTACTCGCCTCCTCCCGCTGCTGATCTTCCTGCTCTCCGGGGTGCTGCTCGCCCTGGGGTTCCCCCTGGCGGCCAGCATCGCGGCGGCCGAGCAGCAGCGGGTCCTGGTGGACCGGATCGACGACACCGCGCGGTTCTCCGCACTCGCCCAGTCCGTCACCACCGGGCCCACCTCCACCTCGCAGCGAGCCGACGAGCGACTCAAACTGGACATCCTCCGGGACGAGTTGAAGCGCTACCACGAGCTGTACGGCATCCGGGCCGGCGTCTTCTACCGGGACGGCCGGGCCATAGCCTCCGCCCCCGAGGGACTGCGGATCCCCGAGGGGCAGGGGGCCGACGCCTTCGCCGAGGCCCTCGCCGGCCGGCGCAGCCACGACCCCGACCAGGTGTGGCCCTGGCAGGACCGACGTATCGCGGTCGCCTCCCCGGTGATCCGGGACGGGGACGTGGTGGCCGTCGTCCTCACCGACTCGCCCACGGGCCAGCTGCGGTCCCGCATCCTGCACGGCTGGCTGCCCATCGCCCTGGGCGAGGGACTGGCGATGCTGCTGGCGGTGGTCGCCGCGTTCCGGCTGACCAGCTGGGTGCTGCGTCCGGTGGGCAACCTGGACCGGGCGGCGCACGACATCGCCACCGGCAAGATGCAGTCCCGGGTGGCCGGACTCGGCGGTCCGCCCGAACTCCGCAGGCTGGCCCGCTCCTTCAACGAGATGGCGGACCACGTGGAGGAGGTGCTGGAACAGCAGCGGGCCTTCGTGGCCGACGCCTCGCACCAGCTGCGCAACCCCCTGTCCGCCCTGCTGCTGCGTATCGAACTGCTGGGCCTGGAACTGCCCGAGGGCAACGAGGAGTTCCCGGCGGTCCAGGCCGAGGGACGGCGGCTGGCCCAGGTACTGGACGACCTGCTGGACCTGGCCCTGGCCGAACACGCCCCGGCCAACCTCCAGTTGCTGGACGTGGCAAGGCTGGTCGACGAGCGGGTGACGTCCTGGCGCCCGGTCGCCGAACGGAAGGGCGTCACCCTGTGCAACACCGGCCCCAGGGCGGTCACCGCCTGGGGCGACCCGGTCGCCGCCTCCAGCGCCCTGGACGCGGTGGTGGACAACGCCCTCAAGTTCACGCCCACCGGCGGTGCGGTGACGGTGGCCGTCGAGGTCGACGGAGACCGGGTGCTGGTGGTCGTCGCCGACGAGGGCCCGGGACTGGCCGAGGAGGAACTGAGCCGGGTCGGCGACCGCTTCTGGCGCAGCGGCCGTCACCAGAACATCCCGGGCTCGGGCCTGGGGCTCTCCATCTGCCGTGCGCTGCTCGCGGCCGGCGGGGGGCACCTGTCGTACGGCCACAACGATCCGACCGGACTGCGGGTGACGCTCTCCCTGCCGCGTACCGAACCCGAGCCCTGCACGGTCACCCCGGGGGTGCGGGTGGCGAACGTCGACTAGGGCGCGTCGTTCGGGTCGCCGCGAGGGGTGCGTGCGGCGTCACCTCGCGTGGCCGGGTCCTCCCGCGTTGTCGCCATGGCGGTCGGGGCCGCCGACGGGCCGCGTCGTACTCCTTCTCCGCCTGCGACCCACCACACCAGAACGCGCTCACCGATCTCCCGGGAGCCACCCGCCAGTCCCTGGGTCGCCCTGGGGAGCGGCCTCCTCGCGCCGGTGTCGCCGGTACCGCGCGGTGTCCCTGGTGCCCCGGCCCGCCGCGTACGGCACCAGCGCGCGTTCACCGGTCTCCCCGGCCCACGGCGACACGGTCCCCGGGCGGGCGCAGGATCGGCGTCAGGACTTGACCGAGCGGTAGTAGCGGGCGGCTCCGGCGTGCAGCCGCAGCGGGTCGGTGTAGATCGCGGTACGCAGGTCCACCAGCTGCGCCGCGTGCACCTGACGCCCTATGTGGTCACGGTTGTTGATCACGGTGCGGGTCAGCCCCTCGGTGAGGGCGGCGTCGGCCCGGTCCGTGGTGATCAGCAGGTTGGCCACGGCCACCGTCTCCACCGGCTTGTCCTGCTCGATGTGGGGATAGGCGTCGTTGGGGATCATCGCCGAGCGGTACTGGTCCGCGCTGCGGCCCTGGCGCTGGAGGGCGGGCAGCAGGTTCCCGAGGGGCACCAGGGAGATCCGCTCCCGTCGGGCGAGCTTCTCGATGGCTCCGGTCGGCATCCCCCCGGACCAGAAGAACGCGTCGATCTGCCCCCGGCGCAGCATGTCCGGCATCTGGTCGATGCCGGCCCGCACCGGTGTGATGTCGCGGGCCACGCTCAACCCGGCGGCCTTGAGCAGGCGTTCGGCGATCAGGCTGACCCCGGACCGGGGCTGGCCCATGCCGATCCGCCGTCCGCGCAGGTCACGGGTGCTGCGGATCGAGGAGCCCTGGGGCACGATCAGCTGCATGTAGTCGTCGTACAGGCGGGCGCAGGCGCGTAGACGGCTGGCCTCGGCGGGGTGCGAGGTCTGGTAGGCGTTGACCGCGTCGGCGGCGGCGATGGTGAAGTCGGCGCCGCCGCTCACCACCTTCTGGATGTTCTGCACCGAGCCCTCGGTGGAGTGCACCGTCACGTCCACCTTGGGAAGCTCCTCGGCCAGGTACTCCTTGAGCAGGTTCCCGTACCGGGCGTACACCCCGGTGCTCACCCCGGTGGCCAGGTCGACGCTTCCCCGGGGCTCCTGCTTGCCGCCGGGCACCAGCCACCAGGTCAGCAGGCCCAGGGTCACCAGTACGGCCAGGCCGGCGCGCAGGAGCTGCCGCCGGGAGGGGCGTCGGAGCGGGAGCTTCACCATAGGGGGCGATCCTGCCAGGCCCGCGCCCCCTGGGGGAGCCGTCTGCCCGGCCTTTGCCGGGCCCTGTGCGGGGGCGGACGGCGGGACGTGGCTGATGGGGGCGCATCGCACGGTGTGACACAGTGGCCCGTCAGGACCGGGGAGTAACCCACTCCTCGTACTCCCGCCCGCGGAGGTCCTCGGGGCGGTGCCGGTCGGCCGGGCGCACGGTGGCCGGTGGCCCGCCCCCGATCGGGGCCCCGGGACGACGAGGAGGTCGGATGGGCCCGCTGAGCGACGGCACCGCCGAGGGAAGCTCCCTCCTCTCCCCGGGTATCGGGGACGCCTGGCAGCAGGCCCCCTGTCCGGTACTCGTCGCCGACGGTACGGGCACGCTGACCCGACTGAACTCCATGGCCCGCCGGCTGTTCCCGGACGCGGCGCCCGGCCGACGGTTGGAGGGGTTCGCCCCGCCGTGGCTGACCGACGCCCACCGGGAGCTGGTCGAGGCCCCCGGCACCGCGACCGCCGCTCGGGGTCCCCTCGGCGAGCGGCTCTACGAGGCCCACCCCACACCGGGTGAACAGGGCGAGTTCGTCTGGTGGTTGCTGGACGACACCGAACGCCAGCTGGCGGACCGCAGCCTCGGCGACGAGCGGGACCGCATCGCCTTCCTGGCCGAGGTCTCGGACGAGCTGTTGTCCTCCCTCAACGTCAACCGCTCCATGGAGACCATCGCCCGCCACGCGGTCCAGCACCTCGCCGACGCCGCCGTGGTGGTCGCGGGGGATCCCGCCGCCCACCTGGTCCTCACCCGCTGCGCCCCTGACGGCGAGGTCTCCCGGGTGCGACGCCGGGCGCGGGCGGCGACCATGCCCGGACTCGCCGAGGCCCTGCGGGGTTTCCCGCCCGTGGCCTCCCGCTGGATCGACCCGGCCAGCGTGCCGGAGTGGGTGCTGCCCCCGGGCTTCGAGGGCCCGCTCGGTTCGGTGGTGGTCACCCCGCTGCCCGGTCACGGTGTGCCCGCCGGCGCGTTGGTACTGCTGCGCCGTACCGACCACACGGCGTTCACCCAGGGCGAGGAGCTGTTCGCCCAACTCTTCGCCGCCCGCGCCGGCATCGCCCTGTCGGCGGCCCGGATGTACACCGAGCAGGCCGCCATCACCCAGACCCTGATGCGGGAGCTGCTGCCGCCCAGGCTGCACCGGGTCCACGGCATCGAGTTCGCCGGCGGCTACCGCGCCTCGGGGGTGAGCGAACGGGTCGGCGGCGACTTCTACGACGTCCACCCGGGGGCGGACGAGAACGAGGAGTCGCTGGTGGTGCTCGGCGACGTGTGCGGCAAGGGACTGGAGGCCGCCGTCCTCACCGGCAAGATCCGCAACACCCTGCACGCCCTGCTTCCGATGGCGCGCGACCACGACCGGGTGCTCAACCTGCTGAACGGGGCGCTGCTCACCACCCGCCACACCCGGTTCGCCACCCTGGTGCTGGCCTCCGCCGTACGCCGGGGCCCGGACGTGCGGCTGCGGCTGACCAGCGCCGGACACCTGCCTCCGCTGGTGGTACGGCGTGACGGGTCGGTGGAGACGGTGCCCACCAGCGGCAACCTGGTCGGCGTCATGCCCTCGGTGGACGCCACCACGGTGGAGACCGTGGTCGCTCCGGGAGAGGTGTGCCTGCTGTACACCGACGGGATCACCGAGGCGCGCGGCGGCCCCTTCGGCGGCGAACTGTTCGGCGAGCGGCGCCTGAGGGACGCCCTGGCCGAGTGCGCCGGCCTCCCGGGGGAGGCGGTGGTCGAACGCGTACAGATGCTGGCCAGCGAGTGGGTGGGCGACGCGCGCAAGGACGACATGGCCCTGGTGGCGGTGGGCGCGCCCGCCTTCGACGGCCCCTTCGTCCCACCGTGGGGCGAAGGGTGACCAGGCTGGAGGAGGGCCGGCCGGCCGACGACCTCACCGCCAGGACGGTCGACGACCTGTGGGGCTCGGTCCTCGGCAGGGACGAACCGGGCGCGGTCGGCGCGGTGTTCGCCTCCCTGGAAGCGGGCCTCGACCCCGAGTCGCTGCTGCTGGACGTGATCGCGACGGTCCAACGGCGGGTGGGTACGGAGTGGGCGGCCAACCGGATGAGCGTGGCCGCCGAGCACGCCGCGACGGCCATCTGCGACCGGACGATCGCGGCCATGGCCTGGCACCCCCTGGTCCGCCGCCCCGAGCGGGCCGGCGCCACGAGGGTCACCGTGGCCTGTGTGGACGGTGAGTGGCACGCCCTGCCCGCCCGGCTGCTGTCGGAGGTGCTCAGGTTGCGCGGCTGGGCGGTGGACTTCCTGGGCGCCCAGGTGCCCTCGCCCCACCTGGTGGAGCACCTGCACCGGTCCGGGGCCCAGGTGGTGGCGCTCTCCTCCTCGTTGGCCCCGAGGCTGCCGACCGCCCACGCCGCGCTCGCCGCCTGCCAGGCGGTGGGGGTGCCGGTACTGGTCGGAGGCGCCGCCTTCGGCCCCGACGGCCGGTACGCGCGGGTACTGGGGGCCAACGCCTGGGCCTCGCACGCCCGCGACGCCGCCGAGGTGCTGGAGCGCGGGGTACCGGACAAACCCCTGGGCGGGTTCCTGGTCGACCGGCTGCCCCACCTGGCCGACCAGGAGTACACGATGGTCGGTACCACCAGATCGCGGCTGGTCAGCGAGGTGATGGCCGACCTGGAGTCCCGTTTCCCGGCGATGGCCGCCTACGACGCCCGGCAACGCCAGCACACCGCCGAGGACCTGTCGCACATCCTGGACTTCCTCGCGGCCGGCCTCTACGTGGACGACGCCCGACTGTTCGTGGACTTCCTGCGGTGGACGGCGGGCGTGCTGGAGGCCCGGGGTGTTCCGGCCGCCTCCCTGACACCCGCCCTCGCGCTGCTGTCGGAGCGGCTCCGGGACTTCCCCCGGGCCGCCGGCATCCTGCGTGCCGGACGGGAGTCGCTGGTTCGGTAGGCCGCGACCCCGGTGCATCGTGGGCGGCCCAAGTCCCCGACGAGGGAGCGGAGTTGGCCTCCGGTACCCGCGCGGTTCCCGGTTGCCGTGCCGGCTGGTCGACCGTTGTGCCTGGTCGTGGGGTTGCCGTCGGGATGGCGGGGAACTCCGGCTGTTAGGCTCGGGCGGCCCGCCTCCCGTGAGGGTGCCCTCGTGGCCAGGACGGCGTTCCGCCGTCGACAGGCACCACGAGGCCGCCGTGCCCCGTACCGGCGTCAGCCACGATCGTCGTGGGCGCCACCACCAGGGGAAGGGACCATGAGAGACGAAGCCGAGATCACCCGCAGGACCCTGACCGGAGCGCGCGGTCAACGGGCCACCGTGGTGCGGGTGGTGGGCGACGTCGACTACGACAGCGGCCCTCTTCTGGCGGACTTCCTCCGGGAGGGCGAGGACGGGACCGAGCGCACCGTCGTCGACCTGTCCGGGCTGGACTTCGCCGACTCCACGATCCTGCACGTGTTGCTGGACGCGCAGCGGGTCCGTCGTGCCCGGAACGGTTCGCTGGTGCTGGCCGGAACCTTCTCCGAGACGGTGGACCGGCTGTTCGAGGTCACCGGGTCGCTGTCGTTCTTCGTCACCGCGCCGACCGTCGAGGCGGCGCTGGACGTCCCCCTGGAGCGGGAAGCGTGAAGGCATGTCCCTCGGAATGTGGGGCACGGGTCCCTGAGATGACGGTGGACGAAGACAAGGTGCGGAAGGACGGCCGACAGGGCGACGTCCTCGGGGAGGCCGTGGCCGTGCCCGGCCCCTCGGACGCCAGGCGTCAGGTGCGACACCTGATCGACCAGCACCTGCGGGAGGGCGGGGCGAACCGTCACGCCACCTTCGTGGCCGACGCCCTGCTGGTCACCTCGGAACTGGTCACCAACGCCGTACGGCACGGCGGGGGGCTGGTGGACTTCCGCGCGCGCTGGACGGCCGAGGGGCTCTGGCTGTGTGCCGTGGACCGCAGCCACCACCTGCCCGACACCACCCGCGCGGTGCCCACCGAGGTCCATGGACGCGGCTGGCCGCTGATCTGTCGGCTCGCCCGTGACCTGACCATCGCGCTGCTGCCGGAGGGCGGCAAGCGCATCAGCATGACGGTGGCCCTCGCCCCCCGGCCGTGACTCCGGGCGACTCCGGGCGTCCCCGGGCGCCGTTCCCGAGGTCGCCCAAGCGCGCTCCGGCCGCCGCGTTTCCGCTCCATGATCGCGGGAAACCGGGCGAACACCCCTCGCCCGGGCAGGCGGTGAGCGCTGCTTCCCCCGGGGTTGAGGGCGACCGAAGTCATCGAGGACGGAGCAGGTCGTGGCCGAGTTTCTGACCGACATCCAGACCATTCGCGAACGTGCCCGGCAGGAGATCGACAAGGGCCCGGTGACCGGCGCCTACGGCGCGGACATCGAACGGGTACTGCGTGTGCTGAACGAGGCGCTCGCCACCGAGATCGTCTGTGTGCTGCGCTACAAGCGCCACTACTACACGGCTTCCGGGATGTACTCCGAGCCGGTGGCCGCCGAGTTCCTGGAGCACGCGCGGGAGGAGCAGGAGCACGCCGACCGACTGGCCGAGCGCATCGCGCAGTTGGGCGGGGACCCGGACTTCAACCCGGACACCCTCAGCTCCCGGGCCCACGCCGAGTACGACGCCAGTGACAGCCTGGTCGAGATGATCAAGGAGGACCTGGTCGCCGAACGGATCGCCATCGCCTCGTACACCGAGATCGCCCAGTGGCTGGGGGACGACGACCCCACCACCCGGCGGCTGATCGAGGACCTGCTGGCGCAGGAGGAGGAGCATGCGGACGATCTGCGCGGGCTGCTGGAGCGTATCCCCCAGGACAGGCCCGGAACCTGAGGGCGTGTCCTGGAGGGGGAAGTCAGGCCCGGTACCTGAGGGGTCTGTCCTGGAGGTGGGGGTCAGGCCCGGTACCTGAGGGCGTGTCCTGGAGGGGGAAGTCAGGCCCGGTACCGGTACCCGAGGACCGGCCCGGAGGGGCCGTCCTCAGGAGTCCGTCCTGGTGGGACGGGTGACCGGTTGGGCGCCCGAGGGCTCCTCCGGTGGCGGGGGTGAGCGGGTCGGGAGGTGTCCCCGGCACCGCCTACCCTTGTGCCATGAGCACGAGCGACCGCAACACGACCATGGGCGTTGATCGAAGCTACGAGATCCGCACCCATGGGTGCCAGATGAACGTCCATGACTCGGAGCGGCTCGCCGGGCTGCTGGAGGACGCGGGATACGTCCGCGCCGCCAAGGACGGTGAGGCCGCCGACGTGGTGGTGTTCAACACCTGCGCGGTCCGGGAGAACGCCGACAACCGTCTGTACGGCAACCTCGGCCAACTCGCGCCCAAGAAGGCCTCCCGGCCTGGGATGCAGATCGCCGTCGGCGGCTGTCTGGCCCAGAAGGACCGGGACACCATCGTCCGGCGCGCTCCGTGGGTGGACGTGGTCTTCGGCACCCACAACATCGGCCAGCTGCCGGCGCTGCTGGACCGGGCCCGGGTCCAGCAGGAGGCCCAGGTGGAGATCGCCGAGTCCCTGGAGGCGTTCCCCTCCACCCTGCCCACCCGCCGGGAGAGCGCCTACGCGGCCTGGGTCTCGATCTCGGTGGGCTGCAACAACACCTGCACCTTCTGCATCGTGCCCGCGCTGCGAGGCAAGGAGAAGGACCGTCGGCCGGGGGACATCCTGGCCGAGGTGGAGGCCCTGGTGGCCGAGGGCGTCATCGAGATCACCCTGCTGGGACAGAACGTCAACGCCTACGGCTCCGACATCGGCGACCGCCAGGCGTTCTCCCAACTGCTGCGCGCCTGCGGGCGGGTGGAGGGACTGGAGCGGGTGCGCTTCACCTCGCCGCACCCCCGGGACTTCACCGACGACGTGATCGCCGCCATGGCCGAGACCCCCAACGTGATGCCCCAGCTCCACATGCCGTTGCAGTCCGGGTCCTCCCGCGTGCTGAAGGCGATGCGCCGTTCCTACCGGCAGGAGCGCTTCCTCGGCATCATCGAGAAGGTGCGCGCGGCCATGCCCCACGCCGCGATCTCCACCGACATCATCGTCGGGTTCCCCGGGGAGACCGACGAGGACTTCGAGGAGACGCTGCACGTGGTGCGGGAGGCGCGGTTCGCCCAGGCCTTCACCTTCCAGTACTCCAAGCGCCCCGGCACCCCGGCCGCCGAGATGGACGGTCAACTGCCCAAGGCGGTGGTGCAGGAGCGGTACGAACGGCTGGTCGCGCTCCAGGAGGAGATCTCCTGGGAGGAGAACAAGAAGCAGGTGGGCCGCACCCTGGAGGTGCTGGTCGCCGAGGGCGAGGGGCGCAAGGACGACGCGACCCGCCGCCTGTCCGGCCGCGCCCCCGACAACCGGCTGGTGCACTTCACGCGCCCCGAGGAGCCGGTGCGCCCGGGGGACACCGTGACCGTGGAGATCAGCTACGCCGCTCCCCATCACCTGCTGGCCGAGGGGCCCACCCTCGGGGTGCGGCGGACCCGGGCCGGCGACGCCTGGGAGCGCCGTAACAGCGAGCCGGAGGCCGACGCCGGGGGCGGAGTGATGCTGGGGCTGCCCACGGTGGGCGTTCCCGAGCCGCTGCCGGCCAACTCCGGTGGCTGCACGGCCTGTTGAGCGGCGTTGTCCCGCCCACGGGCCGCGCGCCCCTCTGGTGATGGGTGGCCACGGTGGGCGTGGGCTGACCCGTGGGCTCGGTGCGGAGCCGCGTCGGGGCATCCCCCTGTCGAGCCGGTCGGGGTGTCCGTGACCCCGGTGGTCCGACGTACGGCACGAGGTGGTCCTGGCACCGTTCGCGGGGTGCGACGACGGGCGTACTAGGGTTCCGGCCATGCTCGTCGCCGCCGCCGTCTGCCCCTGTCCTCCGCTGCTCGTTCCCGAGGTGGCGGCCGGCGCCGCCGGGGAACTGGACGAGTTGCGGCGCGCCTGCCGTGACGCGCTGCGCACCGTGGCCGAGGCCCGGCCCGACCAGTTGTGGGTGGTGGGCCCGGCGCGGGGGTCGGAACCCGGCCCGTACCCCACGGGGAGTACGGGTTCCTTCGCCGGCTTCGGGGTGGACCTCGACGTACGCCTGGGGGCGCTGTCGGAGAGTCCCCGCCGGACGGCGCCGTTGCCCGCGTCCCTGTCCGTGGGGGCCTGGTTGCTGTCGGAAGCCGGCTGGTCCGGTGCGCCCCCGCAGGGGTACGCCCTGGACCCCGGGCTCACGCCCGAACGGTGCGCCGCCCTGGGCCGGGAGTGGGGCGACCCCTCACCCGAGGCGCCTCGGGTGGGGCTGTTGGTGATGGGGGACGGCAGTTCCTGCCGCAGCCTCAAGGCGCCCGGTTACCTCGACGACCGGGCCGCCGACTTCGACGCCCGGGTGGCCGAGGCCCTCGCTACGGTGGACCTGGGCGAGTTGGAGGCCCTGAGCCCGGACCTGGCGGCCGAGCTGGGGTGTGTGGGCCGGGCCGGCTGGCAGGTGTTGGCCGCCGCCGCCCGTCAGGCCCCGCCGCTGCGGGGCCGGTTGCGCCACGACGAGGCGCCGTACGGGGTGGGCTACCTGGTGGCCGACTGGCGACTGTCCTGAGCCTTCCGTGTGGGGCGTGACCTCAACGGGCCCCGTCCGCCGGGGAGTTCAGGAACCGTGGTGCCCGTGGTGCCCGTCGCCCTTCTCGCCGCCGGGGGGACGCCGGTCCATTGCCTCCCTGGCTTTGTCGGCCCCGCCACGGATCGTGTCGTGGTGCTTCCCGCCGGTCTTCTCGTCGGCCGTGCCGGCCGCCTTGTCCACTCCCGAGCTGGCCTTGTCGCCGTGCTGGCCGAGCATTTCCTTGACCTTGTCCATGAATCCCACGGTGGTCACCCTTCTCCGGTGGGCGCGCCCGCCCACCGTCCTGTCGACGGTGCTTGCGGGTGGGGGCTGGCGCGGTCGCGATCCCGGGCGGTGCCCGGTCGTGGGGCAGCTTCAGTCCCGCACCCTGTGTGGCGTTATGTGGCATAACGACCGTTTCCACTCTCGACCATACTCGTCCGCCCGCCCTACCGCGTTCCGTACCCGACGGGGTGGGATCGGCCGGACCCGGGTTTGCGAGAATGGCCGCGTGACAAGCCCATCTCCCAAGCCCCGGGTCATCGCCGTGGTGGGGCCCACCGCGGCCGGAAAGTCCGACTTGGCGGTGTCCCTCGCCCGTCGGCTGGACGGCGAGATCGTCAACGCCGACTCCATGCAGCTCTACCGGGGCATGGACATCGGCACCGCCAAGCTCACGCCGGAGGAGCGCGGGGGAGTGCCGCACCACCTGCTGGACATCTGGCCGGTGACCGAGACCGCCAGCGTCGCGGAGTACCAGCGGTTGGCCCGCCGGGAGATCGACCGGCTGCTCGACCAGGGGCGTACCCCGGTCCTGGTCGGCGGATCGGGGCTGTACATCCGGGCCGTCATCGACGTGATGGAGTTCCCCGGCACCGACCCCGAGTTGCGCGCCGAGTTGGAAGGGGAACTGGAACGGCTGGGCCCCGGTGCCCTGCACCAGCGGCTGGCCGAACTCGACCCGGAGGCGGCCCGTTCCATCCTGCCGGGCAACGGCCGGCGCATCGTCCGCGCGCTGGAGGTCATCCAGCTCACCGGCCGCCCCTTCGCCGCCAACCTCCCCGCCAACGAGGCCGCTTACCCGACACTCCAGATCGGGGTCGAGGTTCCGCGCGCCGAACTGGATGAGCGCATCGCCCGACGGGTAGAGCGGATGTGGAGTCAGGGCTTGGTCAAGGAGGTGCGGGACTTGGAGCGGCAGGGGTTGCGGGACGGGCTGACGGCATCCCGGGCGCTGGGGTACCAACAGGCGCTGGCGCAGCTGCGCGGAACCTACGACGAGGAGCGGGCCAAGACGGAAACCGTGCGCGCCACCAAGCGGTTCGCGAGGCGGCAGGGTTCCTGGTTCCGACGGGATCCGCGCATCCACTGGCTGGACGCCACGGCCCCCCGACAAGCGGAACTCGCCTCGCGTGCCGAGGCCCTGCTCGAACGACCGGTCACAGCCTGATCACGTGATGGCATCGGGACGCTCCGGCCCGGAGGCAGAGGCGATCTGGCATGTCATCATCGACCATCGTTCGAGCCGTTAAGCCGGAGTTAAGGAGGGCATGTGGCGATGGAGGCCAGCCCTCGACACAACGAGGAGGCGGCGGTCGAGCATCGAGGCAGCACCCAGCGGTTGGGCGACTCCGTGGCCACCGACCCCCCCGAGGACCGGGAGGACGGCGACCCCCTGTCCGCCTCTCCGGTGTCCCCTCAGGGTGGTCCCGCCGAGGCGGGGGACACCCCCGTCGAACCCCACGAACTGCGCCCGCCCCGCCGACTGCGGCCGTGGCAGTTGGCGCCGATCGTCGGACTGGCGGCCCTGGGCTCCCTGATGTTCGCCTTCCCCCTGGCCTTCGAGCCCGGCGGTGGCTCCGGCGCCGTGGTGGCCATGCTCGGTCTGCTGCTGTGCGGGTGCGCGGCCGGCTGGGGTCTGATGGCCGCGAGCCGGGCCGGACTGCGCTGGCCGGGCCTCAACCGCCGTGAGGCGGAGCAGCGCCCTGACTGGCGGGTGGTCGTGGTCTACGCCCTGGTCGTGACCGCGCTGGTGGCGCTGGCCATCTGGCGCGTCGCGATTCTGCGCTGATCCGCGCTGAACCTCCGCCCGGAGTTCGCGTATCGGGCGCGGCCTCGTACGATCGGGAACGTGACCAGCAGCGCGACCGTGCCGTTCCTCAAGGGTCACGGCACCGAGAACGACTTCGTGATCATCCCCGACCACCAGAACACACTGGACCTGCCCCCCGCAGTGGTGGCACGGATCTGCGACCGGCGGGCCGGCGTCGGCGGGGACGGACTGCTGCGCGTGGTGCGCAGCGAGGCGCACCCCGAGGCGCGGGCGATGGCCCCGGACGCCGAGTGGTTCATGGACTACCGCAACAGCGACGGCAGCGTGGCCGAGATGTGCGGCAACGGCGTACGGGTCTTCGCCCGCCACCTGGGGGCGGCCGGGCTCGTCGAGGGCGGCGACCTGAGGATCGCCACCCGTGCCGGGGTGCGCGAGGTGCACCTGCCCAAGGACCCGGCCGAGGGCGTCACAGTGACCATGGGCCGGCCCCGGCTGTCCGGTGCCGAGGTGACCGTGACCGTGGGGGAGCGGTCCTGGCCGGCGGTGCAGGTCGACATGGGCAACCCCCACGCGGTGGTGTTCGTGGACGACCTCGCCGAGGCGGGCCCGCTGCGTGATGCACCCGCGCTGTCCCCGGCCCAGGCCTACCCCGAGGGCGCGAACGTGGAGTTCGTGGTCGTGGGGAAGGACCCCGCGTCACGTCAGGTGGCCCTGCGGGTGCACGAGCGGGGGTCGGGCGAGACCCGTTCCTGCGGTACCGGGGCCTGCGCGGTCATGGTGGCCGCCGCCCGCCGGGCCGGCGCCGAACCGGTCCGGGACGGGACGCCGGTCAGCTACCGGGTGGACGTCCCCGGGGGAACCCTGCGAGTTTCCGAACGGGTCGACGGCCAGATCGAGATGACCGGCCCGGCCGTGATCGTCGCCCAGGGGGTCCTGGACGCGGGATGGCTGGCCGCTGACCAGTGAAAGGACGTCATCCCCTTTGCCAGAGCGCGGAGTTGAGGTAAACATCCCTCGATGGGGTGATCCCGTCTCGTCGGCGTACCAGCCGTTCATGGGCACGTGATGGGGTCGATAGCATCGAGCACCCCGTGCCCCGGGGTATCCACGAGCGGAGGGCCCATGAGCGAGCGCAGCCAGCGACATCTCACGGGGGGCGGCCCTGCGGGCGCGCTCCTGCCCGGAGCTGGTCTATGAGCGCCGTACGCAGCATCCGCAAGCTCAGCAGGGCCGCTCTGCGCGGTCCGCGTCCCGGACTTCCCGACGCCATCGAGCACCTCGCCCAGGCCCACCGGCGGCACCACCCCCACGCCGACCTCGGCGCCCTCAGCCGCGCCTACGTGCTGGCCGAGTCCTCCCACCGTGGACAGACCCGCAAGAGCGGTGAGCCGTACATCACCCACCCCCTGGCCGTCACGCTGATCCTGGCCCAACTCGGCGCCGAGACCACCACCCTGACCGCCTCCCTGCTGCACGACACGGTGGAGGACACCGAGGTCACCCTGGAGCAGGTGCACCGGGAGTTCGGCGAGGAGGTCGGCTACCTGGTCGACGGCGTCACCAAGCTGGAGAAGGTCGACTACGGGGCGGCGGCCGAGCCTGAGACCTTCCGCAAGATGCTGGTGGCCACCGGCGACGACGTACGGGTGATGTCGATCAAGCTGGCCGACCGTCTGCACAACATGCGCACCCTGGGGGTGATGCGTCCCGAGAAGCAGGATCGTATCGCCAGGGTGACCCGCGACGTGCTGATCCCGCTGGCCGAGCGGCTCGGTGTACAGACCCTCAAGAGGGAGCTGGAGGACCTGGTCTTCGCCATCCTCCACCCGCAGGAGCACGCCCGCGCCCAGGAACTGGTGGGTCAACACCCGGTGGGCGAGGGGCCGTTGGTGGGCATCGCCGGCGAGGTCCGGCGGGTCCTGCGGCAGGCGGGGATAGACGCGCGGGTGCTGATCCGCCCGCGCCACCTGGTGTCGGTGCACCGCATTCACCGGAAGCGGGGCGAGCTGGGCCCCTGCGAGATGGGCCGGCTGCTCATCCTGGTCGAGGAGGACGCCGACTGCTATGCGGTCCTCGGTGAGCTGCACACCTGCTTCACCCCGCTGATCTCGGAGTTCAAGGACTTCATCGCCACCCCCAAGTTCAACCTCTACCAGTCCCTGCACACCGCCGTCGCCGACGGCCAGGGCCAGGTCGCCGAGGTGCTGGTGCGCACCGCGCAGATGCACAAGGTCGCCGAGGCCGGGGTGATCGCCCTGGGCAACCCGCACCGGGCCCCCGAACCGGGCGAGGAGGGCGCGGAGGAGGAGCGCGCCGACCCCACCCGGCCCGGCTGGCTCTCCCGGCTGCTGGACTGGCAGAGCCAGGCCCCCGACCCGGACACCTTCTGGAGCGAGCTGAGGGACGACCTCGCCCAGGACGGGGAGATCACCGTCTACTGCCTGGAGACGGACCCCACCCAGACCCTCCACCTGCCGGCCGGTGCCACCTGCGTGGACGCCGCCTACGCCCGGCACGGGCTGGAGGCACACCGCTGTGTCGGCGCCCAGGTCAACGGGCGGTTGACCGCCCTGAGCGCGGTGCTGCACGACGGGGACACCCTGCGGCTGTTCCTCGCCCCGAAGACCGCCCCGGGCAGTTACGGACCCTCGCCCGAGTGGCTGGAGCGGGCCCGTACCCCTCGGGCCCGGATCGCCATCCGCAAGTGGCTGGAGGACAACCACGGGGTGGAGCTGGAGGAGCCGGACGCCTCCTCAAGGACCCCCGCGTCGGCCGCCGCCTCCCCGTCGACCACCGCCCCCGCCCGGCCGGTCAGCCCGTCCGTGGCCGAGGAGGAGTCCGGGGTACGGGTGGAGGAGCGGCCCGAGGCCCCGGTACGTCTGGCCCGGTGTTGCACCCCGGTGCCTCCCGACCCGGTGCTCGGCTTCGCGGTACGCGGGGGCACCGTCACCGTGCACCGGCAGAGCTGCCGTGCGGTGGCGCAGATGTCCGCCGAGGGGCGCAGCACGGTCGCGGTCAGCTGGCAGGACGGTGCGAGCGGTTGCCGGGTCACCCTGCACGCCGAGGCGTTCGGGCGGCCCCGTCTGCTGGCCGACCTCACCGAGACCATCGCCGTGCAGGGCGCGGCCGTGGTGGCCGCCGACGTGGAGCCCCCCAGGGAGCAGCGGGTCCGCCACACCTACACCCTCCGGCTGGCCGACGCCGCCGAGCTGCCGGCGTTGATGCGGGCCATGCGGGACGTGCCCGGGGTGTTCGACGTCTCCCGTGGAGCGGCGGCCTTTCCCGAGCTGTGAGCCGTCAGCGGGCCGGGTGAGGGGCGGACAAGGGGCGCAAATCGAGGTGACCGCCGGGCGGGACCGTGCGACCATCAGGGGCGTCGGCCGGCGTTCTGCGGGTGAGCCCATCCGGTGGGGCGTCCGCCGTGGGGTGCGGCCGGGGAATCAGAACCCACTCCGAGCGTGTTCTCCCAGCGACTGACAGATCTACCAAAGGAATCCATTGACCTTCTCTTCTTCCCTCCCGCAGTACGGCCCGCGCAGCACCGAGTCCACCCGCCGAGCCGACGCCCTGATGGAAGAGGACGTCGCCTGGACCGAGGAGATCGACGAGGAGCGTGACGGGGAACAGCTCGACCGCAGCGAACGCGCGGCCCTACGACGGGTGGCCGGCCTGTCCACCGAGCTGGAGGACGTCACCGAGGTCGAGTACCGGCAGCTCCGACTGGAGCGGGTGGTGCTGGTCGGCGTGTGGACCTCGGGCACCGCGGCGGACGCCGACAACTCGCTGGCGGAACTCGCGGCGTTGGCGGAGACCGCCGGCGCCATGGTGCTGGACGGGGTGATCCAACGACGGGACAAGCCCGACCCCGCGACCTACATCGGCTCCGGCAAGGCGGAAGAACTCCGCGACATCGTGTTGGCCACCGGTGCCGACACCGTGGTGTGCGACGGCGAGCTGTCGCCGGGCCAGCTGATCCACCTGGAGGACGTGGTCAAGGTCAAGGTGGTGGACCGTACCGCCCTGATCCTCGACATCTTCGCCCAGCACGCCAAGTCCCGGGAGGGCAAGGCGCAGGTGGCCCTGGCGCAGATGCAGTACATGCTGCCCAGGCTCCGGGGCTGGGGCCAGTCACTGTCCCGGCAGATGGGCGGTGGCGGTTCCAGCGGCGGTGGCGGCATGGCCACCCGTGGACCCGGTGAGACCAAGATCGAGACCGACCGTCGGCGTATCCGCGAGAAGATGGCCAAGATCAGCCGCCAGATCGCGGACATGAAGACCGGCCGCGAGGTGAAGCGGCAGGAGCGGCGGCGCCACAAGGTGCCCTCGGTGGCCATCGCCGGGTACACCAACGCGGGCAAGTCCTCCCTGCTCAACCGGCTCACCGGAGCCGGTGTGCTGGTGGAGAACGCCCTGTTCGCGACCCTGGACCCGACGGTACGCAAGGCGGAGACGCCCAGTGGCCGGCTCTACACCCTGGTCGACACGGTGGGCTTCGTACGCCACCTGCCGCACCACCTGGTGGAGGCGTTCCGCTCCACCATGGAGGAGGTGGCCGACTCGGACCTGATCCTGCACGTGGTGGACGGAGCGCACCCGGACCCGGAGGAGCAGCTGGCCTCGGTCCGCGCGGTGATCCGCGACGTGGGGGCGGTGGACGTGCCGGAGCTGGTGGTGATCAACAAGGCGGACGCCGCCGACCCCGAGGTGCTCAGCCGACTGCTCCGGGCCGAGCGGGACGCCCTGGTGGTGTCCGCCCGTACCGGCGACGGGGTCGACGAGCTGCTGCAACGGATCGACCAGGAGCTGCCCCGACCGGCGGTGACCGTCGACGTGGTGGTGCCCTACACCCACGGTGGGCTGGTGTCCCGGGTGCACGCCGAGGGGGAGGTGCTGGCCGAGGAGCACGGCGAGGACGGCACCCGTCTCAAGGCGCAGGTGCACGAGGAACTGGCCGCCGAGCTGCGCCGGTTCGGGGCGGTGGCCGAGGCCCACTGAGCCGGCGACGGTCGGACCTGACGGCGGGCCCGGTACTCGGAACCTCTCCGAGTACCGGGCCCGCCGTGGTGTGGACCGCGTGGGTCAGGAGTACTTCTTGCTGATCGCGTCGAACACGCCGCGTTCGGTGGAGCCCAGCTGGGGTCCGGCCATCCAGGAGGCGGGCCGGGAGCCGAGGGAGTTGACCGAGACCAGTTCGGCCTTGCCCGAGCTGCCCTTGACGAACCAGCCGCCGCCGGAGGAGCCGCCGGTCATGGAGCAGCCGATCCAGTGCATGGCCGGGGCCGCCGGGTCGTACCGCAGCTGGCGGGGTCGGTCGGTGCACTGGAACATCCGGGCGCCGTCGTAGGGCGGGGCCTGGGGGTAGCCGTAGGCGCTGACGCCGCTCATCCGGGGCACACTGAAGTTGATCTTGATGGCGTTGCCCACCGTCTCCTCCAGGGACCGCCCGGTGGCGTTCTCCGGCTTCACCTTCAGCACCGCGAAGTCGTGCTGGGCGCCGTAGCCGCCGCTGGAAGTGCCCTTCTGGATCCAGTAGTTGGTGGTCTGGGCCCACTCGGCCCACCACATCCCGTACGGGGCACGGTCCCGTAGCGAGGCGCGTTCCACCTGCTGGGGGCTGAGCCCGCGGTTGTTGTAGGCGGGGGCGAAGGAGATGTTGCGCAGCCAACCCCCGGACCGGCCCTCGTGGACGCAGTGGCCGGCGGTGGCGACCAGGTTGGACTTGCCCGGGTGGCGGGGGTCCTTCACCACGGTCGCGGAACAGACCATCGGGCCCTTGGGGGACTCCATGAACAGCTTGCCCGCCGGGGCCGCGTAGTCGGTGTACGGGGTGGAGACCGCCTTGGCCTCCTTGCGGGGCGGCTCGGTGTCGGTGGTGGCGGACGAGGTCTCCACGTCGCGGGGCGTGGACTTGCGGTTGTCCTCCGCCTTGTTCATCCGTTCGGGCTTCCAGTGGTCCTTGATGATCGGGTTGATGAAGTCCCGGGCCTCGCGGACCTTCTTCGACCAGTCCTTCCAGCCGCCGTCACGCCACTGGTCCAGGTTCTTGATGGAGTCCGGCAGCCCTTCCGGCAGGGTCAGCCGCTCCTTGCCGTCCTTGGTGCCGTCGCTGTCGTCGGTCCGGGACTGTTCGGACTTCTTCTGGTCCGGGGACTGCTGACCCTGGTCCTCGTCGGAGTTGCAGGCGGTGGCGGTGAGGGTGAGCACGGCCACCGCGGCTATCGCGGCGAACGCCGGGTGCCGTCTTCTCGTGGATGACATGGGTGGTTCTTCTCCCGTTACGTGTGAACTGCGGTGCCGGGCCGGGGACTCGGGTGCGTGGGTCACCGCCCGGAGGGGGCACCGGGGTGCCCGTGGTGGGCCCGTGCCGGGTCGTGCCCCGGGCCGGGCCCACCGTCGTCGGTGGTCAGTTCCCGCCGCCGAACTTGGCGCTCACCTGCTGGAGGACCTTCCGCGCGTCCTTGTCCAGTCGGGGACCGGCGAGCCAGCCGCCGGTGGCCGGGCCGATCGAGGTCACGGACAGCAGCTGGACCTTGCCGTTGGGGGTGGGCGCGAGCCAACCGCCGCCGGAGGCGCCGCCGTTCATGGTGCAGCCGACCCGGTACATGGTGGGCTGTCGCGGGTCGATGGTGAGCCGGCTGGCCCGGTCGGTGCACTTGTACATCTTCAGCCCGTCGAAGGGCGGGGCGGCCGGGTAGCCGTGGGGGGAGAGGCTGGTGACGCTCTTCACCCGGGGCATACCGAAGTTGACCGGCACCGCGGGCTTGCCCACGGCCTCCTCCAGGGACCTGCCGCCCTTGTTCTCCGGCCGGACCTTCATGACGGCGAAGTCCTTCTGCGCGCCCTTGCCGCCGCGCTCCGCCCCGTTGTCGATCCAGTGCTGGGTGGTGCCCGCCCAGCTCGCCCACCACTTGCCCTTGGGCGTGATGTCCTGCTGCTGGGCCTGCTTCAGCTCCTGCAACGGCAGGCCCCGGTGGTTGTAGTAGGGCACGAAGATGATGTTGCGCAGCCAGCCGCCCTCGGCGCCGGCGTGGACGCAGTGGCCGGCGGTGGCGACCAGGTTGGACTTGCCGGGGTTCTCGGGGTCCTTGATCACGGTGCCGGAGCAGACCGCCGGCCCCTTCTTGGTGTCCATGAACACCTTGCCGACCGGGGGAGCGGAGTCCTCGTACGGAGTGGACACCGCCTTGGCGGGGACACGGGCCGGGGTCGGGTCGGTGACGCCCTGGTCCTCACCGGCGCCGTTGCCGTCCTGCTCGTCGGGGATGTCGTCCTCGTCGACCTCGCGGTCACCCTCCTCGGCGTCCCGCATCCGCTCCCGGTCCCACAGGTCCTTGATGATCGGGTTGATGAACTCCTTGGCCTCGCGGGCCCAGTGGTCCCAGTCCTTCCAGCCGCCCTTGCGCCACTTCTCCAGGTCGCGGATGGACAGGGAGTCGGGGAGCTTGATGTCCTCGGGAAGCCCCAGTCGTTCCTTGGTCCGGTCGTCGGGTTGGGCGGTGGCCGAGGGTTCGTCGGCGGCACCGTCGTCCTCCGGTCCGCAGGCCGTCGCGGTCACCGCGAGTGCGGCGACGACGGCGGCGGTCACGAGTACCGAACGCCGCCTCCTGATGGCTGACATGAACTCCCCCTGGCATCGCTCTGTTGTGTTGTGTACGGGTCACCCTGACCGGCTGGGACAGCCCCACTATGCCGGTGCTGAGGGGGACGGAGCGACGCGGGGTGCGGTTCCGCGTGGTACCTGAACCCGGATGCTTTCACCATCGGTTCGTGACGTGGAGGTCACCCCCACAACCTCCGCCAGCCGTACACAGTCGGGGACCCGCCCTCTGCTCCGGGAGCCGTTCGGCCGGGCGTCAGCGCAGTTGGGGCGGGGGAACACGTGGAAATCGTCGGGGGATTGGGGCAGGGGTGTTTCCCGTGGCGTCAACAGGTGGAGATTCCTGACAGACACGTGAGTCAGCCGTGTGCCCGCGCCCCGGATCCCCCGGCCCGTCCCCACCCGGGCGCCGGCCCCTCACACGCCACAGAGCCAAGGAGTATGCGCCCATGACCCGAACTTCCGACGCCGTCGGCGAGTGGCCCGGTGCCCTCGCGTTGCCGGTGGGGCTGACCGCCGACACCTGGCGGCGCGTGGCCCGCGAGCTGCTGGCCAAGATGATCGGGGAGTTCGCCTACGAGGAGATCATCACCCCTCGCCCCGAGGGGGAGGGGCGGTACCGCCTTGAGGTCGACGAGTCCCTCACCTACCGCTTCCGGGCCACCCGTCACGCCTACGGCCACTGGAGGGTCGACCCCACCTCCCTGGAGCCGAACGCCGATCCGCTCACCTTCGTCGCCCACGCCCACCAACGGCTGCTCGGACTGGGTGGGGACACCACCGGCCACGTGCTCCGCGAGCTGAACGCCACCCTCAGCGCCGACGCCCTGATAGCCGACGGCGCCCTGGAGGTGGGCGAGTTGGCCGACCTGGACTACGCGGAGCTGGAGGGCCACCAGACCGGTCACCCCTGGCTGGTGCTGAACAAGGGGCGCCTGGGCTTCTCCGCCTCCGACGCGGGCCGCTGGACCCCCGAGGCCCGGGTGCCCACCCGCCTGCCGTGGATCGCGGTCCACCGTGACCTGGCCGAGTACCGGGGGACCAGCGAACTGGCCGAGCCCCACCGGCTGTACGAGGACGAGCTGGACGAGGAGACCCGGCACCGCTTCCGCCAGGTGCTGACCGAACGGGGCGAGGACCCCGCCGACTTCCACCTGCTGCCGGTGCACCCCTGGCAGTGGGACCAGACGGTGGCCACACTGTTCGCCCCGCACCTGGCCTCCGGGCAGATCGTGCCGCTGCCGGCCGACCCCGACCACCGGATCGCCCAGCAGTCGATCCGTACCTTCCTCAACGCGGACCACCCCGGCAAGCTCACCGTGAAGTTGCCGTTGTCCATCCTCAACACCCTGGTGTGGCGGGGGCTGCCCACCGAGCGCACCGTCGCGGCGCCGGCGGTCACCTCGTGGATGCGCGACCTGTGGCGGGCCGACCCCTTCCTGTCCGAGGAGACCCGGGTGATCCTGCTGGGGGAGGTCGCCTCGGTCACCGTGACCCACCCGGTGTACGACCGGTTGCCCGAAGTGCCGTACCAGTACAAGGAGTTGCTCGGCTGCGTCTGGCGCGAGCCACTGGCGGAGCGGCTGGACCCGGGGGAGCGCGCCCGTACCCTCGCCGCGCTGATCCAGACCGACCCCGAGGGGCGGGCGCTGGTCGCGGAACTGGTGCGCCGGTCGGGGCTGGACCCGGCCGAGTGGCTCCGCCAGCTGTTCTCCGCCCTGCTGCCGCCGCTGCTGCACTTCCTCTACCGCTACGGCACGGTCTTCTCCCCCCACGGGGAGAACGCGATCGTGGTCTTCGACCAGCACGACGTACCGACCAGGCTGGCCGTCAAGGACTTCGTGGACGACGTGAACGTCAGCGCGGATCCGGTGCCCGAGCAGCAGTCCATGCCCCAGGAGGTACGGGAGGTCCTGCTGACGGAGCCCTCCGCCTTCCTGCCGCAGTTCATCCACTCCGGCCTGTTCATCGGCGTCTTCCGCTACCTCGCACCTCTGTACGAGGAGCAACTCGACCTGCCGGAACGCGAGTTCTGGGACCTGCTGCGGGCCGAGGTCCTCCGCTACCAGCAGCGGTTCCCCGAGCTGAAGGAGCGGTTCGAGACCTTCGACCTGCTGGCGCCCCGGATCGAGCGGCTCTGCCTCAACCGCAACCGGCTGCACCTGGACGGGTACCGCGACCGACCGGAGCGGCCCCACGCCGCCGTACACGGCACGGTGGACAACCCCCTGCACCACTCCTGACGGGGTCGTTGTCAGTGGCGGCACGTAGGGTCGCCGCATGAGCGAGACCGCCCTCACCGAGCTGCTGCACTCCGCCGTGACCGCCGTGGGCGGCACCGAACGGCCCGGACAGGTCGCCATGGCGGAGGCCGTGGCCGAGGCGATCGACGAGGGGAGACACCTGCTCGTCCAGGCGGGGACCGGCACCGGCAAGTCGCTGGGGTACCTGGTCCCCGCCCTCGCCCACGGGCTGGAGGGCACCGCGGGCCAGTCCGACGGCCGGGTGGTGATCGCCACCGCCACCCTCGCCCTCCAACGGCAGCTGGTCGAGCGCGACCTCCCGCGTACGGTCGCCGCGCTCCAGGAACCCCTGGGCAGCCGTGCCGAGTTCGCCATGCTCAAGGGCCGGTCCAACTACCTGTGCCTGCACCGCCTGCACGAGGGGACGCCGCAGGAGGAGGAGACCGGCCTGTTCGACGTCTTCGAGTCGGTGGACAGCGGGCCCACCAGCAAGCTCGGCAAGGACCTGCTGCGACTGCGGGACTGGGCGGACGAGACGGACACTGGTGACCGGGACGACCTGACCCCGGGGATTTCCGACCGCGCCTGGTCCCAGGTGTCGGTCTCCTCCCGCGAGTGCCTGGGGGCCAGCCGCTGTGCCTACGGAGCCGAGTGCTTCGCCGAGGCTGCCCGGGAGCGGGCCAAGCTCGCCCAGGTGATCGTCACCAACCACGCCCTGCTCGCCATCGACGCCATCGAGGGCGCCCCGGTGCTGCCCCCGCACGAGGTGCTGGTGGTGGACGAGGCCCACGAGCTGGTCTCCCGGGTCACCGGCGTCGCCACCGGCGAACTCACCCCGGGCGCGGTCAACCGCGCCGTGCGCCGGGCCGCCAAGCTGGCCGACGAGAAGGCGGCGGACTCGCTGATGACCGCCGCCGAGACCTTCGAGCGGCTGATGGAGCTGGCCCTGCCCGGCCGGCTGGAGGAGCTGCCCGACGACCTGGGGTACGCGCTGATGGCCCTCCGGGACTCCTGCCGCACCGTGATCACCGCCCTGGGCAACACCAAGGACCGCTCCGTGCAGGAGGAGGACGCGGTCCGCAGACAGGCCCTGGCCTCGGTGGAGAACGTGCACCAGGTCGCCGAACGGATCCTGGAGGGCGACGAGTTCGACGTGGTGTGGTACGAGCGGCACGACCGCTTCGGAGCCTCACTACGGGTCGCCCCGCTGTCCGTCTCCGGGCTGCTGAGGGAGAAGCTCTTCACCGAACGCGCGGTGGTCCTCACCTCCGCCACCCTCAAGCTGGGGGGCGACTTCAACGGGGTGGCCGCCTCCCTGGGGCTCGCTCCCGAGGGGCAGCGGGAGGAGGACGTCCCACCCTGGCGCGGCCTGGACGTCGGTTCCCCCTTCGACTACCGCAAGCAGGGCATCCTCTATGTGGCGGCCCACCTGGCCCCGCCCGGCCGCGAGGGGCAACGGGAGGACATGCTGGGGGAGTTGACCGAGCTGGTGGAGGCCGCCGGTGGCCGGACGCTGGGGCTGTTCTCCTCGATGCGGGGTGCCCAGTCCGCCGCCGAGGAACTCCGGGGCCGGCTGGACGTGCCGGTGCTGCTCCAGGGGGAGGAGACCCTGGGGGAGCTGATCAGACAGTTCCGGGACGACCCGGGTGCCTGTCTGTTCGGCACCCTGTCCCTGTGGCAGGGCGTGGACGTGCCGGGGCCCAGCTGCCAGCTGGTGGTGATGGACCGCATCCCCTTCCCCCGTCCCGACGACCCGCTGCGCAACGCGCGGCAGAAGGCGGTGGAGCAGGCCGGTGGCAACGGCTTCATGGCGGTGGCCGCCAGCCACGCGGCCCTGTTGATGGCGCAGGGGGCCGGGCGCCTGGTGCGGGCGACCGGCGACCGGGGAGTGGTGGCGGTCCTGGACTCCCGGCTCGCCCGGGCCAGGTACGGCAGCTTCCTCCGCGCCTCCATGCCGGACTTCTGGTACACCAGCGACCCCGCCCAGGTGCGCCGCTCCCTGGCGGCGATCGACGCGGCGGCCCGGGCCGAGTCGCGGTAGCGCTGGTCCACGCGGGGAGCCACCCACGGAGGGGCTCACGGAGTACGGGTCGCCCGGTGCCCGGAGTCGCCGGGCGACAGAGCACGGCCCCGGAACCGATGGTCGGTCCCGGGGCCGTCAGGGAGAGCCGGCGTGCTCAGATCCGCCGCAGCACGGCCACGACCTTGCCGAGGATGGTGGCCTCGTCGCCGGGGATCGGCTGGTACGCCGAGTTGTGCGGGAGCAGCCAGACGTGGCCGTCCTCCCGCTTGAAGCGCTTCACGGTGGCCTCGCCGTCGAGCATGGCGGCGACGATGTCACCGTTCTCGGCGACCGGCTGACGGCGGACGGTGACCCAGTCACCGTCACAGATCGCCGCCTCCACCATCGAGTCGCCGACCACCTTCAGCACGAACAGCTCGCCGTCGCCCACGAGTTGGCGGGGCAGGGGGAAGACGTCCTCCACCGACTCCTCCGCCAGGATCGGGCCACCGGCGGCGATCCGACCCACCAGGGGGACGTAGGAGGCGGAGGGCTGGCCGGAGGTGTCGGTCGGCACCTGGGTGCTGGGGGCGTCCGAGCCGCGTACCTCGTAGGCGCGGGGGCGGTGCGGGTCCCGACGCAGGAAGCCCTTGCGCTCCAGGGCCATCAGCTGGTGGGCCACCGATGAGGTGCTGGACAGCCCGACGGCCTGGCCGATCTCCCGCATGGACGGTGGGTATCCGCGTCGCTGCACGGAGTCGCGGATCACCTCGATCACCCTGCGCTGCCGCTCGGTGAGCCCCGAGCTGTCCGCGCGGATCCCCGGGGGGCGTCCGGGAAGGGAGCGGCCCGTACGGTCGCCGGCTCCGTCGGTCGCGGCGTCCGCCGTGGTGTCGTCCAGTGCCACCCCGCCGTCCTCTCGTCCTGTCGAAAGATGCGGATCAGCGGTGATGGTGGTGTCGGCGGTGGTGCTCATCGTGGCGGCCCCTCTCAAACGGTTCTCCCTAGGGGACAACGGTAGTTGCTTTCGAAAGGTTGCGCCAAACACACGTTCGAGTGAAAATCTCCGGTTCTCCTGGCTGAGGAGTAATGCGCGGTGTATTGGCCTTCCTGTAAAGGGAGTTGGGGTTCATGATCGCCTTTTCCGGGTGGCTTCGCGACTCCGGGTCGGCGGTGTCTACGCTCCGGTATGGCGGCGGTGTGGTGTGGGATGGACCCCGGTGGCGACCGCCCCTGTCGGGGCGGCACCAGATCTAGTGGTTAGGTTGGGGTCGGCCACCACAAGTTGTGGTCCCGCGGGCTCTCTTGGGCTCCGAGTCCCTTATGCTGGTGGTGACTTCGGGAGTGACGTCGTTCGACTCCTGGGGTTGGTGAGTCATGCTCGGCGAAGCGTCAGAAGGGTGGTTAGCGATGCACTGTCCCTTCTGTCGGCATCCCGACAGCCGGGTCGTCGACAGTCGCACGACCGACGACGGAAGCTCGATCCGTCGTCGTCGTCAGTGCCCGGACTGTTCGCGTCGTTTCACCACCATCGAGAACGCCTCACTGGTGGTGATCAAGCGCAGTGGTGTCACCGAGTCCTTCAGTCGGGACAAGGTGATCGCCGGCGTGCGCAAGGCCTGTCAGGGGCGTCCGGTCTCCGAGGACGCGCTCGCCCAGCTCGGCCAGCAGGTCGAGGAGGCGGTGCGTGCCAGTGGGGCCGCCGAGCTGTCCACCCACGATGTCGGCCTCGCGATACTGGGCCCGTTGCGGGATCTGGATCTGGTGGCCTATCTGAGGTTCGCCTCGGTCTACCGGGCCTTCGAGTCCCTGGAGGACTTCGAGGCCGCGGTCGCGGAGTTGCGTGCGCACCAGGCGGACCGGGGCCTCGCGCCCGACGGCGCCGGAGAGCCCGGGGCGGAGCCTCGGGCCGTAGCCGGAGAGTAGCCCGGCCAGTCAGAGTCGACGGCCGTGCTGGGTGCGTGACCGTCACGGATACACAACACACCTCGGGAAGAGTTTGGGGTGCTTGGGGCGTTATGCCCGCTAAGGGAGGCGGAATGACAGAGACGACGAGTGGCCCGGCACGTGGTGCGCGTGCCAAGGGCGGCGGTAAGGCGAACAAGGGCCTGCGGATCGAGCGCATCCACACCACCCCTGGGGTCCACCCCTACGACGAGGTGGTCTGGGAGCGGCGCGATGTCGTCATGACCAACTGGCGGGACGGCTCGGTCAACTTCGAGCAGCACGGCGTCGAGTTCCCCGAGTTCTGGTCGGTCAACGCCACCAACATCGTCACCAGCAAGTACTTCCGTGGTGCCGTCGGCACCCCCGAGCGGGAGCACAGCCTCAAGCAGCTGATCGACCGGGTGGTGAAGACCTACCGCCGGGCCGGCGAGGAGTACGGGTACTTCGCCGGGCCGGAGGACGCCGAGATCTTCGAGCACGAACTGGCCTACGCGGTGCTCCACCAGGTCTTCGCCTTCAACTCCCCGGTCTGGTTCAACGTCGGGACCCAGCAGCCCCAGCAGGTCTCGGCCTGCTTCATCCTCTCCGTCGACGACTCCATGGAGTCGATCCTCGACTGGTACAAGGAAGAGGGGATGATCTTCAAGGGCGGTTCCGGCGCCGGTCTGAACCTGTCCCGCATCCGCTCCTCCAAGGAACTGCTCTCCTCCGGTGGCAACGCCTCCGGTCCGGTGTCCTTCATGCGGGGTGCCGACGCCTCCGCCGGCACCATCAAGTCCGGTGGCGCCACCCGCCGCGCGGCCAAGATGGTCGTGCTGGACGTCGACCACCCGGACGTCGAGGCGTTCATCGACACCAAGGTCAAGGAGGAGGAGAAGATCCGCGCCCTGCGGGACGCGGGCTTCGACATGGACCTGGGTGGGGACGACATCACCTCCGTCCAGTACCAGAACGCCAACAACTCCGTGCGGGTCAACGACGAGTTCATGCGTGCCGTCGAGTCCAACGCGCGCTACGCCCTGCGGGCCCGCAAGACCGGCGAGGTCGTCGAGGAGGTGGAGGCCCGCGCCCTCTTCCGCAAGATGGCCGAGGCCGCCCACGCCTGCGCCGACCCCGGCATCCAGTACGACGACACCATCAACCGCTGGCACACCTCCCCCGAGAGCGGCCGGATCAGCGCCTCCAACCCGTGCAGCGAGTACATGCACCTGGACAACTCCTCGTGCAACCTGGCTTCGCTGAACCTGATGAAGTTCCTCCGCGACGACGACGAGGGCCACCAGTCCTTCGACGCCGTGGGCTTCACCAAGATCGTGGAGCTGGTCATCACCGCGATGGACATCTCCATCTGCTTCGCGGACTTCCCGACCCACAAGATCGGCGAGACCACCCGCGCCTTCCGCCAGTTGGGCATCGGCTACGCCAACCTCGGCGCCCTGCTGATGGCCACCGGCCACGCCTACGACAGTGACGGCGGCCGTGCCCTGGCGGGGGCCATCACCTCCCTGATGACCGGTACCTCCTACCGCCGCAGCGCGGAACTCGCCGCGGTGGTGGGCCCGTACGAAGGGTTCGCCCGGAACGCGGACGCCCACCGTCGGGTGATGACGCAGCACGCCGAGGCCAACGACGTGGCCCGACGGGCGGACGACCTGGACACCCCGGTGTGGGACGCGGCCACCAGGGAGTGGCGGGAGGTGCTGAAGCTCGGCAAGAAGGCGGGCTTCCGTAACGCCCAGGCCTCGGTGCTCGCCCCCACCGGAACCATCGGCCTGATGATGGACTGCGACACCACCGGCGTCGAACCCGACCTGGCCCTGGTCAAGTTCAAGAAGCTGGTCGGCGGCGGCTCGATGCAGATCGTCAACAACACCGTGCCCAAGGCCCTCAAGAGGCTCGGGTACCCGGCCGAGCAGGTCGAGGCGATCGTCGAGCACATCGCCGAGCAGGGCAACGTGGTGGACGCCCCCGGGCTGCGCCCCGAGCACTACGAGGTGTTCGACTGCGCCATGGGGGAGCGCTCCATCTCCCCGATGGGGCACGTGCGGATGATGGCCGCCGCCCAGCCCTTCCTGTCCGGGGCGATCTCCAAGACGGTCAACATGCCCGCCTCCAGCACCGTGGAGGACGTGGAGGAGATCTACCTCCAGGGCTGGAAGCTGGGCACCAAGGCGCTGGCCGTGTACGTGGAGAACAGCAAGGTCGGTCAGCCGCTGTCGGCCAAGCAGCGGGACAAGGACGCCAAGCAGGAGCCGGAGACGGTGGTCGAGTACCGCCCGGTCCGCCGGCGTCTGCCCAAGGGCCGGCCCGGGATCACCACCTCGTTCACCGTGGGTGGGGCCGAGGGGTACATGACCGCCAACTCCTACCCGGACGACGGGCTGGGAGAGGTCTTCCTGAAGATGTCCAAGCAGGGGTCGACCCTGGCCGGCATGATGGACGCCTTCTCCATCGCGGTCTCGGTGGGCCTGCAGTACGGCGTCCCGCTGGAGACCTACGTCTCGAAGTTCACCAACATGCGCTTCGAACCGGCCGGTATGACGGACGACCGTGACGTGCGGATGGCGCAGTCCATCGTGGACTACATCTTCCGCCGGCTGGCCCTGGACTTCCTGCCCTTCGAGACGCGTTCCGCCCTGGGCATCCACTCGGCCGAGGAACGTCAGCGTCACCTGGAGACCGGCTCCTACGAGCAGTCCGAGGACGAGGTGGACGTCGAGGGGCTGGCGCAGTCAGCTCCCCTTACCCCGGAGACCTCCGGGGAGTCCTCCGGCCAGGCCCACAACTCGACCGAACTGGCCGAGATGCAGCTGGGCTTGAGCGCGGACGCCCCGCTGTGCTTCTCCTGCGGCACCAAGATGCGCAGGGCCGGCAGTTGCTACCTGTGCGAGGGCTGCGGCTCCACCAGCGGTTGCAGCTGACACCCGTCTCCCGTCACACCGAGGGGCACCGACCCACTGGTCGGTGCCCCTCGGCACGTCAGTGCGCGGTGGAGGGGCCTCGTCCCACGCGTCGCGGCACGTGGGTACTACGGGAGGCCATGCCCCGGGTCCCGGCGTCGGTGGGTGAGGGGGACCGTATCCCGCGTGGTGCCGTTAACGGTGCGTCGCTTCTCGCGGCCATGAGTGGGTCGGGCCCTCGTGGCTCGGGGGCTGACGGTTCTCACCTGCCGGGTTCGGGGTGAGGCCCCTCCACGGGGTGCAGGCGGGCGAACTCGTCGGCGAGGAGGCCCATGAGGACGAGGTCACGGTGCCGACCGGCGAAGAACACGTGCTCGCGCAGCCGGCCCTCCTCGGTGAAACCGAGCTGACGGTGCAGCTTGAGTGACGCCTCGTTGTGAGCGAGGATCCGCGCCTCGCACTTGTGGTAGCGGCGCTCGGTGAACAGGAAGCGCAACAGCATCGCCACGGCCTCTGTCGCGTACCCCATACGCCGGTGATCAGCGGCGATGGTGACTCCGTACTCGAACCAGCCCGCCTGCGGGTCCGCCTGGTTCGAGCTGACGGCACCGACCGTCGCTCCGGTGTCGACGGCTTCGATCACCAACCGGAAGCGGTCGTCGTGGGATTCGGCGACAGCCTGTTCCCTCGCCCAGGCGCGGAAGCTCTCCGCGGAACGGGGCGGCTGCGGAAGGTCGCCCATGCCCTCCTCGTCCACGGCGAACTGCGCGAACGCGGTCCAGTCATCGGGTTCGACGCCGCGAAGGCGAACTCTCTTGCCGCTCCAGAACAGGGTCATCCCGTATTCGACCATGGGAGACAGGAGGACGGCGGGTCCCTTCACCCCCGGCTGGAGCCGCCTGCTCCTCCAACTGATCGTCACCGTGGTGCCCTTCGGTACGTCAGTGCGCGACGGCACTGTTGAGTACGGTGTCGACCGCGCGGGGCACGAAGTCCTCGTCCAGGGGCAGTTGCCGGAACACCACCAGGTGCAGCCACGCGACTCCGACGAGTGGGTCCACCACGAGGGTGGGGGCGACGTCGGTGGGCGAGTTCGCCTCGGGCCACCGCGCGGTCGAGGAGGGGCTGCCCCGCGCCAGCCGGTCCCGAAGGGCCGGCCTGGCGTTGGGTGACGGTGCCCAGCTGGGTGACGGCGATGTCGCGGGCCGGTGGGTGGTGAGCGGGCCCACCACGGAGTTCAGCGGCTCCTCCAGGCCGCCGCAGGTTGCCGGTGTCGGTGGGCGTGAGTTCCAGGGGGCCGCCGCTGATGAGCGCGGTGACCAGGAGGGCGCCCTTGGACGGTCACCACTGGGCCGGCCCGCGTTGGTGGTGGGGCTCTCCCTGGGCGGGTACGAGTCCCCCGCCCTGGCCGCGCGGCACCCGGACCAGGTCGCCGGGGTCGACGCCCCCGGTTGCGGCGCCCGTCCCCGTGGGCCCCTGGCCTTCGCCTACCGAGGAGCGGGGCGGCTCGCCTCCTGGAACCCCGAACGGGTCGACCGCCTGACCGCAGGCGCCTTCGCTCGGACCATGCCGCCCCAGGTGGCCCGCGCCCTGGTCGCCGGCGGGGTCAGCTGCGAGGTGGTCCCGCAGGTGGTGCGCGAGGCCCTCGTCAGGGACCCTGCTGGCCTCCCTTCGCGCGTACCCGGGCCGGTGTGGCTGGTCAACGGCACCTGGGACCCCTTCGGCACGGACGGTGCCCGTTTCCTCGCCGCCTGTCGGAACGGCTGGTCGATCGCCTGGCCTCGAAGTGGGCCCCCTGGGCCCCTCGCCCAGCCCGGCCGGCTGCCCCAGCTGGTCCGTGACGCGGCCACCGTCGTCTCGTCCGACACCGGTGGGTGGGCCCGGGGGTGGGTGACCCGTCGGCCGGGGCGGCCCCCGCGTGTCGTACTCCCAACCGGCCCTGGGGACGGGTGGGTTGGAGGTATCAAGAGACGGCGGATGTCACACCCGGTGGCCCTGTCCCGTCACATCGGTGAAGTCCCACCACATCTTGAGGGAGCGAGTACATGAGCGGTCTGATCCTGGTGACCGGAGGTACCGGAACTCTGGGCAGAGCTGTCGTACGGGAACTGCTGGAACGCGGAGAACGGGTGCGGGTACTCAGCCGCAACCCCCGACCCACCGGGGACGACCGCGACTGCGAGTGGGCCACCGGTGACCTGGACAGCGGTGTCGGCATCGAGGCGGCGGTCGCCGGAGCCGATGTCGTCGTCCACTGCGCCACCTCCTTCACCAAGGGTGACGAGGCGGGGGCGCGGCGGGTGATCGAGTGCGCGCGGCAGGCTGACCGGAAACCGCACCTGGTCTACATCTCCATCGTGGGCATCGACCGGGTGCCGATGCCCTACTACAAGATGAAGCGCCGTGTGGAGGAGCTGTTCGAGGAATCCGGGCTCGCCTGGACCATCCTGCGCACCACCCAGTTCCACAACCTGCTCGCCCGGATCACCCTCTCCCAGCGGTGGCTGCCCTTCGCCCTCGCCTTCCGGGCGCCGTTCCAGCCGATCGAGGTCGACGAAGTGGCCGCGCGGCTCGCCGAGTTGGCGGTGGCCGCGCCCGCCGGCAGGGTGGCGGACATGGGAGGCCCACAGGTGGTTTCCGGTTCGGAACTGGCCCGGCGGACGCTGCGTGCCGCCGGGCGTCGGCGTCTGGTCGTACCGCTGCGGCTTCCGGGGCGGGCCTTCCGGGCGGTGCGTGACGGTGCCCTGCTGGCGCCGGAGCAGACGCGGGGGAGCGGCACCTTCGAGGAGTTCCTCTCCGAGACCGTACGGGTCTGAGGGGAGGGGCGGCCCGCACCTTCGGGGGCCGGAACCTCCCCGTTCCGGCCCCGGTTGTCCGACGCTCGCCAGCCCGCTGGCCGGCCCTTGCCCTTACGATGGCGCGGTGCTGGTCAAGTGGATGCGCTGCACGGTGGCGGACAGGCGAGGGTTCGAGAGGGGTCAGCGGAAGTGGGCGGGGCTGCTGGGTGAGCCCGGGTTCCGGGGGCAGGGTGGTGGATGGAGCCGTGCCCGGCCCGGGGTGGCGCACATCTTCGGCTTCTGGGAGAGCCGCGCCTTCTACGACTCCTTCATGGCCCGCTCCCATGATCGTCTGGCCGCGTCCCAGGTCGGCACCTTCAAGGACCCCGAGGTCCGGCTGTTCGAGTACCGCTTCGACGTGAAGGTGGGCTTCCGGCCCACCTTCGCCGACGCCGACCTGCTGCGGGTGGCCCACTGCCAGGTCCGGCCGGATCGGGTCGAGCACTACATGCTGATGCAGGAGAAGGTCTGGAACCCGGCGATGGCCGGGTCCCCCGGGATGCTGCGCGGGGTCTTCGCCCAGGCGGGCAGCGAGGACGAGTTCCTGGTGCTGTCGATGTGGGACTCCCGGGCCGAACACGGCAAGTACCGCACCGAGCGCGTGGAGCGGCTGGCACTTCGGGCCCAGACCGGAGCGGACATCACCGGTATCGCCGGGGACGTGATCGACCTGGAGTCCCTCTGGACGGTCTGAGCCCCGCCGTCCTCGCTCCCGCCGCCCGGCTCGGCCGTCAGCGAGGGGCCGACCTAGGGTGGTGCCATGGCACGTCCCCGACGCATCGTTCTGATCCGACACGGCGAGTCGGAGGGCAACGTGGACGACACGGTGTACGAGAGAGTCCCCGACCACGCCCTCGCCCTCACCGAGCGCGGTCTGAAGCAGGCCCAGGAAGCCGGTGCGAGGTTGCGCGGCGACTTCCGGGACGAGCGCGTGTCGGCCTATGTCTCGCCGTACCGCCGCACCCACGAGACCTTCACCGCGCTGGGCCTGGATCCGTCCCTGGTACGGGTGCGGGAGGAACCCCGGCTGAGGGAGCAGGACTGGGGCAACTGGCAGGATCCGGCCGACGTGCGCCGGCAGAAGTCGCGGCGTGACGCCTACGGCCACTTCTTCTACCGCTTCGCCCAGGGCGAGTCGGGGGCGGACGTGTACGACCGGGTGGGGGCCTTCCTGGAGAGCCTCTGGCGCAGCTTCGAGTCCGCCGACCACCCGCCGAACGTGCTGTTGGTGACGCACGGATTGACCATGCGGCTGTTCTGTATGCGGTGGCTGCACTGGAGCGTCGCCGAGTTCGAGTCGCTGTCCAACCCGGACAACGGCTCCATCCATTCCCTGGTGTTGGGTACCGATGGGAAGTACCACCTGGACCGTCCCTTCGAGAAGTGGTGCACCCCCGAGTCGTACGGCGTCTGTTGAGGGGGTGCCGCTGTGGAGCGCGACGGCGAGGAGCCCCAACCGCTCGGACCGTGGGGCTCGTTGGCGCCCGGGGAAGCGGGTGTCGGGGACGAGGTGGAGGCGGCTAGGCTGGGCGCCGCCATGGCCTACGAACCCCCCACTCACCGCGTCGAACGTTCCCTGCGTGCCACCCTCGGGGCCAAGGTGGTCGCCGGGGTGGACGAGGTGGGGCGAGGCGCCTGGGCCGGCCCGGTCACGGTGTGCGCCGCGATCACCGGTCTGCGTCGCCCCCCGGAAGGGCTCACCGACTCCAAGCTGATCGCCCCCAAGCGCCGTGGGGAGTTGGCCGAGGTCCTCCGCGACTGGGTCACCTCACACGCCATCGGTCACTCCAGCCCCGAGGAGATCGACCAGATGGGCATGACCGCCGCGTTGAGGTTGGCCGCCAGCAGGGCGCTGACCCAACTCCCGGTTCGTCCAGACGCGGTGATACTGGACGGCAAGCACGACTACCTGGGGGCACCCTGGCGGGTGCGTACGGTCATCAAGGGCGACATCTCCTGTGTGGCGGTGGCGGCGGCCTCGGTGCTCGCCAAGGTGCACCGCGACAACCTGATGGCCGAACTCGGAGAAGGGCACCGGGAGTTCGCCTTCGACAGCAACGCCGGCTACCCCTCGCCCGTCCATCGTGCGGCCCTGCGCGAGCTGGGGCCCACGCCCTACCACCGGCTGTCCTGGAGCTACCTGGACGAGCTTCCCGCCTGGCGCCACCTCAAGCGTCAGCGGACCGTGGAGGCCCAGGAGAGCACCCTGTTCTGACCGGCCCCGGCGGGTGGCTTGGGACGGCCCCCCGCCTACATGGATGACCTTGGAGTTTGATAGACATCATCCATGCCTCTCAACCGCGAGGAGACCATGGCTCCGCAGGGGGCGCCAACCCCCGGCGTGGTGGCGGAAGTTCACCCAGAGCCCGAGGTCACGCGACCACAACCCGCCGTTCCCGGCCCTCGTCAGTCCAGCCCCGCCACACCCCGGCCGAAGTCGCCGGGTGAGGAAGCCGGTGGCTCCCCTTCCACCCAGATCCGTCTGGTCCCGGCCACCGATGACAGCGCCGTTGAAGTGGCGGACGAGACTGTCGACGGGCTGCTGGAAGGCGGCTGCGCGCCAGGTGAGGTCCTGGTGCTGACCACCGGCGAACCGCACCCCTGGGCACGGCACGAACTCTCCTTCGGCGAGCAGTCCTACTGGGCCCAACTCACCGAGGGCACGGACGTGTTCTGCGCCGCCGCCACCGACTCCCTGGCGGGAACCCGTCGGGACACGGTCGTGGTGGCCGTGAACGGTGGCACGGACGAGGAGGTCGCCGAGGCCCTGCCCCGGGCGATGGCGGCGGCCGAGCGGGAACTGGTGGTCTGCGGAGACCCCGGGCGGCTACGCACCCTCTTCTAGTACGCCCTCTCCCGGCGAAGCCTCCTCGGCACCCCCGCGGACCTCCCCGTTCTCCCGAGGCGGCGCCACGGCCAGGGGAGACAGTGGCCCCTCGCGTACCGAGGGGCGCCTGCCAGTCCTCCCCTCGCCGAGCACCTGCCAGCCGCCCTCGCCGAGGGTCACGTAGGCGCCGCAACGCAGCCCGTGAAGAGTGCAGGCGTCGCGCAGCCCCCACAACCACGCCCCGTCCTCCGGCGTCCACCCCAGGTCGCCGGCCCGCGCGCAGAGCAGGATCGCCGTGTGGCTGGGGGAGCGCCGCCGCAGGTCGTGCGGGATGACGCGGCGCAGTTGGTGGAGGAGGGCGTTGCGGTACACCCAGCCGTCGCACTCCAACTCCCCGTAGGAGAAGGAGGCGCTGGCCACCGGCCGCTGGTCCTGGCGCAGGACGGCCACCACCACGTCGCCCCCACGCGGGCGGTGCAGCGCGTGGAGTTCGGTGATGACCCTTCGCGGGTCCCGCAGCAGGGGGATCTCGGTGGACGCCCACTCCGCCGGCTCCAGGATGCGGCCACGGTGGGGGGATTCGGGGTGTGGGGGAGCGGCGAATTCGAAGGTCAACCGAACTCTCCCTTCGTACTACGGCTTCCATTCTCGCCGGGTGGCCAGGACGCGGCAACGGTGCCTCAGGGGCTGGAGGTGCTCCATGTCGTGGCCTGGGCGCCGGTTCCCGGACGGGGTGGACGGGACGCGGTGAGCGGTCGGAAGGGGGCAGAGGCGTGCGGAACGGGGTGGGATGAGGCATGGGCGTCATGTCACCACGGGAGACCGACATGCCGCTCCAGCCTGTGGACAGCCCGTTTCCGGTGTGATGATCGATCGCTCCTGTGGACAACGCGCAGCACGACATGGCGGTCATGAGGCACGGTTCCCGACATGAACCCACACCGTGCTGAAGAAGCACCCCGAACCGACGCCGTTCAACTCGAAGTCCACGGTCCTCGTCAACTCGCGGAGGTGCTGCCGTACCTCCTCGGCTACTACCCCGACGACTCACTGGTGCTGATCGCGGTGTACGACAGCGGTCGTCGCTTCGGCTGGCGGCTGCGGCTCGACATCCCCGACTCCCCCGAACGCTGGGACGAGGCCTCCCGCGAGGTCGCCGAGTGCCTGGCCGACGCGGGAAGCGCGGGGGAGCGGCCACCGGACGGCGCGGTGCTCTACTGCTGCCGGGAACCCAAGGGCGGCGGGACCGGACGTCAGGTCATGGAACGGTTGCGTCCGCTGGTCGATCACCTGCGTGTCAGCTGCGGCATGTTGGACGTGCCGATCTACGAGGCGGTGTGCCTGTCCCAGGGGCTTTGCTGGTCCTACACCTGCTCCGACCGGGAGTGCTGCCCTGCGGAGGGCGTTCCCCAGGGGCGCTCGGGCCACTCGGTGGTGGCCGCCGTCGCCGCTTCCGCCGGTGTGCGGGTACGCGGTTCCCTGAGGGAGTTGGAGGCGCGCCTCGCCCCGTTCCGGCACGAGCTGGTGGCCTCCCAGGAGCTGGCGCTGGTCCAGGCGCAGAACGCGTGGATGCGGAAGATGATCCCCGAGGGCGGTTCCGAGTCCGTCAAACAGGAGACGCTCGCCCTCGTCCGCGAACTGTTGGACCGCTTCCGCAGCAGCTCCCCCTGGAAGGACGAGGCGCGGTCAGCTCCCGAAGCGTCGCCCACCTCCGGGTCCCGGTACCGGGCGGACGACTCCTACGACGATGGCCTGCTCTCCTGCGAGGAGGCCGCACGCCTGATCGTCGGGTTGCAGGACCAGCCGGTTCGCGACGCGGCCGGCACCTGGGTCGGCCCCGGTGACGCCCCCGCCGCGCTGCGCCTCTGGCGGGCGCTGGCCCGCCGCTGTGTCGGGGGATTCACCTCGCACGCGCCGACCCTGCTGTCCCTCGCGGGGTGGGTGAGCTGGAACCTGGGGGACATTCCGGCCGCGCAGGTCGCCGTGCAGTACGCCCTGCGACGTGACCCCGGGCATCGGCTCGCGCGTCTCGTGCACCTCGCGTGCAACACCGGGGCGCCGCCCACCGCCGAGATGACCCTTCCCGCTCCTCGCGACGGTGCGGAAAGGGAGCGGTTGTGAGAAGGCGGGTCCGCGCCCCTCGACCGATGCCGGGCGCCGGCAACATCCGACGTCAGTGGCTGGGGCAGAGGCTGAAGATCCCCCTTCTTATCGTCAGGGAGACGACTATGATCACGCTATGCCCTACGATCCGTCGGCCTTTCCTCCGTTCGCTGTCACCGTCGACCTGGTGGTCCTTACCGTCCGCAAGCACGCGCTCTGCGCGCTCGTGGTGCGCAGAGGCGAACCACCCTTCGAGGGGCAGTGGGCTCTTCCCGGCGGCTTCGTCCGGGCTGACGAGGATCTGGAAGCTGCGGCGGGACGGGAGTTGGGGGAGGAGACGGGGCTTCGGAGTCAGGAGCCGGCGGACGACGCGGCCAGTGTTCGGGATCCCGGGGCGCACCTGGAGCAACTGGCGACCTACGGCACCCCTGACCGGGACCCCCGTATGCGGGTCGTCAGCGTCGCGCACCTGGTGCTGGCGCCCGACCTTCCCACGCCGACCCCTGGTGGGGACGCCAGGGGGGCGCGTTGGGCCTCGGTCACCTCGTTGCTGGCCTCGGAGGACCAGGGACCGGAGGACGTCGAGGTGGGGCCGCTGGCTTTCGACCACGACCGCATTCTGGCGGACGGTGTGGAACGGGCTCGCTCCAAGATCGAGTACTCCTCCCTGGCGACCGCGTTCTGCCCGCCGGAGTTCACCGTCGGCGAGCTGCGACGGGTCTACGAGGCGGTCTGGGGCGTGGCGCTCGACCCCCGCAACTTCCACCGCAAGGTCACCGGCACCCCGGGATTCCTCGTGCCCACCGGTGGTACGACGACCCGTCAGGGAGGTCGTCCCGCCCAACTGTTCCGGGCCGGTGGGGCAACGCTCCTCAACCCGCCGATGCTCCGCCCCGAGGTCTGACCGTCTCGGATCCGGCAGCAGTCGCCCTGCGCGCGCCGCACAGAAAATCGGACATATCGCGCTACCTTCGTCGAGTGCGTCCCCCAGGCGTTCCTCGGGAGAAGCGATGATCCAGGCCATTGGGCTGACCAGCGAGAGAGGTCGGCGGCGTGCCCGCCCCTCAGTGGAGGACCTTACTTTCGACGCCCGCCCGGGCCAGGTGACGGTTCTCCTCGGCCCCGACGGCGCGGGAAAGACCACCGCGCTCCGGCTCGTCCTGCAACTGCAGGCGGGCAGGGGAGTGGCCCTGATCCGGGGGCGCCCCCTACACCGGGTGCCCCACCCGGCCCGCGAGGTCGGGGTGCTGATGGGAGACGTCCCCGGACATCCGTGGCGTACGGTCGCCGGCCACCTGAGAATGCTGGCTGCCGCCGCGGGGGTGCCGGCCACCAGGGTGGACGCGGTGATGGACACGGTGGGCATCAGCGGTCTGGCCGACCTCCGGTTGGAGCGGCTCTCCCGTGGCATGGACCGTCGACTGGGCCTCGCGGCGGCCCTGTTGGGGGATCCGCACACCCTGGTGCTCGACGAACCGACGCGGGACCTGTCCCACCGGGAGGCCCGCTGGCTGCACGGTCTGCTGCGGGCGCACGCCGAGGACGGCGGCACCGTTCTGGTGACCTCACGGTGCGGAAAGGAGGCCGGTCGTTGCGGCGATCGCGTGGTCACCTTGGACCAGGGGCGACTCGTCGCCGACCAGGACGCGGAGGACTACCTCC
Organism: Streptomyces sp. NPDC005438; assembly: GCF_040606315.1. Lineage (NCBI taxonomy): Bacteria > Bacillati > Actinomycetota > Actinomycetes > Kitasatosporales > Streptomycetaceae > Streptomyces > Streptomyces sp. NPDC005438. The sequence continues at coordinate 74,610 of NZ_JBEXEP010000016.1, forward strand.
GCACCCGGCTGCTTCCCCGTATCGCGGTGCGCTCGCCGCACGCGGAACGGTTGGCCGAGGTCATCAGAAGACAGGCCGTGACAGCTCCTCCTCGGCCCCCACAGCCGGCCGCGAAGGACGACCTTCAGGTGCGTGTGGTCCCCGAGGGAGGCGGGCGCCTGTCGATCTACGGCAGCAGCAGGGCCGCCGTGGGGGAACTCGCTCACCAGAACGGGATCATGGTCCACCAACTCGCCGACGAGACGGGAACCCAGGGGGACCGCAGTCCGGTGGGCCCGCTGCTCCGCGCGGACGGGCGCCCACCCGCTCGGGAGAAGCCAACGCCTTCCCGACCGTCCCGTACGAGGAGCGGCGAGGGTACCCAGCCCTCCACCGTTCGTCCGTCCCCCAAGTCCAGGGGAGCCGCCGAGGCTCCGGCCCGAAACGCCTCTCCACGGAGCGCTGACAAGGGCGGCGCGACCGCTGGCCCGTCACCCCGCAAGGCTCCGTCGGCCGGGCCCCGTTCCTCGTCGCTGCCCCCACACCTGCCGGTGGTCTCCCGGCCCGGACCGGTCTTCCCTGTCCGGTACGAGCTGCGGCGACTGTTCTCCGTCCCCACCGGGTGGGTGATCATGCTGCTCGCGGTGGGGCTCTCGGGGTTCACCGCCTTCGCGATGGCCTGGGTCCAGTCGGCCACCTCCGTCGAAGTGGCCTCCTCCAACGTCGAGTTGGTGATGGGCTGGCCGGACAGCTGGCTGTGCCCACTTCCTCCGGTGGCGCTGGCGGCGGGCGTGCTGGGTGCGTTGGCGTTCGGCGAGGAGTTCCGGTACCCGGCGCTTGCCCCGGCACAGGCACCGGTCCCGCGAAGACTGGGGCTGCTGATCGCCAAGCTGGCCGTTTCCGCCGGGATCTCCCTGCTGCTGTGCCTGGTGACGGCGGTCGCCAACATGCTCGCCCTGCGGTTGTTCTTCGGGCCGGAGTCCACGGTAATGCCCACGGGATGGGGGGTCGCCGCCACGGCGATAGCGGCACTCACCGTGGGGTGTGGCTGGGCCGGGGTGCTCGCGTCGGGCATCTTCCGTTCAGTCGGGATGGGAGTGCTGGCCGTTCTGGCGGTGCCGACCGTGGTGGCTCCGGCCGTACGGGGCCTGACCGACGGGCCGGGGGCTCGGGCGTTCGACGAGTTGCCCGATCGGTTGATGGAGTGGGCGCCGTTCCCCTCTGGAACGGATCCCTGGGTGGCCGTGGCGGTGCGGTTCCTGTCCCAACCCATGGGGCAGGCGATGGCGTTGTCGTTGACGGCGTTGCTGTGCCTCTACGCCCTCGTGGTCCTTCGGCGGGGGGTGGGTTGACCAGGGGTGACTGTTCTGGTGGCGGCCCCGCTTCCCCTTTTCGGCGCTCGGTGGCGGCCCACCCCGGACTGGTGATGGAAGGGTGTTCGCCGCCCTTTCGGAAGGTGGGCCAGGCGCCTCAGGCGCCCCGTCAAGGCCGAGATCATCGCCGATCACCCTTTCGTGTGCTTTTCACGAAAGCCCTCAAGGTGTTTGGCGGCAGGGCCGACAAAGGTGGCGTGACTACCCTTGCGCACCACTCCACGACGTCCAACGCTCGCTCCGACGCCTCCTCCGCTTCGGAGGAGCGCAACCGCTACTCGTATGGCGACCCCGCCGGGCCCCGCCCCGGCGGAGCCCTGGTCTGGGGAGGATCGGATACCGATCTGGGTCGCGCGGCCCGGCGTCCCTCGGGCAACCGAGGCCGGGGGCTGCACGGTCAACTCGTCCAGCAGCTCGGACAGATGATCGTCTCCGGGGACCTGGGGGCGGACCGTCCGTTGGTGCCGGAGGAGATCGGTCAGCGCTTCGAGGTGTCCCGCACCGTCGTGCGTGAGTCGCTGCGGGTGCTGGAGGCCAAGGGGCTGGTCAGTGCCCGCCCCAACGTCGGCACCAGGGTCCGTCCGGTCAGCGACTGGAACCTGCTGGACCCCGACATCATCGAGTGGCGCGCCTTCGGGCCCCAACGGGAGGACCAGCGGCGGGAGTTGATCGAACTCCGCCTCACCATCGAACCCCGGGCCGCCCGTCACGCGACCCGTCTGGCCAAGGAGGACGTACGGCAGCGGCTCGCCGAGATGGTCGACATCATGGGACAGGCCCTGGCCCACGGTGACGGGCTCACCTTCTCCCGGGCCGACGCGGAGTTCCACGGCGTACTGCTCCAGGCGGCCGGGAACCGGATGCTGGAGCACCTGTCGGGAATCGTCGCCTCCGCGCTCCAGGTGTCCGGTGGCGGTGACTGCGCCTGCGAGCACCCCAACGACGTCACCGTCGCTCTGCACGGGCGCATCGTCGAGGCGATGGGTGAGGGTGACGCGGCGGCGGCCGAGGAGGCGGCCCGTCAGCTCCTCCAGCCGCAGCGCGAGCCGGTCCCCGCTCAGCAGGGGGCGCCCACCGACCACGCCGTCCCCTCTCCTCGGGAGCACTGAGAGCCGGGCCGCTGTCGAAGCGCCCCCATGGTCGCTGCTGTCCGGTGACTGATGGGGGCGTTCGCTTTCCCCGAAGCCCCCGTGGCGAAAACCTCCTCCGTACCGGACTTACGCTTGAGGGCGGTGGTAGCCGCCAAGCGGCTCCGCCACGGGACGGCGATCGGTCTTCCGGGTAGCCGCCCTCGCTCGTTGGCGCCTTTTGCCCCGTTCTGGATGTGACCCGGGACACGGGAATTGGGCGTAACACTTCGCGCTCAGACGCGATGACTCAAGAGGTGGAGCTGGAAGAGGGAATACCAGGGGCGTTCATCGCGCTGTAGCCCTCCCCCGTGACACCCGCTCCGTCGGTTCACTCACCGACGGTCCGCCATTCCCATCGTTCCGAGAGGTTGTTCGTGTCGGCCAGCACTTCCCGTACGCTCCCAGCGGAGATCGCCGAGTCCGAGTCCGTGATGGCGCTCATTGAGCGGGGTAAGGCTGAGGGGCAGATCGCCGGCGACGACGTGCGTCGGGCCTTCGAGGCTGACCAGATTCCGCCAACCCAGTGGAAGAACGTTCTCCGCAGCCTCAACCAGATCCTCGACGAGGAGGGTGTGACGCTGATGGTGAGTGCCGCCGAAGCCCCCAAGCGCGCACGCAAGAACGTCGCCGCCAAGACCTCGACCAAGCGCACCGCCACCAAGGCGGTCGCCGCCAAGGCGCCAGCCAAGAAGACGGTGGCGAAGAAGGTGGCCGAGGCCGAACCCGTTGCCACCGAGGTCGGAGCGGAGGAAGCCGCCCCGGCCGCCAAGAAGGCCGCCACCGCGAAGAAGGCCGCCAAGAAGGCACCGGCGAAGAAGGCGACGGCCAAGAAGACCGCCGCCAAGAAGTCGGTGGTGGACGAGATCCTGGAGACGCCGGAGGAGGCCGAGGAGGCCCCCGCCAAGCCGGTCAAGCCCGGCCCGGAGGACGGCCCGGCGGCAGAGGCCAAGCCCGAGAACGAGGGTTTCGTCCTGTCCGACGAGGACGAGGACGACGCCCCCGCCCAGCAGGTCGCCGCGGCCGGAGCCACCGCCGACCCGGTCAAGGACTACCTCAAGCAGATCGGCAAGGTCCCCCTGCTCAACGCGGAGCAGGAGGTGGAACTGGCCAAGCGGATCGAGGCCGGCCTCTTCGCCGAGGACAAGCTGGCCACCGAGGACAAGCTGGCGCCCAAGCTCCGGCGCGAGTTGGAGATCATCGCCGAGGACGGGCGCCGGGCCAAGAACCACCTGCTGGAGGCGAACCTGCGTCTGGTGGTGTCGCTGGCCAAGCGGTACACCGGGCGCGGAATGCTCTTCCTGGACCTCATCCAGGAGGGCAACCTCGGTCTGATCCGCGCGGTGGAGAAGTTCGACTACACCAAGGGCTACAAGTTCTCGACCTACGCGACCTGGTGGATCCGGCAGGCCATCACCCGTGCCATGGCCGACCAGGCGCGGACCATCCGCATCCCCGTGCACATGGTCGAGGTCATCAACAAGCTGGCCCGTGTGCAGCGGCAGATGCTCCAGGACCTGGGCCGGGAGCCCACCCCGGAGGAGCTGGCCAAGGAACTCGACATGACCCCCGAGAAGGTCGTCGAGGTCCAGAAGTACGGCCGTGAGCCGATCTCGCTGCACACCCCGCTGGGCGAGGACGGCGACAGCGAGTTCGGTGACCTGATCGAGGACTCCGAGGCCGTCGTGCCAGCGGACGCGGTCAGCTTCACCCTGCTCCAGGAACAGCTGCACTCGGTGCTGGACACCCTCAGCGAGCGGGAGGCCGGCGTGGTCTCCATGCGCTTCGGCCTCACCGACGGACAGCCCAAGACCCTGGACGAGATCGGCAAGGTTTACGGGGTGACCCGTGAGCGCATCCGTCAGATCGAGTCCAAGACCATGTCCAAGCTGAGGCACCCCTCGCGCTCCCAGGTGCTGCGCGACTATCTGGACTGATCCCGGCGACCGTGCCCCGTGGGGGAGGCGGTCCCGGCCCTGGCACAGGTGACGGCGGGTGCCCGACTGGAAGACCAGTCGGGCACCCGCCGTTCTGTGGTCGTACCGACAGTGAGCCGGCGAGGTTCACCCCATTCGCAGACCCGGGGGACGCGGTCCAAAAACGGCTCCTCGCCCGTCAGCACCGGTCCCTCACCACACGGCACGGCCACACCCCCCTCCGCTCGGAATGCGTGCATGGCCCAAGCGGCTCACCCTGGGTTGCCTCGGAGCCCCGCTCGGTCAGGAGGACTCATGCGCCGTCTCATAGCCCCGTTCGTTGGAGGACTGTCTCTGGCTCTGCTCACCCCTCTCGCTCCCCAGGCGTCAGCCGGGGACCGACAGGTGGTGGGCGGGCACACGGTGAACGCGATCGACCACCCCTGGACGGTCGCTCTCGCCAGTCGTGAGCGTTTCGGGGAGGAGCGCTCCGGCCAGTTCTGCGGAGGGGCGCTGGTGGACAAGCGGACGGTGGTCACCGCCGCGCACTGTCTGGGCCGCGAGGTGCTCGGGGTCGACCTGGACCAGGTCCGGGACCTCAAGGTGATCACCGGACGCAGTGACCTGGACAGTGACGAGGGGCAGGAGACCCAGGTACGCCACAGCTGGGTCAACCCCGACCACGACTCGGAGACCAACTCCGGTGACCTGGCTGTCCTCACACTCGCCAAGTCCCCGAAGGGGGCCAAGCCGATCGGACTGTCGAAGGACCGTGAACCCAGGGCGGGGGCGGAGGCATCTGTCTACGGCTGGGGTGACACCACGGGTCAGGGCACCTACCCGGGGACGCTGCACGAGGCGGAGGTGAACCTGGTCGGCGACGAGGAGTGCGCCCGCGCCTACCCGGACGACGAGGGGGGCCGCTTCGCCAAGGACTCGATGCTCTGCGCCGGTACGGACAACGGCGGCCGGGACGCCTGCCAGGGCGACAGTGGGGGACCGCTGGTGGTGCGGGGCTCCCTGGTGGGCCTGGTGTCCTGGGGGACGGGCTGTGGGGACGCGGAGCGCCCCGGCGTCTACACCCGGGTCTCCGCGTACGCGGACCTCATCCGGGAACGGTCAACGTAGGCCCCCACCCGGCAACCACTCCGGCAACGAGTGAGCGGGCGGTCTCCCGGTGGGGGACCGCCCGCTCGTCTCCGGCCTTCGCCGGTAGGGCTCGTCAACAGGGACGCGAGGGATCAGGTCTGCGGTTAGCGTTCATCTTCACTCGCGGTCGCGGGAGTGGCGGTCAGCCGCTCCGTCTCATCCTGTATCTCCGCGGCGATCTTCTTGAGTTCTGGCTCGAACTTGCGGCCGTGGTGGGCGCAGAACAGCAGCTCTCCACCGCTGATGAGCACTACACGCAGGTATGCCTGGGCACCGCAACGGTCGCAGCGGTCAGCGGCCGTCAGCGGGCTCGCGGGGGTCAGAACAGTAGTCACGTCGCCTCTTCTCTAGCTCGACGAGCTGTCGTACCAGGGTCAACATCCAGCCGGTCCGAAAACGTTCCCGCTCCCGGCAATTCCCCGAAGATTTCTCTCCGGGACGGCTGAGTGTCGCCGGTTGGCGGCGAAAGAGCCGTATTGCTGTGCTGTTGGGTGTTCGTCGCTATCGGGTGGTTGGTCGGTGTTGTTCCGGTGGTTGTCCTCGAACCCCGTGGGGTTCGCTGTGGAGGACGTGCCCGGAGCCTAAATGGTTCATGCCTCGAAGGGAACGTGATGTGGCTGTCACCTCAGTTCCGAATCGAACGCGCGGACGAATGTGAGCTAGCATGTGGCTTCCCTTGGGTGGCTGCACACCAGCTCTATTGGGCCTCGGTACCCTCTCACCGGCAGAACAGCCATCCCGTGCAGAATTCAGCGAGGAGCGAACCGCGTGACCGCCGAGACGTCCGTGCCGTCCACCGCATTGCTTTCCGGGGCAGACCGGGACGGAGGGGGCAACTACACCGCGCGGCATCTGCTGGTCCTTGAGGGACTGGAGGCGGTGCGGAAGCGCCCTGGCATGTACATCGGCTCGACGGACAGTCGTGGCCTGATGCACTGCCTGTGGGAGATCATCGACAACGCCGTGGACGAGGCCCTCGGCGGCTACTGCGACCACATCGAGGTGATCCTCCACGAGGACGGGTCCGTGGAGGTGCGGGACAACGGTCGCGGCATCCCCGTGGACATCGAGCCCAAGACCGGGCTGTCGGGCATCGAGGTGGTGATGACCAAGCTGCACGCCGGCGGCAAGTTCGGCGGCGGCTCGTACGCGGCCTCCGGCGGTCTGCACGGGGTCGGTGCCTCCGTGGTCAACGCCCTGTCCTCCCGGCTGGACGTGGAGGTCGACCGTTCCAGCCGCACCCACACCATCAGCTTCCGTCGTGGAGTGCCGGGCATCTTCACCGAGTCCGGCCCGGACGCGCCCTTCGACCCCAGCAGCGGACTGCTGAAGGGCAAGAAGATCCCCAAGACCCGTACCGGCACCCGGGTGCGCTACTGGGCCGACCGGCAGATCTTCCTCCGCGACGCCCGGCTGTCGTTGGACACCCTGCACGCCAGGGCCCGCCAGACCGCCTTCCTCGTCCCCGGGCTCACGCTGGTCGTCCGCGACGAGCGGGCCCTGGACGGGGCCCCGGCCCAGGTGGAGACCTTCCGCTACGACGGCGGGATCAGCGAGTTCTGCGAGTACCTCGCCCCCGACCGCCCGCTGTGCGACGTAATCCGCCTCCAGGGCAAGGGCACCTTCAAGGAGACGGTCCCGGTCCTGGACGAGCGGGGCCACATGATCCCCACCGAGGTGCAGCGGGAACTCGGCGTGGACATCGCCCTGCGCTGGGGCACCGGGTACGACAGCATGGTGCGCTCCTTCGTCAACATCATCGCCACCCCCAAGGGGGGCACCCATGTGTCCGGTTTCGAGCGCTCGCTGACCCGTACGGTCAACGAGGCGCTGCGCTCCACCAAGCTGTTGCGGGTCGCCGAGGACGACGTCGTCAAGGACGACGCCATGGAGGGCCTCACCGCCGTGGTGACCGTACGGCTGGCGGAGCCCCAGTTCGAGGGTCAGACCAAGGAGGTCCTCGGCACCTCGGCGGCCTCCCGGGTGGTGGGCCAGGTGGTGGCCAAGGAACTCAAGGCCTTCCTGACCTCCACCAAGCGGGACGCCAAGGCGCAGGCGCGGGCCGTGCTGGAGAAGACGGTGGCCGCCGCCCGGACACGTATCGCCGCCCGTCAGCACAAGGAGGCGCAGCGCCGTAAGACCGCGCTGGAGTCCTCCTCGCTGCCGGCGAAGCTCGCCGACTGCCGCAGTGACGACGTGGAGCGGGGCGAGCTGTTCATCGTCGAGGGGGACTCCGCGCTGGGCACCGCCAAGCTGGCGCGGAACTCCGAGTTCCAGGCGCTGCTGCCGATCCGGGGCAAGATCCTCAACGTCCAGAAGGCCTCGGTCTCGGACATGCTCAAGAACGCCGAGTGCGGGGCCATCATCCAGGTCATAGGAGCCGGTTCGGGCCGGACCTTCGACATCGACCAGGCGCGCTACGGCAAGGTGATCTTCCTCGCCGACGCCGACGTCGACGGCGCCCACATCCGCATCCTGCTGCTCACGCTGTTCCACCGGTACATGCGGCCGATGGTGGAGCAGGGGCGGGTCTTCTCCGCCGTACCGCCCCTGCACCGGATCGAGCTGGTCCAGCCGAAGAAGGGCCAGGACCGGTACATCTACACCTACTCGGACAACGAGCTGCGCCAGACCCTGCTGGAGCTCCAGGCCAAGGGCGTCCGCTTCAAGGACTCCATCCAGCGCTACAAGGGGCTGGGTGAGATGGACGCCGACCAGCTGGCCGAGACCACCATGGACCCCCGGTACCGGACCCTGCGCCGGATCAACATCGGCGACCTGGAGTCGGCCGAGCGCGCCTTCGACCTGCTGATGGGCAACGAGGTGGCCCCGCGCAAGGAGTTCATCACCGGCTCGGCGGCCACCCTCGACAGGTCCCGTATCGACGTCTGACGGGCCGGGGCTCCGACCGGTCGGAGCCCCGCACCGACCCGCTCTCCCGGCGGCTCAGGCGTGGGTGAGTACGCCTTCGACCTCGACCCGGTCCGGCAGCCCCGGGGCCGCCCCGCAGCTGGCCGGCGCGTCGCTGGCGGAGGGGGTGGCGCGTACCGTGACGGCCCACTGCCCGCCGTCGTGGTGGGCGACCTCCACCCGCCAGTGGCCGGGCTCCTCCTCGGTGGCGCCCAGCACGGTCAGCGCGTGCTCCCGGTCCTCCCCGGTCAGCCGGCGCACCGCGAGGTCGGCGGCCTGGCCGGGACGTTCCCAGGCGGAGCGGCCACGGCAGCCCTCGGTGAGCACCCGTCCCTCGGCGGCGAGAACCAGCGCCTCCTTGATCACGGGGGCGGAGGCCCGGCCGTAGGCGTAGCCGAACGGCAGGACCAGCAGGGTGGGGGCGAACCGGTGTCCGCCGATGTGGGTGATCTCCCAGACGCCCCCGACGCCCGCCGAGAGCAGTTCGGCGGCGAGGGGGCGCCCCAGGAGGGCGCAGCAGCGGTCTCGTTTGCCGTTGGTGCACACCAGGGCCAGTGGCTCCCCCTCGTAGGGCTCCCACAGGTCCAGGTGGTCGCCCCGGCCCAGGGCCTGGTAGTCCCGAGGGGTCAGGGCGGCCAACTCGTGGGGCTGGCCGTGGACTTCGGTGGTGCGCACCCAGGAGCGGCCGGGGTGGGTGTGGGCGAGGAACAGCCGGCGCCGGGCGCCGTCGTGGTGATCGGCGTGGGGCCCGTACCGTCGGATGAGGGCCAGGCGGATGCCGGTTCCCTCGGTGAGCCGTTGCAGTTCGGTGCCCAGGTCGGGGTCGAGGTGGCTCTGGGTCAGGGCGTCCCGACCCCAGGGGCCCGGTTGCTCGACCAGGAGCCAGGTGTCCGCCGTCGCCGCCGTTCCGGCCAGCGGCTCCTGGTCCCTGCGGGATGCTGCGGCGCACGTACTCAAGGGGGCTACCGTCCACTGTGCTGAGGGGCTCGACGCTGAGCCGGGAAGTGGCCGAAGGCCACGGCTGTACTGGTACGGAGAGCCTAACCTTTGTGCGGGGGACCAGCGCGTTGTGTGCGCCTGACGCGCTGACGGCGAGCCGAACGAGTCCGGTGGTGATCTACGATCGGCCACCACACCCGTCAGGAGGCGTCACCGTGACCACGCGGCCCATACCCGTCGTGCTGTTGGCCGGATTCCTGGGATCCGGCAAGACCACCGTGCTCAACCACCTGTTGCGCCACAGCGGTGGCACCCGTATCGGGGCCGTGGTGAACGACTTCGGCAGCATCGAGATCGACGCGATGAGTGTGGCCGGCCAGGTGGACTCCATGGTCTCCCTGGGCAACGGCTGTCTGTGCTGCGCGGTGGACGTCTCCGACCTGGACGAGGTGCTGGAGAAGCTCGCCCACCCCTCGGCGGGAATGGACCTGCTGGTGATCGAGGCCAGTGGACTGGCCGAACCCGAGACGCTGATCCGCATGATTCTGGCCAGCGAGAACCCCCACATCGTCTACGGGGGAATGGTGTTGGTGGTGGACGCCGCCGAGTACCGGCACACACGCCGGCGGCACCCGGAGATCGAGCGCCACCTGCCGTTGGCGGACCTGGTGGTGCTCAACAAGGTCGACCGGATCGAGGAGGAACAGCGGCTGGACCTGGCCCGGGAACTGCGCGTGCTCAGTGGCAGCGCCCTGGTGTCCGCGCGGTACGGCCGGGTCGACCCGGAGTTGCTGTTCGACGTACGCCCCGAGGAGACGGGTCGGGCGGTGCAGCTGTCCTTCGACCAGCTGTGGCGCGAGGACCCGTGCGAGGTGGGTGGCGAGCACGGGGAGCATCTGCACGAGGCGTACCAGAGCCTGTCCTACGAGTGCTCCCGGCCGCTGCACCCCGGTCGGCTGATGGCCTTCCTCGACGACCGCCCCGAGGGGCTGTACCGCCTCAAGGGCGAGGTGTGCCTGGGGGTGGCCGGCGGTCAGGAGCGGTACTCCGTGCACGCGGTGGGGGAGTTCCTGCGCTTCTACCCGTCGACCTCGCGCGGCGGCGAGCCGGGCACCCAACTGGTGCTGATCGGCACCGACTTCGCACCGGAGCGGACCCGGGAACGGTTGGAGGGGTGCCGTCTGGACGAGGGCGAGCGCCCCGGCCCGGAGAGCATGTGGGGGGTGCTGCGCTTCGTGGACGGACCGTCGGACGACGCCGACCTCACCGAGGACCCGCCGCCCGAGGAGAGCGTGCTCTCCTCGGGCGGCTGAGCCGCGTTCTGGTGGTCCGGCGTCACACCGGCCCGGCGACCACCGCTACCGGCTTGGCCAGCGGCGTACCGGAGCCGTCCCGGCGGGGGTCGATCTCGGGCAGCTCGACCGGTGTCCCCTTGGCGTTGGCCGCCCTGGCCGGCGTGGGACCCACCCAGGCCAGGGTCAGGCAGTCCTCGCCCTTCAGGAACCGCTGACAGCGCACCCCGCCGGTGGCCCGCCCCTTGCGGGGGTACTGGTCGAAGGGGGTCAGCTTGGCGGAGGCGAGCGAGTCGTCGAGCATGGTGTGCGAACCGGCCACGGTGAAGACCATCGCGTCCTCGGCCGGGTCGACCGCGTGGAAGGCCAGCACCCGGGCGCCCTCGCCCAGCTTGACGCCGGCCATCCCTCCGGCCCCCCTGCCCTGCGGGCGCACCTGGCTGGCCGGATAGCGCAGCAGCTGGGCCTCGTTGGTGATGAAGACCAAGTCCTCCTCGCCGGTCCGCAGCTCGACGGCACCGATCACCCGGTCCCCTTCCTTGAGGGAGATGACCTCCAGCTCGTCCTTGTTCGTCGGGTAGTCCGGGACCACGCGTTTCACCACGCCGCCCTCGGTGCCCAGCGCCAGACCGGGGGAGGACTCGTCGAGGGTGGTCAGGCAGACGAGGCGTTCCTCGGGCTCCAGGGACACGAACTCCGAGATCGGGGCGCCACCGGCGAGGTGGGGGGAGGTGGCCGACTCCGGCAGTTGCGGCAGGTCGATCACCGCCATCCGTAGCAGCCGTCCCTGGGAGGTGACCGCTCCGACCTCGCCCCGGGCGGTGGCCGGCACGGCGGAGATGATCACGTCGTGCTTGGCGCGCTTGGCGGTGCGGTCGAAGGGCGGGTCCGCGTCGAAGGTGCGGGCCAGCAGGCCGGTGGAGGACAGCAGCACTCGGCACGGGTCGTCGGCGACCTCCAGGGGCACCGAGGCCACCGGGGTCGCGTTCGCGTCCAGCAGCTCCGTACGCCGGGGGGTGGCGAACTTCTTGGCCACGGCGGCGAGTTCGGAGGAGACCAGCTTGCGCAGCTCGGCGTCGGACTCCAGGATGCGGGTGAGCTGGTCGATCTCCTCGTTGAGGGTGTCCCGCTCGGACTCCAGCTCCAGCCGGTCGAAGCGGGTCAGCCGGCGCAGCGGGGTGTCCAGGATGTACTGGGTCTGGATCTCGCTCAGTTCGAACCGCTCGATCAGGGACCGCTTGGCCGCCGCCGCGTTCTCGCTGGCGCGGATGATGCGGATGACCTCGTCGATGTCGAGCAGGGCGACCAGCAGCCCCTCCACCAGGTGGAGCCGGTCGCGCCGCTTGGTGCGACGGAACTCGCTGCGCCGGCGCACCACTTCGAAGCGGTGGTCGACGTAGACCTCCAGCAGCTCCTTCAGGCCCAGGGTCAGTGGCTGGCCGTCGACCAGGGCCACGTTGTTGATCCCGAAGGACTCCTCCATGGGGGTCAGCTTGTACAGCTGCTCCAGCACGGCCTCGGGGTGGAAGCCGTTCTTCAGCTCGATCACCAGCCGGAGCCCGTGCTCGCGGTCGGTGAGGTCCTTGACGTCGGCGATCCCCTGGAGCTTCTTGGCGTTCACCAGGTCCTTGATCTTGGAGATGACCTTCTCCGGGCCCACGGTGAAGGGGAGTTCGGTCACCACGATGCCCTTGCGGCGGGCCGTCACGGCCTCCACCGTCGCGGTGGCCCGGATCTTGAAGGTGCCCCGCCCCTTGGCGTAGGCGTCCTTGATGCCGGACAGCCCCACGATCCGACCCCCGGTGGGCAGGTCGGGACCGGGGACGTGGCGCATCAGCGTCTCCAGGTCGGCGCCCGGGTGCTTGATGAGGTGCCGTGCGGCGGCGATGACCTCGCCGAGGTTGTGCGGGGGCATGTTGGTGGCCATGCCGACCGCGATGCCCGAGGAGCCGTTCACCAGGAGGTTGGGGTACGCCGAGGGGAGGGCGACCGGTTCCTGTTCGCTGCCGTCGTAGTTCGGGGCGAAGTCGACGGTGTCCTCGTCGATGGACTCCGCCATGAGTCCGGCGGCGGGGGCGGAGCGGCACTCGGTGTACCGCATCGCCGCGGGCGGGTCGTCGTTGCCCAGGGAGCCGAAGTTGCCGTGTCCGTCGACCAGGGGCACCCGCATGGTGAACGACTGCGCCATACGCACCAGGGCGTCGTAGATCGCGCTGTCGCCGTGCGGGTGCAGCTTGCCCATCACCTCGCCCACGACGCGGGCGCACTTGACGTAGTTGCGGTCGGGGCGCAGACCCATCTCGTGCATCTGGTAGAGGATGCGGCGCTGCACGGGCTTCATGCCGTCGCGGGCGTCCGGCAGCGCGCGGGAGTAGATGACCGAGTAGGCGTACTCCAGGAAGGATCCCTGCATCTCGTCGACGACGTCGATGTCGAGGATGCGTTCCTCGAAGTCGTCCCCGGGTGGGGTCTTCGTACTACGGGGGGCCATCGCGGACGGGGCTCCTTCGTGCTGGGGTGGACACGTCCCCGCTCGCGGCGGGGCCGTACTGCTGGACTGCTGGGGCACCATTGTGGCCCGGGGCGCCGACAGCCGTGCCATCGACCTGTGTCGGGGCGTTCGAACCGGCCGACGCCACCCGATGGTGGCGTGTACGGTACGGGAACTTCCCACCCTGTCCCCGGGGTTGCCTAGAGTGAAGCAACCGATCCCACCGACCCGTACGAAGGGAATCCCTGCCCATGGGTGACACTGCCGCGCCCCCCAGCGAGGGGCTGACCGCGACCGAGCACCGACTGGCCAACGGCCTGCGGGTGGTGCTCTCTGAGGACCACCTCACCCCGGTCGCCGCGGTGTGCCTGTGGTACGACGTGGGCTCCCGCCACGAGGTGCGGGGCCGCACCGGCCTGGCCCACCTGTTCGAGCACCTGATGTTCCAGGGCTCCGCCCAGGTGCCGGGCAACGGCCACTTCGAGTGGGTGCAGGGTGCCGGCGGCTCGCTGAACGGCACCACCAGCTTCGAGCGCACCAACTACTTCGAGACCATGCCGACCCACGAGTTGGAGCTGGCCCTCTGGCTGGAGGCCGACCGCATGGGCTCGCTGCTGGACGCCCTGGACGAGGAGTCCATGGAGAACCAGCGTGACGTGGTGAAGAACGAGCGCCGTCAGCGGTACGACAACGTCCCCTACGGCACCGCCTTCGAGCGGCTGACCGCCATGGTGTTCCCCGAGGGCCACCCCTACCACCACACCCCCATCGGCTCGATGGCCGACCTGGACGCGGCGTCCCTGGAGGACGCCCGCCAGTTCTTCCGTACCTACTACGCCCCCAACAACGCGGTGCTCTCCGTGGTCGGCGACATCGACCCCGAGCAGACCCTGGCCTGGGTCGAGAAGTACTTCGGCTCCATCCCCGGGCACGACGGCAAGCAGGCCCCCAGGGACGGTTCGCTGCCGGAGCTGATCGGCGAGGAGAAGCGGCAGGTGCTGGAGGAGGACGTGCCAGCGCGCGCCCTGATGTCCTGCTACCGCCTCCCCCCTGACGGCACCCGTGAGTGTGACGCCGCCGACGTCGCCGTCACCGTCCTCGGCGGAGGCGAGTCCTCGCGGCTGCACAACCGCCTGGTGCGGCGCGACCGTACGGCGGTCACCGCCGGGATCGGCCTGCTGCGTCTGGCCGGCGCCCCCTCCATGGGCTGGCTGGACGTCAAGACCTCCGGCGACGCGGAGATCTCCCAGATCGAGGCCGCCGTGGACGAGGAGTTGGCCCGGTTCGCGGAGGAGGGGCCGACCCCGGAGGAGATGGAGCGCGCCCAGGCGCAACTGGAGCGGGAGTGGCTGGACCGGCTGGCCACCGTGGGTGGGCGCGCCGACGAACTCTGCCGTTACGCCGTCCTGTTCGGTGACCCGCAGCTGGCCCTCACCGCGGTGGACCGGGTGCTGGACGTGACCGCCGAGGAGGTCCGGGTGGCCGCCGCCAGGCTGCGCCCCGACAACCGCGCCGTGCTGGTGTACGAACCGGTGGAGCAGCCCGCCGAGACCGAGGACGACCAGGAAGGTGCCCAGCAGTGACCGAGGCGAAGTCCACCATGGAGTTCCACCCGCGTCCGGCGGGGGGAGAGCCGAGGCCCTGGGCCTTCCCGGCACCTGACCGCGGTCAACTCCCCAACGGCCTCACGGTGTTGACCTGCCATCGGCCCGGCCAGAAGGTCGTGGCGGTCGACGTCAACCTCGCCGTGCCGCTCCACGAGGAGCCGGAGGGGCTGGACGGTCTGTCGACCATCATGGCCCGGGCTTTGACGGAGGGCACCGACAAGTACGACGCCGAGGAGTTCGCCGCCGAACTGGAGCGTTGTGGCGCCACCCTGGACACCGACGCCGACCATCCGGGCGTCCGCGTGGCCCTGGAGGTTCCCGCCTCCCGGCTCTCCAAGGCGCTGGACCTGTTGGCCGACGCCCTGCGCGCGCCCGCCTTCCCGGAGGGGGAGGTGGAGCGGCTGGTGCGCAACCGACTGGACGAGATCCCCCACGAGTTGGCGAACCCCGCGCGTCGGGCGGCCAAGGAGCTGTTCCGGGAGCTGTTCCCGGTCGGTGACCGGATCTCCCGGCCGCGCCAGGGCACCGAGGAGACGGTCGAGCGGATCAACGCCACCGCGGTGCGCGCCTTCTACCAGGCCCATGTGCGGCCCTCCACGGCCACCGTGGTGGTGGTCGGCGACCTGACCGGAGTGGACCTCGACGCCGAACTGACCCGCACTCTGGGGCAGTGGACGGGCTCCGAGGCCAAGCCGGTGGAGCTGCCCGCGATCACGGCGGACGACCGGGGGCGGGTCGTGGTGGTGGACCGCCCGGGCGCGGTGCAGACCCAGCTGATGATCGGTCGGATCGGTGCCGACCGGCACGACCGGGTCTGGCCCGCCCAGGTGTTGGGCACCTACTGCCTGGGCGGCACCCTCACCTCCCGGCTGGACCGGGTGCTGCGTGAGGAGAAGGGCTACACCTACGGCGTGCGGGCCTTCGGCCAGGTGCTGTACTCCACGCCCGACCAGGGCGGCGCCGCCCTGATGGGCATCAGCGGCTCGGTGGCCACCGATGTGACCGGTCCCGCGCTGGCCGACCTCCGCCAGGTGCTCGTCACCCTGGCCGAGGAAGGGCTGACCGAGGAGGAGCGGGACACCGCCGTACGCAACCTCGTCGGTGTGGCTCCCCTGAGGTACGAGACGGCCAGTGCCGTCAGTTCCACCCTCGCGGACCAGGTGGAGCAGCACCTCCCCGACGACTTCCAGGCCCAGCTGTACGCCAGGCTCGCCGAGACCGGCACCGTGGAGGCCACCGCCGCGGTGGTCAACGCCTTCCCGGTGGACCGGTTGGTGACGGTTCTGGTGGGCGACGCGGAGCAGATCGTCGAGCCGGTGAAGTCCCTGGGCTGGGGCGAGGTGAAGGTGGTCAGCGGCTGATCCGGTCGAGGCTGACGAGACGTTTGCCGAGGTCAGCGGCGTGAGAGTGAGCTGACCCCGGAGAAGAACCCCTGGTGCGATCCAAGGCACCAGGGGTTCTTTATGTCTGCTTTGAAGGTCTTTGTCGGGCCTCCCGTGTGGCCTGCGTGACAAAAGCCCGGATCTGTTTGCCGATTCTCAGATGTCCCCTTTAGCGTCGTTCGCGTTGTCCGTCAGAAGTGACCGCAGGACGCGGCCGACGGCAGCGATCGCCGAGTCCCCGAGGTGTCGACCTGGGGAGCCGGGGACCCAACCGCCTGAGTCCCGCCGAGGGCCAGGGGGGCTGACTGAGGCCCCTGGGGTGAATCGGAACATCCTCCGTCGAGGTGCCCGTAGGAGACCTTCCTGCTCCGAACCCGACAGCTAACCCGGTAGGCGAGAAGGAGGGAAAGGAGCACGCCGCTCATGGCGTTCAGCCGTCTTGTTGAACAGTGCCGCCACAAGGTCACTACCCAACGTAAGCAGATGATGATTGTCGGTGGCAGCGCTCTCGCGGGGGTCGGGCTGGTGACCGGTATCGCCACCGCCTCGGTGAGCGACGAGGGGCAGTCCAGGTCGGCCACGGGTTCCGGCGCGGTCGACCGGCCCCTGTCCGGTTCGCTGGACGACCAGGCCGAGACCCAGCGTGAGGAGGCCGGGGGCAAGGGAGGCAGCGCGTCCGGCGAGGGGAAGGACACCGGCCGCAAGGACGGTGCCGAGGACTCGCACCAGAAGCGCGGCGACGCCGACGCCGGCGGGAAGAAGCCCGGGAAGCCCGAGGACTCCGGGAAGAAGCAGCAGGAGAAGAAGGCCGCCGAGAAGGCGCAGAAGGCCGAGGCGGAGAAGAAGGCCAAGGAGAAGGCCGACAAGGAGAAGGCCGACAAGGAGAAGGCGGACAAGGAGCGGAAGCAGAAGGCCGACCGTTCCCAGCGCTCCAAGCCGGCCCCCAAGCCCAAGGGCTGGGTCTCCCCGATCGACGGCGGCAAGGTGACCACCCCCTACAAGAGCGGTGGCGCCCTGTGGTCGTCCGGCAAGCACAGCGGGATCGACTTCGCGGCCGGCACCGGTACCAAGGTGCGGTCGGTGTCCGCCGGGACCGTGGTGGTGGCCGGCGACGGCGGCGCCTACGGCAACAACATCGTGGTCCGCCACAACGACGGGACCTTCACCCAGTACGGGCACCTGTCGAAGTTCAGTGTCTCGCTGGGCCAGTCCGTGAAGGCCGGACAGCAGATAGCCCTCTCCGGTTCCACCGGTAACTCCACCGGTCCGCACCTGCACTTCGAGGCCCGGACCACCCCCAACTACGGATCGGACATGGACCCGGTCAACTACCTGCGCCAGCACGAGGTGCACGTCTGAGCAGGGAGTACCGAACGGGCCGGCCCGCACTGCCGGACCGGGTCACCCACCCCACGGTGACCCGGCTCCGCGCAGTCAGCCGATGACCAACGAGGTCGGTCCGACCGCTCACCCCGAGGTCCCCGGAACCCGCTCGTTCCGGGGACCTCCCCTCGGTCGTACCGCGTGTTCGCGCTCGTGCGGGGCACCGAGCCGTCCCCGGACGGGCCCCCGCTCGTCAGGCCGGCCGGCTGCCGAAGGGGTACGGCCCTCCCGGCCGTATCCCTTCGGGGCGTTCCGTGCTGGTGCCCCGCCTCACCCCGGGGCCCCACCTCGGGGGCGCTGCCATGGAACGGGGCGCCACGCGAGTCCCGTAACACTCCGGGGCTCCACCAGGGGTGACCGGTGGGCTGACGCCTCGGCCCCGGGAACCCCGGCCGAGCCGAGGTTCACCACCGCGAGCCCGCCCGGGTCGGCCCGGGACGAGCCGGAACCGTACCGGGGTCGTCGCCGGTCAACGACCGGGCGGAGGCGGCGGGTTGGCGGACGCGGTGTCGGGGTGCCGGATCAGTCGGGCGCCGGCAGTTCGTCCAGCCCCCGCGAGACCAGCTGCGCCATCCGGTCCAGGGCCTGTTCGGCCCCCTCACCCTCGGCCGCCAGCACGATGGCCTGCCCGTGTTCGGCCCCCAGGGCCAGCACTCCCAGCATGGAGGCGGCGTTCACCGGGTCGCCGCCCTCCTTCCTGACGGTCACCGGAACTCCCACCCCGGCAGCCGCGCGGCAGAACACCGCCGCCGGGCGTGCGTGGAGTCCGTCCGGCCAACCGATGGTGACCTGGCGCTCTGCCATGGTGGTGCCCTTCCCTGTGGTGGCGTTGTCCGGGCCAGCTTGGCACGTCTCCCGAGGTGGGGACGTACCGCGTACCACCTGGCGGACACCCGGTCCCCAGCAGGGCGGACCGGCGCCCTCCGCAACCTCCCGGCGCGGAACGACCAGACCAGACCGGTCCGGGCTACCGCGAGGCCCCGGTCTCCCCGGGAGGGCCTCGCCCCCAGCCAGCCGTCCACCGGGGGAAGGGCGAACCGGCCCTCTCCGTACCGCCCCGGTGCCACCAGGCCGGTCCAGGCTCAGGGGCCCAGGGACGGCCGACCCCCTCGGCACGGGGCGGCGGGGTCTCCTCGTGAGGCGGGCGCGCACCCCTGTCACCGCCCGGCCCGCTCTACCCTGGGGCCATGGACACGCCCGTGGATCGCGCCTACCCCACCCACTGGGAAGCCGACGTGGTGCTGAGGGACGGTGGTACGGCCCGTATCCGCCCCATCACACCGGACGACGCCAAGCGACTGGTCGACTTCTACGAACAGGTCTCGGACGAGTCCAAGTACTTCCGCTTCTTCGCCCCCTACCCACGGTTGTCGGACCGCGACGTCCACCGCTTCACCCACCACGACTACGTGGACCGGGTCGGCCTGGCGGTGACCGTCGGAGGGGAGTTCATCGCCACGGTCCGCTACGACCGCATCGACGAGCGGGGCCTGCCCGCCTCCGCCCCGGCGGACATGGCCGAGGTGGCCTTCCTGGTGCAGGACGCCCACCAGGGCAGGGGAGTGGCGTCCACCCTGCTGGAACACATCGCGGCGGTGGCCAGGGAACGCGGTATCCGACGGTTCGTCGCCGAACTGCTGCCCGCCAACCGCAAGATGGCCAAGGTGTTCACCGACGCCGGCTACTCCCAGCAACGCAGCTTCGAGGACGGCTCCCTCCACCTCACCCTCGCCCTGGAACCCACCGAGAAGTCGCTGGCGGTCATGCACGGCCGTGAGCAGCGGGCCGAGGCCCGGTCGGTACACCGGCTGCTGGCACCCGGCTCGGTCGCCGTGGTGGGGGCCCGCCGTACGCCGGACGGTGCCGGCCGGACCGTACTGGAGAGCCTGCGCACCTCCCACTTCACCGGTCGGGTCTACGCGGTCAACCACCGGCTGCCCGAGGGCGAGGAACCGGCCCACCTGGGAGGGTTCCCCGCCTACCGCTCGGTGCGTGAGGTACCCGAACCGGTGGACCTGGTCGTCCTGGCCGTGCCCGCGGCCCGGGTGCCCGAACTGGTCGCCGAGTGCGGGGAGTGCGGGGTGTCCGGGCTGGTCATCCTGGCGGCCGACTTCGACCGGGACGAGCAGCGCCAACTGGTCCACCAGGCAAGGGCCCTGGGGATGCGCATCATCGGCCCCAACGCCTTCGGGCTGATCAACAACGCCGAGGACGTCCGCCTCAACGCCACCCTCTCCCCACGCGCCCCCGCACTGGGCCGGGTCGGCCTGTTCACCCAGTCGGGAGCGATCGGCATCGCGCTGCTGGAGGGGCTGCACCGGCGGGGTGCCGGGCTGTCCAGCTTCGTGTCCGCCGGCAACCGGGCCGACGTCTCCGGCAACGACGTGCTCCAGTACTGGGACGACGACCCCCACACCGACCTGGCCCTGATGTACCTCGAGTCCATCGGCAACCCCCGGAAGTTCACCCGCCTCACCAAGCGGACCGCCCGCCGCAAGCCGGTGGTCGTGGTGCGCGGCGCCCGACACAGCGGCAGCGCCCCGCCCCCCGGCCACGCCGCGCCACCCACCCGTACCCCGGACGCCACCGTCTCCTCGCTGCTGCGCCAGTCCGGGGTGATCCTGGTGGACACGGTGACCGAACTGGTCGACGTCGGGCTGCTGTTGGGCCACCAACCGGTACCGGAGGGACCCCGGGTGGGCATCGTCGGCAACAGCGAGTCGATGTGCCTGCTGACCTACGACGCCTGCCTGGCCCGCTCGCTGCGCCCCCGCCCCCCGGTGGACCTCACCCCCGCCGCCTCACCCGAGGACTTCCGCGCGGCCCTGTCCGAGGCGCTGGCCTCCGAGGAGGTGGACGCGGTGGTGGTGGCCGCCATCCCCTGGGTGGGCGACGTACCGGCCGCGCGGCTGGCCCGGGCACTGGGGGAGACCGCGCGGGAGTCGACCAAGCCGGTCGCGGTGACCCATCTGGCCATCGAGGGGTTGGAGGAGGAACTCGCCCACTGGGGCATCCCGGCCTATCCGGCTCCCGAACGGGTCGTCCACCCCCTGTCCGAGGCCGTGCGCTACGGGCAGTGGCTGCGGGAGGCCGAACACCCCGGCCGGGTACCGGAGTTCGAGGTCGACGAGCCGGGGGCCGCCGCCCTGCTGGACCGGGTCACCCCCCAGCCCCCTCAGGAGGCGGACGACCCGGTCGCGCGGGTCGGGGAGGCGGTACCGAGCCGGCCCCTGGACCCCTCCGACGCGGCGACCCTGCTCGGGGCCTACGGCATCCACCCGTTGTCGGCCCTGCCCGCCCTCGACGTGGAGGCGGCGGTACGGGCGGCCGACCAGCTCGGTTACCCGGTGGCGCTGAAGACCACCGCGCCCCACCTGAGGCACCGCGCCGACCTCGGCGGCGTACGGCTGGACATCCCCGACGCCACCGGGATGCGCCGCGCCTTCGAGGAGCTGACCGCCGCGTTCGGCGCACCGGAGGAACTGCGGCCGGTGGTCCAGGCCATGGCGCCCCGGGGAGTGGACACCCTGGTCCGGGCCTCGGTGGACCCCTCCATCGGCGCGGTGCTCTCCTTCGGACTGGCCGGCCCGCCCTCCCAGTTGCTGGGCGACGTCGCCCACCGGCTGATCCCGGCCACCGACCGTGAGGTCGCGGAACTGGTGCGGGACATCAGGTCGGCTCCGATCCTCTTCGGTTGGCGGGGCGCCCGCCCGGTGGACACCCCGGCCCTGGAGGACCTGCTGTGCCGGCTGTCCCTGCTGGTGGACCAGCACCCGCAGGTGGTGTCGGTGGAGCTGGAGCCGGTGGTGGTCGCCTCCCGGGGGCTGACGGTGCTGGGGGCCTCGGTGCGGGTCGCCCCTCCGCCGTCCAGACCCGACCTGGGAGCCCGTCGACTGCCCGACTACTGATCCTCTCCGGCCCCTTAGGATGGCTTCCATGGCGAAGACCGGCACGACGACCCAAGGGCTGCGCTCGGCGATCGAGCGCAGTGGCTACTACCCCGCCCTGGTGGCGGAGGCCGTGGAGACTGCGGTGGGTGGGGAGGCGGTGACCTCCTACCTGGTGCACCAGGAGACCACTTTCGACTCCAACGAGGTCCGTCGCCATGTGACGGTTCTGGCCCTGACCCCGACCCGGTTCGTGGTCAGCCACACCGACGAGCAGCCCGGGGACGGCAGCGGCGGCAACCACTCCTACGCCACCACCGCCACCGAGTCGGTGAAGCTGGAGCGGATCTCCTCGGTGGTGCTCTCCCGGGTGGTGGCCAACCCCGAGTCGTACACCCCGGGCACCCTGCCCCGTGAGGTGGTGCTGACCATCGGCTGGGGCGCCGTCAGCAGGCTGGACCTGGAGCCGGCCAACTGCGGGGACCCCAACTGCGAGGCGGACCACGGGTACACCGGTTCGGCCACCGCCGACGACCTGTCCCTGCGGGTCAGCGAGGCGGGCGACGGTGCCGACACCGTGCGCCAGGCCCTGGCGTTCGCCCAGGCGCTGTCCGAGGCCACCGCCGCGCTCGGCGTCGGGTCGCACCGTTGAGGGCGGAGGGCCACTCGTACGAGTCCGCCTCGGCGGAGCCCGTTCCCCTCGATCCGGCCACCCTGCCGGTGCCCAGGTACGGCGAGGCCGCGCTGGCCGACCTGTTGCCGGCGTTGGGGGCCCGGTTGGGGGTGCCGGGGCTCAGCACCGGCCTCGAACTGGCCCCCGCCGACCGGGTCTGCGTCTTCCTGGTGGACGGTCTGGGCTGGGAGGCGCTGCGGAACCACCCGGTGGAGGCGCCGTTCCTGCACTCCCTGTTGCCGTCCTCGCTGAACGGCGCGGGCGTTCCCCTCACCTCCGGTTTCCCCTCCACCACCGCCAGTTCGCTGGCCTCGGTGGGCACCGGACTGCCGCCGGGGCGGCACGGGTTGCCCGGGTACAGCGTCCGCAACCCCGACTCGGCGCAGCTGATGAACCAACTGCGCTGGCAGCCGTGGACCGACCCCCACCACTGGCAGCCCCACCCCACCGTCTTCCAGCTCGCCCACCAGGCGGGCATCTCCACTTCCCAGGTCACCGCACCGCACTTCGAGCACACCCCGCTGACCCAGGTGGCGCTGTCCGGGGGCACCTTCCTCGGGGTGCTCTCGGCGGAGGACCGGATGGACACCGCGGCGGCCCAACTGGCCGCCGCCGACCGGGCGTTGGTGTACACCTACTACGCCGAGCTGGACTCCAACGGCCACCGGTACGGCATGGACTCCGACGCCTGGCGCGGACAGCTCACCTACGTGGACCGGCTGGCCCAGCGGCTGGCGGAGCAACTGCCCCCGCGCTCCGTCCTCTACGTCACGGCGGACCACGGGATGGTGGACATCCCCCTGGACCCGGCCGCCCGGTACGACGTGGACGAGGACTGGGAACTGCGCGCGGGCGTCGCCCTGTTGGGCGGCGAGGGGCGGATGCGCCACCTGTACGCGGTTCCCGGGGCCGCCGGTGACGTGCTCACCGTCTGGCGGGAGGTGCTGGCGGACCAGGCCTGGGTGGCCAGCCGGGAGGAGGCCGTGGCCCTCGGCTGGTTCGGCCCCCGCGTCGAGGACCGGGTGCGCGAGAGGCTGGGTGACGTGGTGGTGGCGGCGCGGGAGGACATCGCGATCGTGGCGACCCGTACCGAGCCCAAGGAGTCCGCCCTGATCGGTATGCACGGTTCGGCTACCCCCGAGGAGCAGTTGGTGCCGCTCCTCGACGTACGAACCTGACCGCCGAGCCCCGAAAGGCCTTCCGTACCCGTGCCCGAACTCGCTCTCCCCGGCCGCCTCGTGGGCCGGGGGAACGGTTCACCGTGTCCACCCTCTCCCGAGCCGGACGCCGGACAGGGGCCCGGCCTCCGTGGCAGGCTGTTCCCGGAACCCCGACCGCCCCGAAAGGTCACTTTCCACTGATGTCCGAACTGGTGTTTTTCTCTGGAACCATGGATTGCGGGAAGAGTACGTTGGCGCTCCAGATCGGGCACAACCGTTCGGCCCGGGGGCTTCAGGGGGTCATCTTCACCCGGGACGACCGGGCCGGCGAGGGGAAGCTGTCCTCGCGGCTGGGCCTGGTGACCGAGGCCGTCGAGGCCACCGAGGGCATGGACCTGTACCGGTACTTGGTCGACCAGCTCTCCCGGGGCGCCAAGATCGACTACGTGATCGTGGACGAGGCGCAGTTCCTGGCCCCCGGGCAGATCGACCAACTGGCCCGCATCGTCGACGATCTGGGGCTCGACGTCTTCGCCTTCGGGATCACCACCGACTTCCGCACCAAGCTGTTCCCCGGTTCGCAGCGCCTGATCGAGCTGGCCGACCGGATCGAGGCCCTCCAGGTGGAGGCCCTGTGCTGGTGCGGGGCCCGCGCCACCCACAACGCCCGCACCGTGGGCGGACAGATGGTGGTCGAGGGCGCCCAGGTGGTCGTGGGCGACGTCAACCGCCCGGCCGAGGAGGTGGGGTACGAGGTCCTGTGCCGCCGCCACCACCTGCGCCGGATGACCAGCGCCTCCGCCCGGGCCGGTGCGCTGTCCCCCGACGTGCTGCCGGCCCCCTCGACCTGACGCGGGCCCCGCCCACCGTGTGGGAAACGGGCGAGCCCCGCGATACGGGTGCCCTACACCCGAGGAAGGCCCACGCTGAACGGTGACCCCTCGGGGTCGGCCAGGACGGCCTTCCTGTCCGGGCCCGTCTCCCGGGGTGGGCGGAGCACGCTGCCGCCCAGGTCCGAGGCCAGCCGTACCGTCTCGTCCACGTCCTCCACCGAGAAGCGCACCGTCCAGTGGGCGCCCCGTTCACCGGGCAGGTGGGGGCCGAGCCCCCGCACTCCGGCCACGGCCTCGCCCCCCGCCCGGAGGGTGAGCCGCTCGGGGTCGTCCGGGTCCGTCTCCTGCTCGTAGCCGAAGACCTCCTGGTAGAAGTGCTTCACCGTCCGGGTCTCCCAGGTGACCAGTTCCAGCCAGACCAGGTCACGCCGGACCTCACCCTCCGGCGCGGAGTGCTCCGTCGCCTGCCAGACCCCGAAGGGCGCGCCGGAGGGGTCCGAGGCGATCACCACCCGTCCCTGCCCGCGAACGGTGACCGGTCCGATGGCCACGGTGCCCCCGCACTGCTGGATCAGCCCGGCCGTGGCGTGCGCGTCCGGGACCCCCAGGTACGGCATCCAGCCGGGGTGCCTGCCCCTGTCCCGTACCCCGAGGCCCACCACCTCGCGGTCCCCGAGGAACCCCCGGACCTGGCAGCCGAGTTGGGCCGAACCGGGGCGGAAGTCCCAGCCGAACAGCTTGCCGTAGTAGGCCTGGATCAGGGGGAGGTCGTGTGCCATCAGGCTGACCCAGCGGGGGGTACCGGGATGGTGGCCGTACTCGTGGGCTGCCTTGGCCATCGGAACTCTCCTCCACACCTGCCGGGGAGCACTCAACGTGCTCGGCACGTCATCGTGCGTGCTCGTCCACGATATTCCCTTCGCGTCCTCGCCGAGCCCTGTCTCGCCGAAGAATCTCCCGTGGAACGGCGTGACTCCGCGAAGGACGCCTGGCACCTCCGGTCCCGCCGTCACGGGGCACCCCGGTCCACTGGCGCGGCCCGGTACGCCAGGATGTCCGTATGGCTGTCATCATCTCCGCATCCCAACTTCTCGGCGACCTGGACGACCCCGAGGCCCGGCCGGTGCTGCTGGACGTGCAGTACCAGATGGGCGGCCCACCCGGCCGCGAACTGTACGAGCGGGGCCACCTGCCCGGGGCGGCCTTCGTGGACCTGGAGACCGCGCTCGCCGGCCCGCCCGGGACGGGCGGGCGCCACCCCCTGCCCGACCCCGAGGTCCTCGGCGCCGCCCTGCGTACGGCCGGGGTGCGCTCGGACCGCCCGGTGGTCGTCTACGACGGGGGCCTGGGCTGGTCCGCCGCCCGGGCCTGGTGGCTGCTGCGATGGGCGGGGCACCCCCGGGTCCGGGTGCTCGACGGCGGGCTGGCCGCCTGGCCCGGCGAACCGGTCACCGAGGAACCCACCCCCGAGCCGGGCGACTTCGTCCCCCGCCCCGGCGGGATGCCCACGCTGGACGCCGACGAGGCCGGCGCCCTGGCACGGCGCGGAGTCCTGCTGGACGCCCGGGCGCCCGAGCGCTACCGGGGCGAGGTGGAACCGGTCGACCCGGTGGCCGGCCACATCCCCGGCGCCCTGTCCGCCCCCACCTCCGAGAACCTGGACGTCGACGGCCGGTTCCGGCCGGTCGGTGAACTCTCCCGCCGCTTCACCGAGTTGGGTGCCCAGCCCGGAGCGGAGGTGGGCGTCTACTGCGGTTCGGGGGTCTCGGCCGCCCAGCAGGTGCTGGCCCTGGAGCTGGCCGGCGTCCCGGCGCGGTCCACCGACTCGTAGGTCTGCCCCAGCGGGTTGTAGATCTTGGCCGAGGGGAAGAAGGAGTCCATTCCGAACGTGCGGTACTCGTCCGGG
>NZ_JBEXEP010000017.1:0-34842 GCF_040606315.1 Streptomyces sp. NPDC005438
ACACTCTGTTTCTTTAGTTAATGGGTCTTATAAACCTAACCCCCCCGGGGGGGGGGGGGGGGGCGCCCCCCCCCCCGACCCCGTAACTCAGGCTCCGCGCAGGGTGGCGCCGTGCCGCTCCACGGCGACCGCGACCGCCGCCTCCCGGGCGGCCGAGACCTCCTCGGCGGTGAGCGTACGGTCCGGGGCACGGAAGCGCAGGGCGTAGGCCAGGGACTTGCGCCCCTCTCCCAACTGCTCACCCTCGAACTGGTCGAACAGCCGCAGGGACTCCAGGAGTTCGCCCGCGCCCTCGCGCAGCGACGCCTCCACCCGGGCCGCCGGTACGGCCGCGTCCACCACCAGTGCCACGTCCTGGGTGGCCACCGGGAAGGTGGACACCGAGGGGGCCTGGAGCTGCTGGCCGCCGGCACGCTCCAGGGCGTCCAGGTCCAGTTCCATGGCACAGGTGCGGGCCGGCAGGCCCAAGGCCTTGACCGCCCGGGGGTGCAGCTCGCCGGCGTACCCGATCACCCGTGGACCGTCGGCCAGGCGCACCCGCAGGGCGGCGCAACGGCCGGGGTGCCAGGGGGCGTGCTGGGCGGCCTCGACCTCCAGCTCAGCCTGGGCCTCCCGGGCCAGCGCCCGGGCCGCCTCCACCGCGTCCGCCCAGGTACTCGGGCGTCCGGCACCCCACCAGCCGGACCGCTCCCGCTGCCCGGAGAGCGCGACCGCGACGTGGCGGGGCTGCTCGGGCAACGCGGCGTCCAGCAGGTCCACCTCGTGCGTGCCGGGACGGCCGGCCACCGAGGGAGTACCCGGGGAGCCCTCCCGACCGGTGGGCAGGAAGACCAGTCCGGTCTCGAACAGCGCCAGGTCGTGACTGCCCCGGCCGTCGTTGCGCCGCAGGGTGGCCAGCAGCCCCGGCAGCAACGAGGTGCGCATCCAGGGCTCCTCGTCGGACAGCGGGTTGACCAGGCGTACGGCGGTGCGCCGGGGGTCGTCCGCGTCCAGTCCCAGCTGGTCCAGCACGGCCTCGCCCTGGAACGGGTAGCTGAGGGCCTCCACGTAGCCGGCTCCGGCCAGCGCCCGGCCCACCCTGCGGTGCAGCCGCTGCCGTGCGGTCAGCCCCCGGCCGGAGGGCGGCTTGGGCAGGGTGGAGGGGAGGTTCTCGTACCCCTCCAGCCGGATGACCTCCTCGGCCAGGTCGTTGATGTCGCGCAGGTCCGGCCGCCAGGAGGGGACGGTGACCGTCAGTTCGTCGGTCCCGGCCACGTCGCAGCCCACCTCCTGGAGCCTGCGCACCACCGCCTCACGGCCGTAGTGCACACCGGCCACCCGGTCCGGGTGGCCGGCCTCCAGGGTCATGGTGTGCCGGGCGGGCACCTCGCCGACCTGGGTGAACCCGGCTTCGGCGGTACCGCCCGCGAGCAGGACCAGCAGGTCCACGGCACGCTGCGCGGCGGCTGCGGTGGCCTGGGGGTCGACGCCCCGCTCGAAGCGGCGGGAGGCCTCCGAGATCAGCCGGTGGCGGCGGGCGCCCCGGCCGATGGTCACCGGGTCGAAGTAGGCCGCCTCGATGACGATCTCCCGGGTGCCCTCCGGCTCCCCCGTCTCGGGGTGGGGCCGGGCCTCGGCGACCTCGGTGGTGGCGCCGCCCATCACGCCGGCCAGGCCGATGGGGCCGCTGTCGTCGACGATCAGCAGGTCCTCCGGGTCCAGCGTGCGCTGGACGCCGTCGAGGGTGGTGAGCTTCTCCCCGGGCTCGGCCCGGCGGACGCCCAGGGTGCCGTTCAACCGGGCGCGGTCGTAGGCGTGGAGGGGCTGACCCAGCTCCAGCATCACGTAGTTGGTGACGTCCACGGCCAGGGACACCGGCCGCATCCCGGCCTTCTGGAGCCGCCGTTGCAGCCACAGCGGGGAGGGCGTCTCGGGGAGCAGCCCGGTGACCGTACGGGCGGTGAACAGCTCGCAGCCGGCGGTGCCGGACTCGCGGCCGAGGGCGTCCTCGGCGATCCGTACCGGGTAGCCGTGCTCGTTGGGCGCCGGTACGTCCAGCAGTGCCGGGTCCCGCAGGGGCAACCCGTAGGCGGTGGCCGTCTCCCGGGCGAGGCCGCGCAGGGACATGCAGTAGCCCCGGTCGGGGGTGACGTCGATGTCCAGGACGTCGTCGACCAGTTCCAGCAGTTCGACGGCGTCGGTGCCGGGCTCGTACTGCGGGGGGAGGACCAGGATGCCCGGGGAGTCCTCCTCCATGCCCAGCTCGCTGCCGGAGCAGATCATGCCCTCCGAGACCCGGCCGTAGGTCTTACGGGCGGTGATCTTGAAGTCGCCGGGCAGTACGGCGCCGGGGAGCACCACCACGACCCGGTCGCCCACCGAGAAGTTGGTGGCGCCGCAGATGACGTTCTGCGGCGCGCCGGTGCCGTTGGCCTGGCCCACGTCCACCTGGCAGTAGCGGATGGGCTTCTTGAACTCGGTCAGCTCCTCGATGGCCAGCACCTTGCCGACGACCAGCGGGCCCTTGAGCCCGGCGCCCTGTTGGTCGACGGTCTCGACCTCCAGGCCGGCGGCGATCAGCTTCGCCGCGACGTCACGGCCGGTCTCGCCGGCCGGCAGGTCGACGTACTCCCGCAGCCAGGAAAGCGGGGCCCGCATCAGATCTCCATCCCGAACGGCCGGGTGAACCGGACGTCACCTTCGATCATGTCTCGCATGTCCTCGACGTGGTGGCGGAACATCAGCATCCGCTCGATGCCGAAGCCGAACGCGAAGCCGCTGTACCTCGTCGGGTCCACGCCGCAGGCGGTCAGCACCCGGGGGTTGACCATCCCGCAGCCGCCCAGCTCGATCCATCCCTCGCTGGAGCAGGTCCGGCAGGGGTTGTCCGGGTCGCCGACCGAGGCGCCACGGCACACGTAGCAGACCATGTCCATCTCGGCGGACGGCTCGGTGAACGGGAAGAAGTGCGGGCGCAGCCGTGTGGTCACGCCCTCCCCGAACAGCTCCCGCACCATGTGGTCCAGGGTGCCCTTGAGGTCCGCCATGGTCAGGCCCTCGTCCACGGCCAACAGCTCGACCTGGGAGAACACCGGGGTGTGGGTGGCGTCCAGCTCGTCGGTGCGGAAGACCCGCCCCGGGCAGATCACGTACACCGGCGGCTCGCGGTCCAGCAGGGTGCGGACCTGGACCGGCGAGGTGTGGGTACGCAGCACCACGCCGGAGTCCCGCTCACCGTCCGGGCCCTGGACGAAGAAGGTGTCCTGGGTGAGCCGGGCGGGGTGGTCGGGGGTGAAGTTGAGGGCGTCGAAGTTGAACCACTCCGCCTCCACCTCGGGCCCCTCGGCGACCTCGTACCCCATGGCCACGAAGACGTCCTCGATGCGCTCGGACAACGTGGTCAGCGGGTGGCGGGCGCCGGAGGGCACACGGTCGTAGGGCAGTGTGACGTCCACCGCCTCCTCGACCAGGACCCTCTCGTCCCGCTCCGCCTCCAGCTCCTCCTGGCGGACCTTGAGCGCCCGGCCGACCTCGCCGCGCGCCTGGCCCACCCGCTTGCCGGCCTCGGCCTTGGCGTGCGGCGGCAGGGCGCCGATCTCGCGGTTGGCCAACGCCAGCGGGGAACGGTCACCACCGTGGGCGATCTTGACCTCGCGGAGTTGCTCCAGGTCGCCGGCCTGGGCGATGGCGGCGAGGGCCTCGTCCTTCGCCTTGGCGATCTGTTCCGGTTTCAGTGCCTCGACCTCGACCGGGTCGTACGACTTGTTGGGTGCCGACATCTCTTCCCGTGCTTCCGATTGGCTGGCGGTGCGCCCTGCCCCCGAGGCGATGACGCCCACGGGTGCCGGGGGCCGAGTCTACGGGGGCGGGCGCGCGGTGCTGACCGGTGAGGCCCGTGGGCTCGGCGTCCCGGCCGGGGCGGTCGCGCGGACCGCACGCGGAACGGGCGGTGTCCTCAGTTCCAGAACGCCGGGGTGCCCACGGGCACCATAAATCGAAACGCGGCACCGCCCCGGTCGGCCCGGTCGACGGTGATGACCCCGCCGTGCGCCTCGACTATCCCCTTCACGATGTAGAGGCCCAGCCCGGTGCCCCCGCGCGGGTCGCCCCGCCAGAAGCGGGCGAAGACGCGGCTCGTCGACTCCGGGGGGATGCCGGGGCCTTCGTCGCTCACGGTGACCGCCGTTCCTCGTTCGCCGTCACGTTGCGGCAGGTGGGTGGGTGCCACCTCGATGGTGACGGTTCCGGCGCCGTGGCGCACCGCGTTTTCCAGCAGGTTGGCCAGCACCTGGTCCAACTTGTCGGGGTCGCCCCACTGTTCGGGCAGTCCGTCCTCGACGCGCACCACGAACCGGGACTCGTCCTGACCGGCCGCGATCTGGGCCTGGACCTGCCGCCGCACGATCGTCGCCAGGTCCACCCGCTGGCGCCTCAGCTCCAGCCGTCCGGTGTCGATGCGGGAGATGTCCAGCAGCTCGGCGATCAGCCGGGTGACCCGGTTGGCGTCGGCGTTGACCGTCTCCAGCATCATCCGCTTCTGCTCGTCGTCGAAGCGGTGCCACTTCGACAGCAGGGTGGCGGTGAAGCCCTTCACGGAGGCCAGCGGGGACCGCAACTCGTGTGCGACGGTGGCGATCAGCTCGGAGTTGCCCCGCTCGGAACGGCGCCGGGCCTCGGTACTCCGCAGGGTCACGACCACCCCGCGTACCGGCCCGGTCGGGTGGTCGCGCACGTACCGGGCGGCCACCAGCACCTCCGGCCCCTCGGGCAGCAGCAGGTTCCGTTCCGGGTGGCCACGCCGGATGGCCAACCCCCCGTAGGGGTCCACCAGTTGCCACCAGCGGCGCCCCTCGGGGTCCTCCAGCGGCAACGCCCGCTCCAGCGGCTGGCCCAGCGCCTCGGCGGGGTCGCGGCCGGTCAGCCGGGCGGCGACCGCGTTGAAGCGGACCACCTGACCGGACCGGTCGGCCACCACCAGCCCGTCCGGTAACTCCTCGGGGTCCCAGTCGCCCCCCGTGGGTTCGCCCCCGTGCGTGGTGGCCACGTCCTGCGCGGATTCGGTCGCCCCGTCCATCACGGTCACTCCTCCTGGGCCCCGGCGGGCAGCGGCCACCCTACTAGGGTGTGGTGTCGGGATCTTGGGAGACGGCCGAGCACGTCCCGGTGTCGTGGGCGTGGGAGGGCGCGAGGCGGAGGCGAGGGCCGACGTGGCCCGCCTGCGACAGCGCCTCCGGCGCCCCACAGCGGCCTCCAGCGACAGCGCGACAAGGTACGGCGCGCGCGCCGACACCGCACGCCGGCCTCGCGGTGATCCGCACGCCGCGCCCCGGGGCGCGGCGGCAGCCCGGGTGACATCCCGGGCGGTGCCCCGATCACCGGGAGTCCCGCCCGGCACAGGCCCTGCCGGTGACCGCCGGGGCCGTTCACCGTCCTTCGCGGCGGCATCCTCCGGGGGCGCGCTGGGCCCGGGCGGAGGCGTAGAGGCAGACGGCCGCCGCGGTCGCCAGGTTCAGGGACTCGGCCCGACCGTGCAGGGGCACCCGTACCACCGCGTCCGCCAGTACGCGGGTCTCCTCGGGCAGCCCCCACGCCTCGTTGCCGAACACCCAGGCGGTGGGTCGCCCCATGGCGCCGTCGTCCAGCTCCTCGTCGAGGTCCCGCTCCCCCGCGCCGTCGGCGGCCAGCACCCGGGTACCGGCGGCCGACAGGGCCGCCATGGCCTCGGCCACCGGTACGCCCACCACCACCGGCAGGTGGAACAGCGAACCCACCGACGCCCGCACCGACTTGGGGTTGTACAGGTCCACCGAGGCGTCGGTGACCACCACCGCGTCCGCCCCGGCCGCGTCCGCGCAGCGCAGTACGGTGCCGGCGTTGCCCGGGTCCCGTACATGGGCGAGAACGGCCACCAGCCGGGGGCCGGCGGCCAGCACCCGGTCCAGCGGCTGGTCCAGGAAGTCGCAGACGCCGACCAGACCCTGGGGGGTGACGGTCTGCGCGATGTCCGCGAGCGTCTCCTCGGAGGCCAGGTGCAGCCTCGCTCCCCCGGCACGGGCCCGCTCGACGATCTCCGGGTACCGCTCGGCCGCCGGGAGGGTGGCGAACAGTTCCCGCAGGGGCGCGGCGCCGTCGGGGGCGGTGGCCTCCCGTACCGCCTGCGGCCCCTCGGCGAGGAAACGGCGCTCCTTGTGGCGGAAGGAGCGCTTGGCCAGACGTCGGGCCGCGCTGACACGGGCGGAGCGTGGGGAGATCAACTCGGGTACGGCGGCCATGGGTTGGCGTTGCTCACTTCGTCGTCACGGCGCCCGGGAGCGCGTACGGAAGGGGGAACGGTACGGGTACGGGGCGGAGGGCCGGGCGGCCCACGTTCTGGACGCGGTGCCGTGCCTCCGGGGCGGGGCAGCGGTCCAGGCAGGGGAACCGGCGGAAAAACACCGGACCCGCAGGCCCAGGGCCTGCGGGTCCGCCCGCTCGCACGTCAGCCGCGTCAGGCGGCCTTGGGCGCGTTGACGTCCTCGGGGAGGGCCTTCTGCGCGACCTCGACCAGCGCCGCGAAGGCGTTCTGGTCGTTGACGGCCAACTCGGCCAGCATCTTGCGGTCCACCTCGACGTTGGCGGCCTTCAGGCCCTGGATGAACCGGTTGTAGGTGATGCCGTTGGCGCGGGCGGCGGCGTTGATCCGCTGGATCCACAGCTGCCGGAAGTCGCCCTTGCGCTTCTTGCGGTCGTTGTAGTTGTAGACGAAGGAGTGAGTGACCTGCTCCTTCGCCTTGCGGTACAGACGGGACCGCTGACCGCGGTAACCCTTGGCCTGCTCAAGAATCGCCCGGCGCTTCTTGTGGGCGTTGACTGCCCGCTTGACGCGTGCCACTGATGTACTCCTCAACAGGGGCCGTGGAAGTGCTCACACGGCCCACCTTCGATGGTCTGGGTCCGACGACTGCCCCACGAGGGGGCGAGGGCTCAACGCCCGAGCATCTTCTTGACTCGCTTGGCGTCCGCCGGGGCGAGCTCGGTGGTGCCGGCGAGGCGCCGGGTCAGCGTGGACGGCTTGTGCTCCAGGTAGTGGCGGCGGCCGGCACGCTGGCGCAGCACCTTCCCGGATCCGGTCACGCGGAAGCGCTTCTTGGCACCACTGTGCGTCTTGTTCTTCGGCATAGCGCCGTACTCTCCTCGTCGGATGGCGCTCCCCCAGGGCGCTGGGCGCCCTGGGCGGAAGCGTCAGGTGTTCGGTTGGCGGTCCCGGAGGCGACTCAGGCGTCGGCTGGCTCCTCGGCGGAGCTGCCGGGCTGCCGGCCGGCCTTGCGGGCGGCCTGGGCCTCACGGGCCTCGGCCATCGCCTCGGTCTTCTTCTTGTGCGGGCCCAGAACCATGATCATGTTCCGGCCGTCCTGCTTCGGGTTGGACTCCACGAAGCCCAGGTCCTGTACGTCCTCGGCAAGCCGCTGCAGCAGCCGGAAGCCGAGCTCCGGGCGGGACTGCTCACGACCACGGAACATGATCGTGATCTTGACCTTGTCGCCCTGCTTGAGGAACCGGACGACATGACCCTTCTTGGTGTCGTAGTCGTGCGGGTCGATCTTCGGCCGGAGCTTCATCTCCTTGATGACCGTGTGCGCCTGGTTCTTGCGCGCCTCACGGGCCTTCATGGCCGACTCGTACTTGAACTTCCCGTAGTCCATGAGCTTGCAGACCGGCGGACGGGCGTTCGCCGCCACCTCGACCAGGTCGAGGTCGTACTCCTGCGCAAGCTCCAGGGCCTTGGCAAGCGGCACGATGCCGACCTGCTCGCCACTGGGACCGACGAGTCGCACCTCGGGGACGCGAATCCGGTCGTTGATGCGGGGCTCGGCGCTGATGGGGCCTCCTCGGGTGCACCGCGCGACCGTCTGGCGGACAGCCGCGTGATCTAGCTGGAATTCGGTGACCACCGCGCGAGACGCACAAAACGCCCCGAACGGGACACAGGCGGGGCTCCTGGAAGACCGGGAACACCGCCGCGATACACCGCGGGGCGCAGCCTGACCTTGGTGACCCTCGGCCCGAAGGGCCGACAGGTGGGAGTGCGGAGCCTCCACTTGCGGGCCGGTGGACACGGGTCCCCGGCCGGTCGATTTTCGAGCATACCAGGGGTTGCCCGTCCGGCCCCAACCGTATGCGCCCATGACCTGTGACGGAGCCCTCCGGCAGCGGGGGACGTACGGGCGGTACGCGGGCCACCCGTACGTTCCCCGTACACGCTCGGCACGGGGCGGCGCCCGGCGTCAGAAGGGCGGACCGTTTTCGGCGGGCCGACCGGTCTCCACGTCGTGGGCCCACATCCGCGCGATCGTGCCCGCGTCGTCCTCGAACATGTGGCCCGCCATGCCGACCGCCCGGGCCGCCCGGACGGTGACCGCGAGGTCGTCGACCAACAGGCGGTCCTCCGGCCGGACGCCGAGGCGGGCGCACACGGCCGCGTGGGCACGCGGGTCGGGCTTGCCGATACCGGTCTCGCGCGCGTAGACGATCACGTCGACCAGTTCGTCGAAGTGGTACCGCGCCGTCTCGCGTTCCCGCGCTCCCACGAAGCTGTTGCTCAGCATCCCCAATCCCCAGCCCGCAGCTTCCCCGCAGCTCCCGTACAGAGGCTCTCAGCTCCCGGTTGGGGGTCCCCAGGTACTCCGTCCACAGGTCCGCCATGTCCACCATGTCCGCCAGGAGTGCCTCGCCCTGGCGTGCGCCCAGTCCCAGGCGTGCCGCCACCTCCCGGTGCACCTCAGGTGCGCCGAGGTCCCCGACCCCTCCGGCACACCACACCTCGTCCAGCCGCTCGTTCGCCGGGCACCGTGAACGAGCGCCCGGCGGCAGCCCCTCCCCGGTCCGGTAGGGCCAGTGCGACGCACGGCCCGCTCGTGTGGTGGACGCGGACACCGTCGCCCCTCCCCCAGGGGCAAGGGCGAGCGTTCCCGACCGGGACCGGCGGTGGGCGTTCCGGTCGGGTGGCACGGACGCGGGCGTCGCACCGTGGGGCGCCGTGGTTAGGCTGGGCCCCGCCGACGACACGGCACCGAGACCCCGTACGTCCCCGCAAGTCCCCGTACCGGAAGTGACCCCGCCTGATGACCGACGGCTCCCCGGCCCCCCAGAACCCCGGCTTCGACGCCATGACCCGTGACATCGCGGATGTGCCGGCGGTCGAGGTGATCACCACGGTCGCGGTCCACCTGATGAGTTCGGCCGCCGTGAACCTCGGGCTGGCCGAGGAGGGCGAGCAGCACAAGGACCTGGACGAGGCGCGGAAGCTGATCACCGCGCTGGCCGGGCTGGTGACGGCCAGCGCCACCGAGATCGGCTCGTACCACGCCGCCCCGCTGAGGGACGGGCTGAAGTCGCTCCAACTGGCCTTCCGCGAGGCCTCGGTGGTGCCGGACGAGCCGGGGCAGGGGCCGGGCGAGAAGTACACCGGCCCGGTCTACGGCTGAGGGGCCGGGCCCCAGCCTCCGAACCGGACCCTCACGCCTCCCCCGGCTCGTCGAGCCGGTCCGGGTCGACGTCGGAGTGGGTGAAGCCGTGGGCCAGGGCGGCCAGTACCCCGCCGATCAGCGGGGCCAGGATGAACAGCCACAGCTGGGTCAGGGCCGCCCCGCCGGCGAACAGGGCGGGGCCCAGGCTTCGCGCCGGGTTCACCGAGGTGCCGGTCAGCGGGATGCCGACCAGGTGGACGGCGGCCAGGGTCATGCCGATGGGCAGCCCGTCGAAGCCCCGTACCGCCACCCGGTGGGTGACCGCGAGCACCACGAAGACCAGGAAGAAGGTGAGGATCACCTCGGCGACGAACGCGCCGCCGATGTTGATCTGCACCGCCGAACGGTCGGTGAAGCCGTTGCTGCCGAAGCTCTCACTCGTCTTCAGGCCGGGGACCTGCTTGGCCACCAGGAACAGCAGTGCCGAGCCCAGTACCGCGCCCACGACCTGGGCGATCCAGTAGGCGGTCGCGGTGCGCAAATCGATGCGCTTGGCGGTGTACATCCCCAGGGTCACGGCCGGGTTGACGTGACAGCCGGAGACCGGGCCGAGGGCGTAGGCCAGCCCGATCAGGGTGAGCCCGAAGGCCAGCGCGATGCCGAGGGTTCCGATGTACTCGCTGGCCAGTACCGCGGCGCCCACGCCGAAGAACACCAGCAGCAAGGTGCCCACAAACTCCGAGACGAACAGCTGCGGTTTCGTCTCCGTCCACATGGAGCCCTCCTGACCCTGGGTGCCGTCTGCACCGAGTGTCGGAGGACCGGACGGACCCCGCACGCCGAGGCCGCCAGCCGGGTGGGTTCACGCCCGGTACAGGGCACCCGCCGGCAGGGAACTGTCGGCCGGCAGCACGGCCAGGTCCAGGCCCCACACCAGCCGGGACCGCAGCGCCGGCCGTTCCGCCAGGGCGGCGGCCACCTCGCGGGCGACCCGGGCGGCGTCCGCCCCGGGGCTCAGGGCCAGTGCGAGGGTGCCATCGGAGCGCTCACCGCCGGGGGCGAGGTGGGCACCGCGTACCTCGGGCTGGGCGGCCAGCACCTGGCGCAGCTCCCGGTGGACCTCGGGGTCCTCGCCGGACCGCTGGCCGGTGAGCCGCTGGGCCAGGGACCGTAGCGCGGGGCCGGCGAGCTGGTAGGTGACCGGGCCGGCCAGGTCCAGCACCAGGGTGTCGGCGTTCTCCTGGGTGAGCGCCTGGAGCGCGCGCTCCACCGGTACGGCGACCGGGCGGGCGTCCGCGCGCCAGTCCGCGAGGGCCCGCACGCTGGTGAACGCCGGGAGGGCCCGGCGGCCACCGGGGGCGGTGAGGGTGGGTACCGCCATGTCGCTGGTCTTCTCCCGGCGCAGCCCGTCCGGCCCTTCCTCGACCTCGCCCAGCACGGCCACCACCGGCACCAGGAGCCGGGCGGTGGCCAGCGCGTCCAGCAACGCCGGCTCGGTGGAGGGGTCCCGGGCCCAGCGGTCCAGCGCCTCCGCGAGGGCCGGGTCGGCTGAGCCGTCGTCGGTGGGGAACCCGGGGTCGGGGATGTTCTTGGCGGACACGTCGGGAAGCGTAGTGCCCTCGGGCACGGCCTCCCGCCGCGCCCTCACCAACGGGTCTCGCGGACCGGGACGGTACGGGGCAGCCGGGTGCGCAGGCCGGGCAGGTTGCCGACCCCCCGGTGCAGCGCCACCGCCCCGACGATCAGGGCGACGCCGAGGGCTCCGGTCCACACCGCCGGCCAGAAGGACTCGTCGCGGCGGGGCCCCGGGCCGAAGTGCTCCTTCTCGTACCGGGGTGAACTGGGCTTCTGCGGCTGGGGTTTGACCTGGGAGCCCAGCTCGATGGCGGCCGAGGGGTCCACGACGCCGGTGCCCAGGGAGTCGCTGCGGCCCCCGGCCGGGGTACGGCGCGCGGTGTCCGCCAGCAGCTTCTTGACCTGCGCCGGGCTGAGGTCGGGATGGGCGGCGCGGACCAGGGCGACCACCCCGGAGGTGTAGGCGGCGGCCAGACTGGTGCCCCAGCCCTCGAAGTAGCCGCCTCCGGCGCGGGGGATGGCGACGTCCTTGCCGGGCGCGCTGACGGTGGTGTACCAGCGGCGGGTGGAGAACGAGGCGCGGGCGCTCCGGCGGTCCACGGCGGCCACCGCGATCACCCCGGGGTAGGCGGCCGGGTAGGAGGTGTGGTCGCCCTTGTTGCCGCCGTTGCCGGCGGAGGCCACCACCGAGACGCCCTTGCCGAGCGCGTACCGTACGGCGGCGTCCTCGGCCGGCGCCGGACGGGCTCCGCCGCTGTCGTCCCCCAGCGAGAG
Source organism: Streptomyces sp. NPDC005438 (assembly GCF_040606315.1). Lineage (NCBI taxonomy): Bacteria > Bacillati > Actinomycetota > Actinomycetes > Kitasatosporales > Streptomycetaceae > Streptomyces > Streptomyces sp. NPDC005438. Next base: position 11,775 of record NZ_JBEXEP010000017.1, read on the forward strand.
GTTGATGACGTCGGCGCCGTGGTCGGCGGCCCAACGGATGCCCTCGGCAACGGTGTTGCGGTGCTTGCGGCGAGCCTGGGGCCGGGAGGGGTCGTCGTCCTCCAGCAGCACCCGCACCGGCAGCACCCGGGCCTGGGGCGCGATGCCCAACAGGCCCTCCTTGCGGCCCTTCCCGTGGCCGTGACCGGCGATGGTGCCGGCCATGGCCGTGCCGTGCCGGGCCCAGGAATCCGAGCCGCGCTGGGCCCCGAGCCCGACCAGGTCCCGTCCCTTGAGTACCGAACCCCGCAGGTCGGGGTGGTCGCCGTCCACCCCGGTGTCCAGTACGGCGACGGTGATCCCCTTGCCCTTGGTCGTCCGCCAGGCCTCGGTGGCGTTGAGCATCCGCAACGCCCACTGCTGGTCACGTACCGCGTCCGTGGGGGCGGCGTGGGCGCCGCCGGGCAGGACCAGCAGGGTCAGCACGGCGGCCAGGGCCACCCCCCACAGACGTCGACCGGTGTGGCTCACTCGCCCTCCCCCGCCCGGTGCTCCTTGGCCGCGCTCTCCAACCGCCGCTCCGCGAGGTCGGCCAGCCCCTGGGCGTCGTGGCCCAGCCCGGCCTGGGCCGGGGCGGTGACCGCCTTGTCCCCGGTGGCCTCCTCGGCCGACTGGGGGGCGCTGACCACCCGGCCGTCGGCGAAGCCGGTCACGGTGTAGACCACCACCGGCTGGTCGACCAGCACCCGCACCGACCAGCTGGCCCGCTGGGCGTCGCCGAAGTCGGCGGCGGGGGTGCCCCGGGCGGCGTACGGGCGGGGCATCAGGTCGGTGCGTTCGGAGAGGTTGCCCTGGGCGAACCGGGCGCGCAGCCGGGCCATCCCCTTCCGGTCGGCGTCGGTGAACAGCAGCCCCACCGTGGTGACGCTGCTGCTGGTCTCGTCGACGTAGGTGGCCCGTACCAGCCGGTGGCAGCCGGCCGACGACAGTGCCTTGGCGAGCCCGGGGTCCAGGGCGCGGGCACAGCCGCCGTCGGGGGCGACGGCCACCCTGGTCCACCGCCGTTCGGCGCCTCCGGGGCCGGCGTTGGGGCCCCGGGACCGTTGGGGGAACAGCTGGTCCACCGGGGTCTCACGCCACAGGTCGCGGGCCCGCTCGTAGGTGTCGGCGGGCTTGGGGTCGCCGTCGTCGCCGCTGAGCAGCCGTCCGGCCAGGGAACCGCCGAGCAGGCCGACGCCCAGTACGAAACAGACGCCCGCCGCGACGGTGCGCGGAGGTGTGCGGCGCAGCCCGGACAGCAGCCCGCCCAGGTCACGGCGCCGGTCGCGGTCGCCGGAAGGTGGGCGCGGCGGTAGCGGGGGGACACCGGGGCGGGGCGGGTGGTCGGGGCGTACCGGCGTGGGCGCGGTCCGGGCGGCCGGCTCGTCCTGTCGGGTACGCGCGCCCGGGACGGCGGCCCCCGCGTCCGGGGAAGCGGTCCGGCCCTCCGTCCGGGGTGACCGCGGCGCTCCGCCCACCGGGGTGGGTGCCGTCGCCGGGCGGGGTGGCGGGGTACGCGAGGGGGGCGCCGTCGGTGGGGACGTCGCAGCCGTCGTACCGGAACGCCCGGACAGGGGCCGGCCGGTGGGGGGCGGGGCCTGGGGTGGCGCGGGCGGGGACGGTACCCCGGAACGGGGCGCGGAGGGGGCGGGGCGTCCGGTGTCCCGGAGGCCGGTGGAGGAGGGCCGGCCGGCCTCGGGTGGCCGCCGGGTGGGTGCCGGGCGGGCGGCCCGGGGTATCTCCTCCGCCCGGCGCACCCGGGGGCCGCCCACCGGTGGCCCCTCGGGGGGCGGCGGGCCGGCCTCGCGCCGGGGTCGGGGGGTGCCAGGTGCCCCGGCGGAACCGGCCGGGCGGGCGGTCTCCCCGGTGGGGCGCCCCTCGGGGGGCTCCGTACCACGGTCCGGGCGGGGTGTCCCGGGCTGCGAAGTCCCCCCGGACGAGGGGGACTTGGGGCGGGCCGGCCGGGCGGACAGGGGCCGCCCGGTGGGAGGCGGCGGCTGGTGGGGCACCCTCGACGGCGGGGGCGGGGGACGCCGGTCCTCGGGGGCTGGCCGTGCCGGACGCGCCGACCCCTCGGTGTCGTCCTGGGGGCGCAGCAGCGAGGACAACGGTGGCCGGCCGGACCTGCGGGTCCGTGGGGTGGGCGTACCGGGGCGGCTGTCCTCGTCCTCGTCCGGGCGTCGTCCGCCGCTGTCGGTCATCCGTCCGCCGAAGGGCGCTCTGGGGGGTTGGCCGGAGGTGTCGGAGGGCCGGTTGCTGGACGAGCGCTCGGCGTCGGTGCTCAACTACGTCCCTTCCGCGCGACACCGCCGCCCCTCTACCGGTCGGTGGGGCGGGCGAGTTGGTCGGTCACCATCCACCCGGGGGCAGGTCATGGTGTGCGCGTCACTCTACGACCAGTGACGGTTGGCTGGGCAACCCATCGACCGTCACCGACCGGAGGCGCCCGTACGGGAAGGGGTTACCACGGCCCGTACGGTCGTGAAAGGCTGCCGGAATGCGTGACACGAGTGCCGACCGACGGCGCTACGACCAGGCGACCAAGGCGCTGGACGCCCCGCTCGCCATCGTCGACCTGGACGCCTTCGACGCCAACGCCGAGAGCCTGGAGCGCCGGGCCGCCGGCAAGCCGATACGGGTCGCCAGCAAGTCCGTGCGCTGTCGTGCCCTGCTGGAGCGCGCCCTGGAACGGGACGGCTTCCGGGGGGTGATGAGCTACACCCTGCCCGAGGCGATCTGGCTGGTCCGGCACGGAGTACGGGACGTCCTGGTGGCCTACCCCTCGACGGACCGGGCCGCCCTCGCCGAACTAGCCTCGGACCCTCGACTGGCCTCGGCCATCACGGTGTTGGTGGACTCCACCGCGCACCTGGACCACGTCGACACCTCCCGTGCGGGGGGCGGGGAGCGGATCCGGGTCTGTCTGGAACTGGACACCTCCTACCGCGCCCTGGGCGGCCGGGTACGGGTCGGTCCCCTGCGGTCCCCCCTGCGTACCCCCGCCCAACTCGCCGAGGCCGCGCGGTCGGTGACCCGCAGGCCCGGTTTCCGCCTGGTCGGGCTGATGGCCTACGAGGGCCATGTCGCCGGGGTCGGGGACCGGGTGCCCGGACGGCCGCTGCGCTCGGCCGCCGTACGGCTGATGCAGAGCGCCTCCCGCGCGGAGCTGGCGGTGCGCCGGGCCGCCGCCGTGGAGGCGGTACGGGCCATCGAACCGGACCTGGAGTTCGTCAACGGCGGGGGCACCGGCAGTGTGGAGTCCACCGTGGCGGAGGAGGCGGTGACCGAAGTGGCCGCCGGGTCGGGCCTGTTCGTCCCCACCCTGTTCGACCACTACCGCTCCTTCACCGGCCGCCCGGCCGCCCTGTTCGCCCAGCCGGTGGTGCGCCGGCCGGGGGTGGGCGTGGTGACCGTATTGGGCGGGGGGTACCCGGCCTCCGGGGTCGCCGGCCGCGACCGGCTGCCCACGCCGGAGCTGCCCGCCGGACTGCGGTACCACCGCGACGAGGGGCCGGGCGAGGTGCAGACACCGCTGATCGGAACGGCGGCCGACGACCTGCTGCTCGGTGACAAGGTGTGGTTCCGGCACGCCAAGTCGGGCGAACTGTGCGAGCGGTTCGACCGGTTGCATCTGGTGGCCGGCGACCAGGTGGTGGACACGGTGCCCACCTACCGGGGCGAGGGTCAGACCTTCCTGTGACCCACCGGCTCAGCCCCCGGCCGGCACCGGGGCGGCCAGCGCCTCGCCCAGCGCCTGGGGCGCCCGGACCAACGACGGGCCGTACCAGGTGAGATGACGCCCGCTGACCAGGGCGGCCGGCAGTCCGGGGAACGCCTCCGGGCCGTCCTCCCGGTGGAAGGCGTACGGCTCGTCGGGCAGCACCACCAGGTCGGCCGACCCCGGCCGGTTCAGCTCCTCCAGCGGGACGCGCGGGTAACGGTCGGGGTGGTCGGCGTACCGGTTGCGCACCCCCAGTCGCCGCAGCAGGTCCCCGGCGAAGGTGTCGCGGCCCAGCACCATCCAGGGGCGCCGCCAGATCGGCACCACGGCGGTGACCTCTGCCGCCAGGGCCGGGGGCCGGCGCCAGGCGGCCTCCGCCTCGTCCAGCCACCGGGGTCGGTCCAGGCCCAGCCCCCGGGTGAGCATCAGGTCCAGGGCCTCGAACGCCTGGGGCAGGGTGCGCACTTCGGTCACCCACACCCTCAGCCCGGCCTCCCGCAGCGCGGCCAGGTCCGGTTCCCGGTTCTCCTCCTCGTTGGCCAGCACCAAGTCGGGGGCCAGCTCGATCACGGCCCGCAGGTCGGGGTTCTTGGTGCCCCGCACCCGGGTCACGTCCAGGTCGCGGGGGCGCTCACACCAGTCGGTGGCCCCGACCAGCAGCTCCCGTCGGGTCTCGGCCACCGCCTCGGTCAGCGAGGGCACCAGGGACACCACCCGGCGCACCGGGTGGGGGAAGGGGGCGGAAGCGTCAGCCATACCGGCACCGTACGCGCCGAACGGGTCGCCCGGGGATCGGTGACCGCCGCTTCCCCGGGCGACCGGGTTCAGGCCGCCGCGCCCTCGTTCTCCCAGGGCCAGGCGGCCCCGCGTCCCCGGGAGAGCAGCCCGATCGTGGTGAACAGCTTGTCGCTGAACCCACCGATCTCGTACCGCCGAGGGCTGCCGGTGTCGAGGGAACTGGTCGCATACCCCGTGGTGTTGATACCGAACATCGGTACCGAGGACGGGATCGCCTCGGACACCGACAGCCCCCGTCCTCCGTGCCCCGGGTAGGCGAAGGCCTGCATGTCGGACAGGATCACCACCCGGTCGTGGCCCCGGTAGGTCGCGCGCAGGGCGGAGACCGTCTCGGTGCCGTGGCCCACCTCGCCCACCCGGGCCCGGAACGCCTCCACGTCCCGCAGCAGCGAGCCGCCGGGGGTGACCCGGTGCCGGAAGTGGCCGCTGGCGAAGCCCACCAGGTCCACCTCGCCGCCCCGGTGGGCCAGCGCGGCGCCGAACAGCACCCCCACGTCCACATGGGTCACCCGGGAGCGGGCCGACAGCGGACGGCCCATGGACCCGGAGGTGTCCACCAACACCAGGGTGCGGCCCGGGAGTCGGGGCACGTTGGCGGTCGCCGACCACATCGCCCGCTCCAGCGCGTCCGCCCACCGCAGGGAGGGCGCGGCCCGGTACGCGGACAGGAAGCGGTACGGGAACTGCCGGGAGGCGCGGACCTCCTCCGGGTCCCGCAGCCGGTCCACCACCCGCTGGGCCGCCTCGTCGCTGACGCCCGCCTCGTCGAGGTTGCGCAGGTTCCGCAGCTGCGCCATCAGCCCCATCGAGGGCAGCACCGCCTCCCAGGCGGCGGCGTCCATCGGGCCCTGGAGCCAGCCGGCCACCGCCTCCCAGGTCATCCCGGCCCGGCGCAGCACCTCGGGGGCGTCCGGCCGGCGCAGCAGCGCCGCCCGGTCCGCGAGGGGCACCCGCGCCAGTTCGGCCCGGCGCCGCAGCACGGTCAGCCGCTCGGGCGGCGGGTCCGGGCGCTCGTGCCGCCGGTCCAGGGCGTGCCGGAACAGCTCGCCCTGCCACGGCTTGTCCGGGTGCGGGGCGGGGTGGACCAGTTCCAGCACGTCCCCGAACCGGAAGGCGTGCGCGCAGGTGTCGTACTTCAGCAGGGACCGCTCGCCGTAGAGCCTGCGTACCGCGTCCGCCAGGCCGCGCTTGACCGGCTGGGGCAGGGCCCGACCGAACCGGGCGTGCCAGTAGGCCAGCAACTCCCCCGGCTCGTCGGGGCGTTGGCACACCACGTCCACCAGCCGGCGGTTGCCGCCGTGCTCGCCGGCGACCAGTCGGGCGTGCACCGCCTCGGCGGCGCCCACCACGGCGGCCGAACGCATCTGGGCCTCGCCCCGCAGCCAGCCCAGGAAGCGGGCGGACCACTCCGGGTCGGCCACGGCGACCGAACGGACCAGGTCGCGGTAGCGGTGGTCGCGGTCGTCGGCGGACTCGTAGAAGGTGTGCTCGCCGGTCATGTTGACCAGGGCCAGCAGCACCAGTTCGGACTTCTCGTCCGGGGCGTAGCCGGCGCCGCCCTCGTGGGTGGGGGCGGGCGCGTTGCCCCGCCGTACACGGTTGAACCTGCTCATCACGTCTCCCCCGAGACTTCCCCCGATCCGAAAGGGCGCCCGGGCCCGAGGGTCGGTCAGGGCGCCGGACGCGTGTGCGCGGCGGCACCCGAGGTCCCGGACGACGACGGGGAAACCCCGCCCGGGGCGGAGTGTGGGAGTCGAACCCGAATCAACCGAAGTACCCGTCGTCCTCGCACCGGACGGCCGCCGCGCACACCCTTCGAGGCTAGGAGTCGCGGGGGCCCGGGCGCATCCGGTTTACCGGCCGCCCCCGGGCGACCGCGCCGTCCCGCGCGCCCGGGAGTGCTCGGGAGTGCCGCACCGTGACCGGTGCCGGATGCGGCATCATCGGCGGATGACGAGCCCACGACTGTTGCTGATGGACACCTCCTCGCTGTACTTCCGCGCCTACTTCGGGGTGCCGGACACCGTCCGCGCCCCCGACGGCACCCCGGTGAACGCCGTACGGGGGCTGCTGGACTTCATCGCCCGGCTGGTGTCGGACCACCGGCCGGACCAGCTGGTGGCCTGTATGGACTTCGACTGGCGCCCCCAGTGGCGGGTGGACCTCATCCCCAGCTACAAGGCGCACCGGGTCGCCGAGGAGTCCGAGGCGGGGCCGGACGAGGAGGAGGTGCCCGACACCCTGAGCCCCCAGGTGCCGGTCATCGACGCGGTGTTGGACGCCCTGGGCATCGCCCGGGTGGGAGCCGAGGGCTACGAGGCGGACGACGTGATCGGCACCCTGACCGCCGGGGCCCGGGGGCCGGTGGACATCGTCACCGGGGACCGTGACCTGTTCCAGCTGGTCGACGACGCCCGGCGGGTGCGGGTGCTGTACCCGGTGAAGGGGGTGGGTACCCTCGCCACCTTCGACGAGGCGGAGTTGCGGGAGCGGTACGGAGTGGACGGCGCCGGCTACGTGGATCTGGCGCTGCTGCGCGGCGACCCCAGTGACGGGCTGCCGGGGGTGCCGGGCATCGGGGAGAAGACGGCCGCCAAGCTGATCGCCGCCCACGGCGACCTGGAGGGTATCCAGCGTGCCGCCGCCGACCCCACCTCCAAGGTGACGCCGGCCCAGCGGCGGCGCATCCTGGAGGCGGCGGACTACCTGGCGGTGGCACCCCGGGTGGTGCGGGTCGCCAGTGACGTACCGCTGTCCGACTTCGACCCGACGCTCCCCCGCTCGCCCCGGGACGCGGAGGAGCTGGCCGCCCTGGAGGAGCGCTGGGGGCTGGGCGGCTCGCTGCGTCGGCTGCTGTCGGTGCTGGCGGGCTGACCTCCTTCGCCGGAGCGCTCCGGGCGGGTGCTAACTTAGGCTTACCTAACTTCACTTTCTGGAGGTCACGTGACAGCGGAACGCCCCGCCCGCAAGGCTCCCCAACTGCGCCAGGCCCAGGTGGTACGCGTCGAACAGCTCACCCCGCACATGGTGCGGGTGGTGTTCGGTGGCGAGCAGTTGGCCGACCTGCCGGTGGGCGAGTACACCGACCACTACGTCAAGCTGCTGTTCCCCGTCCCCGGGGTGACCTACCCGGAACCCTTCGACATCGCGCGGATCCGCGAGGAGTTCCCCCGCCACCAGTGGCCGGTCACCCGCACCTACACGGTCCGCTCCTGGGACGCCAAGTCCGGTGAGATGACCGTGGACTTCGTGGTCCACGGGGACCAGGGCCTGGCCGGCCCCTGGGCGACGCACGCCAAGCCCGGGGACACCCTGCGCTTCCTCGGCCCCGGCGGCGCCTACGCCCCCAGCCCGGACGCCGACTGGCACCTGCTGGTGGGCGACGCCAGCGCCCTGCCGGCCATCGCCACCGCCCTGGAGCGGGTTCCGGCCACCGCCCCGGTCCGCGCCCTGATCGAGGTCGACGGACCCGAGGAACGGCAGCCCCTCACCGCCCCGCACGGCACCGAGGTGACCTGGCTGCACACCGGCGAGGGCCGGGTGGGCGAGCAACTCCTGGAGCGGCTGCGGGGGTTGGAGTTCCCCGAGGGCACCGTGCACGCCTTCGTCCACGGTGAGGCCGGCTGGGTCAAGGAGGCCCGACGCCACCTGCGGCTGGAGCGCGAGGTGCCGCGCGAGCGGCTGTCGGTCTCCGGCTACTGGCGGCTGGGCCACAACGAGGACACCTGGCAGGCCTCCAAGCGGGAGTGGAACGCCCAGGTGGAGGCGGAGCAGGAGCGGGACTGAACCCCCGGTCAGCGCCGGGAGCCCGCCCGCTCCCGGCGACCGCTGAACGGGGGCGCACCACCCCGAAAGCGGGCGCCCCGGAAGGTCAGCGCTCCACCACCCGTACCGGACAGTGCCGGGCCGTGACCGGGTTGCACCGTACGGTCATCCCGCCCGGCAGTTCGGCCAGGTAGTCACTGCCGTGCCGGGCCGCCAGACCGGGGCTCGGATAGTCGGTGCTGACCATCTGCGCGCCCGAACGCAGCGCGTCCCGCAACATGCCCCGGTCCCCGGAGGACGCCTGGTCCACCGGGACGTCCGACCGGGTGCGGACGAAGTAGCCCCGGCGCACCAGGTCGCGGATCACCCCCACGTTGGCGCCGGTCGGGTCGTTCCACTTCACGAACGCCGCGTCCGGCCGGCCGGGACGGGAGTCGGTGAACAGCACCCTGCCCTGGAGGCTCTCGCGTCCTCCGGCGCGGTAGGCGTCCTGGATCTCCTGGTCGTCGTTGTCCATCAGGAACATCACCCGCCCCCGGGCCTCGCGCAGCCGGGGCCAGCCGTGGTCCAGCACCGAACGCTCCAGGGTCTTGCCCCGCCGCCGTACGTCGTCCGGGGTGACCAGGCCGCGCTCACCGAACACCGCGCGGATCTCCCGGTCCAGGGCGTCCAGCATCGCGGTGTCCCAGGGCGGACTCTTCGCCCCGCCCTGCTCCTCCAGGCGGGGGTCGGTGCGCTTCAGCTCCAGCAGGATCGGAACGGTGGTGTGCCCGCCGCCCTGGCGCTCGGACCACCGCTTGACCTGCCGCAGACAGTCCCGGAAGGCCACACAGCTGGTGCGGTAGTCGAAGTCGGCCCAGTGCATCACCTTGAAGCCGGGCTTCTTCCACTCCGCGCCGCCCATCGGGGGCAGCCCGGCCCGCTTGCGGATCAACGGGTCGGCGTACAGGCCGCCCTGGGGGTCGGGGAAGACGTCCAGCTCGATGCCACGGGCCTTCTGACGGGCCAACTGCTCGGGCAGCGAGGCGTGGCTGTACTCCAGGTTGCCGGTGGCCGCGCCGGGGTCGAACTGGCGCTGTACGCCCTGTTCCGGGTGGCTGACCTCGCGGTGGTAGCTGTTGTGGGTGGCCATGAACTGGGTCTGGTTCAGCCGCAGTTGGCCGGAACGCTCCCCGGCCGAGGCGGGGCGTGCCGCGGAGGAGACGGTGAGGGCCGCCGCCAGGGCGGTCACCGTACACAGCCATTTCCGAGCGGTAGTGGACCTGGTACGCATGGGCGACCTCCGACGGCCGGGAGCGGGACAGGGGCACCCTGCCGTGGCCCGTCGGCGGGCATGTGCACGGCAGTTGACGACTGCCTGAACATGCCCGCCGAGACCGTCGGGGTCAAGAACGCCCGCTGACCCGGGGTCAGCCCACGGAGGTGTAGGCCACCACTCCCCGGTGCATCTGGTCCATCGCCTTGCGGGACTTGGTCACCACCGACGAGCCCTCCGGCGCGGCACCGGCCAACTGGCCCAGTACGTCCAGCACCTGCTTGCACCAGCGGACGAAGTCGCCGGCCGGCATGTCGGCGTCCCGGAGCACGGTGTCCAGTCCGTGGCCGTCGGCCCAGCGGTAGGCGGCCCAGGCGAAGCCCAGGTCCGGCTCCCGTTGGCCGACCCCCTCGGCCTGCTGGATCTGGTGGCGTTCCTCCACCGCGTCCAGGCGGCCCCAGATCCGCACCATCCGGTCCAGGGCGCTCTCCACCCGGCCCCCGGGGATCTTGGGGGGCAACGCGTCGTCACCGGAACGGGACTCGTACACCAACGCCGAGACGCAGGCGGCGAGTTCGGACGGGTTCAGCTCCTCCCACACCCGCTCCCGCAGGCACTCGGCGGCCAGCAGGTCCAACTCGCCGTAGAGCCGGGCGAGTCGGCGCCCGTCCTCGGTCACCCGGTCCCCCTCCAGGTACCCCAGCTCGCTCAGCAGGCCGTAGACCCGGTCGAAGGTACGGGCGATGGTGTTGGTACGTCCCTCGATGCGCCGCTCCAACTGGCGGGTGTCCCGCAGCAGTCGGTGGTACCGCTCAGCCCAGCGCGCGTGGTCCTCACGGCTGTCGCAGCCGTGGCAGGGGTGCTGCCGGATCTCCGCCCGCAGCCGGCTGATCTCGGCGTCGTCGGCCGCCGCCGCACGCTGCTTGCGGTGCCGTTCCGGCTCCAGGTGGCCGGCCTTGGTCCGCAGGGCGCTGGCCAGGTCCCGTCGGGACTGGGGGTTGCGCGGGTTGAAAGTCTTGGGGACGCGCATCCGGTCCAGCGGCTCCACCGGCACCGGGAAGTCCGCCGAGGCCAGCCGCTTGACCTGCCGTCCGACGGTGAGCACCAGCGGCCTGGGCCCCTCGTGGTGGTCCGGTCCCCGCCGGCCGGGAACCCGCCCGGAGGAGTGCCCGGGGTCCAGCACCAGGGCCAGCCCGGCGAACCGGCCGGTGGGCACGTGGATCACGTCCCCGGTCTTGAGCTTCTCCAGGGCGACCGCCGCCGCCGCCCGACGCTGGGCCACCCCCTGGCGGGCCAGCTCGGTCTCCCGGTCCTTCAGCTGCCTGCGCAGTCCGGCGTACTCCTCGAAGTCGCCCAACTCGCAGGTCATGGAGGCGCGGTAGCCCTCCATGCCGTTCTCGTTCTTCTGCACCTGACGGGAGATGCCCACCACCGAGCGGTCCGCCTGGAACTGGGCGAAGGAGGTCTCCAGCAGCTCCCGCGAACGGTGCCGCCCGAACTGGCCGACCAGGTTGACGGCCATGTTGTACGAGGGCTTGAAGGAGGACCGCAGCGGATAGGTGCGGGTGCCGGCCAGTCCGGCCAGCGCCCCGGGGTCCATGCCCCGCTGCCACAGCACCACCGCGTGGCCCTCGACGTCGATGCCCCGGCGGCCGGCCCGGCCGGTGAGCTGGGTGAACTCCCCGGGCGTGATGTCGGCGTGCTGCTCGCCGTTCCACTTGACCAGCTTCTCCAACACCACGGAACGGGCGGGCATGTTGATGCCCAGCGCGAGGGTCTCGGTGGCGAACACCGCCTTGACCAGCCCCTGGACGAACAGCTCCTCCACCACCTCCTTGAAGGTGGGCAGCATCCCCGCGTGGTGGGCGGCGATGCCCCGCTCCAGGCCCTCCAGCCACTCGAAGTACCCCAGGACGTGCAGGTCCTCCTGCGGGATGGAGGCGGTGCGCTTCTCCACGATCTCCCGCACCCGCACCCGCTGCCCCGAGTCGTTCAGCCGCAGCCCGTAGTACAGGCACTGCTGTACGGCCGCCTCGCAGCCGGCCCGGGAGAAGATGAAGGTGATCGCCGGCAGCAGCCCCTGGGCGTCCAGCCGCTCGATCACCTCGGGCCTGCTGGGGGTCCAGGTACGGCGCTTGGCGCGGCGTTCCCGCTCCCGGTCCGCCTCCCGGCGGGGACCGCCCCGACGGTCCCGGGGACCGGTGGGCCGGCTGTTCTCCATCCGGGCCATCCGCACCAGGTCGGGGTTGACCTCGCGCTTGTCGCCCCGCTCCTCGAACAGGTCGTACAGCCGCCGCCCGGCGAGCACGTGTTGCCACAGGGGCACCGGCCGGTGCTCGGAGACGATCACCTGGGTGTCCCCGCGCACGGTGTCCAGCCAGTCGCCGAACTCCTCGGCGTTGGAGACGGTCGCCGACAGCGACACCAGGGTCACCGACTCGGGGAGGTGGATGATGACCTCCTCCCAGACGGCGCCCCGGAAGCGGTCGGAGAGGTAGTGCACCTCGTCCATCACCACGTAGCCCAGGCCGTTCAGCGACTGGGAGCCGGCGTACAGCATGTTGCGCAGCACCTCGGTGGTCATCACGACCACCGGGGCCTCGGAGTTGACGGTGTTGTCACCGGTCAGCAGGCCGACCCGTTCGGCGCCGTACCGTTTGACCAGGTCGGTGTACTTCTGGTTGGACAGCGCCTTGATCGGGGTGGTGTAGAAGCACTTGCGGCCCTGGGCGAGCGCCTGGTGGACGGCGAACTCCCCCACGATGGTCTTGCCGGAACCGGTGGGCGCCGCCACCAGCACTCCGCGCCCGGCCTCCAACGCCTGGCAGGCGGAGATCTGGAACGGGTCCAGCTCGAATTCGTACAGCTCACGGAAGGTGGCGAGAGCGGTGGCCTGCTCGGTGGCGCGCTTCCGAGCGGCGACGTAGCGCTCAGCGGGAGACGTGGAGTCGGTCATCGTGCTACGAGCCTACCGGCCCGCGCCGACGGAGCACGTGTGGTTATTCACCCGGCCGGGGCTCGCCCGCCCCGAGGACCGTCACCGCCCCGGCCACGCACTCCACCGTGAGCGGCAGCACGCCCAGCCGGTCGCCGTCCGCGTAGCCGCTGAGCGTCTGCCCCTCGGGCAGGGCCGCCTCGACCCGTACCCGACGCGCCCGGCGCACCGTGACCACCGGGTGGGACAGGTGGGTGCCGGAGTAGACCCGGGGGAAGACCCGCAACAGGGTGCCCCGGCCGCACTCCCCCACCACGGTCAGGTCGAACAGCCCGTCGTCGTAGCTGGCGTCCGCGCAGATGCGCATCCCACCGCCGTAGGAGGGGCCGTTGCCGACCGCGATCAGGGTGGCCTCCAGCTCCTCGGTGGGCCCGTCATCCAGGGTCAGCCGGTACGGGATGGGCCGGAAGGCGGCCAGTTCGGCCAGGATCGCCAGGTCGTACTTGAACCGCCCCAGGGGCAGCCGCATCCGGTTGCCCCGGTCGTTGACCCGGGAGTCGAAGCCGGCGGCCAGCACCGAGGCGAACCACTGCCCCGGTACGCCGTCCCCCGGCACGGTCCGCCCCAGGTCGATGCGCCGCCCCTCCCCCGCGTCGGCCGCCCGGGCCAGCAGCCGGGCCGAACCCTCGGGGTCCCGCACCGGCAGTCCGAGGGAACGGGCGATGTCGTTGCCGGTACCGACCGCCACCACCCCGAGCGGGGTGCTGGTCCCGGCCACCGCCTGGAGGGCCAGCGAGATCATGCCGTCACCACCCACGGCCACCAGGGCGCCGGTGCCCTCGGCCACCGACCGGTGGGCCAGCTCAAGGGCCTCGGGGACATCCCGCCCCTGGAGGGCCCGCACCCGGTGGCCGGCGTCCTGGAGGATCCGGGTGACCGGTTCGGCCGCCCGGGCTCCTCGGCCGCCGCCCGCCGTGGGGTTGACCAGCAGGGTGATCTCGTCGCTCATCCGGCGGACCCTACCGACCCACGGCCGGCCCGGACAGACCCTGACCGGACCTTCCCGGTGGGCACGGGGCCGGTCCACGGCCGGGGTCGGGTCAGGTCACGTCGTCCAGGTCGTCCCGGCGGCCACTGTCGGAGCCGGACCTGGCACTGATGCTCAACGGCTCGTCCACGTCGTCGGGTTCGGGTGAGTCGTCCAGCTCGGAGGCCTCGTCGTCGGACGGCCCCAGGGCGTCCCGCCTGGCCTTGCGCCGGTCGTTCAGCAGCGAGATGCCGGTGGCCATGCCGTACAGCAGCCAGATCGGCGCGGCCAGCGCCAGCATGGTCAGCGGGTCGGTGCTGGGGGTGGCGACGGCGGCGAAGATGGTGATGCCCAGGATCATCCCGCGCCACCAGCCGGCCATCTTCCGCCCGCTGAGCACGCCGCCGAAGTTCAACAGCACCAGCAGCAGCGGCAGTTCGAAGGCGAGACCGAAGACCACGACCATCCGGGTCACCAGGTCCAGCAGGTCGTCCAGCGGCAGCAGGTTGTCCACCCCGAAGGGGGTGAAGTCCAGCAGCACCCGCGCGGTGGTGGGCAGCACCTTGTACGCGAAGAAGCCGCCGGCGAGGAACAGGGGGAAACCGGCCCCCACGAAGCTCAGGGCGTACTTCTTCTCGTTGCGGTGCAGGCCCGGCGCGAGGAAGGCCCACAGCTGGTACAGCCAGATCGGCGAGGCCAGGGTCACACCGGCCATCAGGGAGACCTTCAGCGCCAGGGTGAACGGCGTCAGCAGACCGTTGATGGTGATGCGCGCGCAGGTGGTGCCCTCGTCCTCCTTGGCCAGCTCGAAGAAGGAGCTGTCACAGCCGACCGAGTTCAACACCGGCTTGGTGAAGAACTCGATGATGTCCTCATAGAAGAACGCGGCGACGATGGTGACCACCATGATGCCCAACAGCGCCTTGGCCAGGCGGTTGCGCAGCTCACGGAGGTGCTCCACCAGGGGCATCCGCCCCTCGGGGTCCTTCTCGGTCTTCTGGGCAGACTTCAGCAACCCTTGTCCCTATTCTCTGAGAGCACGGCGGACCTCACCCGCCGTGATGGGAGCTGTACGTCAGCCCTGGGTCTTGTTGTCCTGCGACTCCGACACCGGGCGGGAGTTGGTGGTGTCCCCCGGCGCGGCCTGGATGGTGCGGGGGGCGGACTCCCCGTTGGAGGAGGAGGTGGAGGCGGAGGAGTCGTCACCGCCGTCCTTCTTCATCGCCTTGGCCTCGCTCTTGAGGATGCGCGCGGACCGGCCGAGGGAACGGGCCATGTCCGGGAGCTTCTTCGCGCCGAAGAGCAGGATCACGACGACCAGGATGAGGATGATCTCGGGAGCTCCGAGCCTTCCGAACATGTCAACTTCCTTCTTACCTCGGCGGCGGGGCCTGTGCTGCGGTGGCGGGCTCGCGGGGACCGGCCGCGGGTGCAACCGTTGAGATCGTAACGCCTGGGGGTGAACCCAAGGCAATGCCCGTGCGAGCTTCCCCTCGCTCACCGGCCCACGAGCCGGTGACCTGTCTTCGACCCTAACCGCCGGATCCGTTCACCAAAAGCCACACAGCGGCGCCCGGGGTCACACTGGGTCACCCTCGGAGCCGGTCCCGGGCCTGGCCCGAGTCTCCGGCCAGCGGGGTGGCCGCGCGCTCCAGCTCCTCGGCCGCCCGGGCGATCCGCTCCGAGCTGTCCCCGACCGCGCGGGACAGTCGGCGCACCTCCAGGCCCACCCGTACCGACAGCACGCCCAGCACCACGAGTCCGCAGAAACTGAGCGCGATCAGAAGCATCGGCGACACCATGGGGCCACCCTAGCCGCTGTGGCGGTGGTCACCGACGACACCGATCACGCTCCGTAGCCCTCCAGTGCGCGTCGGGCCAACTCCCGTGCTTCCTCGGCCAGTTCGCGGGGCTCCACGATGTGGCCGTCCCTGCCCAGACGTAGCGCCAGCCGGCGCAGCGAGCGGGGGTTGGGGGTGCGCAGGGCGATCCGCAGACCACCGTCGGGCAGTTCCTCGGCGCTGTGGTGGGGGTAGTACTCGGCGACCCAGCGGCCGGCCGGGCTCACCTCGATCACCACCTCGGGGTCCTCCTCCGAGGGCTGGACCAGCCCCTCGGCCAGGTCCCGTTCCTCCACCGGGGGCGGGTCAGCCCGCTCGTCCAGCAGCCGGATCTCGGCCACCCGGTCCAGCCGGAAGGTACGGCGGGCCTCCGACAGCCGGCACCAGCCCTCCAGGTAGGTGTGGCCGACCGCGAACAGCCGCACCGGGTCGACCTCGCGCTCGGTCAGCTCGTCGCGGGCGGGCGAGTAGTAGCGCATCCACAGCCGCCGCCGTTCCGCTATGGCCCGGTCGACGTCGGCGAACACCCCGCCCTCGGACTCGAAGGTGACCGACAGCCGCGAGCTGGCTCCGGCCACCTCTCCGGCGGCCGTCTCCAGCTTGGTGGTGGCCCGCAGCAGGGCCTCCCGCGCTCCCTCCCGCAGCCCCGGCAGGGTGGCCACCGCACGTGCGGCCACCAGCAGGGCGATGGCCTCGTCGGTGGCGATGCGCAGCGGTTCGGCCACGTCGTCGGCGTTGCGCCACCAGATGTGCTCACCGTCGGTGTCGATCTCCAGCAGGTCGCCGCCCCGGTAGCTGGTACCGCACATCGGCAGTACGTCCAGGTCGGCGATCAGCTGCTCGCTGGTGACCCCGAAGGCTCGGGCCACCTCGTCCACCCGCGCCCCGGGGCGGTCCTTCAGATAGGTGACCAGGGACAGCATCCGCCGTGTCTGATCGATGGCGTTCACGGCCACGTCCTCCCCCTCAGCCCTTCGCGACCGCGCGCAACCGGTCGATCACGTCGTGCCGTAGCTCCTCCGGTTCCAGCACCACCACGTCGGGCCCGAACTCCACCAGCCAGGCGTCCAGTCCGTGGCCGTAGGGAATCTCCAACTCGTCCCAACCGTCCCCCACCGGGCGGCTGTCGAGAGCGCGGGCCCGCAGGGGGTAACCGCAGTCCGCCCGCAGCCGGATGCGGGCGCTACGGGTGGCACTCGCCCCCGCCCAGCGCTCCACGGTCTCGCGCACCCGCACCTGGTCGGGCACCGGAGCGAGGAAGTCCCCCGCCCTGGAGCGGACCGGCCCGGTGATCCGGGACAGCCGGAACACCCGCTCCGCCCCACGGTCCCGGTCGTGTCCGGCGAGGTACCACTGCCCGTGCCAGCACTCCAGGGTCCACGGCTCCACCTGGCGCCGCTCGGGGCGTACGGCCGAGGACTTGCGGTACTCGAAGGTCACCAGCCGGCGGTCCCGACAGGCCAGCATCAGGGGCTCGAACGCCGCCTCGCGGACGGGGATGCGCGGTTCCAGCGCACTGATGGCCGGCGCCACCTCGGGCGCCTCGCCGTCCCCGGTGATCCCCCCGGCCGCGCGCAGCTTCTGCAGGGCCCCGCTGGCCGCGCCCGCCAACCGGGCCTGTTGCCACACCCGGGCGGCCAGGCCCAGGGCGGTGGCCTCCTCGGCGTCGAAGGCGATGGGGGGCAGCCGGTTGCTGTCGCGGCGCGCGAGGTAGCCGGTCTCCCCGTCGAGGCCCTCCACGGTGTCGATGACCAGGCCGAGTTCCCGCAGGTCCTCCTTGTCCCGCTCGAACATCCGGTTGAAGGACTCGTCGGAGTTGGCCGCCCGGTACGCCTCCAGGCTGGTACGCAGTTCACGCTTGCTGAGGGCACGGCGCGTACCCAGCAGACACAGCGCCAGACTCATCAGCCGTTCCGCCTTGGCGATCGCCATGAACGCCCCTCCCGACTCCAGTTCTGGCGTCGACCGTACCGCCCCGTCCGAGCTGGACAAAAACCCCCTTGACGCAGGGGGTGAGGATACGGTCACCCCGGACACGACCACGGCCCCCGTACCCAACCCGGGCCACGGTGGGCTCGGTTGGGGACGGGGGCCGCCAGGACCGGTCGCGGGAGACCGCTCAGACGCTCACCAGGTCACAGACGAAGATCAACGTCTCGTTGGGCTTGATCCGGCCACCACCGGCACCGGCCGAGCCGTAGGCCAGGTGCGGCGGGATGATCAGCTGCCGGCGTCCGCCGACCTTCATCCCCTGGACACCCTGGTCCCAGCCGGGGATGACCTGTCCGGCACCGAGCTGGAAGCTCAGCGGGGTGCCCCGGTTCCAGCTGGCGTCGAACTCCTCGCCACTGGAGAAGGAGACGCCCACGTAGTGCACGGAGACGGTGTGGCCGGCCTGCGCCACCTCACCGTCGCCCTCCCAGAGGTCCTTGATCTCCAGCTCCGCGGGAGGCTCGCCACCCGGGAAGTCGACCTCGGGCTTGTCGTTGCTCAAAGAAAACAGCTCCTACAGACGTACTCGGTGGACGTCGACCAGTCTCGCAGACCGTCCGGTCCGACGACCGGCGACGGTACGGGGAACAGCCGGCCTCCCGGCCGGCCCCCGGCGCCGACCGGTCACCGGCGTACACGGTGGGACCCGGGCCCTACTTCGTCGCGGCGATGATGTCCACGCTGAAGACCAGCCCGGCGTTCTGGGTCTTCGCCCGCTGCTTCTTCGGCAGCTCCTTGGCCGGCACCACGACCATGACCCGGCTGCCCACGCGCTTGCCGACCAGGCCCTTCTCCCAGCCGGGCAGCTCCTTGAGCTTCGCCTGCTGCGGGGCCCCGCCGGTCTGCGGGTTCCAGGTGTCACCGGTGGCCTGCCCGTTCTTCAACGAGGCGGTGGCGAAGTGGACGGTCAGCTTGTCCTTGGCGGTGACCTTCTTGCCGTCGCTCTCGATGATCGGCCGGCTGACGACGTCGTCCGGCTCCTCCATCTTCTTGGGCACGGTGATCTTGGGGGCCTTGCCGTTGGTGGTGGTGGCGATCTTCGGCAGGGCGTCGTCCTTCTGCGGGACCTTCTTGCCCTTCGGGTCCAGCGGCACCGCGTCCAGGATGTCGACCACGAACACCAGGGTGTCGCCGCCCTTGATCTTGCTGCCCTGCGGGGGCTTGTCGCCGTACCCCTGCTTGGGCGGGATCACCAGCTCGACCTTGCTGCCGACCGTCTGGCCCACCAGGCCCTTGTCCCAGCCCTTGATGACCTTGCTGTTGCCGATCTCGAAGCTGGCCGGCTCCTTGCGGTCATAGCTGCTGTCGAACTTCTTGCCCTCCCAGGTCTGCCCCAGGTAGTGGCTGGTGAGGAAGTCGGACTTGGCGACCTTGGGGCCGTCACCCTTCTTGAGCACCTTGACCTTGAGGTCCCCGGGGGCCTTGTCCTTGCCCTTGTCGATCTTGGGCGGCTTCGGCGAGGAGGACGAGGACTTGCCGTCGTCGAACTGGACGCTGGGTACCGCGCCCTCCTTCTCCTCGGAACCGCAGGCCGCGGCAGAGACGATCAGCAGGGGCACTGCCAGCAAGGCGGCGGCGATTCGGCGCACGGAAATCCCTCTAGACGAACGATGACGTGATGGACAACGGGGGCCACTCTAACCACCAAGTCCTCGCCACCGGCTCCCCCGGACCTGGGGAGTCCGCGCCGTATCTGTCCGCACCCGGCCACACGGCGAGGGGCGCCCCACGAAGGGGACGCCCCTCGGTCACTCGACGATCACATTCCGGCGATCAGCTTCTCCACTCGTTCGTCAACCGAACGGAACGGGTCCTTGCACAACACGGTGCGTTGCGCCTGATCGTTCAGCTTCAGATGCACCCAGTCGACGGTGAAGTCCCGCCGCTGCTCCTGCGCCCGACGGATGAAGTCACCGCGCAGCCGGGCCCGGGTGGTCTGCGGGGGCACGGACTTGCCCTCGAAGATCTTGAGGTCGTTGCAGATGCGTTGTGCCCGGCCGCTGCGCTCCAGCAGGTAGTACAACCCCCGGCGACGGTGGATGTCGTGGTACGCCAGATCGATCTGGGCCACCCTCGGGTGGGACATGGTGATGTTGTTCTTGGCCCGGTACTGCTCGATGAGCTGGTACTTCATCACCCAGTCGATCTCGGTGTTGACCTTGTCCAGCTCCTGGCTGCGCACCGCCTCCAGGGTGCGGCCCCACAGCTCCAGCACCCGCTCCACCATGCTGGTGCGAATGCCCCGCCGTTCGCAGAAGTCCACCGCCTTCTCGAAGTACTCCTGCTGGATCTCCAGGGCGGAGGCCTCCCGGCCGCTGGCCAGCCGCACCTTGCGCTGACCGGTCAGGTCGTGGCTGACCTCACGGATCGCCCGGATGGGGTTCTCCAGGGTGAGGTCCCGCATCACGGTGCCGGCCTCGATCATGCGCAGCACCAGATCGGTCGCGCCGACCTTCAACAGCATGGTCGTCTCGGACATGTTGGAGTCACCGACGATCACGTGCAGTCGCCGATAGCGCTCCGCGTCCGCGTGCGGCTCGTCCCGCGTGTTGATGATCGGGCGTGACCGGGTGGTGGCGCTGCTGACCCCCTCCCAGATGTGCTCGGCCCGCTGGCTGACGCAGAAGACCGCGCCCCGGGGGGTCTGGAGCACCTTTCCGGCCCCGCAGATCAGTTGGCGGGTGACCAGGAAGGGAATCAACACGTCGGCCAGCCGGGAGAATTCACCGTGGCGTGCCACCAGGTAGTTCTCGTGGCATCCGTAGGAGTTTCCGGCGGAGTCGGTGTTGTTCTTGAACAGATAGACGTCCCCGGCGATGCCCTCCTCGTGCAGCCGGCGTTCCGCGTCGACCAGCAGGCCTTCGAGGATGCGCTCACCGGCCTTGTCGTGGGTGACGAGTTCGGTGACGTTGTCACACTCGGGAGTGGCGTACTCGGGGTGGGAACCCACATCGAGGTAGAGACGTGCGCCGTTCCTCAGAAAGACATTGCTGCTGCGGCCCCATGACACGACTCGGCGGAAGAGGTACCGCGCCACTTCGTCCGGCGACAGTCGGCGCTGTCCTCGGAACGTGCATGTGACGCCGTACTCGTTCTCCAGCCCGAAGATTCGGCGGTCCATGACTGAACATTACGCCTGATGACGCGTTCTGAAACCGGGATCGAGGTCCCCGTTTCGATCATTTTCCGACTGTACGGAGGAGGTCACCACCCTCGCGGTGGCCGCGCTCAGTACCCGGCCCGACACCGCGAGGACCAGTACGGCAGCCAGGCCACCCACCCCCGCCACGGCGAATCCGGCCCCCGAACCACGCCACTCAACCACCGGCCCCACCAGGGCCGTTCCGGCCGACGCCCCTACCCCGAAGGTGGTCACCAACCAGGAGAACGCCTCGGTCACGGTGCCGGACGGTGCGTGACGGTCGATCACCACGAAGGCGCAGGCCAGAGCCGGGGCGAGAAAGACCCCCGACAGTCCCGCCAGAAGGGTCATCCACACCGGTCCGGGGGCCAGGGCCAGCGGGAGGTAGCCGGCGGCCAACAGGGCCACCAGCAGCCGTAGTCGGGGTTCCGGGTCGCCCGCCCACTGGCGTGCCCCGTACAGCAGTCCGCCCACCAGGGCGCCGGCCCCCAGGGCGGCCAGCAGGTAGCTGGCCACCTCCTGGCGGTGGTGGGCGTCGGCGTAGGCCACCGCCGCGACGGCGATGGACCCCAGGGCCAGTCCCACGAAGAAGAAGGCCCCCAGCAGCACCTTGAGGCCGCCCGAACGCAGCGCGCCCAGCCAGTGCGCCTCACGTGGCGCCGACTTCCAGGCCCTGGACGGTGGTGAGACGACCACCGAGAAGGCGCCGAACAGCCCCAGCAGGTTGATGGCCAGCAGGGCGAACCGCTCGTCTCCGACGGCCACCGAGAGGGTCACCACCAGGGGCCCCACGGCGAACATCAGCTCCTGGGCCACCGCGTCCAGGGCGTACGCGGCGTGCACCCGGTCCTCGCCCCGCAGCACGCTGGGCCACAGCGCCCGGAGCCCGCCCTCCAGCGGCGGGGTGGCGAGCCCGGCCAGCAGCACCCACAGATGGGCGGCCCAGGGCGGATCGATCCCGCCGAGGGCGAAGCCGGTCATCCCCAGGGCGGACAGTACGGCGGCGGGGAACATCACCCGGGGCTGCCCCAGGATGTCCACGGCCCGGCCCAGCAGGGGCTGGCCCACGGCGTTGGAGAGGCCGTACACCGCAGCGAAGGCGCCGGCCAGCGGGTAGCCGCCGCCCTCGGCCCGGGTGAACAGCACGATGGCCAGCGCGGCGGTGGCGTTGGGCAGCCGGCCGATCAGGGTGCCGGCCAGCAGCCGCATCGCGTGTCGGGCCCGTAGGAGTTCCGCATAGGGGGTGGCCACCGGCGCTCTCCTCGGCTGTGGTGTCGGGCGCCCCCGCGCCGGTCGGTGTCGAACGGTGGCGGAGGAGGGCGGTCGTGTTACGTATAACGTCCGCAGGGTCATACGTACCATGACCGCACCCGCCCCGCCAACACCGCCCCGGCCGACCACCGGCCGCGACACCTCACCGAAAGTCCCCACGTGACCGACCGACCCCGCACCCGGCCGTCCCGCCCCACCAGCCGCGACGTGGCCCGACAGGCCGGGGTCTCGCAGGCCACCGTCTCCCTGGTACTGGGCGACAAGTGGCAGGGCCGGGTCTCCCCCCGCACCGTCGAGACCGTGCGCGAGGCCGCCCGCACCCTGGGGTACCGCCCCAACCTCGCCGCCCGCAGCCTGCGCATCGGCCGCCCCCGTACCGCGATGCTGGTGGTACCCGCCCTCACCGGGGACTTCTTCCCCCGGGTCCACACCGGGGCGGCCCGGGTCGCCGCCCGGCACGACACCGGGCTGCTGCTCTACCCCTCCCCCGAGGGCGTGGGACCGGCCCCCGACCCCTTCGAGTCCGCCAGCGCCACCCTGGACGGGGTGATCGCCTCCTCGATGGCCCCGGAGGCGCTCGCGGCACTCAGGGAGGGCGAACTGCCGCTGGTGATGCTGGACAGCGACCCCGCCACGGCCACCACCACCGTCAACCTCGACATCGCCGACGGTGTACGCCAGGTCTTCGAGCACCTGTGGGCGCTGGGGCACCGCGACATCGCCCACCTGTCCGCCGACGTACCCTCCTGGACCTTCGCCCTGCGCGCGGCCACCCTCACCGAGGCGATGGCAGACCGGGGGCGCCGGCCACGGGTGCGGCCCGCCGCGCTGAGCGTCGAGGCGGGCCACCGCGCGGCAAGGGAGCTGCTCGCCGACGGCCCCCGACCGACCGCGCTGCTCTGTGACGACGACCTGCTCGCGGCCGGGGCGCTGAAGGCCGCGCGGGAACTGGGGCTGGCGGTACCCGGCCAGCTGTCGCTCACCGGCTTCGACGACGTGGCCCTGGCCACCGCCACCGAGCCGGAACTGACCACCGTGCGGCTGCCGGCCGAGGAGTTCGGCGCCGCCGGGATGCGGGCCCTGCTGGCGGTACTCGCTGACCGGGAGCCGTCCACCGACCCGCTGCCGGTACGGCTGGTGGTACGGGGCTCCACCGGCCCCGCGCCGCACCGCTGAGGCGTACGAAGCGGGGGTGGGGGGGGGGGGGGCGGGGGGGCGGGGGCCCCCCCCCCCCCCGGGGGGGGGGGGGGGGGGGGCCGGGGGGGGGGTGGGGTTGTGGGTTTGTTGGGGTGCGGGCCCGGG
>NZ_JBEXEP010000018.1:0-25699 GCF_040606315.1 Streptomyces sp. NPDC005438
CGCCGAACAGCGACAAAAACGCCACCAACAAGATCACAGCCCCGTCGGCGACCCGGAGGACACTACACCAGCACCCCACCACCACCAAACTCGGTGGAACGAGGGCCTGACCAGGGGCTGACGTCGGCCTGACCAGCGGTGCGGCGGTGGCAGGAAGTTGGGGTGACCCGGGCTTTTCGCCACTGGTCGGCACGTGCCCCTCGCGCGGAGGGTGGCCCTATGGGGATCTCGGAACGGGCCGCGCTGCTCGTGGTGGACGTACAACGGGGCTTCGCCGACGCGGAGTTCTGGGGGCGCCGCAACCAGCCGGAGGCGGAGGGGAACATCGAGGCGCTGTTGGACCGGTGGCAGGAGACGGGGCGGCCGGTGGTGTTCGTACGTCACGACTCCCGGGAGCCGGGGTCGCCGTTGCGGGCGGAGAGTGCGGGGAACGCGTTGAGGGGGTTCGTGGAGCGGCGGCGGGGGCGGGGATCCGGTGCGGAGCTGCTGGTGACCAAGTCGGTGAACTCCGCCTTCCTGGGGACACCCGACCTGGACCGCTGGTTGCGGGAGGTCGGGGTCGACCAGTGTGTGGTGGTGGGGGTGCAGACCAACATGTGCGTGGAGACGACCGCGCGGATGGCGGGGAACCTGGGGTACGAGGTGTGGGTGCCCCTGGACGCCACGTACACCTTCGACCTGGAGGGGCCCTGGGGGTGGCGGTTGACCGCCGAGGAGCTGGCGCGGGGTACGGCGGTGTCGCTGCACGGGGGCGGGTTCGCCCGGGTGGTGCGTACCTCGGAGGTGCTGGCGGCGGTCGGCGGCTGACCCGCCTTCGCGGTCAGCCCTTGCCGGTGGCCAGTTCGCGGCTGCGGTCGCGGGCGGCCTCCAGGGCCGCGAGGAAGGCGGCCCGTACGCCGTGCTTCTCCAGTTCGCGGATGGCGTTGATGGTGGTGCCCGCCGGGGAGGTGACCGCCTCGCGCAGGGTCACCGGGTGGTCGCCGCTGTCCCGGAGCATGGTGGAGGCGCCGACGGCGGCCTGGACGATCAGGTCGTGGGCCTTGTCCCTGGGCAGACCGAGCAGGATGCCGGCGTCGGTCATGGCCTCGACGAGGAAGTAGAAGTAGGCCGGGCCGGAGCCGGACAGCGCGGTGGCGGCGTCCTGTTGGGACTCGGGCACCCGCAGGGTCTGGCCGACGGGCTGGAAGATCTGTTCGGCGCGTACCAGGTGGTCGTCGGTGGCGTGGCTGCCGGCGGAGATGACGGACATGCCCTGGTCGACGAGTACCGGGGTGTTGGGCATGACCCGGACCACGGCCGTACCGGGTGCGAGGCGTTCCTCGAAGAAGGTGGTGGGGACTCCGGCCGCGGCGGTGATGACCAGCTTGCCCTCGGGGAGGTGCGGGGCCAGCTCGTCCAGCAGGGCGGACATGTCCTGGGGCTTGACGGTGAGGATGAGGGTGTCGGCCTCGGTAGCGGCCTGGACGGTGGTGACCGGGGTGACGCCGTAGCGCTGGCGCAGTTGGTCGGCGCGTTCCTGTCGACGGGTGGTGACCAGGAGTTCGGCCGGTGCCCATCCGGCGCGGATCATTCCCGAGACCAGCGCTTCGCCGATCTTGCCGGTGCCGAGTACGGCGATCTTCTGGGTGGTCAACGGGGTCACCTCGTCCGTGCCGTGGTGCGGTGGGCGCGCGCCGCCGGGTGGGTGCGTACCGCCCGGTGATCGCGCAGTGGTCATCTTCGCACCCCGTACCCCGCCGGGCGGGCAGGGTCCGGGTGGTGGACCGTCAGGGAGTACGGCGGCGGAGGGTGGCCGCTCCGAGGAGGAGGACCAGCAGGGCGCTGCCGGCGACGACGGTGAGGTCCCGTACGTAGGTGCCGGTGATGTCGGGGTGGGTGAGGACCTCGGTCATGCCGTCGACGGCGTACGACATGGGCAGGACGTGGGAAACGGCCTCCAGTACGGGTTGCATGGAGTCGCGCGGCGCGAACAGTCCGCACAGCAGGATCTGCGGGAAGATGATCGCCGGCATGAACTGGACCACCTGGAACTCGGTGTTGGCGAAGGCGGAGACGAACAGTCCCAGGGCGGTGCCGAGCAGCGCGTCGAGCAGGGCCACCAGCAGCAACAGCCAGGCGGAGCCGGCGATGTCGAGGTCCAGCAGCCAGACGGCGGTGACCGTGGCCAGGGAGGCCTGGACGGTGGCGAGCAGTCCGAAGGCGAGGGCGTAGCCCAGGATCAGGTCGGCTTTGCCCAGGGGCATGGACAGCAGTCGTTCCAGGGTGCCGGTGGTGCGTTCGCGCAGGGTGGCGATGGAGGTGACCAGGAACATCGTCACCAGGGGGAAGACGCCCAGCAGGGAGGCGCCGATGGCGTCGAACTGGCGGGGGTTGGCGTCGAAGACCCAGTACAGCAGGGTCAGCAGCAGGACGGGGACCAGCAGCAGCAGCGCGATGGTGCGGGGGTCGTGTCCGAGCTGGCGGAGTACCCGGCGGGCGGTGGCGAGGGTGCGGTGAGGGCTCATCTCAGGCTCCGTTGGGGGGAGTTGGCTGGTCGTACGGCCGGGGGCCGGGTCAGCCGGCGGTGGTGGCGGGGTCGGACCGCTGGTCGACGAGGCGCAGGAAGGCGCCCTCGACGGTGTCGCTGCCGGTGGTGCGGCGCAGGTTCTCCGGGGTGTCCTCGGCGAGCACGCGGCCCTCGCGCATCAGCAGCAGTCGCTGGCAGCGGTCGGCCTCGTCCATCACGTGCGAGGAGATCAGCAGGGTGGTGCCGTGGTCCTCGGCGAGGCGGTGGAAGAGGGCCCACAGGTCCCGGCGGAGCACCGGGTCGAGGCCGACGGTGGGTTCGTCGAGTACCAGCAGGTCGGGGGAGCCGAGGAGGGCGACGGCGAGGGAGACCCGGCCGCGCTGGCCGCCGGAGAGGTTGCCGGTGAGGGAGTCGGCGTGGCCGGTGAGGTCGACCTGGGTGAGCGCGCGTTCGACCTGGGCGGGGCGTTCTCGTCGGGGGGTGCCGAGTACGGCGGCGAAGTAGTCGAGGTTCTGACGTGCGGTCAGGTCCTGGTACACCGACGGGGACTGGGTGACGTAGCCGACCCGGGAGCGCAGCGCGGGGGTGCCGGCGGGGTGGCCGAGGACGTCGAGGGTGCCGGTGACCCTGGCCTGGGTGCCGGCGACGGCGCGCATCAGGGTCGACTTTCCGCAGCCGGAGGGGCCGAGGAGTCCGGTGACGGTGCCGGGGTGGACGTCGAAGGCGAGGTCGTCCAGGACGGTGCGGCCTCCCCGTACGACGGTGAGGTGGCGGGCGTGGAGGGCGGGCACCCCCGGTTTATTCATCATGCGTTGAATAATCCTCCCGTGCCGGTCGACCGTCAAGGCGGACGCGGTGGCGCCGGGGCGCCCGACGGCGCGCCTGACGGCACTCGGCCGGGCGGCCGAAAGTAACGCACTGTTTACGTCAAGCCGACGGTGCGTGTTGCCGAACGACACCTCCCTCTGGACACAATGGGGCCCGATGTCCACCTGCCGCCGAGGGAGGGCGACGATGGACCGCCGTACGCGGCACCGTTCACGGAGGGCGCTGGCCGTGTTCGCCGCCCTGGTCACGGTGCTGTTCACCGTGGCGGGGGCCACGGCCCAGAGCCCCGCCGGCGGTTCCGCGACGTCACGCTCCGCCCAGTCCCTGTCGGTCCACGAGGAGAAGTCCCCCTCGGAGACCAAGGAGCACAACTGCGAGTCCCGGCGTGGCGGCCGGGGGCAGCCGCCGGCGCACGGGGCCGGTGCGCGCCCCGGCTGTGTCCGTACCGCCCCGCTGGTGCTGTGTCCGCTGTACGCGCGCCGGGTGGAGCGCCCTCGCGAGGACGGATCCCCTCCCCACGGGCCGATAGCGCCCCGGACCCGGTCCATGGTGTTCCGCTGCTGATCCCGACCCACGCCGCCCCCGCCCGGGGCGGACGTTCACGGCTTGCTCACGGGCGTCCGACGCCCGTCACGTCCTTGTGAACCCGCGGTACGCGCTGCCCTGACGGCGCCTGCCGCACGGAGGTTGGGAGTACCCATGCGATCTGATTCCGAGGTCGGCGCCGCCGGCGCCGACGCCCCGTCCCCGCCGGGCAGGTGGGACTGGCTGCGCGCCGACGTCAGCGCTTCCCTGGTCGTCTTCCTGGTGGCGCTGCCCCTGTGCGTGGGGGTGGCCGTCGCCTCCGGGGTACCGGCCGAACTCGGCCTGGTCACCGGCATCGTGGGCGGCCTGCTGGTGGGCGCCCTGCCCGGCAGCACCTTCCAGGTCAGCGGCCCGGCCGCCGGGCTGACGGTGCTGGTGTACGAGGCGGTGCGGGCGTACGGGCTGGAGACGCTGGGCGTCCTGGTGCTGTGTGCCGGACTGCTGCAACTGGTCATGGGCGCCCTGCGGTGGGGGCGCTGGTTCCGCGCCATCTCGGTGGCCGTGGTGCAGGGGATGCTGGCCGGCATCGGACTGGTGCTGATCGCCGGGCAGGTCTACACCCTGGCCGACCGGAACGCCCCGGGTGGTGGCCCGGAGAACCTGGCCGGCCTGCCCTCCCTGGTGGGTGGGGCGCTGACCTCGACGCCGCAGCTGACCGCCCTCGGGGTGGGGTCGGTGACCGTGGCGGTGCTGGTGCTGTGGCCCCGGTGGAAGGCGGGGGCCCGGGCGGTGCCCGGTCCGCTGGCGGCGGTGGCGCTGGCCACCCTCGCGGTGGCCGTGCTGGGTCTGGAGGTGGACCGGGTCGAGGTACGCGGGGTGCTGGAGACGGTGCAGCCGCCGGGGCTGGCCGACTTCGGGCGGCTGGCCGAGGTCGGGGTGGTCGGCACGGTGCTGGCCTTCGCGCTGATCGCCTCCGCCGAGACGCTGTTCAGCGCGGCGGCGGTGGACCGGCTGCACCGGGGTCCCCGTACCGACTACGACCGGGAACTGCTGGCCCAGGGGGTGGGGAACAGCGTCTGCGGGGCTCTGGGGGCGCTGCCCATGACGGCGGTGATCGTCCGCAGTTCGGCGAACGTCTCGGCCGGGGCCCGTACCCGGTGGTCGCGGGTGCTGCACGGGGCCTGGCTGCTGTTGTTCGTGGTGCTGGTGCCGGGGGCGCTGGGGGTGATCCCGGTGTGCGCGCTGGCGGGGGTGCTGGTGCACGCCGGCTGGAAGCTGCTGCCGTTCCGGGAGTTGGGGCCGCTGTGGCGGGCGCACCGGGGTGAGGCGGTGGTGCTGGTGGTCACCGCGCTGGCGATCGTGGCCACCAACCTGTTCGAGGGGGTGGTGCTCGGGCTGCTGACGGCGGTGGTGAAGGCGGCCTGGGAGACCTCGCACGTGCACCTGGAGGTGCGGGACGAGGGCGAGGGGCGGCCCCTGCGGGTACGGGTGCGGGGCAACGCCACCTTCCTGCGGCTGCCGAGGCTGCTGGACCAGTTGGAGGCGCTGCCCGAGGAGCGCCGGGTGGAGCTGGACCTGAGCGGGTTGCGGCACGTGGACCACGCCTGCCGTACCGCCCTGGAGGGCTGGGCCGAGCGGCGTGGGGCGGAGGTCGACGCGGAGGCGGTGGCCCGGGTGGGCTGAGCCGGCCGGGGGCCGGCCCGCTGTGGTGGCGGGCCGGCCCCTGGGGTGGCCGCGACCTTCTTGCGGGTGCCCACGCGCCTGTTGTGGCTGGGCCTGGTGGGCCGCTGCCGGAGCGGCGGTTGGTGCCCGATGCGACCGAGCGCCGTCGTGGCTGCACGTGCATCTGGACGTGGCCCCCGGGGTCAGGCGTGGGGGCGTACCGGGTCCGCCGGGGTGGGCGCGTCCACCTCCTTCGCGGACGGGGGGTCGGCGATCCGGCCGGGCCACCAGGTCCAGCGGCCCAGGTCGAGGGCGAGCGCGGGCACCAGCACGGTGCGTACCAGGAAGGTGTCGAGCAGTACGCCGACCCCGACCAGTACGCCGATCTCCGCCATGGTCACCAGGGGCAGGGTGACGAACACCGCGAAGGTGGCGGCCAGTACCACCCCGGCGGAGGTGATCACTCCCCCGGTGCTGACCAGTCCGCGCAGGACGCCGGCGCGGGGGCCGTGGCGCCGGGTCTCCTCGCGTACCCGGGTCATCAGGAAGATGTTGTAGTCGACGCCCAGGGCCACCAGGAACACGAAGCCCATCAGCGGGATGGACCAGTCGACGCCGGCGAAGCCCAGCAGGTGTTCGAAGATCAGGTGGGAGGCGCCGAGGGCGCCGAAGTACGACAGCACCACGGTGGTCAACAGCAGCAGGGGCGCGACCAGGGAGCGCAGCAGCCAGACCAGGACCAGCAGCACCACGCCCAGTACGGCGGGGATCACCACCCTCAGGTCGCGGCCGGCGGCCCGCTGGGTGTCCAGGGTCTCGGCGGTGGTGCCGCCGACCAGGGCCCGTGCCCCGTCCACCCGGTGGACCTGGTCCCGTAGCCGTTCCACGGTGTGGCGGGCCCGGGCGCTGTCCGGGTCGTCGTCCAACACCACGCTGAGGCTGGCCAGTTGGCCGTCGCGGGTGCGCTGGTCGACGCGGGCGGAGCTGACGCCGTCCACCCGGGCGGCGACCTCCCGTACCCGTTCGGCCTGGCCGGCTCGGGTGAGCACGGTGGCCGGGTCGGAGGAGCCGGAGGGGAAGTGGGCGGCGATCCTCTCCTGGGCCACCACCGACTCCGGCTTGTCGGAGAACATCTCGGCCTGGGTCAGCCCCATGGTGATGCCCGAGGCGGAGGCCGCGAGGACGACGGTGACCCCGACGGAGGCCAGCCAGGAGCGGCGCGGTGCCCGGGAGATCAGGGCGCCGATCCGCTCCCAGGTGGTGCGGTGGCCGTGCACCGGGGTGCCCTCGCGGGGGACGAACGGCCAGAACACCCACCGCCCGGCGACCACCAGTACGGCGGGCAGCACGGTCACCATGGCCAGGAAGGCGCAGACCACGCCGACCGCCCCGACCAGGCCCAGGGAGCGGGAGGAGTTGATGTCGGCCAGGCCCAGGCACAGCAGGCCGACCGCGACGGTCGAGGCGGAGGCCAGTACGGCCGGGCCGGAGCGGCGCAGGGCCACGGCCATCGCCCGGTGGCGGTCCGAGTGGCGGTGGAGTTCCTCGCGGTACCGGGCGATCAGCAGCAGCGCGTAGTCGGTGCCGACGCCGAAGACCAGCACCATCAGGATGCCGGCGCTCTGGGGGTCGACCGGCAGTCCGGCGTACCGGGCCAGCAGGTAGGTGCCGGACTGGGTGAGTACGGCGGCGAAGCCGACCGACAGCAGGGGCAGCAGCCACAGCACCGGGCTGCGGTAGGTGAGCAGCAGCAGTACGGCCACCACCGAGCCGGTGGCTGTCATCAGGGTGACGTCCAGGGAGTCGAAGACCCGTACCTGGTCGACCAGGGAGCCGGCCGGACCTCCGACCCGTACCTCCAGGCCGGGCGGGGCGTTGGCGGCCAGGGAGTCGCGGATCTCGTCCACCCGGTCGGTGAGGCCCTCCTGGTCGGACAGTGGCAGGACCACCATCAGGGCCCGGCCGTCCCGGGAGGGCAGGGGCCAGGTGGCCTGCTGTCCCCGGGCCACGTGCGGGGCCAGGGCGTCCCGGTCGGCGCGGGCGTGGCGGGCGTCGGCCTCTGTGGTGCGGGTGCCGTCGCGGGTGTAGACGAGGACGGCGGGCACCAGGTCGTCCTGGCCCCGGAACCGCTCCAACTCGGTGTTGACCCGGGCTGATTCGGAGCCGCCGGGCAGGAAGGCGTTGGGGCCGGTCTCCTCCACGTCGCCGAGCTTGCCGGCGAGGGGGCCGAGCGCCAGGGCGGCGAGCACCCACAGGGCCAGCACCCAGAACTTGGCGCGGCGCCCGGCGGGCAGGGTGACCAGGGCCGTACGGAGGCGGCTTCGCCGGTCGGGTGGGGGTTCGGGGACGGATGGCGGGGGCGGTACGGGGGCGGGCATGGGTAGGCTCCTGGATGAGTGCGGATGGACGCGAGGGGTCGCGGATGTTCGGCTCGTTTCCACGGTCGGGAGTGCCAGCTCCCGGCCGTGGCCCGTTGCGGGGGCCGTGCGGGGGTGTGTGGGTCTGTACGGGGCCGTGTGGCGCGCCGGGCGGAGGTGCCCGGGCGGTCAGCCGGCCAGGGTCACTCGATCTCCTTCATCATGCGTTCCATGGAGGTCAGGGAGGTCCGCGTCTGTTGCAGTTCCTCCAGGGTGCGTCGGTGGAGTTCGACGTTGTCCTCCAGCAACCGGGCGTACTGCTGGGCGAGTTGGCGGTACTGGTCCTCGCGGGCGGCCAACATGCGGGCCCGCCAGGTGGCGGCGATCTGCCACACCAGGACGATCAGCAGGATGAAGACGCCGGCGGTGCCCAGGGCCGCGGCCCAGACTCCGGCGGGGTCGCCCGCCGCGATGTCGACCAACTGGTCATCGTTCACTGCGCTTCCTCTTTCTCGTGTTCCGCGTGTTCGGCGTGTTCTGCGTGTCTCTCGTGTTCGGCGTGCTTCTCGTGTCGTTCCTCGGTCGGGGCGTCCGCCTCGGCCCGGGGTGGTTCCGGGGCCCCGTCCGCCTCGGCCGGTTCCCGGTCGGTGTCGGGGCCCGGGCCGGCTCCCCCGCCCTGGAGGGTCCGTACCGCCCGGGCGATCAGCTCGGGGCTCAACTCCAACCGGAAGGGGGCCACTTCGAAGTACTTCCTGGCCTTGCCGCCCTCGGACAGTTCCAGGGAGCCGACGACCAGTCCGGCCGCCTCCAGCCGTTGCAGGTGCATGTGGAGGAGGGGCCGGCCGATGCCGATCTCCCGGGCGAGCTGGCTGACGTAGTTCCGGCCGGCGCCCAGTGCGGCGATGATCCGCAGCCGGTGCGGGTTGTCCAGCGCGGACAGGACGCGGAGCAGCTGGTCGCCGTCGGGGGGCTGGTCGGCGTTCATCGCGGCCCCTTCCCGGGTGTGCCCGCTGGGGGGCGCTGTGTGCTGGCGCTTCGGTGTTTCATCTGTCATCCGTGGGGTGTCATTCCAAACTGACAGGCACCCTGACCCGTGTCAAAAGAATCTGACACATGTCAGGGTCGACTCGGGGAGAACTCAGGGAGCGTACGGGGAACCACGCCCCACCCGGCACCCGGCCGCCACCACCCACCCCGGCACCGGCGGCCGTCGCCGCCCCCGATCCCGGCCGAGGCCCAGGTCAGGACGGGTACGGCCCGGCCACCGGAACCGGCCTCGCACACGACCAGGGCCCGGCCGTCCCCTACGGGATGACCGGGCCCTGGTCGGACTGGTCGCGGAACCGGGCGGGCTCAGCCCAGCTTGTCGACGTCGCGCACCGCGCCCTTGTCGGCGCTGGTGGCCATGGCCGCGTACGCCCGCAGCGCGGTGGAGACCTTGCGGTCCCGGTCCACCGGGGCGTACCGGCCGCCCAACGCCTCCCGGCGGGCGGCCAACTCCTCGTCCGACACCAGCAGTTCGATGGAACGGGAGGGGATGTCGATGCGGATACGGTCACCGGAGCGCACCAGGGCGATGGTGCCGCCGGCCGCCGCCTCCGGGGAGACGTGGCCGATGGACAGCCCCGAGGTGCCGCCGGAGAAGCGGCCGTCGGTGATCAGCGCGCACTTGGCGCCCAGGCCCCGCCCCTTGAGGAACGAGGTGGGGTAGAGCATCTCCTGCATCCCGGGCCCGCCCTTGGGACCCTCGTACCGGATCAGCACCACGTCGCCCTCGGTGACCCGCTTGGTGAGGATGGCGTCCACCGCCTCCTCCTGGGACTCCACCACCACGGCCGGGCCGGTGAAGGTGAGGATGGAGGCGTCCACTCCGGCGGTCTTCACCACACAGCCGTCCTCGGCCAGGTTGCCGTACAGCACGGCCAGGCCGCCCTCGGTGCTGTAGGCGTGCTCGACCGAGCGGATGCAGCCGTGCTCGGCGTCGGTGTCCAGCGACTCCCAGCGCTCCGACTGGGAGAAGGCCGTGGCGGAGCGCACGCAGCCGGGGGCGGCGTGGAACATCTCCAGCGCCTCGGCCGAGGGGGAGCCGCCCCGGATGTCCCAGTTCTTCAGCCAGTCCGCCAGCGAGGGGGCGTGCACGGTGTGCACGTCCTCGTTCAGCAGACCCGCCCGGTACAGCTCGCCCAGGATCGCCGGGATGCCGCCCGCCCGGTGCACGTCCTCCATGTGGTACGTGCCGTTGGGGGCGACCTTCGACAGGCACGGCAACCGGCGCGACAGCTGGTCGATGGCGGCCATGTCGAAGTCCAGCCCGGCCTCCTGGGCGGCGGCCAGCAGGTGCAGGATGGTGTTGGTCGAGCCGCCCATGGCGATGTCCAGGGCCATGGCGTTCTCGAAGGCCGCCCGGGAGCCCACCGACCGGGGCAGCACCGTCACGTCGTCCTGCTCGTAGTGGCGCTGGGCGATCCGCACCACCGTACGGCCGGCCTCCTGGTACAGCTCCTTGCGGGCGGTGTGGGTGGCCAACACCGAACCGTTGCCCGGCAGGGCCAGCCCGATCGCCTCGGTCAGACAGTTCATCGAGTTGGCGGTGAACATGCCCGAACAGGAACCACAGGTCGGACAGGCCGCCTCCTCGATACGGGACATGTCCTCGTCCGAGACCTGGTCCGAGGCGGAGTCGGCGATGGCCGAGATCAGGTCGAGTCCGGTGCGCACCGTGCCGTCCACCAGGGTCGCCTTGCCGGCCTCCATGGGGCCGCCGGAGACGAACACGGTGGGGATGTTCAGCCGCATCGCGGCCATCAGCATCCCGGGGGTGATCTTGTCGCAGTTGGAGATGCAGATCAGGGCGTCGGCGCAGTGCGCCTCGGTCATGTACTCCACCGAGTCGGCGATCAGGTCCCGGGACGGCAGGGAGTACAGCATCCCGCCGTGCCCCATGGCGATACCGTCGTCCACCGCGATCGTGTTGAACTCGCGGGGCACCCCGCCGGCCTCCTTGACCGCCTCGGAGACGATCCGCCCCACCGGCTGGAGGTGGGTGTGCCCGGGCACGAACTCGGTGAAGCTGTTGGCCACCGCAACGATGGGCTTGCCGAAGTCCTCGCGCGCTACGCCCGCCGCGCGCAGAAGGGCTCGCGCCCCCGCCATGTTGCGGCCGTGGGTGACGGTGCGGGACCTCAGTTGGGGCATGGTGTCCACTCCCTGTGCGTACGGATGGGGGGCGGGCTCACGACTGTCCCGCCGTCCGAGGTGGATGGAAGGCACGGGCCGGGCTGGTGGAGTCGGGACCCGGAAACCCTGCCGTACCGGGGGCGGGCGATGCCCACCCCGGCGCGCTCGCCCGGGGTCCGGGCGGTCACCGGTGCCGGGGCGCGGGGTCACCGCGAACCGGCTGGCGGCGCGCCCCGCGCGGGGCCCTCGGATACGGCCCGGCGCCCACGGGGCTCCTTTGAGCGTACGCCCTCCGTCCGGGATCCAGACGCCTCCACCGGATGATGAGACGTACGGTTCAGCCGCCGGTCAGCCAGGACGCGCCCGGCTCCGGCCCGTACAGGTGGTGCTCCACCACCGGGGCGAGCCGGCGCACCAGCTGCTCCACGTCCGCCTGCGCCAGCGGACGGACCTTGATCACGTAACGCAGGATGGCGGTGCCCACCAGCTGGGCGACCGCCAACTCCACCCGCAACGGGGCGTCCTCGCCCGGCAGTTCGCCGGCCAGCCGCTCCAGCAGCAGCCGGGTCACCATCCCCCGGAACAGCTCGGCCGCCGTCTCGTTGATCATCGCCGACCGTACGATCGCCAGCAGCGGTTCACGGGTCTCGGGGTCCTCCCAGACACCGAACACCACCCGCACGACCCGCTCCCCCAGCCCCTCGCGGTCCCCCGCCGGCAGCGCCTCGGCCACCGCCAGGGCCGGCCGGAACGCCTGCTCCACGGCGGCCACGAACACCTGCTCCTTGGTGCCGAGGTAGTGGTGGACCAGGGCCGGGTCCACCCCCGCGCCCCGGGCGATGCCCCGGATCGACGCCCGGTCGTACCCGTGCCGGGCGAACTCGGCGCGGGCGGAGGCCAGAATCCGCTCCCGGCTGCCGGGGCCGTCGGCCGACTCCTGCAGCGAGGGCCGCCCCCTGCGCCGGGCGCCCTCAGCCATCGGCGTCCCGCCCCGGGGGCACCCGGGTGCCGGAGGGCTCGCCGGCGCCCGAGCCCGGTACCGGAGCGGCCAGGTGGAGCCGGGTGAAGGCCAGGGCCTCGGCCAGGTCGGCGTACCGCTCCTCGGCGGACATCGCCCGCCGGGTGTTGACCTCCACCACCACGTGGCCGTCGAACCCGTTGGTGGCCAGCCGCTCCAGCAGCTCCGCGCAGGGCTGGGTGCCGCGACCGGGCACCAGGTGCTCGTCCTTGCCCGAGCCCCGACCGTCGGCCAGGTGCACGTGCCCCAGCCGGTCGCCCATCCGGTCCACCATGGCCAGGGCGTCGTTGCGGGCGGTGGAGGTGTGCGACAGGTCGACCGTGAAGTGGCGGTAGTCCTCCTTGGTGGGGTCCCAGTCGGGGGCGTACGCCTGCATCTCACGGTCCCGGTACCGCCACGGGTACATGTTCTCCACCGCGAACCGCACCTCGGTCTCGTCGGCCATCCGCCAGATACCGCGCACGAACTCCCGCGCGTACGACCGCTGCCAGCGGAACGGCGGATGCACCACCACGGTGGAGGCGCCCAGCGACTCGGCGGCCGAACGGGCCCGCACCAGCTTGGTCCACGGGTCGGTGGACCACACCCGCTGGGTGATCAACAGACAGGGGGCGTGCACCGCGAGGATCGGCACCCCGTGCAGCTCGGACAGCCGCCGCAACGCCTCGACGTCCTGGCTGACCGGGTCGGTCCACACCATGACCTCGACCCCGTCGTACCCCAGACGTCCCGCGATCTCGAAGGCCGCCGCCGTGGACTCGGGATACACCGAGGCCGTGGACAGCGCGACCTTCACCTTCGGGACACGCACCGCTGGTTCCGCCACGGAGCACAGCCTAAGGGGACCGGCCGACAGCCCCGACGCCCGGTGACACGTCTCACGCGCCGGCCCGGAGGGCCCGCACCAGGTCCACCCCGAGGTCGAAGCGCACCCCCTCGGGGTTGCGCAGCCCCTCGTCCCGGTACCACTCGGCGTCGGCCTCGGGATGCGGACCCACCACCCCGACCCGGCCCCGACCACGGGCCGCCACCAGGGCCGCCGGGTCACCGGTGTCGTACCGGGCCAGCACGGTCACCCGGGAACGGTCGGAGGCGGTGTCCAGCACGAAGCGCGGCCCGTCCTGGAAGTACATCCGCCGCCGTCGCCCCCGCCACCGGACCGCGACCACGGTGTCCCGCTCGTCCGGGACCGAGGCGTCGGGGGCGTCGAGGTAACGCTCGACCCGGCCGGGCAGCAGGTCCAGCCCCGGCCGGCCGGCGAGGTAGCCGCCCAGGCAGATCCCCAGGTACTGGCCGCCCCCGCGCACCCAGGAGCGCAGCAGCGGGGCGTACGGACGCAACTCCCGCCAGGCGGGGGCCAGATCACCGCCCCCGGGCTGTACGTACAGGGTGGCCCGCGCCAGTTCCGCCCGGGTCAGCGGCACCGACTCCCCCGGACCGCAGTACGCCACCCGCGCCCCCGGCAGGGCACGGCGCAGCAGGGCGGCGGCGGACTCGGGGCACCCCTCCAGGGACGTCGGCCCCCGGTACACCAGCACCCGCTCGGCGCGCCCGGCCCGACCCGCGTCCGCCTCCCCGGCGCAGCCGACGGCCGGAGCCAGGACGGCCACCGCTCCGACCCGCAGCGCCGTACGCCGGGTGGGCGCCCGGTCAGTGCTCCACGGCACGCAGCTGGTCCAGCCGGCGCAGGATCAACCCCTCGCGCAGCGCCCAGGGGCAGATCTCCAGGGTGCTCACGTCGTACAGGTCCATGGCGCCCTCCGCCACCAGCGCCCCGGCCAGCAGCTGGTGGGCCCGGCCCTCGGACACCCCGGGCAGCTCGGCCCGCTGCGCGGCGGTCATCTCCGCCAGCCGGGGCACCCACTCCTCCAGGTCCTTGTGGTGCAACTCCCGCTGCACGTACAGCCCTTCGGCCGAGCGGGCCGCCCCGCCGATCCGGGCCAGCTGGCGGAACGTCTTGGAGGTGGCCACCACGTGGTCGGGGGTGCCGTGGCGGTTGAACTCCCCGACCGTACGGGCGATCTCGGCCCGTACGTGGCGCCGCAGGGCCCGCACCCGCTCCGGGTCGGGCGGGTCACCGGGCAGCCAGGCGGAGGTGAGCCGGCCCGCGCCCAGCGGCAGCGACACCGCCCCGTCCGGTTCCTCGTCCAGACCGTGCGCGATCTCCAGGGAGCCGCCGCCGATGTCCAGCACCAGCAGACGCCCCGCCGACCAGCCGAACCAGCGGCGCACCGCCAGGAACGTCAGCCGGGCCTCCTCCTCGCCGGAGAGCACGTCCAGCTTGACGCCGGTCTCGGCGGCGACCCGGGCGAGGAGTTCCTCCACGTTGGTGGCGTCCCGCACCGCCGAGGTGGCGAACGGGAGTATCTCCTCCACGCCCTTGTCCTCGGCGACCTGGCTCGCCTCCCGCACCGTCTCCACCAGCTGGGCGGCGCCCTCCGGGCTGATCGCCCCCTGCTCGTCGAGGAGTTCGGCCAGCCGCAGTTCCGCCTTGTGCGAGTAGGCGGGCAACGGACGCGCCCCCTTGTACGCGTCCACCACCAGAAGGTGCACGGTGTTCGAACCCACGTCGAGGACTCCGAGTCTCATGGACAGCACGCTACTGCCCCGACACGGCGGGCGTGGACCGGGCGGACACATTGGCCGGCGACACCACGACGGTGGCCGGTGGGCCTACGCTGGAGCCGTGGGTATGACGAAGGCGACCAAGCCGGAGAAAGACGACAAGCGGGCCGAGACCCCCGCCCGAGCCGAGGAGACCGCGCTGGACTTCCCGCGCGCGTGGATCGAGTTCCCCGACCCGGCCGACGAGGAACAGGTCTTCCGCTGCGACCTGACCTGGCTGACCTCGCGCTGGAACTGCGTCTTCGGCCAGGGCTGCCAGGGCATCAGCGCCGGCCGGGCCACCGACGGCTGCTGCACCCTGGGCGCCCACTTCTCCGACGAGGACGACGAGGCGCGGGTGGCCACCGAGGTGGCCCGACTCACCCCCGAGACCTGGCAGTTCCACGAGGTCGGCACCAGCAGCGGCTGGGTCGAGGAGGACGAGGACGGAGAACGCCAGACCCGGCGCTGGCAGGGCGCCTGCATCTTCCACAACCGCCCCGGCTTCCCCGGAGGCACCGGCTGCGCCCTGCACACCATGGCCCTGCGGGAGGGCCGCGAACCCCTGGAGACCAAGCCGGACGTCTGCTGGCAGCTGCCCGTCCGCCGCACCTACGAGTGGGTGGAACGGGCCGACGGGGAGCAGGTGTTGGAGGTCACCATCGGCGAGTACGACCGCCGTGGCTGGGGTCCTGGCGGCCACGACCTGCACTGGTGGTGCACCTCGGCACCGTCGGCGCACGGCGCGGGGAAACCCGTCTACGAGTCCTACCGCCCGGAACTGATCGAGCTGATGGGCGAGGCCGGATACGCCAGGCTGGCCGAACTGTGCGAGCAGCGCCTCAACGCGGCGCTGCCCCTGCTGGCCCCCCACCCGGCCGACCCGCCGGGCTGAGGACCCGCCCCCTGGCCCGGGGGTCCCCCCGGGCGGGCGGCCTCAGCGCCGGTGGCCGTGCCCGTGCCCCGGGCCGGAACCGCCGGGGCCCCGCCCGGGCTGGTGTGCCGGACCACCGGACCCCGGAGGCGTAGTGCGGGTGGGCGAGGGCGCCGGCTGGGACGGGCGGCCCTGCCCCTCCAGGGTCACCACCGCGCCGGCGGGAGCGACCTGGATACGGGCCTCCCAGTGGCCGGCCGGCTGACGGCCACGGTTCACCACCACCCGTACCGCCGTCCGCTCCCCCGGCCGCAGGGTGCCCTGGGCGTTGTTGAGGTACAGCCAGTCCGCGTCGCTGGTGACCGTCCAGTCGACCGGGGCGTCCCCGACGTTGGTGAGGTAGATCAGGGTGCCCCCGTCCCGCGAGGGCTGGGCGTCCACCTTCAGCCTGCCGCGCGCCGAGTCGCCCTGGTCCTCGCCGGGCGAGCCGCTGTCCCCGCCGCCGGGGCTCGAACTGTGCCCGCCCCCACCCTCAGCCGGGCCACGGGTCGGACCCTCACGGTCCCGGTCGCCCTTCACCTGCACCCGCAGGTCCGAAGCCCTCTTCTCGTCGCTCTTCGGCACCCGGTCCGCCTGGCCGGCGTTCTCGTACGGGTCCATGCCGACCGGGCCACCCCGGTCGTCCGCCGACACCGGCGCCCGGTCCTGCCCCTCCCCCACCAGGGGCGCGCCCCGGTAGGCCGCCCACAGCGCCAGCAGGGGCGCGGCCATCACCGTGGCGACCACCGTGGTGGTCACCGCCCGGTGCCGCATCCGCTCCCGGCGGGCGTCCCGCTCACTCTCGTGCTGGGGGAACCCGTGCCGGTCGAAGCGGGGTACGTGCGCGCAGCGGGCGCGCTGCACCGCGTGCACGGCAGCGTGCACGGTGGGCCGGGGCGCCTCCAGCACGGTCAGGCTGGCCGCGGCGGGGGCGGTGCCGGGCCAGGCCACGGCTGCCATCGCGCCCTCGGCCACCTTGCGGCACTCGAAGCACTCGTCGACGTGGCGCACCAGCTCCCGGCGCAGGGCGGTGCCCATCAACAGCCGGTCGTCGGCGGCCAGTCGGGCCACCACCGGGCAACCCCCGTTCTCCACCACGGCCAGCGCCGCCCGGGTCCGCTCCACCTCACAGGCCGCGTGCTGCAACAGCGTGCTGGCGGCCTCGGTCTCCAGCCCCAGCACCAGCGCCACCTCCGAGGGACGCAGCCCGTGGCGTACCGCCAGCTCCAGCGCCTCCCGCTGCCCCGGGGTAGTGCCGGCCGCCTCCGGCCAGGCCAGGGCCCGCAGTTCGCGACGGCGCTGGGTGGCCGCCGGGCTGCTCAGCGAGGCGGGCGGCCGGCTCTGGGACCGCTCGCCGCCGCGCTCGGCGAACCGACGCAGGCAGGCCCAGCGGGCCAGCGAGTACAGCCAGGCCCGGTGCATCGCCGGGTCGCGCGGGGCACGGTCGCGGTCACGCTGCCGCTCGGCCACCGCGATCGCCTCGCCCAGTGCCGAGATGGCCTCGTCGTGGTCGCACATCACCGACAGGCAGTAGGTGAACAGGCCGTCCAGGTGGGGCTCGTACCGCTGGTACACCTCGCGTCGGCGGCGGGACTCGCTGGGGGGCTCGTGCCGCCGGTAGTGCGTGGTGCCGCGCACCGAACGCGCACGATGCGCCCCGGTGGCCGAGGATCTTTGGTCGCGCCGCCTGCTCATCACCCGGCGACGGTAGGCCCCGTTCCGCTCCCCGGCCGGCGACGTGCGAGACCTTTAACCCGTACGAGGGACCGGTTTCCCGCCGCGTTGGCAAGCCTGTGCAACTCCCGTCCCCCCAAAGGGTCTTGCCCGGCACACACGACTGACGCCGGGGCACCCCGCGAGGGCTCCCCACCGGCGGCCGGCCGCCCCCGGTGACCGACCGGCCGTCGGCCCGGATGTCCCCGCGCCCCACTAGGTTGGCCCCATGGCCCGTAAAGCGCCCGCCAAGGGCAACCGTCCGACCTACCGCTGCACCGAGTGCGGCTGGCAGACCGCCAAGTGGCTCGGCCGCTGCCCCGAGTGCCACGCCTGGGGCACCGTCGAGGAGAGCGGCGCCCCGGCCGTACGGACCACCACCCCCGGCCGGGTGTCGTCCACCGCGCTGCCCATCGCCCAGGTCGACGGGCGGCAGGCCACCGCCCGCAGCACCCAGGTGCCCGAGCTGGACCGGGTGTTGGGCGGCGGACTGGTGCCCGGCGCGGTGGTGCTGCTGGCCGGGGAACCGGGCGTCGGCAAGTCCACCCTGCTGCTGGACGTCGCCGCCAAGGCCGCCAGCGAGGAGCACCGCACCCTCTACGTCACCGCCGAGGAGTCCGCCAGCCAGGTACGGCTGCGCGCCGACCGGATCGGCGCCCTGCACGACCAGCTGTACCTGGCCGCCGAGACCGACCTGGCCGCCGTACTGGGGCAGTTGGACGAGGTCAAGCCCTCGCTGCTGGTGCTGGACTCGGTGCAGACGGTCGCCTCCGCCGAGATCGACGGCGCCCCCGGCGGCATGGCCCAGGTACGCGAGGTCGCCGGCGCCCTGATCCGCGCCTCCAAGGAACGCGGCATCGCCACCCTGCTGGTCGGCCACGTCACCAAGGACGGGGCCATCGCCGGCCCCCGGCTGCTGGAACACCTGGTCGACGTGGTGCTGCACTTCGAGGGCGACCGCCACGCCCGGCTGCGCCTGGTGCGCGGGGTGAAGAACCGGTACGGGGCCACCGACGAGGTCGGCTGCTTCGAACTGCACGACGAGGGCATCACCGGCCTCGCCGACCCCTCCGGCCTGTTCCTGACCCGGCGGGACGAGCCCGTCCCTGGCACCTGTCTGACCGTCACCCTGGAAGGGCGCCGACCGCTGGTCGCCGAGGTGCAGGCGCTCACCGTGGACAGCCAGATCCCCTCCCCCCGGCGCACCACCTCGGGCCTGGAGACCTCCCGGGTGTCGATGATGCTGGCCGTACTGGAGCAGCGCGGCCGGATATCGGCCCTCGGCAAGCGGGACATCTACAGCGCCACCGTCGGCGGGGTACGCCTCTCCGAGCCGGCCGCCGACCTGGCCGTGGCCCTCGCCCTGGCCAGCGCCGCCAGTGACATCCCGCTGCCGAAGAACCTGGTCGCCATCGGCGAGGTGGGGCTGGCCGGCGAGGTGCGCCGGGTGACCGGGGTGCAGCGCCGACTGTCGGAGGCGGCACGGCTGGGGTTCACCCACGCCCTGGTGCCCGGCGACCCGGGGCGGACCCCCTCGGGGATGCGGGTGCGGGAGGTCGCCGACATCGGGGAGGCCCTGCGGGTGCTGCCGTCCCGCCCGGCACGCCGGCCACAAGCGGAGGACGCCGGCACGGGCGACGCGTAGGAGGCGGGCCCCGCGAGGGGGCCCCGCCGGTAGACTTTGCCCAGGTCTCGCCCGTCCCCCGACGGCGTCGTCGACCGAGACGCGGCGCCGCGCCGTCCCCGGCGGCGGTCCACGTACCCGGTCGTCGACGGCTCGCCCTCGGCTTCTTCACGCCGTGGGGCGCGCGACACCGGTGCCGTGGGGCACAGTTGTGATGACGTCATGCCGACAGGCAGAGGCACGACCGAAGGAGTCCAGTGGCAGCCAACGACCGGGCAGCGGCTCCCACCACCAAGGCCGCCGGCGGTTCGGGAGCCGAACGACTGATGCGCGCCTCACTCAGCGCCGTGGCCCCCGGCACCGCACTGCGCGACGGACTGGAACGCATCCTGCGCGGCAACACCGGTGGCCTGCTCGTCCTGGGCATGGACCGCACCGTGGAGACGCTGTGCACCGGCGGCTTCGTGCTGGACGTGGAGTTCTCCGCCACCCGGCTGCGGGAGCTGTGCAAGCTGGACGGCGCGCTGATCCTGGACAGCGACATCACCAAGATCGTGCGGGCCGGGGTGCAGCTGGTGCCCGACGCGTCCATTCCCACCGAGGAAACCGGAACCCGTCACCGTACGGCCCAGCGGGTGTCCATCCAGACCGGGTACCCGGTGGTGTCGGTCAGCCAGTCGATGCGGCTGATCGCCCTCTATGTCGACGGCCAGCGGCGGGTGTTGGAGGACTCGGCGGCCATCCTGTCCCGGGCCAACCAGGCCCTCGCCACCCTGGAGCGGTACAAGCTCCGGCTGGACGAGGTGGCCGGCACCCTGTCGGCCCTGGAGATCGAGGACCTGGTGACGGTGCGGGACGTCAGTTCCGTCGCCCAACGGCTGGAGATGGTGCGCCGTATCGCCACCGAGATCGCCGAGTACGTGGTGGAGCTGGGCACCGACGGCCGGTTGCTGTCGCTCCAGTTGGACGAGCTGATCGCCGGAGTGGAGCCGGAACGCGAGCTGGTCGCCCGCGACTACGTACCGGAGCCGACCAGTCGGCGTTCCCGCACGGTCCACGAGGCGCTCAACGAACTCGACCGGCTCACCCACACCGAACTGCTCGAACTGCCCACCGTGGCAAGGGCCCTGGGATACAGCGGCTTCCCCGAAGCGATGGACTCGGCCGTCTCCCCCCGGGGCTTCCGGCTGCTGGCCAAGGTGCCCCGACTGCCGAACGCGGTCATCGAACGCCTGGTGGGCCACTTCGGCGGGCTACAGAAGCTGCTCGCCGCCAGCGTGGACGACCTCCAGATGGTCGACGGGGTGGGCGAGGCCCGCGCCCGTTCGGTGCGGGAGGGCCTGTCGCGGCTGGCGGAGTCCTCGATCCTGGAGCGGTACGTCTGACCCGGAACCCCGGACCGCCGGCGGGCGCACCGCCAACCGGCGGGCGTCACCGGCCGGTTGGGCCGGTGCGACAGGCACCCGACCCGGTCAGTCCTTGGTCAGGACGAACGAGGTCTGCGCCGAGGACAGCCCCTTCACCGTGACCTCCGCCAGATAGGTGCCGGCCTTGGCCTTGCCCCCCGAGGGGGTGGCGCAACGCGCCTTGCTCGGCCCCCGGTTCCAGGTGAGGGTGCGGGTGGTCTTCCCCTTCGCCGGCACCTGCGCGTACACCGCGGAACGGCTGGGCGGGCAGTGGTCGGACGCCCAGAAGGTGTCGTCGTCGGAGTCGCTGATCGACAGCACCGACGCGGTCCGGCCGAAGTCGACCTTGCAGGCCTTCTTGCCCGAGTTCTTCAGCGTCAGGGTGAAGGTCACCCGCTCACCCGGGGCGTAGCGGTTCTTCTCGCTGCTGAGGGAGACGGTCACCCCGTCCTCGCAGTCCGCCAGGTCGGAGCCCACCGGTACGCCGTCCCCACCGGTGCCGCCCCCACTGCCGGTACCGCCGGTCCAGCCACCGCCGCCCTCGCCGCCCCCGCTCTTGCCGGAGCCGCCCACGGAGCCCTCGCCGTCCTCGCCCCCGGTGGCACCGCCCGAACCACCCGAGCCCCCGGAGCCGCCCCCGGCGTCCTCCTCGTCGTCACGGCCACCGGGCCGGCTGCTGATGGCCGGGCCGGAGGAGGTGGGGCCGGGGGTGATGGTGGTCGGGGGACCACCGCCGTCCGGTCCGTTGCCCGCCTTCTTGTCGCCGCCACCGCCACCCATGGTGAGGGCCCACACGACGAGCAGCACCAGCCCGAGCAGGATGGCCAG
The DNA here is from genome assembly GCF_040606315.1 of Streptomyces sp. NPDC005438. NCBI lineage: Bacteria > Bacillati > Actinomycetota > Actinomycetes > Kitasatosporales > Streptomycetaceae > Streptomyces > Streptomyces sp. NPDC005438. Next base: position 21,162 of record NZ_JBEXEP010000018.1, read on the forward strand.
CGCAACGGCCCTCCGCCGCCAGTAGATGGAGGAGGGAAGCGGTCCGATCGGATTGCGCAGAGATCCCACGCGGAAACCTTACGAGACATCAGCCGTACCGCTAAGGCCCACCCGCCGCAACGAACGTCAACTTTTCGCATGAGCGCCACTGGTTGAGCCATTCGAGGGCCTCTCCGTACCGCTCCCTCCCCCACACGGGAGCCTCAACGCCCCACTTACGTACGGAAGTTGACGGTACGTCCGAACAGGTCACCGGATCCGAGCCAAGCGGTACCCTCCGTTCCGCCAGCGAGGAAGACCTCCGAAAACCGGGAAAAGTCGGTGGCCGGAATGTCCCGATCGACGGACGGGGACACCCCGTGGTGGCCGTAGGTTTGCCTCCATGGAAGACGCGCTTTACCGGTCCGTCACCGAGTTCGCCCGGGACACCCCCGGCTGGGTGCGGCACCTCGCCGAAATGGGCACCGAGGGCGGGCTGTTGCTCCTCGCGACCCTCCTCCTCGCCGGCTGGTGGCGGGCCCGCAGGGGCGACGCCCGGGCCATCGCCCTCGCCGTACTGGCCCCGCTGGCCGTCCTGTTGGCGTACGCGGTCAGCGAAGTGGCCAAGGTCGCCATCGAGGAGGAACGCCCCTGCCGGGCCGTACCCGGAGCCGTACAGTCGGTCGCCCCCTGCCCCGAGGTCGGCGACTGGTCCTTCCCCAGCAACCACGCCACCCTCGCCGTGGGCTCCGCCACCGCGATCTTCCTCAGCTGGCGGGTCCTGGCCTGGCTGGCGGTACCCGTCGGCCTGTTGACCGCGTTCTCCCGGGTGTTCCTCGGCGTCCACTACCCCCACGACGTGCTGGCCGGAGCGGCACTCGGCGCCCTCACCGTCGCCGTGGTGGTCGCCGCCGGACTGGAACCGGCCGCCCAGGCCATGGAACGACTCCGCGACGGCCCCCTGCGCCCCCTACTCCAGTCCACCCCCCGCGCCCGCTCCCACGCGCGACCCCGCTGAACCCGGCCACGCCCCAGGGCCCGCCGTGCCCTGGCTGGCCCAGCGGGCTCCCTGGCCGCCGAACCTCCCTCGCGGGCCACTGACCAGGCACGTCGACCCCGGAACTCCCTTGATCGACAAGGAAGGTGGGCCCGCTGCGGCGCGTGGCTCAGGCTCTCGGGCCCCGACATGTCAGGATCGGACGTGCCATGACTGCGACCACAGAGAACGCATCCCAGGCCCCACCGGCCCGCACCGACCTGCACGCGCCCGTTGTCGACTGGTTCGACCAGCACGCCCGCGACCTGCCCTGGCGCCGCCCCGAAGCGGGGGCCTGGGGAGTGATGGTCAGCGAGTTCATGCTGCAACAGACCCCCGTCAACCGGGTGTTGCCCGTCTACGAACAGTGGCTGGCCCGCTGGCCCCGGCCCGCCGACCTCGCGGCCGAGGCCCCCGGCGAGGCGGTACGCGCCTGGGGGCGCCTCGGCTACCCCCGCCGGGCGCTGCGCCTCCACGGAGCGGCGGCGGCCATAGCGGAACGGCACGGCGGCGACGTACCCACCGAACACTCCCAGTTGCTGGCCCTCCCCGGCGTCGGGGAGTACACGGCCGCCGCCGTGGCCTCCTTCGCCTACGGCCAACGGCACGCCGTACTGGACACCAACGTGCGCCGGGTCTTCGCCCGGGCGATCAACGGCCTCCAGTACCCGCCCAACGCCACCACGGCCGCCGAGCGCAAACTCGCCCGGGCCATACTGCCCGAGGACACCGCCGTCGCCGCCCGATGGGCCGCCGCCACCATGGAACTGGGCGCCCTGGTGTGCACCGCGCGCTCGCCCCAGTGCCACCGCTGCCCCATCGCCAGCCAGTGCGCCTGGCGGCTGGCCGGCTCCCCCGAGCACCAGGGCCCGCCCCGCCGCACCCAGACCTACGCCGGAACCGACCGACAGGTACGCGGCAAACTCCTCGCCGTACTCCGCGAATCCGTGTCCGCCGTCCCCCAGTCCAGCCTCGACCAGGTGTGGCACGAACCCGTACAACGGGCCCGCGCCCTCGACGGACTCGTGGCCGACGGACTGGTCGAACCCCTGCCCGGCGGGTTCTACCGGCTCCCCCGGGGCTGACCCGAACGGCGGCCGGGCACCCGCGAGTTACGCGGGCACCCGGCCGCCGTCACGTCGTTCGCACCCCCACGTACCCGGCCCCCTCCCACGAAGGGCCGGGGCCGTGAAGGGCCGTCCCGCCGGTCAGTCGCCGGTCACGATCCCGAACTGGGCGTACTTCTCCTGCGGCATCCCGAGCAGCGCGGGCCAGAAGGAAACCACACCGTCCGGGGTCAGACCACCCCCGGAACCCCGCAACACCCAGGCCGCGCCGGTGCTGTCCTCCTCGTGGTCCTCCCGCGGAGCACCGATCGCCAGGTCATCCAGACCGTCCCCGTCCGTGTCCCGCAGGGTCACGTCAGTGCCGAAGTGGTCACCCCACTCCGCCACCCCCGGCACCCCGGGGGTGTCCTGGTGGAACGCCTGGGAACCGGTCCCGCTCAGTCCGCCCTTGCTCCCCTTGAGCAGGACGACGGCCCCGGTGTACTCCTTCTCCTTGTCCAGGCCCTCACCCGGCACGCCCACCCCGATGTCCGCGTAGCCGTCGCCGTTGACGTCACCCGCGGTCAACGCGGTGCCGAACTGGTCACTCGTCTCGCTGGTACCGGGGACGCCAGGGGTGTCCTGGTCGATGGTGGTGCTCCGCTCGCCCGGACCGTCCTTCGAGCCGTAGAGCACCTTGATCCGCCCCGGATCGCTGGGCAGATCCGCCAGGGAGTGGGGCGACAACCGGACGACGAGGTCGCCGTAGCCGTCACCGTCCACGTCGCCCACGGTGCCGTGCACCGCCTTGTCGAAGTGCTTCTCCGGTACGGACAGCCCGTCGGCGCCGCCCTTCCAGAAGTAGGTGTGCCCGGGCAGCGACTCGTTGTTGTGCATGGTGAACAGGTCGTCCCTGCCGTCCCCGTTCACGTCACCGGCCACCACGTCCTTGATGCTCTTGTCCTTGCTGAAGTCCGGCACCTCGCCCCGCCGTGGTTTCCCCTCACGGTCGAACGGGCCGTACAGCACCCGGAACTGGCCGCCGTCCAGATCGAGGTTGCGGGCCACCAGGTCCACGTTGCCGTCACCGTCGAAGTCGCCGGCGGTCATGAAGGCGCCCCAGGTGCGGTGCGCTCCGTCGATCTGGCTGCCGGACGTGATCCCGTCCTCACCGCCCCAGAGGATGGTCGGCTGGTTGTTCCCCGAAGCGGAGGACTGGACCGCCACATCGGTGAAGCCGTCACCGTCGAAGTCCCTGGCCACGGTGCGCTTTCCGAAGTAGCCGCTCTCGCCGATCTCCCCTTCGATGCCGTCCAGGTCACGGTGGATGATCTGGCGGTGCCCGGGATCGGCGCCCTTGGCCGAGCCGTACACGATCGCCACGTAGCCGGCGCGTTCCTTGCCGTTGGCACTGGCCCAGGGGGCGGAGATGATCGAGTCGCCGTAGCCGTCGTTGTTGATGTCCACCATCGGCGGAACCCCGGCCGGCCGCTTGGCGGAGGGGCCGTCCTTCTCGCCGCCACTCCCCGGTACGGCCCCGGCCGGTACCGCGATCAGGGTGACCCCCGCCACCAGTGCCGTCACCGTGCTGGCTCTCCTGCGGGTTCCTGTGGACCGTCGGTCAAGCACGCGTTCCTCCCGTTGCAGATAGTCGTGCGGTTGCGGATCATCGCGGTCAGCCCCGCCGGGGGCCGGGCCGAACGGAACAGTGCGACCAGTTGGTTCGGGGTCACGCCCACCCACGCGGGTCCCTCCCCCGACGTCCGCTCAGCCGTCCGGTCGTCAGGGCCCGCCCCGCCCCGGAGGGGTGACGCCAGCCGCTTACGGTGCTCCGCCCGCCCCGGGCGAACGTCCACCCAGCGCATCAGCAAGACACCCGACAGCTACCGATGGTTGTGCGGGGGGGGTTGGGTGAGCAGGGCGGGCTTGGGGGGTGGGGGGTGCTTTGGGGGGTGGGGCCGTAAGGCGGGTGGGTGCTTGGTGGGTGGGGGTGGGGGTGCGGCTTGGGCTGGGGCGTGAGTGGGGCCGGGCTGGGCTGAGGGGGGCTGTGGCTTGGGTGGGGGAAGCCGGGATTGGGGGTGAGTTGAGTGGGGTGGGGGCGGTGCGGCTTGGGGAAGTTGGCAGGGGAGGGGGTTTGGGGGGAGGGCCGGGGCGTGGTGGGTGTGGGTGGTGGGTGGTGGCCTCAGGTTGCGGCGGGTTGGAGGGGACGCGGGTTGGAGGGGAGGGGTCTTGGGTGGGGGGGGGAGAGGGTTACGGGGTGGGGCGTTGGGGGCGGGGTGCTGGGGGGCGGGGCGGGGATTTGGTCGATCAGGATGCTGCTTACGGGGCGTGGATCTACGGGGTTGGCTGGGCAACGGGTTTGGTTGTGGGGGATTTCCCCCAGCCCCCCTTTCCCCCCAAGCCCACCCTCCACCACCTCCTCCGAGACGCCCGAGGGTGCGCACAAACCGGTCCTCAGGCGTGGACGATCTCCGTTC
>NZ_JBEXEP010000019.1:0-21261 GCF_040606315.1 Streptomyces sp. NPDC005438
GGTTACTTTCCGAACCCGGAAGCTAAGCCTTACAGCGCCGATGGTACTGCATACGGGAGTGTGTGGGAGAGTAGGACACCGCCGAACTCCTTTTACAGAGGGCCTTTGGTTTTCTAGACTATTCGTCTGGGAAACCAAAGGCCCTCTTTTTTGTGTTTGTTCGGGTGGGTGGAGTGGGTGGGCACGCTATGACCCGGGGTGGGGATCGGGTTGGATGGGGGCATGAGCGACGTAGCGAACATGCCGGAGTGGGAGAAGCGGTTTCGTGCGGCACGGGTGGGGTTGCCGGAGTGGGCGGAGGACGCGCCCGCCCGCTCGCTGTTCGTGTCCAACGCGACCGGGACCTTCGAGTTGTACGCCTGGGACCGGGAGTCCGGGGAGCAGCGGCAGGCGACCGACCGGCCGAACGGCACCACGGGCGGCACGCTCACCCCGGACGGTGAGTGGATCTGGTGGTTCTCGGACTCCGACGGTGACGAGTTCGGGGTGTGGATGCGGCAGCCCTTCTTCGGTGGTGAGGACGAGCCCGCGTGCCCGGGGCTGGAGCCCTCGTACCCGTCGGGGCTGGCGCTGGGTCGGGACGGTACCGCCGTGGTGGGCCGGTCCACCGAGGAGGACGGTTCGACGATCCACGTGGTGCGGCCCGGGGAGGAGCCCCGGGAGATCTACCGTCACCGGGAGTCGGCCTCGGTGGGGGACCTGTCGTACGACGGGGACCTGCTGGTGATCGAGCACACCGAGCACGGTGACGCGATGCACGACGCCCTGCGGGCGGTGCGGCTGGACGGTACGACCGTCGCGGAGCTGGACGACTCGGAAGGCGGCACCCGTGAACTGGGGCTGTCGGTATGGGGGTTCGCCCCGGTGTGGGGGGACCAGCGGGTGCTGGTGGGGCACCAGCGGCGGGGCCGTTGGGAGCCGATGATCTGGGACCCGTCGACCGGAGAGACCCGGTTGCTGGACCTCGACCTGGAGGGCGACCTGCACGCGGACTGGGTGCCGGACGGTTCGGCGCTGTTGGTGGTGCGGGACTTCCAGGCGCGTAGTGAGCTGTGGCGCTACGAGTTGGAGAGCGGGAAGCTGACGCGGGTGGAGACCCCGCAGGGGTCGGTGTTGGGGGCGGGGGCCCGGCCCGACGGCACCGTGGAGTTCCTGTGGTCCTCGGCCGAGGAGCCGCCGCAGGTGCGGTCCTCCGCCGGGAGTGTGGTGCTGGACCCGCCGGGCATGAAGCCGCCCCGGGCGGTGCCGGTGGAGGACGTGTGGGTGGACGGCCCGGGTGGGCCGGTGCACGCGCTGGTCCAACGGCCGCAGGGGCAGGGGCCGTTCCCGACCGTGTTCGAGGTGCACGGCGGGCCGACTCACCACGACAGTGACTCCTTCGCGGCCCAGCCGGCGGCCTGGGTGGACCACGGTTTCGCGGTGGTACGCGTCAACTACCGGGGCTCGACCGGCTACGGCCGGGAGTGGACGGACGCCCTCAAGCACCGGGTGGGTCTGATCGAGCTGGAGGACATCGGGGCGGTACGTGCCTGGGCGGTGGAGTCCGGGCTGGCTGAACCCGAGCGGGTCGTGCTGTCCGGTGGCTCCTGGGGCGGCTACCTGACCCTGCTGGGGCTCGGGGTGCAGCCGGAGAACTGGGCGCTGGGCCTGGCGGCCGTACCGGTGGCGGACTACGTCGCGGCGTACCACGACGAGATGGAGGCGTTGAAGGCGCTGGACCGCACCCTGCTGGGGGGCTCCCCGGAGGAGGTGCCCGAGCGCTTCGAGGCGTCCTCGCCCCTGACCTACGTGGACCGGGTGCGGGTTCCGGTGTACATCTCGGCGGGGGTGAACGACCCCCGGTGCCCCATCCGGCAGGTGGAGAACTACGTGGACCGCCTGGCCGAGCGGGGTGTGCCGCACGAGGTGTACCGCTACGACGCCGGGCACGGCTCGCTCGTGGTGGAGGAGCGGATCAAGCAGGTGCGGTTGGAGCTGGAGTTCGCGCACCGGCACCTGCAGGGGCTGCCCGGCGAGGTGCTGGGCGGCTGAGCCGGCGCGGGTGTGGGGCGCGGGCGGGAGTCCGGGTCCCACACCCGGCCGACCGGGGCGGTACGGCCAACGGGTCCGAGGGCGGGCCCGTACGTCCGGCCCCGGGTGGGGTCGGGGCGGTGTTGTCGGGGGAGGTGCCGGGTCTGCGGGCGGCGGTCAGGTCCGCGCCGGGGGATGCGCCGGGGGGTGTTCCGCCTCCTCGGCGGAGGGCTGCGCGGGGGCGGTGTCCCCGGCCCGTGGGGGCTCCTCCTCGGAGGGGGCGGACTCGGGGGGCTCGTGGTGGAGGCCCAGCGAGAGGTCGCGGGCGACCTCCACCTCGCGGCGGAACAGCCGGAACCACATGAACAGTACGAAGCCGGCGAACACGAACCACTCGGCGGTGTAGCCGAGGTTCTGGAACGCCTTGAGGTCCAGCCCGGTGTTGTGGGCGCGGGCCGGTGGCACCGGTTTCATCGGGGCGGTGGTGCGCTGCTGGGTGATCCAGGCGTCGTGGACCTGGTAGGGAACCAGGTTGACCAGGGAGGCGGCGCTGATGACCCCGAGCTGTCCCCGGGGCAGGCCGCCGTGGGCGTTGGCACCCGGGGTGCTGGCGGACTCGGAGGCCTGGAGGGCGCCGGTCACGGTGACTGTGCCCTTCGGGGGCGGCGGTACCCGGTCCGGGTCGGGGGTACCGGGCAGCCAGCCGCGTACCACGGGCAGGGCCCGGCCGTCGGCCGCGCGGTCCCGGAGCAGGGTGAGGACGTAGAAGCCCTCGCGGTCGTCCACCGTCCGGTCGGGGACCAGGAGTTGACGTTCACGGTCGTAGGTGCCGGTGACCCGGGCGGGCTTGCCGTTGGTCTCCTTGGAGACCGGCAGCATCTCGCCCAGGGGTCGCGCGGCGGCGTGGACCCGGGAACTGGACCCCTGCTCCCGCTGCTCGTCGACCCGGGCCTCGAAGCGGCCGAGCTGCCAGGTGCCCATCAGCAGGCAGAAGGGGATGCTCAGCGCCACGAACAGGTTGATCCCCCACCAGCGGGGGGTCAGCAGGAACCGGTACACGCCCCCACGGTACGGGGCGGGCGCCCGGCGGTGGCCCGAGGGGTCGGTGTGCTCAGAGTCCGCGCAGCCGCTCCATCTCGCGGCGGTCCCGTTTGGTGGGCCGTCCGGTGCCCCGGTCCCGGATGCCGGCGGGGGCGGCGGCCTCGCGGCTGGGCGGGGGCGGGCTGCGGTCGATGTAGCAGCGTACGGCGACCGGGGCGCCGACCCTCTTGCGGATCAGCTGGGTGACCTCGACGACCCGTTCCCGTCCGGCGAGCCGCAGCCGTACCTCGTCGCCGACCACCAGCGGGTGGGCGGGCTTGACGCGCTCCCCGTTGACCCGCACGTGGCCGCCCTTGCAGGCGCTGGCCGCCAGGGAGCGGGTCTTGGTGAGGCGTACCGACCAGATCCAGGCGTCGACGCGCACGTTCCCCTGTGGCGTGCTCATGGCCCCGAGCCTAACCCCCCGGCCGGGCCCGCGACCCGGGTGCGACGGGAGGCGGGCCCGGCCGGGGCGGGCGGTCAGCCGGCGAACGGGGGCAGTTGGCGCAGGGTGGCCCGGCGACGCCAGGCGATCCAGGCCAGCGGGACGACCAGGATCAGCGGGGTCGCGGCGTTCTGCCCGTCCAGCAGGGTCAGGTTGACGACGAAGGCGCCGATCATCAGCCCGATCAGGCACAGCGCGGACAGTCCGACGAGTCGGGGGACCACCAGGGCGATGCCGCCGAGCAGTTCCAGTACGCCGATGACGTACATCGCGCCGGCGCCCCAGCCGATGTCGTCGAAGAACTCGACGGCGGAGGAGTGGGCGACCAGTTTGGGCGCGGCGCTGACGACCGCGAAGAACAGGGCCAGCAGTACCTGGAGCGTCCAGAGGACGGGTTCCGCGTACCGGTGGGAACGGGCCGGGGTGTCGAGGGTTCGCTGTGCCATTGCCGCCTCCGAGGATGAGTGCCCCGGTGTCGGGGTCTGTCGGGTAGACGGCGGGGCCCGGCCGAACTCATCGGCCGGGCCCGGGGGATGTCACGGCACGGGGGCCGCCGCGGGGTTACGCGCGGGCGGCGGCCGGTGGGTCGCCGTCCTCGTCCTCGGGGTCCTCGGGCAGACGGCAGACCCGCTCCAGGAACAGGGCCGCGGCCACCACCGCCACCCCGGCGGCCACCGACAGGGCCGCGTACACCGCCTGGTCACGCCGGGCCGGCACCTCCAGGCCGGACAGCAGCAGGAACAGCCCGATGCCGCCGTAGGCCCCCGAGACCAGGGACACCACCAGGGCGCTGGCCTGGCCGAACACCAGGGCCCGGGCCGCCATCATGGGCTCCACGCCCTTGGCGCCCGGACGGCGTTCGCGCTGCGCCCGGAGCCGGGCCCGCAGCGACAGGGCGGTGGCCAGCAGCACGGTGCCGATCACCGCCAGCACGATGGGGGCGGCGACCGGGACCACGGGCGGGGTGCCCAGCTGGTCCCACATCCGCGAGGCACCCCAGGCGAGCACCACCGCGATGAGGAACAGCCCGACGAGCGTCCTGATCCGCAGTTCCTTCACGGGGCTCCTCGTACGACGTGCTGGGTGTTGGCGGGCGCCACAGAGGGCCAACGACCGGATGTACGGCCCGAGTTCCGGGCGCCCGGGGGCACCGTACCGGGCGGGACGCCGCCTGGTGGGGGTGCCGCCGGGGCGAGGCGCGGATCAGTCCGGGAAGCTCAGCTGAAGGTCCACCCGCTCGGTCACGCCCTGCCGGCCGACCGACTCCAGCAGCCCGGCCACCGGGCCCTGGCCGGGGATCTCGGCCTCGGGGTCGACGTCGTGCCAGGGGGCGAGGACGAAGGCCCGCTCGTGCACGCGGGGGTGGGGGAGGGTGAGGAGCGGGTCGGAGGAGACCACGTCCTGGTAGGTGACCAGGTCGACGTCGATGGTGCGGGGGCCCCACCGTTCCTCCCGTACGCGGTCCATGGCCTCCTCGATGGCCTGGCCGCGCTCCAGCAGGGAGGCGGGCGGCAGGCTGGTCTTCACCAGGACCACCGCGTTGAAGTAGCTGGGCTGGCTGTCGGGGTCGACGCCGTGCGGCTGGGTCTCGTACACCGGGGACACCGCCTTGACGCGCAGGCCCGGGGTGTCGGCGAGGGTGTCGATCGCGTCCTGGAGCCGCTCCAACCGGTTGCCCAGGTTGCTGCCCAGCGCGATCACGGCGCGTTTGGGGTCGTGGAGGGTGCTGTCGGCCGCGTCGACCTGACGCACCACGTCGGAGGGGACCGGCTGTACGGTCGGATCGCTCTGGGGGGTCATACACGGCTCCGCTTGATAGTGAGGGTCACGTCCTGGAAGAGCACGGTGATCGGGGCGTCCGGTTTGTGTACGACGACCTCGACCTCCTGCACCCGTTCGTGCCGCAGGCAGGTGTCGGCGATACGTTGGGCGAGCGTCTCCAGCAAGCGCACGGGTTCTCCTTCCACCACGGCCACGACCTCCTCGGCGATGACGCCGTAGTGAACGGTCTGCTCCAGGTCGTCGTCCCTGGCGGCGGGCCTGGTGTCCAGGCCCAGTTCCAGATCCACCAAGAAGGTCTGACCTTCCCTGCGTTCCTCCTCGAAAACCCCGTGGCGTCCATGGGCTGTCAGCCCGCGCAAGGAGACGCGGTCCACGCGGATACCTCCCGATGGTGCTCGTGTGCGCTGCGGTGCCACGCGAGGTGCCCCACCGGTACGGCGGGGCACGACGCGGGCTTGTCGGTCGGGGAGTCCGGTCGTGGCCCGTGACCCGTGGTGTCCCACGGGTCACCGGATCCCCGCCGGTGCTCCAGCGCGTCGAATCTACCCGCGAAACGCCGGCTCTCCCCGGTCCGAGCGAGGTGTGGCCGGTCGCCGCCTCCCACCCGGGAGGGACTCACGTCCCCCTCGTAAGGGGGAGCACCGCAGGTCACCGGGTGATTCCCGCTGCCGGCGACGATTCCGGGGCGTTCGGAGGCACCGAGGGGGGTACGTGCGGAAAGTCACCTGCTGTTCATCGGCGTTCACCCCGCCCCGGGCGCCGGCGGGGGGTCCGAAACGCCCCGCTGATCCCGTACCGCCCGCACCACCCGTACCGCGTCGGCGCTGGCCGCGACCTCGTGGACGCGCACCGCCCAGGCACCGGCGTGGGCGGCGAGGGTGGTGATCGCGGCGGTGGCCGCGTCCCGGTCCCGGGCCGGCGGCGGGGTGCCGTCGGCGTCCGCGAGGACCGTCCCCAGGAAGCGCTTACGGGAGGCGGCGACCAGCAACGGGCGGCCCAGGGCGTGCAGTTGCCCCAGTCCGGCGATCAGCTCCAGGTCGTGCGGGGCCGTCTTGGCGAAGCCCAGACCGGGGTCGACGATCAGCGACTCGGGGTCGATGCCCCCGGCGACGGCCGCGTCCAGGCTCTGTCGTAGTTCGGCCAGTACCTCCGGCACCACCCGCCGGTAGACCGCCCGGTCGTTCATGTCGGCGCTCTGCCCCCGCCAGTGCATCACCACGAACGGCACGCCCTCGGCGGCCACCACCGGCACCATCGCCGGGTCCGCGCGGCCCCCGCTGACGTCGTTCACCAACCGGGCGCCGGCCCGCACCGCGCGTTCGGCCACCGAGGCGCGCATGGTGTCGACGCTGACCACCGCCCCCTCGGCGGCCAGGGCCCGCACCACCGGCAACACCCGGCGGATCTCCTCCGGTTCGTCGACCCTGGTGGCCCCCGGGCGGGTGGACTCGCCGCCGACGTCGACCAGGTCGGCGCCCTGGGCGAGCAGGTCCAGGCCCCGCTTGATGGCGGCCTCGGTGTCGAACCACCGGCCGCCGTCGGAGAAGGAGTCCGGCGTCACGTTGACCACGCCCATGACCGCGCAGCGGTCCCACTCCGGCAGGCCCCGCACCCGACCGCGTATCGCACTCATGCGCCCAGCCTAGGGTGCGTCGTTTGGATCACTGCGAGGCTCCCAAGATCCGAACGACACACCCTAGGCGCGTCGGGGTGGATCACGGCCGGGCGGTGGCCCGGTCAGCCGGCGACCGTCTGGAGGGTGACCTCCTCGCGGGCGATGTCCTGGCTGTCGGCGTCGATGGAACGGCGCAGGGCCTGGTGCAGCCGGCTGGGGGTGAGCACGCCACGGAAGCGGTCGTCCTCGTCCAGTACCGCGATCCAGCCGGCGTCGTGCTGGAGCATCACGCTGAACGCCTGCTTCAGCGAGGACCCCAGCGGCAGCCAGGCCTCCATACGGCGGGCCTGGGTGCTGACGTGGGCGTCCTCCGGGGCGGAACCGTCGGCGGGGATCCAGCCGTGCAGCCCGTCCTGGTCGTCCAGTACCACCGCCCAGCGCGCGCCCTGTTCCCGCATCCGGCGGTGGGCCTGGTCCAGCCCGTCCGCCAGGTGCACCACCGGGGGCTGCTCCAGGTCGCTCTCCTCGATGGCGGTCACCGACAGCCGCTTGAGGCCACGGTCGGCGCCCACGAACTCGGCGACGTAGTCACTGGCCGGGGCGCCGAGGACCGTCTGCGGACGGTCGAACTGCTCGATACGTCCCTCGCCGTAGACGGCGATACGGTCTCCGAGCCGTACCGCCTCCTCCATGTCGTGGGTCACGAACAGCACCGTCTTGCGTACGGTGGCCTGAAGCTTGAGGAACTCGTTCTGGAGGTGCTCGCGCACCACCGGGTCCACCGCCCCGAACGGTTCGTCCATCAGCAGCACCGGCGGGTCGGCGGCCAGCGCCCGGGCCACGCCCACGCGTTGCCGCTGGCCCCCGGACAGCTGGTCCGGGTAGCGGGAGCCGTGCACCGAGGGGTCCAGGCCGACCAGGTCCAGTAGTTCGGCGGCCCGCTCCCTCGCCTTGCCGCGCTGCCACCCCAGCAGGTGCGGCACGGTGGCCGTGTTGTCCAGCACGGTCTTGTGGGGGAACAGGCCCACCTGCTGGATCACGTAGCCGATACGGCGGCGCAGCTTGACCGGGTCCACGGTGGAGATGTCCTCGCCCTCCAGCCGGATGGTGCCCGAGCTGGGGTCGATCAGCCGGTTGACCATCTTCATGGTGGTGGTCTTGCCGCAGCCGGAGGGGCCGACGAGGGTGACCAGCTCGCCTTCCGCCACCTCGAAGGAGAGATCGTCCACGGCGACGGTGCCGTCGGGATAGCGCTTGGTGACGTTTTCGAACCGGAGCATGGGCCCCATTGTGGGGTGGCCGGTGCCGGCTGACCATGAAGCAATTGTTTCAAGTTGCCAAAGTTCTACGGATCGCGCGTGCGGCCGGTTAGGGTCTCGCGGGTGATGGCGAAAAGCGGACAGAGCTGTCTGTCGGCGAACGACTGGATCTGCGGCGAGTACCTGCGCAGTCGCGGCTCGGAGCTGACCGACGCCACCGTCCAACATGTCTGGATCACCGCGGTCTCGGTGCTGATCGCGCTGGTGATCGCCTTTCCCCTGTCGTTGCTGGCACGGCGGTACCGCTCGGCGGCCGGGCCGGTGCTGGGGCTGACCACGGTGCTGTACACCATCCCCTCGCTGGCCATGTTCGCCCTGCTGCTGCCGCTGTTCGGGGTCGCCCCCTCGGTGGTGATCACCGGCCTGGTGATGTACTCGCTGACCGTCCTGGTGCGGAACATACTGGCCGGCCTGGAGTCGGTCCCCGAGGAGGCACGGGAGGCCGCCCGGGGCCTGGGCTACGGGCCCGGGCGGATGCTGCTGGGCGTCGAACTCCCCCTGGCCCTCCCGGCGTTGATGGCGGGGGTACGGATCGCCACGGTCTCCGCGATCGCCATGACCACGGTCGGCGCCATCGTCGGTTACGGCGGCCTCGGCAACCTCATCTACGAGGGCATGGACAGCTACTTCAAGGCCCAGGTGCTGACCGCCTCCGCGCTGTGCGTGGTGCTGGCCGTCCTCGCCGACGTCCTGCTGCTGGGCCTGCAACGTCTGCTGACCCCCTGGACACGGGCTCGCGGTCGCCGTTCGGCCACCCGCCGGCTCGGAAAGGCGGCGTGACCCATGGGCGCCATCGTCGACGCCTGGTCGTGGCTGACCACCGCCTCCCACTGGAGCGGTGACGAGGGGGTGTGGCAGCGACTCGGCGAACACCTGTACCTGACCGTGGTGTGCCTCGCCCTGTCCTGCCTGATCGCCCTGCCGCTCGCCCTCTGGCTGGGCCACATCGGCCGGGGCGGCGCCCTGGCCGTCAACATCTCCAACGTCGGCCGGGCGGTCCCCACCTTCGCCGTACTGGTGCTGCTGACCCTCTCCCCCCTCGGCGACCGCGACGGCGACTGGCCCACCATCATCGCGCTGGTGCTGTTCGCCGTACCGCCGCTGCTCACCAACGCCTACGTGGGGATGCGGGAGGCGGATCGGGACGTGGTCGAGGCCGCGCGGGGCATGGGCATGTCCGGCGGCCAGACCCTGTGGCGGGTGGAACTGCCGCTGGCCTTCCCGCTGATCATGACCGGGGTGCGTTCGGCCGCCGTCCAGGTGGTGGCCACGGCCACCCTGGCGGCGCTGGCCGGCGGGGGCGGGCTGGGCCGGATCATCACGGCCGGCTTCAACACGTACAACACCCCGCAGGTGGTGGCCGGCGCGCTGCTGGTGGCCTTGCTGGCCCTGGTGGTGGAGGGCCTGCTGGTGATCGGCGAACGGCTGCTGGACCCGATGCGCCGGCGCAGGACCACCACCGGCGCCACCAGGGGCGCCGGTGTGGAGACCGTCAACCCGGCCACGGTGTGAGGAGACGCGGAACGTGTACGGCACTGACAGCCCGGACGGCACCCCCGCCCGGCGAGCGGGGCGACCGACCGGTGGCACCCCGGCGGGGCGGCCCGCTGGCGGCACCTCCCCCTCGCCCTCCCGTTCCCGGCGCCTCGCCGCCACCGCACTGGTGCTGGCCGGGGCGGTGGCCCTGGCCGGCTGCGGAGGGCAGAGCCTGGAGGAACGCGCCGGCGGCAAGGCCCGGGGGAAGTCCAAGGGCAAGCTGGTGATCGGTTCGGCCGGGTTCACCGAGTCGTCGATCATGGCGCAGATGTACTCGGAGCTGCTCAACGACGCCGGGTACGACACCACCATCAAGAAGCTCGCCAACCGCGAGCTGTACGAGCCGGAACTGGAGCGGGGCACCATGGACGTGGTGCCCGAGTACGCCGCCACGTTCGCCGAGTTCCTCAACGCCAAGAAGAACGGCCCCAAGGCCGAGCCGGTCGCCTCCGCCGACGTGGAGAAGACCATGACGGCGCTGCGGAAGCTCGCCGAACCCCGGGGGATCAAGGTGCTCGCGGCCGGCAAGGCCCTGGACCAGAACGCCTTCGCCGTACACCGCGACTTCGCCCGCAAGCACCACCTCAAGACCCTCTCCGACCTGGGCAAGTCCGGGCAGAAGATCAAGCTGGCGGCCGGCGACGAGTGCACCGAACGCCCCTTCTGCAAGCCGGGGTTGGAGAAGACCTACGGCATCGACGTCACCGCCGTGGACCCCAAGGGCGTGGGCACCACCCAGGCGAAGAACGCCGTGAAGTCCGGCACCGACCAGATGGTGCTGACCACCACCACCGACGCCACCCTGGACGACTTCGACCTGGTGCTGCTGGAGGACGACAAGGGTCTCCAGAACGCCGACAACGTCCTGCCGGTCGTCAACGCCAAGGACGCCGGGGACAAGGACGTCACCGGAGCCCTGGACCGGCTCACCCGGGTGCTGACCACCGCCGACCTGACCCGGCTGAACCGCCAGGTCGACTCCGAACGGCAGAAGCCCAAGGACGTGGCGAGGAAGTACCTGGAGTCAAAACGGCTGATCGGTAGGTAACCGACGGAATACGGTTTCTGTCCTCCGCTCCCCTCCGCACGGTGCGGCGCGGTACATTCCAGGCCATGTCACGTGGTCGTCACCGTCATTCGCTGCCCGCGTATCGACTCCTCCCCCCGGCGGCCCTCGCGGCGGGCGGGGTGACCTGCGCCATCGGTGTGTGGGTGGTGGCCAGCGGGGACCCCGGTGACACCGTGGGCATAAAGGTGCTGGCCAGCACCGCCGGACTGGCCGCCGTGGTCGGTGCCGCCCTGCTGCGGTACTGGGACCGGGTCAACAGTCGCCGCGAGGGCGAGCTGCGCGCCCGGCTGGCCGTCGCCGAGAACCGCGCCGACGCCCGCCAGGCCGAGCTGGAAGCGGAGCTTCAGGACGTACGGGAGATCCGTCAGGCGCTGGAGGAGAAGGTACGCGGCAAGGGCGGGCAACTGGCCCGCCTGCGGACCGAACACGCCGCGCTGCTCCAGCGGTACGCCCGTGCCGAGAGCGAGCGGGCCCGAGCCCTGGAGGGCCGCCGCCAACTGGCCATCGAGGCCGCCCGGCCGGCCAAGGAACTGGCGGCCGGGGCGACCGACCACCGGAACAAGGCCGGCGCCCCCACCCCGCTCACCTACCTCCAGGCGTCCGAGGCCCTGCGGAACTTCTCCCGCAACCTCGACCGGCAGCGCCGCGCGGCCGAGGCGGAACGGCTCGCCGAGGAGGCCCGGGTACGGGCCGAGCGCCGCGCCGCCGCCCCGCCCCAGGGCGGGTTCGACTTCTTCGGCAACAACTCCTCGGCCGGACTGACCGGGGTCCCGCCCGGCGGCCTGCCGCAGCGCGACCGGGAAGCGGGCGGTACCCCCCGAACCAGCGGCGTCGGCCAGCCGGAGGAGACCGGCGAGGGACCGATAGCGGAAGGCCGGGCCCCCGAGGGGGAGGGTCTCCCCGGCGAGGGCGCTGGCCCCGACGGGGGAGCGGCCCCCGAGAGCGGCCCGGTGGAGGGCCCGCACCCCCGGGAGGGGGACGGCTCGGGCGGAGACGTTCACCCGGGAGAGGGATTCCCGGGTGGGGACCCGCGTCCGGGGGGCGTTCACCCCGAGGGGGGTGCTGGCTCCCAGGGGTGGGGCCGCTCGGGCGGGGGCGTTCACCCCGAGGGGGGTGACGGTTCTGGAGAGGGGCCCACCTACGAGGGGTACCCGGGTCCCGGTACGAGTCCTTCGTACGAGCCGGACCCCGTACCCGGTACCGACCTCCACGACGCCGTCCCCGAGCGGGCCGGCGGCAACCCCCAGTGGGGTACCGGGAGTTGGGGCACCGGACCGCAGCGCGGCGCCCCCTGGGGGGCCAGCCCCGAGCAGGGGTACCAGACCGTGGAGGAGCGGGCTGGCTCGCGGGAGGGGGACGGATCCCCGCTGGGCGCTGGCCCCGACGGGGGTACCGCCTTCGAGGGTGGCCCCGTGGGGGAGGGCGCCCCGGGGAGCGGTCAGGTGAACGAGGGGGCGCCCGCCGACTCGGGCGTCCACCCGGAGGGCGGGTTCCTGGCGGAGGGGGCCGACGGTCAGCCAGGACCACATGCCGGCCCCGGGCTCCACGAGGGCGGGTTTGTGGAGGAGGAGGGCGGGTTCCTGGTGGAGGGGGCCGATCCCGGGGCGGGTACCCGTATCGACGGTGAGCAGGTGGACGGGTTCCTGGCGGAGGGGACCCCGGTGGACGGGGCCCTGGTGGACGGGGGCGACCCCGAGGACCGGACCGCGAGGGTGGCCGACGCCCCCGGCGCCGCCTCCTCCTCCCGTGCCGTACGACCGGTGGCCGGTGACGTGGTGGATCTCGGCGACCCCGCCGACGCCTCGGACGACCCCGACCCCGACCGCTCCGGCACCGTGGACACCTCCGCCGACCTGGACGACCCCGCCGAGGGCAACGGCACGAGCGGCCCGAACCCCTCCGAGGGGCGGGACGAGGCCCCGACCGGTACGGACGCGGGCGGCCGACCGACCGGGGGCACCGGCGGCTCCCCCGACGACCTGGACATCACCGAGCTACGCGGAGCCATCTGACCCGGGGGGCCACCCCGCCCGCGCGGCACCGACCGGTGCCCGCTGGCATCCTGGGGGCATGAGCCCGGAAGAACTGCGCGCCTTCTGCCTCGGCCTGAACGGGACGGTCCAGGAGTACCCGTTCCCGCGCAACCCCGGCCTGTCGACGTTCAAGGTGGGCGGGAAGATCTTCGCCTTCAGCGCTCTGGAGGACGCCCCGCTGTCGGTCTCGCTCAAGTGCGAACCGGAGATCGCCGTACAACTGCGCGCCCAGCACCCGGACATCACCCCCGGCTGGCACCTGAACAAGCGGCACTGGAACACCGTCCGGCTGGACGGCGCCCTGAGCGACCGCATGGTGCGGGAGATGATCGAGGACTCCTACGACCTGGTGGTCGCCCGGCTCCCCCGTGCCCAGAGGCTCTCCCTGGACCGTGGCTGACCCCCGCCCCCGGACGGCATCCCTGCCGGCTCCTCCGGGGGGTGGTGAGCGGCTGAGCAGGGACCGGTTTGTTGGCTGGTCCGGGTCCGGGGGGATGGGGGGGGAGGGCTGGTCTGGTGAGTGATCCGGGGACTGCATTGGCGGCTGGCCCGGGAGCTGGGTCCGTGGGCTGCTGGATTGGCGGCTCGTCTGGTGACCGCTCCGGGGCCGCTCTGGCCTGGTGGGTGGGTCTGGTGGCTCGTGCGGTGGGGGTGTGGGTTGGGGGCATCGGTTGGTTGTGGGGTTCCTGGGGTGGAGTGGAGGGGCCTTGGCGTGGTGGGGCGGGTCCTGGGTGGGTGGTTCGGCAACGGTTCGTACGGTGGGTGTGAGGGGGTGGTGGGGCCTCAGGGGGCTGGCTTCGGGTGGTCCCTTGGCCGGGGTGCCTGGGGCTTGCCGTGGTGGGGTCGGTCGTCTGTTCTCGGGGGTTGGGTTGGTGGTCGGGGGCGTAAGCGGCCGTGCCCTGGCCGTACCCGGTGGCCGGGCGCCCCGGGGTGAGGGAGGCGCTTCCGCCCGGCGGCGTACGGGCCCAGGCCCGGCGGGGGTACGGCCACCACCGGGACGCCCCGGCCGTAACGGGCCCGGGCCGTGGGTTCAGGTCAGCCAGCGGTCGGGGAGCGCCTCGTGCCGTCCGGTACGAGAGCGGTCCGCCTGCGCCGACACCAGCGCCCGCGCCTCCTCCGCGTCCCGGCACAGCGCGACGGCGCCGCCCCCTGCACCGTCGTCCACCCGTACGTGCGCCAGCCCCAGCCGGCGCAGCCAGGGCCCCTGTTCCCAGCGCACGCTCTGGACCTTGGCGTGCGGCACCAGCGCCACCCGGCGGGTGACCCGCCCCTTCCGGCCCACGAACTCGCGGTCGGTGACCCCGTGTCCGTAACCCCGCCACCAGATCGGCATCCGCAGCCGGGCGCGTTCCGGCGCCGGCGTACACGACTCCAGCGCGGCGTCCACATCGGTGGACAGCAGTTCACCCAGCAGGGCCTTCGCCCGGTCGAACGGCGCCACCGGGATCAGCACCCGGTGCCCCTCGTCCTGGCCGGCCACCCGTAGCTCCACCCGCACCCAGCCGCGCGGACGCCACAGCAGGGGCTCCACCAGCCGGATGGACTGGACCCGCCCCGGGGGCACCGTCGCGTGTTCGCGGTCCAGCAGGCCCCGGTCGATGCGGATGCCGTCGGGGGAGGCGCTCAGTGTCCAGTCGTACTCGGTCAGGATGCGGCCCACCCCGGCCGACCAGAAGCCGGCCAGCATCGGCACCAGTACCGCCAGGGTCGCCAGCACGCTGTCCGACATCGCGAAGGTCAGCCCGCTGAACAGCAGCGTCGACAGCAGCAGGATCCAGCCCTGCCCCAACAGCAGGGACCCCAGCACCAGTTGACGCGGATCGACTCGGAACAGCTCCCGGGCCGGCGCCTCCCCGGCGCTGCTCGCCGCCTCCGGCGAGATGCCCGCCGCCCTGGCCAGCAGCTCCGCCCGCAG
Organism: Streptomyces sp. NPDC005438; assembly: GCF_040606315.1. Lineage (NCBI taxonomy): Bacteria > Bacillati > Actinomycetota > Actinomycetes > Kitasatosporales > Streptomycetaceae > Streptomyces > Streptomyces sp. NPDC005438. The sequence continues at coordinate 14,805 of NZ_JBEXEP010000019.1, forward strand.
GGCCACCGCCTCGGACTCGGAGAGGAACGCCAACTCGTCCTTGGACTGGGCGCCCACCACCTCCATCTTCAGCTTGGCGACCCCCACCAGCCGGGCCAGCAGCGGCCTCGCCACGTCGATCGACTGCACCCGGTCCAGCCGGATGTGCGCCACCCGGCGGTTGAACAGCCCGGTACGGATGCGGAGTTCGGTGTCCGTGACCAGGTAGCTGGTGTACCACCAGGAGAGGAAACCGTAGGCGCCGGCCAACGGCGCCAGCGCGGCCAGCACCACCAGCGCCCACCCGGGATGCTCCGCCCAGGTGCGCAGCTGCTCCGGGTTGTGCACCACCACACCCACCATCGCCGCCAACGGCGCCCAACCCCTCCGCCAGGGGGTCAGCGGATGCAGTCGCCGGCCCTCGGGACGGTCCGGCAGCAGACGCCTCACCCCCCGGCGGTCCCCCGGGGTGTGGGGAGCGGTGTCGTCGGGTGGCTCGTGGGAGCCAGTCCGGTCCTTCCCCCCGGCCTGCACGGGGTTCGCCGCTGTCTCGGCCTTCGCGCCTGCTTCGGTCTTCTGGGTTGTCCGGGTCGTCTGGGGCGTCTGGGGGTTCTCCGTCTTCACGGCCTCCTCGGCGTCCGGGGAGGCGGCCGGCTCACCCGAGGCGGGACCCGGGGCGGGGGAGGACATCACAGGCCCGCCGATCGGGCCTCGCCGAGCCGGGTCAGCCGATCCCGCAGCCGCTCGGCCTCCTGGGGCGCCAGCCCCGGAATCTTGGCGTCCGTCGCGGCGGCGGCCGTGTGCAGCTGGAGCCCGGCCACCCCGTGCCGCCGCTCCAGGGGGCCCGAGGTCACCTCCACCAACTGCATCCGCCCGTACGGCACCACGGTCAGCCGACGGAACAGGATGCCCCGGCTGATCAACAGGTCGTCCACCCGCTCCGCGTACCGCCAGGACACCCAGTTACGGCCCAGCACCCACCACCCCCAGCAGCCCAACGCCAACGGGAGCAGGGCGGCCAGCGCCCCCACCCAGGAGCCCAGCACCGGCGGCAGTACCGCCCCCACCAGCACCAGAGGGGCCAGGGTCACGCACAGCACCCGGCGCCGCAGCACCAGGAGCCCGCGCTCCACCCCCTGCCACCGTTCCTCCCCCGCCGGAGGCAGCTCGCCCGAGGGGTCCGCGGGCTCGGCCCGTACCCCCGAGGCATCCCCCGGCGTCCGGTGCCCGCTCGTCGACTCCCCGGCGCTTGGGCGCCGGTCCTCTCCCGTGGTCATACGGCCAGCCTAGGCGCGGCCACCCACCGGGCCATCAGCCGCAGGTACCAGGCCCCCGCCCCACGCCGTAGGGGAAGCCCGGGGCTGAGACACTGGGCGCATGACCCAGTCAGCGCCCCAGCCCGCGACGCGGAACAACGCCCCCGTGACGGTCGGAGTCGGCGGCGCCGCGGAGAGCACCGACATGGTGCTCAACATCGGCCCCCAACACCCCTCCACCCACGGGGTGCTCAGGCTGCGGCTGGTACTCGACGGCGAACGCGTCCAGTCCGCCGAACCCGTGATCGGCTACATGCACCGGGGCGCGGAGAAACTCTTCGAAGCCCGCGACTACCGACAGATCGTGGTACTCGCCAACCGGCACGACTGGCTGTCGGCGTTCTCCAACGAACTCGGCGTCGTCCTCGGCGTCGAGCGGATGCTCGGCATGGAGGTGCCCGAACGCGCCGTATGGCTGCGCACCCTCCTCGCCGAACTCAACCGGGCCCTCAACCACCTGATGTTCCTCGGCTCCTACCCCCTGGAACTCGGCGGCATCACCCCCGTCTTCCACGCCTTCCGGGAACGCGAGGAACTCCAGTCGGTGATGGAGGAACTGTCCGGCGGGCGGATGCACTACATGTTCAACCGGGTCGGCGGCCTCAAGGAGGACCTGCCCGCCGGCTGGCTGGACCGCGCCCGCGCCGCCGTGGCCGACGTACGGTCACGCATGGACGTCTACGACCGGCTCGTCCTCGGCAACGAGATCTTCCGGGGCCGTACCCGCGACGTCGGAGTGCTGTCACCCGAAGCCGTCCACGCCTACGGCGTCAGCGGCCCCATCGCCCGCGCCTCCGGCGTCGACTTCGACCTGCGGCGCGACGAACCGTACCTGGCCTACGGCGAGTTGACGGACGTACTGAGGGTCGTCACCCGCTCCGAGGGCGACTGCCTCGCCCGCTTCGAGGTCCTCCTCGACCAGACCCACAACTCCCTCGACCTCGCCGACGCCTGCCTGGACCGGCTCGCCCACCTGCCGCCCGGCCCCGTCAACCAGCGGCTGCCCAAGGTACTCAAGGCCCCCGAGGGCGCCACCTACACCTGGACCGAGAACCCCCTCGGCCTCAACGGCTACTACCTGGTCTCCAAGGGCGAGAAGACCCCCTACCGGCTGAAACTCCGCTCCGCCTCCTTCAACAACATCCAGGCGCTGACCGAACTGCTGCCCGGCACCCTCGTCGCCGACATGGTCGCCATCCTCGGCTCGCTGTTCTTCGTGGTCGGCGACATCGACAAGTAGCCCACCGGACGCGCCCCCCGGCCCGTACGGCGGCTCCGGGGCCGGCACCCCCGGACGGCCTCAGCCCCCCAGCGGATCCCAGTCGCCCAGCCCCACCGGCCGCACCAGCCAACCGAAGCCACCCAACCCCGAGGGGTCCAACAACTCCCCGGCCTCCCCCGCCCGAGCCAACTCCCGTACGTAGACGGCCGGTTCACGCGAGGCCAGCTCCAACGGCGGTCGCCCACCCCGCACCCCCAACGCCCGCAACGCCTCCCGCTGGGTGACCACCCGACCCGACGCCGACCACCCGGTGGCCGCCCGACAGGAGTCCAGCGCCACATGCGCCGTCAGGTCACGGCCACCGTCCGGTACCGGCTCCACCCGCCGCCCCCGCAGATAGCCGGCCAGCGAACCCCGGAACGGGCGGTCACCCCGCTCGTGCGCGTAGTCCACGGCCACCACCACCCCACGGTCCACCGCGCCCACCACCCCGGCCCACGCCCGGTCACGGCTCACCCCCACCTCCGCCCGCTGCCCGGCCACCCGCCCCAACGGCCACCACTCCTCCAACCACCGCGCCTCCACCCCACCCACCACCGGCCCCAACCGCTCACCACCCGCCACGTCCACCCACACCTCACGCGCCACACCCCGCCCGTCCACCTCCACCACCGGCAACGGCACGTTGTCCAACCACTCGTTGGCGAACACCACCCCCCGCACCCCACGCGGCACCCGCGACCGCCACTCCACCCGGGCGTCCAACCCCCCAGGGCGCGGCGCCCGCTCCACCCCGCACAACCTCAACCGCTCCGCCAACCCCTCCGACACCGACCCCCACACCCCCAGCAACAACTCCCCCTCACCCGCCCCCACATCCACCACGTCCAGCCGCGCCGGACACCCCAAGGCCACGTCCACCCGGGTCACCAACTCCGCCACCGCCGCCGCGAACAGGGAAGAGGCGTGCACCGAGGTACGGAAGTGCTCCGACGGCCGCTCCCGGAGGAAGAACCCCCCGGGCCCGTACAACGCCTCGTCCATCGCCGTCGCCCAGTCCCGAAGACCCCCGACGTCATCCCCCACCCGGTCACCCACTCGCGTCACCAGTCCACCGTACGAGCCGAACCACCTGTGCGGACAGCGACCGAGGGGCTGCACGAGGTCCACCTTGGGGAGTAGATGGCAGCTCCATGGATCGACCCTCTGGCTGACCCTTCACCCCGTCCAGCCTGCTTACGCTGGCGAGGTGAACCGCTTCTACGAGTTCCTACGCCGTCACCCCACGTGGGTCGACAGTCTCTGGAGCCTGCTGCCCCTGTTCGCCTCCGCGGCGTTCATCGCGGCGAGCTTCCGCAGCGACTTCGAAGGCGCTCTCAGCGGTACGGCCCGGTACGCGGCCATCCCCGTCACCCTCGCCCTCAGCGTGGTCATCGCCCTCCGCCGGCGGATGCCCGAACGGATGCTGCTGCTGGCCATCGGCACCGGCGTCGCCCAGGTCCTCGTCGACGTACCCACCCTCCCCTCCAACTTCGCCTTCCTGGTCATCATCTTCACCAACGCCACCCGGGACGTGACCTGGCCCTCCCGGGTCGCCCTCGTCGGAGGACTCCTCGCCCCCACCATCGAGACCCTCCGCTGGCCCGACGACAACCAGGACCTCTTCGGCAGGATCCTCGGCTGCCTGCTGCTCACCGTGTGCTTCGCCCTCGCCTGGGTCCTCGGCGACTCCCTGCGCACCCGCCGCGCCTACTACGCCCAGCTGGAGGAACGCGCCTCCCGCCTGGAACGGGAACGCGAAGCCCAGGCCAAGGTCGCCGTCGCCGCCGAACGGGCCCGCATCGCACGGGAGTTGCACGACGTGGTCGCCCACAACGTGTCCGTGATGATCGTCCAGGCCGACGGCGGCGCCTACGTGATGGACACCGCCCCCGACCAGGCCAAGGAAGCCCTGCACACCATCTCCCGCACCGGCCGGCAGGCCCTCACCGAGATGCGACGCCTGCTCGGCGTCCTACGGACCGGCGACCACGAGGACAAGGCCTGCGCCTACGTACCCCAACCCGGAGTGGAACAGCTCGGTGAACTCATCGAGCAGGTACGGGGCACCGGCCTGAACGTCGACTTCCAGGTCAACGGAGCCCCCCGCCCCCTGCCCAGCGGCGTCGAACTCACCGCCTACCGCATCGTGCAGGAAGCCCTCACCAACACCCGCAAACACGGCGGTCCCGACGCCGGGGCCAGCGTGCGCCTCACCTACCAGGACGACTCCCTGGAGGTCCTCGCCGAGGACGACGGCCGAGGCGTACGAGCGGAACGCTTCGACGACGAGACCGCCGGCGGCGCCGACGGACTCGGACACGGCCTGATCGGTATGCGCGAACGCGTCGGCATGGTCGGCGGCGAACTCCACACCGGGCTGCGCCCCGGTGGCGGCTTCCGCATCAACGCCGTACTGCCCCTGAGGGGCAAGGACCCCGAGGGCAACCCGGCCGACACGGAGACCCCGGAGGGCGCCCCGCCCCCGACGGACCCGGGGCCCTCCTCGGGGGGAGGCTCGGGGACGTCAGGGGGGACGGCATCTCCTGGAGGGCCGGGTTCCCCTGGGGGGACGGTATCCCCTGGGGGGACGGCGCGGGTTACAGAGGAGTCCGGGGGCGGGTCCTCGGCGGGTCCGGGAGCATCAGAGGGCTCGGGGTCCCCCGGGGAGTCCGGGGACGGGCGTCGGGCGAGTTCGGGATCTTTCGGGGGGACAGGTTCCTCCTCGGAGGGTTCGGGTGCGTCGTCCCCGTCCGGCCGCCCGGAGTCCTCGGCCACCGGTGACTCCTTCGCCGCTACGAGTTCCTCCACCAGCCCGACCGGCCCGGGTTTCCCGGCCGGCTCCACCAGCCCGGCCACTTCGGCCACTCCGACCAACGCCAAGGAAACGCCATGACCATCCGCGTGATGCTCGTCGACGACCAGGCCCTGCTTCGGACCGGTTTCCGCATGGTCCTCGACGCGCAGGCCGAGATGGAGGTCGTGGCCGAAGCCAGTGACGGGCAGGAGGCACTGGAGACGCTGCGCGCCACCACGGTCGACGTGGTGCTCATGGACGTACGGATGCCGAGGGTCGACGGGGTGGAGGCGACCCGCCGCATCTGCATGGGCGGCGAGGGCGGCCCCGGCACCCCGAGGGTGCTGATCCTGACCACCTTCGACCTGGACGAGTACGCGTTCAGCGCCCTGAAGGCGGGGGCCAGCGGTTTCATGCTCAAGGACGTTCCGCCGGGTGACCTGCTCTCGGCGATCCGCGCGGTACACAGCGGTGACGCGGTCGTCGCCCCGACCACGACCCGACGGCTCCTCGACCGGTTCTCGGCGGTGCTCCCCAGCGACCGGGCCCGTCCCGACAACGACCTGTTGAGCCGGCTCACCAGCCGGGAGGGGGAGGTGCTGCTGCTCGTCGCGCAGGGGCTGTCCAACGGGGAGATCGCCGAGCGGCTGGTGTTGTCGGAGGCCACCGTGAAGACCCATGTGGGGCGCATCCTCACCAAGCTCGACCTCCGCGACCGGGTTCAGGCCGTGGTCCTCGCCTACGAGTCCGGGTTGATGGAGGCCGGCCGGGGCTGAGGGGCGGTGAGGGAGCGGGTACTGCGAGGAGGGGAGCAAGAGGAGTGGGGGAGTGGGGCAGCGGTTGGGGGTGAGGGGTTGAGGGGCTTGGTGGGTGAGGGGTTGGGGCGGGCCTGGCGTGGCCTGGGGATCAGGTTGGGCGGGGTGGCGGGGGTTGGAGTCGGCTGGGTTGGTTGGTGAGTTGAGGGCTGGGGTGACTCGCTTGGGGTTGGGTTGGGTTGTGGGGGATTTTCCCCCGGCCCCCCTTTCCCCCCAAGCCCACCCTCCACCACCTCCTCCGAGACGCCCGAGGGTGCGCACAAACCGGTCCTCAGGCGTGGACGATCTC
>NZ_JBEXEP010000020.1:0-19362 GCF_040606315.1 Streptomyces sp. NPDC005438
GAGGGGGTTGCGGGGTTGTGGGTGCGGGGTGTGGAGGTGGATTGGTCGGTGGTGTTTGAGGGGTTGGGGCCGCGGTTGGTGGATTTGCCGACGTACGCCTTCCAGCGGGAGCACTACTGGTTGACGGAACAGGCGGAGGACGCCCCCGCCCAACTCCCCTCCGTGGACGCCGACTTCTGGGCCGCCGTCGAGGGGGAGGACCCGGCCGCGCTGGTGCGCACCCTCGGGGTGGAGGGCGAGGACGTCGCCCCTCTGGAGCGGGTACGACCACTGCTGGCCGACTGGCATCGGCGTCGCCAGCTGGGTTCCCGTATCGACTCGTGGCGGTACGACGTGGCCTGGCGCCCGGTGTCCCTGGGGGACCGTCCCGAACTCGGCGGAGCGCACTGGCTGTTGCTGGTCCCGGAGGGCGGGGTCTCGGCGGCGGAGCGGGTCGGGGCGGCCCTGGAGGCGCACGGGGCGAGCGTCCGGGTGGTGACCGTCACCGGCGGTGACCGTGCCGAACTGGCCGCGCGTATGGGGCCGTTGGAGGAGCTGGGCGGGGTGCTGTCCCTGCTGGGGCTGGGGGAGGGGGCCGCCCTGGAGGGCACGGTCTCCGTGGTCCAGGCGCTCGGCGACGCCGGGAGCGAGGCCCCGCTGTGGGTCGCGACCCGGGGCGCGGTGTCGGTGACCCCCTCGGACCGGGACGTCGACCCGGACGACGCATTGCTGTGGGGGTTGCTGCGTATCGCGGCGATGGAGTACCCGCGTCGCATCGGTGGACTGGTGGACCTGCCCGCCGAGGTGGACGACCGTGCGGCGAGCCGTCTGGTGCGGGTGCTGGCCGGACTGGACGAGGAGGACCAGCTGGCCGTACGGGCGGGGGGCGTCTACGCCCGTCGGCTGGTGCGGAAGCCGGCCCGGGAGACCCCGGCCGTACGGGACTGGAGCCCCACCGGCACCGTGCTGGTCACCGGGGGGACCGGTGGGGTCGGGGCGGAGCTGGCGGCCTGGCTGGCCGAGGCGGGGGCGCCGCACCTGTTGCTGCTCAGCCGTCGTGGCCCCCAGGCGCCGGGCGCCGGGGAACTCACCGCGCGACTGGAGGCCCTCGGGGCGCGGGTGACCGTGGCGGCCTGTGACGTCGCTGACCGGGAGGCGCTGGCTGGTGTGCTGGAGTCCGTCCCCGCCGACCTGCCGTTGCGGGCGGTGGTCCACGCCGCCGCCGTACTGGACGACTGCCTCATCGACGCGCTCACCCCGGACCGGATCGAGACGGTGCTGCGGCCCAAGGTGGTCGCCGCCCGCAACCTGGACGAGTTGACGCGGGACGCCGAGCTGGACGCCTTCGTGCTGTTCTCCTCACTCGGCGGCACCCTCGGGGGCCCCGGCCAGGGCGCCTACTCCGCCGCCAACGCCTACCTGGACACCCTCGCGGTGGCCCGTCGGTCCCAGGGGCTGCCGGCCACCTCCGTCGCCTGGGGCACCTGGGCGGAGGTGGGGCTCGCCGGTGGCGCCGAGTGGGGTGCCCGGCTGCGCGGCACCGGTATGGAACGGATGGCCCCCCAGGACGCGTTCAGCGCGCTGGGCCAGGTACTGGACCAGGACCTGACCTTCCTGGTCGTCGCCGACATCGACTGGTCGCGGTACGCGCAGGTGTGCACCGAGGGGCGCGCCGGCAGGGTGCTGGCCGCGCTGCCGGACGCCCAGCCGCGCGCCGCCGAGGCCCCGGCCGAGACGCGGGCCCCCATGGAGGGCTTCGCGGGCACCCTCGCCGGACGTTCCCCCGCCGAACGGGAACAGGCCCTGGTCGAACTGGTCCGCCAGCAGGCGGCGGCGGCACTCGGTCTGCCGGACCCGGAGGCGGTCGAACTGGACCGCGCGCTAAGGGATTTGGGCTTCGACTCGCTGACGGCCGTGGACCTGCGGAACCGGCTGAACACCGCCACCGGGCTGCGGCTGCCGGTCACGGTGGTGTTCGACCACGCCACCGCCGGACGACTGGCCCGCCACCTGCGCGACGAACTGTTCGGCGGCGAACCGGTCACCGAGGAGGCGGGGGCCGCCCCCGTACCCGTGACGGCGTCGGACGACGACCCCGTGGCCATCATCGCCATGAGCTGCCGTCTGCCCGGCGGCATCGACACCCCCGAGGGCCTCTGGGAGCTGCTGGCCTCGGGCGGCGACGCGGTGACGCCGTTCCCCACCGACCGTGGCTGGGACCTGGAGGGGCTCTACGACCCGGACCCGGACCGGGCGGGCACCTACTACACCCGGGGAGGCGGCTTCCTGCACGACGCCGCCCGGTTCGACCCGCACTTCTTCGGCATCTCCCCGCGTACCGCCCCGGCCATCGACCCCCAGCACCGGCTGCTACTGGAGACCACCTGGGAGGCCTTCGAACGGGCCGGGATCGACCCGGCCGGCGTCCGGGGCTCCTCGGTCGGGGTGTTCGTCGGGGCCAACTACAACGACTACGGCTCCCGCCTGGGCGACGCCCCGGGCGAGTACGAGGGCCAGCTCGCCACGGGCAGCGCCGCCAGCGTGGCCTCCGGCCGCATCGCCTACACCTTCGGGCTGACCGGCCCGGCGGTCACCGTGGACACCGCCTGCTCCTCCTCCCTGGTGGCCCTGCACCAGGCGATCCAGGCGCTGCGGTCCGGTGACTGCTCCCAGGCCCTGGTCGGAGGGGTCACGATCATCTCCACCCCGGACACCTTCGTCGAGTTCAGCCGCCAGGGCGCCCTGTCCCCGGACGGGCGCTGCAAGGCGTTCTCCGCCGAGGCGGACGGCGCCGGCTGGGCCGAGGGCGTCGGACTGGTGCTGGTGGAGCGGCTGTCGGAGGCCCGGCGCCACGGCCACCAGGTGCTGGCGGTCATCCGGGGCTCGGCCGTCAACCAGGACGGCGCCTCCAACGGGCTCACCGCTCCCAGCGGGCCGGCGCAGCAGCGGGTGATCCGCCAGGCGCTGGCCGGCGCCGGACTGGGCCCGGCCGACGTCGACCTGATGGAGGCGCACGGTACGGGCACCAAGCTCGGTGACCCGATCGAGGCGGAGGCCCTGCTGGCCACCTACGGAGCGGACCGGCCGGCCGACCGGCCGCTGTGGCTGGGGTCGGTGAAGTCCAACATCGGCCACACCCAGGCCGCCTCCGGGATGGCCGGCGTGATCAAGACGGTGCTGGCCCTGCGACACCAGGTGATGCCCCGGACCCTGCACGCCGAGGAACCCACCCCGCATGTGGACTGGTCCGGCGACACGGTACGGCTGCTCACCGAGGAGCGCCCCTGGCCGGAGGCCGACCGCCCACGCCGCGCCGGGGTGTCCTCGTTCGGCGTCAGTGGCACCAACGTCCACGTGATCGTCGAGCAGGCCCCCGAGGAGGAGCCGGCACCGTCCACGGCCAGCCCGGTGGTCCCGACGGCACCGCCCTGCGGCGACTGGCTGCCGTGGGTGCTGTCCGCCCGCAGCGCCGAGGCGCTGCGGGCCCAGGGCCGCAACCTGCTGGAGACCCTGGAGGCCCGGCCCGAGGCCGACGCCGCTGGGGTGGCCCGTACCCTCGCCGCACGTTCCCGCTTCGAGCACCGGCTGCTGTGCTGGGGCACCGACCGGGACGCGCTGCGGGAGCGGTTGGCCGGCTGGCTGGAGGGTCGGGTGCCCGCGCCGGGTGCCGTCGGGGTGAGCGGTGGTGGCCGTACCGCGTTCCTGTTCTCCGGGCAGGGCGCCCAACGCCCTGGTATGGGGCGGGAGTTGTACGAGGTGTTCCCGGCCTACGCCGAGGCCTTCGACGCCGTGTGCGCCCACCTGGACCTGGAGCTGGACCAGCCGCTGTGGGAGGTGGTGTTCGCTTCGGAGGGCACCGACCTGGCCGAGCTGCTGGACCGTACCGACTACACCCAGCCGGCGCTGTTCGCCGTCGAGGTGGCGCTGTTCCGGCTGCTGGAGTCCTGGGGGGTGACCCCGGACTACCTGATCGGCCACTCCATCGGCGAACTGGCCGCCGCCCACGTGGCCGGCGTCCTCACCCTGGGCGACGCCTGCCGACTGGTCGCCGCCCGGGGCCGACTGATGCGCGAGCTGCCCGAGGGCGGGGCCATGGTCTCCCTGGTCGCCTCCGAGGACGAGGTACGGGCTCTGCTGGCCGGCCGGGAGGACCGGGTGTGTGTCGCCGCCCTCAACGGACCCGAGGCCACCGTGGTCTCCGGCGACACCGCCGAGGTGGACGACATCGCCGCCCACTTCGCCGAACTCGGTCGAAAGACTAAGCGTTTGCGGGTCAGCCATGCGTTTCACTCGCCTCATATGGACCCGATGCTGGAGCGCTTCGAGGAGATCGTCCGGGACGTCCCGTTGTCCCCGCCGACGATCCCGGTGGTGTCCGACGTCACCGGACGCACCGCCACCGAGGAGCAGCTGCGCAGCCCCGCCTACTGGGTCTCCCAGGTGCGCGAGGCCGTACGGTTCGCCGACGGCGTCGCCTTCCTGGACGGTGAGGGCGTCACCCGTTACCTGGAGGTCGGCCCGGACGCGGTGCTCACCGCCCTGACCTCGGACTGCCGCCCGGAGGGGGCGACCGGAGTGGTGGCCCCTGCGGTACGCCGTGGCCGCCCCGAGGCGGAGAACCTCCTCACCGCCGTCTCCCAGCTCCACACCGGCGGCGCCCCGCTGGACGTCGCCGCCCTGTGCCCGCCCCAGGCGGAGCCCGTACCGCTGCCCACCTACCCCTTCCAACGCCAGCGCTACTGGCTGGACACCCCCCGCCGACGGGGCGACGTGGACGAGGCCGGCCTGCGGTCCGCCCACCACCCGCTGCTGGGCGCCGCGCTGCGGCTGGCCGAGGACGACGGCCACCTGTTCACCGCCCAGCTGTCGCTGCACGGACACCCCTGGCTGGCCGACCACGTCATCGACGGCACCGTGGTGCTGCCCGGCACCGCCTTCGCCGAACTCGCCGTACGCGCCGGCGACCAGGTCGGCTGCGGCCGGGTCGGCGAACTCACCCTGGAGGCGCCGCTACCCCTGACCGAGGGGACGGCCGTCCACCTCCAGCTACGGGTCGGCGACCCGGACGAGGGCGGCGCCCGCGCGCTGAGCGTCCACTCGCGGCCGGCCGACGCCCCCGACGAGCAGCCCTGGCAGCGGCACGCCTCCGGCACCCTCCTGCCGGAGACCGACACCCCGCCCGAGGCCGCGCCCGCCCAGTGGCCGCCGGCCGAGGCCACCGCCCTCGACCTGGAGGGCTTCTACGCCCGCCTGGCCGAGGTCAGCGCCGACTACGGCCCCGCCTTCCAGGGGCTGCGCGCCGCCTGGCGGCAGGGCACCGACATCTACGCCGAGGTGACCCTGCCCGAGGGCACCGACACCGAGGGCTACGGCCTGCACCCGGCGCTGTTCGACGCCGCCCTCCAGACCATCGGACTCGGCGAGGCCGGCGACGAGGGCCAGGGCGTGATGCCCTTCACCTTCGAGGGAGCCGTACTCCACCGGGCCGGCGCCACCAGCCTGCGGGTACGGCTGGAGACCACCGGAACGCACACCGTGGCCGTACGGGCCTGGGACCCGTCGGGCCAACCGGTGGTGTCCGTCGGCTCGTTGGCGTTCCGGCCCTCCACCGGGGGCACCCGCCAGGGCGCCCCACGGGTGCCGCACGAGGCGCTGTTCCACACCCGTTGGGCGTCGGTCACCCCCGAACCGGTGCCGTCCGGGCGCAACTGGGCGCTGCTGGGCAGCGCCGACCCGGTGCCCGACGTGGCGAAGACCCTGGCCGACGCGGCCGGGCTCGCCTCGTACCCCACCCTGGACAGCCTGTTCCAGGCCGTGACCGCCGGGGCGCCGCTGCCGGACCGGGTCATCGTCGCCGACCCCGCGGCCTCGCCCGACGCCTCCCCCCGGGACGTACGACGGGCCACCCACCAGGCGCTCGCCCTGGTACAGGGCTGGCTCGCGGACGAGCGGGCGGCCGGGTCCCGGCTGGTGTTCGTCACCCGGGGCGCCCTCGCCGTGGACGACGACGGCGAGGTCACCGACCTGGCCGCCGCCGCCGTACACGGACTGGTGCGCACCGCCCGCTCGGAGAACCCCGGACGGTTCGCCCTGATCGACCTCGACCAGGACCCCGACCCCGCCTCCCTCGCCGCGCTGCCCGCCGCCGTCGCGGGCGAGGAACCGCAGACCGCGCTGCGCGGGGGACGCGTACGCGCCGCCCGCCTGGCCCGGGTCCCCGCCACCACCCCAGGCCCGGACGCCCAGCCGCTGTGGGACCCCTCCGGTACCACCCTGGTCACCGGAGCCACCGGCACCCTGGGAGCCCTGGTGGCCCGCCATCTGGTCGCCCGACACGGGCTGCGGCGGCTGCTGTTGGTGTCCCGGCGCGGGCCCGAGGCGCCCGGGGCCGAGGCCCTGCGGGAGGAACTGACCGCGCTGGGGGCCGAGGTGACCCTCGCCTCCTGCGACGTCGCCGACCGCGACGCCCTGTCCCGGGTACTGGACCAGGTGCCGGCCGAACACCCGTTGACCAACGTGGTGCACACCGCCGGTGTGGTCGACGACGGCGTCGTGACCTCGCTGACCCCCGAACGGGTCGACGGGGTCCTCGCCCCGAAGGTCGACGCCGCCCTCCACCTGCACGAACTCACCCGGACCCGGGAACTGTCGGCCTTCGTGCTGTTCTCCTCGCTGGCCGCCACCTTCGGCGGAGCGGGGCAGGCCAGCTACGCGGCCGGCAACGCCTTCCTGGACGCCCTGGCCTCCCACCGGCGGGCCCAGGGCCTGCCCGGCCAGTCCCTCGACTGGGGCCCCTGGGCCGAACTCAGCGCCATGACCGGCAAGTTGGGCGACTCCGACCGGGCCCGGTTCGAACGGGGCGGGGTCACCGCCCTGTCCACCGAGGACGGGTTGGCGCTGCTCGACCTGGCCCGCACCGTGGACCACGCGGTGCTGGTGCCGGCCCGGCTGTCGCTGGCCCCCCTGGCCGCCACCGAACGGATACCGCACCTGCTACGGGACCTGGTACGGGTCCGCCCCCAGGTCGCCGACACCACCGTGGCGCACTCGGCCGGTACGGCCGCCGAGGCCCCCACGGCATCCGACACCGCCAGCCGGCTGGGCGCCCTGCCCCGCGCCGAACGGGACCGCGCGCTGCTCCAGTTGGTGCGTGACGAGTCGGCGGCCGTACTCGGCTACGACAGCTCCGACCTGGTGGACGCCGAACGCGGCTTCCTGGAGATGGGCTTCGACTCCCTCAGCGCCGTCGAACTGCGCAACCGGCTCGCCGCCCAGACCGGGCTCTCCCTGCCGGCCACCGTGCTGTTCGACTACCCGACCCCCGCCGGGCTCGCCACCCACCTGGGCGAGGTCTTCCCCTCCGACACCGCCCGCGCGGTCACCCCGATCCTCGGCGAACTGGAGCGGCTCGGCGCCCGGTTGCCCGAGCTGGGCGGCGAGGAGGAACTGCGGGAGAAGGTCGAGGAACGCCTGCGGACCCTGCTGTCCGAACTGACCGGAGGGGAGGAGCACGGCGCGGCGACCACCGCACCGGGCCAGGCCGACGACCCGTCGGCGGACCGCTTCGCCACGGCGACCGACGACGAGATCTTCCAGTTCCTCGACAACGAACTGGACACGTGAGGGCGGCGGAGTGGCAGACCACGTCGCGCACGAGGGCCAAGGCGGCCGAAAGGGCGAATCCATGACTGAGGACCGGCTTCGCGAGTATCTGAAGCGAGCGAGCGCCGACCTGCACCGCACCCGCCAGCGGCTGGGGGAGTTGGAGTCCCGGGAGACCGAGCCCATCGCGATCGTCGGGATGAGCTGCCGCCTGCCCGGAGGCGTACGGAGCCCCGAGGACCTGTGGCAACTGCTGCGGGACGGCACCGACGCGGTCACCGACTTCCCCACCGACCGTGGCTGGGACCTGGACTCCCTCTACGACCCGGACCCCGACCGCCCCGGCACCACCTACTCCACCAGGGGCGGGTTCCTGCACGACGCCGCCGAGTTCGACCCCGAACTGTTCGGCATGAGCCCCCGGGAGGCGCTCGCCACCGACCCCCAGCAGCGCCTGCTGCTGGAGGCCTCCTGGGAGGCCCTGGAACGGAGCGGCATCAGCCCCACCTCGGTGCGCGGCAGCCGCACCGGGGTGTACGTCGGCGTGATGTACAACGACTACGGCACCCGCGTCCGGCAACCCCCGCGCGGGCTGGAAGGCCACATCGGCAACGGCAGCTCACCGAGCATCGCCTCCGGCCGCGTCGCCTACACCCTGGGCCTGGAGGGCCCCGCGGTCACCCTGGACACCGCCTGCTCCTCCTCCCTGGTGGCGCTCCACCTCGCCTGCCGGGCCCTGCGCGCCCGCGAGTGCACCCTCGCCCTGGCCGGCGGGGTCACCGTGATGTCCACCCCCGCCGCCTTCATCCAGTTCGCCCGCCACCGGGGCCTGGCCCCCGACGGCCGCTGCAAGTCCTTCTCCGACGACGCCGACGGCACCGGATGGTCCGAGGGCGTCGGCCTGCTCGCCCTGGAGCGGCTGTCCGACGCCCGCCGTAACGGCCACCCGGTGCTGGCCGTCATCCGGGGCTCGGCCGTCAACCAGGACGGCGCCAGCAGCGGCCTGACCGCCCCCAACGGCCCCTCCCAACAGCGCGTCATCCGCCAGGCGTTGACCGATGCCCGGCTCGCCCCCGGCGACGTGGACGCGGTCGAGGCGCACGGCACCGGCACCACCCTGGGCGACCCCATCGAGGCCCAGGCCCTGATGACCACCTACGGCCAGGAACGCCCCGACGGCCAGCCGCTGTGGCTGGGCTCGCTGAAGTCCAACCTCGGCCACACCCAGGCCGCCGCCGGAGTCGCCGGCGTCATCAAGATGGTGCTGGCCATGCGGCACGGCCACCTGCCCCGCACCCTGCACGCCGACCAGCCCTCCCGCCACGTCGACTGGAGCGGCGGCCGGCTGGGCCTGCTCACCGAGGACCGGCCCTGGCCGGCGACCACCGACCGGCCCCGGCGCGCCGCCGTCTCCTCCTTCGGGGTCAGCGGCACCAACGCCCACGTGATCGTGGAGGAACCGCCCGCCGAGGAGGAGGCCGAGGACGGCACCCAGGTACCGGAGCCGGGGCGCTCCCTGCCGTTCGCCCTGTGGCCGCTGTCCTCCCGGAGCCCCGAGGGCGTCGCCGCCCAGGCCGAACGGCTCGCCGGCTCCGTGGCCGGACAGCGCCCCCTGGACGTCGGGTACGCGCTGGCCACCACCCGTGCCGCGCTGGAACACCGCGCCGTGGTGGTGGGGGCCGCCCCGGAGGAACTGGGCGCCTCGCTGGCCGCCCTGGCCTCCGGCGACGACGCCGCGCCCGGCGTGGTGCGGGGCCGTACCGTCGGGGGGCCGCTGGCCTTCCTGTTCTCCGGGCAGGGCGCCCAACGCGTCGGCATGGGGCGGGAGTTGTACGCCAGCCAGCCGGTGTTCGCCGCCGCCCTGGACGAGGTGTGCGGACACTTCGACAGCGCCTCGGGCACCGCCACACCCCTGCGCGAGGTGATGTTCCACGACGCCGACCGGCTGGAGCGCACCGAGTACACCCAGCCGGCACTGTTCGCCCTCGAAGTGGCGCTGTTCCGGCTGCTGGAGTCCTGGGGCGTCACCCCCGACCACCTCATCGGCCACTCCATCGGCGAACTGGTCGCCGCCCACGTTGCCGGCGCCCTCAGCCTCCCGGACGCCTGCCGACTGGTGGCCGCACGGGGCCGGCTGATGCAGGCCCTGCCGGCCGGCGGGGCCATGGTCGCGGTCCGCGCCACCGAGGAGGAGGTGGCCCCCCTGCTGGGCGAGGGGGTGTCCCTCGCGGCCCTCAACGCCAGCGGCTCCCTGGTGCTCTCCGGCGACGAGGACGCCGTACTGCGCGCCGCCGAGCACTTCGCCGACCGGGGCGTTCGCCGGCTGTCGGTCAGCCACGCCTTCCACTCCGCGCGCATGGACCCCATGCTGGGCGAGTTCCGCGCGGTCGCCGAGTCGGTGACGTACCAGGCCCCCCGCATTCCCGTGGTCTCCAACCTGACCGGCGCGGTGGTGGACCGGTTCACCGCCGACCACTGGGTGCGGCACGTACGCGAGGCGGTGCGCTTCGCCGACGGCATCGCCGGACTGCGCCGCCTGGGCACCCGACGCTTCGTCGAGCTCGGCCCCACCGGCCCGCTGTCCGCCGCCGTCGCCGACGACGTGCCCGCCCAGTGCGTGGTCCAGCCCCTGCTGCGCAAGGACGCCCCCGAGAACCACTCCCTGCTGCACGCCCTGGCCCGGCTGTGGACCGCCGGCGTGCCCGTCGACTGGTCGCGCTTCTACGAGGGCACCCAAGCCCGACGCGTCGACCTGCCCACCTACGCCTTCCAGCACCGCCGGCTGTGGCTGGACGTGCCCATCACCCGCCCCGACGAGGCGGAGTCGCACGCCGTCCTGGGCGCCGGATGGGACCGCGCCGACGCCGGCGGCACCGTCTTCCACGGCGAACTGTCCCTGCACACCCACCCGTGGCTGGCCGACCACCGGGTCGCCGGCCAGATCCTGCTGCCGGGCACCGCCTTCCTCGAACTCGCCCTGCGCGCCGGCGCCCTGACCGACTGCCCACGCGTCGGAGAACTGGTCCTCGCCGAACCGCTGACGATGGAGGAGAACGAGCGGATCAGCCTCCAGGTCGTGGTCGGCGCCGCCGACGAGGTCGGCCACCGCACGGTCACCGGCTACGCCCGCACCAGCGGGGCGGACGAGGACCAGCCCTGGACCCGCCACTTCGACGGCTCCCTGACCCCCGCCTTCGACGACACCCCCGACGTGCCCCCGGTCTGGCCGCCCGCCGACGCCCAACCCCTCGACACCGAGGGCCTGTACGAGGAACTCGCCGACGCCGGGCTGTCCTACGGCCCCCTGTTCCGCCGGCTCACCTCCGCCTGGCGCGGGACCGACGCCCTCTACGCCGAGGTCGAACTCCCCGAGTCCCGGTACCTCGACGCCGAACGCTTCCAGATCCACCCCGCCCTGCTGGACTCCGCGCTCCACGCCTCCGCCCTGGACGGCGGCCCGGTCACCGGAGCCGTGCCCTTCACCTGGTCCGGGGTGTCGGTCCCGGTACCCGGCGCCCTGGCCCTGCGGGTCACCCTGCGCCGCGCCTCCGAGCAGTCCTTCGCCCTCACCGCCACCGACGGCACCGGCACCCCCGTACTCGCCGTGGACTCCCTGCTGCTGCGGCCGGTCACCGCCGAGCGGCTCCGGGAGAAGCCCCGCCCCCGGCCACGGGACACCCTCTTCCGCCTGGAGTGGCAGGAACTGCCCCCGGACGGGCACCCCGGCGACGAGCCCACCGTCGCCCCCGAGGTGGTCGACCTCCCCGGCGCCGCCGCCGACCTGCCCGAAGACCCCCACCAGGCGGTACGCGAAGCCCTCCACCAGACCCTGGAGATGATCAAGCGCCAGCTGGCCCGCCCCTCGGCCGACGACTCCTGGTGCGTCCTGCGTACCCGGGGCGCGGTACGGCTGCCCGGCGAGGCCGCCCCGGTGAACCCGGTCGCCGCCGCCGTCGACGGACTGGTCCGCTCCGCCCAGTCGGAGAACCCCGAACGCCTGGTACTGGTCGACCTGCCCGACGACATCGACCCGGACGACATCCCCCTCACCCCGGCCGGCATCGTCGCCCGCAAGGAACCCCGCCTGGCGCTGCGCGACGGCCGCTGGTACGTGCCCCGACTGGTGCGCGTCCCCGTCGAACCCACCGGCCGGCCCGCCCCGTTCGACCCCGAGGGCACCGTCCTGGTCACCGGCGGCACCGGCCGCCTCGGCCGC
Source organism: Streptomyces sp. NPDC005438 (assembly GCF_040606315.1). Taxonomy (NCBI): domain Bacteria; kingdom Bacillati; phylum Actinomycetota; class Actinomycetes; order Kitasatosporales; family Streptomycetaceae; genus Streptomyces; species Streptomyces sp. NPDC005438. The sequence goes on from NZ_JBEXEP010000020.1 coordinate 11,798, forward strand.
GCCCTGTGCCACCACCTGGTCACCGAACACGGCGTCCGCCACCTGCTGGTCACCAGCCGCTCCGGCCCCAACGCCACCGGAGCCCTGGAACTGGCCGACCTGGACGCCGACATCAGCATCGAGGCCTGCGACGTCGCCGACCGCGACGCCCTGGCCCGGGTACTGGACCGGATACCCAGCGCCCACCCGCTGACCGCCGTCATCCACCTCGCCGGCACCCTCGACGACGGCATCGTCCAGTCCCTCACCCCCGGACGCCTGGACGTCGTCCTCGCCCCGAAGGTCGCCGGCGCCCTCCACCTGGAGGAACTCACCCGCGACCTGGACCTGTCCGCGTTCGTGCTGTTCACCTCCGCCGCCGGCACCTTCGGCGGCCCCGGCCAGGGCAACTACGCCGCCGCCAACGCCTACCTGGACGCGCTCGCCCAACGCCGCCGCGCCGAGGGCCTGCCCGCGCTGTCCCTCGCCTGGGGCCTGTGGGAAGGCGAGGACGGCATGGTCGGCGGCCTCACCGAGGTCGACCTGGCCCGCGCCGGCAGCGTCGGCGTCCTCAGCCTCAAGGGACCCGAGGGCCTCGCCCTGTTCGACACCGCGCTGCACCGCGAGGAACCCGGCCTGGTACCGGTCGCCCTCGACTTCTCCGTGCTGCGCCGCCAACAGCACACCCTGCCCGCCCTGTTGCGCGGACTGGTCGGCCAGCCCGCCGCCCGCACCCGGACCCGTACCGGCCGCGCCCCCATGATCGACGTGGTACGCGGCCGGATCGCCGCCGTACTCCGCCACCCCTCGGGCAGCTCCGTCGACCCCGAGAAGGCCTTCTCCGACCTGGGCTTCGACTCCCTGATGGCCGTCGAACTGCGCAACCAGCTCAGCGAGGAGACCGGCGTACGACTGCCCCCCTCGGTGATCTTCGACCAGCCCACCCCGGCCGCCCTCGCCGAACACCTGGAGTCCCTCCTCGGCGACCGCGCCGAACCCGACACCACCCCGGCCAGGACGGCGGGCAACCGGCCCGCCCCCGACGACGACCCCATCGCCATCGTCTCCATGTCCTGCCGGCTGCCCGGCGGCGCCGACTCCCCGGAGGCCCTGTGGGACCTGGTGCTGCGCGGCGAGGACGCCGTGGTGCCCATGCCCACCGACCGGGGCTGGGACCTCGACCAACTCTTCGACCCTGACCCCGAACGCACCGGCACCAGCTACGTCCGCGACGGCGGCTTCCTGGAGGACGCCGACCGGTTCGACCCCACGGTGTTCGGCATCAGCCCGCGCGAGGCCCTGGCGATGGACCCGCAGCAACGCCTGCTGCTGGAGTCCTCCTGGGAACTGTTCGAGCGCGCCGGCATCGCCCCCCGCTCCCTCAAGGGAAGCCAGACCGGCACCTACGTCGGCCTGATGTACACCGACTACCCGATCCTGCTGCACGGACGGGAACACGACCTGGAGGGCCACCTCGGCAGCGGCACCGCCGGCAGCGTCGCCTCCGGCCGTATCGCCTACACCTTCGGACTGGAGGGCCCGGCCGTCACCGTCGACACCGCCTGCTCCTCCTCCCTGGTCGCCATCCACTGGGCGGTCAACGCGCTACGGGCCGGCGAGTGCGAACTCGCCGTCGCCGGCGGCGCCACCGTGATGTGCACCCCCACCGTCTTCCAGGCCTTCAGCCGACAACGCGGCCTGGCCCCCGACGGCCGCTGCAAGCCCTTCGCCGAAGCCGCCGACGGCACCGGCTGGGGCGAGGGCCTCGGACTGGTCCTGCTGGAACGCCTGTCCGACGCCCGCCGCAACGGCCGGCGCGTCCTCGGCCTCATCCGGGGCTCGGCCATCAACCAGGACGGCGCCTCCAACGGGCTCACCGCCCCCAACGGCCCCTCCCAGCAGCGCGTCATCCGACAGGCCCTCCAGACCGCCGGCCTCACCGCCACCGAGGTGGACGTGGTGGAGGCGCACGGTACGGGCACCTCGCTGGGCGACCCCATCGAGGCCCAGGCCCTGCTGGCCACCTACGGCCAGGACCGCCCGGCCGACGCCCCCCTGTTCGTCGGCGCCCTGAAGGCCAACCTGGGCCACACCCAGGCCGCCGCCGGCGTCGCCGGCGTCATCAAGAGCGTGATGGCCATGCGACACGGGGTACTGCCCCGGATCGTGCACCTGGACCAGCCCTCCACCAAGGTCGACTGGGAGGCCGGAGCCGTACGACTGCTCCACGACAACCAGGAGTGGCCCGAGACCGGACACGTACGGCGCGCCGCCGTCTCCTCGTTCGGCATCAGCGGCACCAACGCCCACATCATCCTCGAACAAGCCGACCCCGCCGACGCGCACGGCCCCGACCCCACCACCGCACCCCCCGAGGGGCCGACCGCCTGGCTGCTGTCCGCCCCCGACGCCGCCGCGCTGCGCACCCAGGCCGCCCGCCTGCTGCCGGCGGCCAGCGAACTCGCCCCCGCCGACGTCGCCCTGTCCCTGGCCGCCGACCGCTCCCCCCTGGAACACCGCGCCGTGGTCGTCGGCTCCGACCGCGCCCAACTCCTGGACGGCGTACGGGCCCTGGCCCAGGGCGAACCCTCCCGACAGGTCGTCGAGGGACCGGCACGCCCCCTCAGCCGCCCCGTGTTCGTCTTCCCCGGCCAGGGCTCCCAGTGGCCCGGCATGGCCGCCGAACTCCTCGACCAGAGCCCGGTGTTCGCCGAACACCTGGCACGCTGCGAGGCCGCCCTGTCGGAGTTCGTCGACTGGTCGCTGACCGACGTACTCCGCCAGGCCCCCGGAGCCCCCGGGCTGGAAGGCGACGACGTGGTGCAGCCCGCCACCTTCGCGGTCACCGTCTCCCTCGCCGAACTGTGGCGCTCCCACGGAGTCGAACCGGCCGCCGTCATCGGCCACTCCCAGGGAGAGATCGCCGCCGCCTGCTTCGCCGGCGCCCTCTCCCTCCGCGACGCCGCCCGGGTGGTGTGCCTGCGCGGACGCGAGGTCACCGCACTCGCCGGCAAGGGCGGGCTGGTGTCCGTCGAGGTCGGCCCCGAACGCGTCGAGGAGATGCTCAGCCCCTACCAGGACCGGCTGTGCGTCGGCGCGGTCAACAGCCCCCGCGCCGTGGTGGTCTCCGGCGACCGCGACGCCCTGGAGGAACTGATCGCCGAGTGCCGCCAGCGGGGCGTACGCACCAAGTGGGTGCCGATCAACTACGCCTCCCACTCCTGGCACGCCGACGCGATCGAGGAACCCCTCGCCGAGGTACTGGCCCCGATCACCGCCCACCCGCCCGAGGTGCCCTTCCTGTCCACCGTCACCGCCGAGTGGGCCGAGGTGGAGGACACCCCCCTCGACGGCGGCTACTGGTTCCGCAACCTGCGCCAGCCGGTCCGCTTCGCCGACTCGGTGCGCACCCTCGCCGAACGGGGCTACGGCCCCGTGATCGAGGTCAGCTCCCACCCGGTCCTCACCGGCGCGGTGACCGAGACCCTCGCCGAACGCGAGGGCGCCGACGAGGTGGTGGCCGTCGGATCGCTGCGTCGCGACGACGGCGGCATGGACCGCTTCCTGCTCTCCCTCGCCGAAGCCCACGTCGCCGGCGCCACCGTCGACTGGGCCCGGGCCCTTGCCGGCCCCGGTACCCGGCACGTCGAGCTGCCCGCGTACGCCTTCGACCGCCGACGGTTCTGGCCCGACCTGGACGACCACCCGGTCATCGACGCCCCCGCCGACCCCCAGGAGGCCGACTTCTGGCGAGCCGTGGCCACCGAGGACGCCGAGTCCATCGGCCGCCGCCTCGACCTGGCCCCGCACCACCTCGCCTCGGTACTGCCGGCCCTGTCCCGCTGGCACACCGGCCGCCGGATGCGCGGCACCGTGGACGGCTGGCGCTACCGCACCACCTGGAAGGCCGTACGCTCCACCACCGCCCAACCCCTGTCCGGCACCTGGCTGTTGCTGCGCGCCGAGGGCGACGGCGGCCACGGCGCACTGGCCGACCAGACCGCCCGGGCACTGACCGACGGCGGAGCGGAGGTCGTCGAGGTGACCCTGCGCCCCGCCGACACCGACGCCACGGCGGTCGGCACCCGGATACGGGAGGCGCTGGGCGAACGGGAGCCGGCCGGCGTCCTGACGCTCACCGCCTTCGACGAGACCCCGCACCCCGAACACGGCCCCACCCCCCTCGGGCTCGCCCAACTCACCGCCACCGCCGTGGCGTTGGAGGAACGGGCCACCCCCGCCCCCCTCTGGGTGGCGACCGTGGGCGCGGTGGGCACCGACCCCCAGGACCCGCCACTGCACCCCACCCAGGCCCTGACCTGGGGCGCCGGTGTGGTCGTCGGGCTGGACCTGCCGGGCACCTGGGGCGGGCTGGTCGACCTGCCCGCCACCCTCGGTGGTACCGAGGCCGAACACCTGCGGGCCGTACTCAGCGGGGCCACCGAGGAGGAACACCTCGCGGTACGCCCCGGCGGGCTGTCGGCCCGCCGGCTGACCCGGGCACCCGCCCAGGCGGCCCCCGACCCCTGGCAGCCCCGCGACACCGTGCTGATCACCGGCGGTACCGGCGCCCTGGGCGGACACCTCGCCCGATGGGCCGCCCGGGCCGGCGCCGAACGCGTGGTGCTGGTCAGCCGACGGGGCGAGGCCGCCGAGGGAATGCCCGAGCTGCGCGAGGAACTGTTCGACCTGGGCGCCGAGGTGGTCATCGCCGCCTGCGACCTCAGCGACCAGGAGGCGGTCAACGCCCTGTTCGCCAAGGTCACGGTCGACGGGCCACCCCTCCGTGCCGTACTCCACGCCGCCGGCACCAGCGGACAGGAGACCGCCCTCGCCCAGCTCACCCCGGAGGAGATGGCGCGGGTACTCGGCCCCAAGGTGGCCGGCGCGCGCCACCTGGCCGAAGCCGTCGACCACTGGGAGGTGGAACTCGACACCTTCCTGCTGTTCTCCTCCGGCGCCGGCATCTGGGGCAACGCCGGCCGGGTCGCCTACGGGGCGGCCAACGCCTACCTGGACGCCTTCGCCGCCGCCCGCCGCGCCGAGGGACGCCCGACCACCTCCATCGCCTGGGGCCCCTGGGGCGGCGGCGGCATGGTGGACGCCGACACCGGCGAGTTCCTACGGCGCCTGGGAATGCGGCAGATGGACCCCGAGTACGCCGTACAGGCCCTGGCCGATTCGGTCGGCCTGGACGAGGGCGAACTGGTCGTCGCCGACATCGACTGGAAGACCTTCGCCCCCACCTACACCGCCACCCGCAACCGTCCACTGATCGACGGAGTGCCCGAGGCCCGTCGTGCCCTCACCTCCTCGGACACGGTCGAGGAACGGGACGGCGAACCGGAACTGGTCCGCGAACTGGCCGGCCTGGACGCCGCCGAACGGCAGCGCCAACTGCTGGAACGGCTCCGGCGCGAGGCGGCGGTGGCCCTGGGCCACGAGACGGCCGCCGAGATGCGCACGGACCGGCCGTTCCGCGAACTGGGCTTCGACTCGCTGACCGTGGTGGCCCTGCGCAACCGCCTCTCCTCGGTCACCGGCCTGAACCTGCCGACCACCCTGGTCTTCGACCACCCCACCTTCCCCGAACTCGCCCGCTACCTCGGTGGGATGCTGTTCCCGACCGGGGACGAGAAGACCGGAGAGAGCGCGGAGGAGGCGGCGACCTGGGCGACCGTACGTTCCATCCCCCTCAGCCGCCTCCGGGAGTCCGGCCTGCTGGACGCCCTGCTGGAACTGGCCGACGACCCGGACCGTTCGGACGGCGACACCCGCCCACGGGACGACGACGAGGCGGGACCGGACCTGGACGACATGGACGTGGCCGACCTGGTCCAATTGGCCCTCGGCAACGAGAACGACGCACGGGAAAGTTGAGATGACGGCTTCCTCCTCCTCCGCTGACAAGGTCGTCGACGCACTGCGCAAGGCGCTGCGGGACAACGAGCAGCTGAAACGGCGTAACCAGCGTCTGGAGCAGAACGCCCGCGAGCCCATCGCGATCGTCGGCATGGCCTGCCGACTGCCCGGAGGTGCCGACACCCCCGAGGCCCTGTGGCGACTGCTGTCCGAGGGGGAGGACGCCATCACCCCCTTCCCGGACCGTCCGGGCTGGGAGATGGACACCCTGGTCGACTCCGACCCCGACAGCCGTGGCACCAGCTACGTCAGCCACGGCGGGTTCCTGCACGAAGCCGACCAGTTCGACGCGGGGTTCTTCGGCATATCCCCGCGTGAGGCGCTGGCGATGGACCCCCAGCAGCGCCTGCTGCTGGAGGTCGCCTGGGAGACCCTGGAGCGCGCCCGCATCGTGCCGTCCTCGCTGCGCGGCACGGCCACCGGCGTGTTCACCGGAGCCACCGGACAGGACTACGGCCCGTTGGTCGACCAGTCCGGCATGGAGACCGACGGCTACCTGGCCACCGGCAGCGCCACCAGTGTGGCCTCCGGCCGTATCGCCTACACCCTGGGGCTGGAGGGCCCGGCGGTCACCGTGGACACCGCCTGCTCGTCCTCCCTGGTGTCGATCCACCTCGCGGTGCAGGCCCTACGGTCCGGCGAGTGCACCATGGCCCTCGCCGGCGGGGCCACCCTGATGGCCAGCCCCTCCACCTTCCGCGAGTTCAGCGCCCAGCGGGGCCTGGCCCCCGACGGTCGGTGCAAGCCCTTCTCGGACGACGCCGACGGCACCGCCTGGGGCGAGGGCGTCGGCCTGCTGCTGTTGGAGCGGTTGTCGGACGCCCAGCGCAACGGTCACCGGGTGCTGGCGGTGGTGCGGGGCTCGGCGGTCAACCAGGACGGCGCCTCCAACGGCCTGACCGCCCCCAACGGACTGGCCCAACAGCGGGTGATTCGGCACGCGTTGGAGAACGCGGGGTTGCGTCCGTCGGACGTCGACGTGGTCGAGGCCCACGGCACCGGTACCACCCTCGGCGACCCCATCGAAGCGCGCGCCCTGCTGGCGACCTACGGCAAGGACCGCCCCGAGGGACGTCCGCTGTGGCTGGGCTCCATCAAGTCCAACATCGCCCACACCCAGGGCGCGGCCGGTGTCGCCGGCATGATCAAGACCATCCTCGCCATGCAGCACGGGGTCATGCCCAAGTCGCTGTACGTCGGTACGCCGTCCTCGCACGTCGACTGGTCGTCGGGTGGGGTGGAGTTGTTGGCGGAGGAGCGGGAGTGGGAGCGGACCGAGGACCGCCCCCGCCGGGCTGGTGTGTCCGGCTTCGGTATGAGTGGGACGAATGCGCATGTGATTGTGGAGGAGGCTCCTGAGGTTGGGGTCGAGGTTGGTGCTGGTGCTGGGGTTGTGGTGGAGGGTGAGGTTGTGGAGGGGGCTGTGGGTGTGGTGGCGGGGTCGTGTGGGCGTGGGGTGGTGGCTTCGGGGTCCAATGTTGTGGAGTCGGGTGCTGGTTCTGATGCCGGCTTGGATGGTGCCGGTTCCGGTTCTGGTTCTGGTTCTGGTTCTGATGGTTCTGCTGGTTGTGGTGTTGGTGTGGGTTGTGGGTGTGGTGTGGGTGGGGTGGTGCCGTGGTTGGTGTCGGGTCGTGGTGTGGGGGGTTTGAGGGGTCAGGCGGGTG
>NZ_JBEXEP010000021.1:0-19256 GCF_040606315.1 Streptomyces sp. NPDC005438
AGCACCCCACCCACCACAAAACCTGTGACAACCCGACCCCGCCCCACCCGCCCCCAACCCAAACCCCACCGCCAACGCACCCCTCACACACCCCCCCTCCTCACACCCCCTCACGCCCCCCACCCCACCTCACCGACCGAGTGCGGCCCCCAGCCCCCCACCGGTCCCAGGGGCACCGATCGCCCCCGGACCCATGGACCAGGAACGACGGGTGGCCAGCCCCGAGGGGCTGCTGGGGACGACCCAGACGGCGCCGCTGTCCTTCTCGGCACCGTCCTGGCCGGGAGCGCCCATGACGAGGTCGTCCTTACGGTCGCCGTTGGTGTCCATGAGGGTGACCGCCGCGCCCAGGAGGTCACCCCGCTCGGGGATGCCGGGGATCGCGGACTGCTCCTGCGTGAAGTGGCGGGCCCCCTCCGCGCTGAGCCCCTTGGTAGCGCCACGGAGCAGCAGCACCCCACCGCCGGCGGGCGCTCCGCCGCCCGAACCGTCTCCTCCGGTGGCCGCCTGGCGGTGGCCGTGACCGGTGCTGGCCTGGCCGAGGTGGGCGCCGTTCCGGCCCGGGTGGGCGCCGCCCTTGTCGCGGTGCCGCGCTGTGGCGCCGTCACCGCCGCGTACTCCCTCTTCGTCACGCTTCGGACGGGCCTCGTCCCAGGCGGGCAACCCCACCACCAGGTCGGCGCAGCCGTCACCGTCGACGTCGCCGGCGGTGAGGGCGGTACCGAACCGGTCGCCCAACTCGTCGCGTCCCGGCATCCCGGGGCTGTCCCGCTGGATCAGGCGGCCGTGACGGGTCGGCCCCTTGGCGGAACCGCGCACGATGCGTAGCGCGCCGGGACCGTCGTGGTCGCCGGACCGCCCGGGCGCGGCCACCCGGAGTACCAGGTCGCCGTAGCCGTCCCGGTCGGTGTCGCCGATGGTGGCGGCGGTGGCCGCTGGAAGTCGGCGGGCGGACGGTCGCGGGCCCGCCGTGGTGCCGTGCCAGTACCGGGTGGGTGTACGGGGGGCGCCCTCGGGCGCGAGTTGCAGAAGCTCGTCCTTGCCGTCCCCGTTGAGGTCGCCGGCGAGCAGGTGGGGGTCGCGCCCGGAGGTGCTCGCGGTCCGGGCGGGCGCCCCGGCGAGGGGGCTGTTCTTCCTGGGTTCGCCCTCACTGTTGAACGGGCCGTACAGCACCCGCAGGGGGCGGGGCGCGACCTCGGACCTGGCGTCGGAGGGGGCGCTGTCCAGGGTGACCAGGTCGGTGTTGCCGTCCCCGTTGAGGTCGCCGGCCGCGAGGGAGGAGCCGTCGGCGTGGAGGGACTCGGGGGTGGCCTGCCCGGCGGTGAGGCCGCTCCGGGAGCCGAACAGCACGACGAGGCGTCCCCGGGGCCCGGCGGGTACGGCGAGGTCGGTGTAGCCGTCGGCGTCCAGGTCACGGGCGGCGGTGACCTGCCCCAACCGGGCGTCGCGGCGGGCGGGGAAGGGTATCCGCTCGCCTTCGGCGGACAGCAGTTGCCGTTTCCCGGGGTTGGCGCCGCGTGCGGAGCCGTACACCACGGCGAGGTAGCCGGCGTTCTTCTTCCCTTCGGTGGTGGCGTGGGGCGCGGCGAGCACCAGGTCCTCGTAGCCGTCGTTGTTGAAGTCGACCTTGGGTGGCAGCCCGGCGGGGCGGGCCGCGGCGGTGGCGCGGGTGCGGCTGGTCTCGTAGGAGGCGCCCTGGGAGAGGGCGCCGGCCTCCACGGCGACGACGCTGCCCACCACGACCAGGGACACCGCGACGGCAAGGCTTCTGCGGGAGGCCAGGCCGCGCGGCAGGCGGCGGGTGAGAAGGCTGGGCGGGCGCACTTGTCCTCCAGATGGTCCAGCTCAGCGGCCAATCCGGGGCCGTTCACCGCCCGTGGCGGTGGACGGTCGACGCCCGGTACGGGGGGTGGCGTGCTGTCGTCTTGGGTGTGGACGCCCTCGGGGTTCCACACGGCGGCTCACCTCCTAGGACGCCAGGGTCACCGTCACGGTTGCCTGGGCCCGGGCGGCGCCGCACGGAACGACGCGCACCGCCCGTACCGGTGCATGTCGGGCTCCCCCACCGGGAGTTGTCCCGTCGTCCGGGGGCCGGGGCACCGCCCTTCTCCGGCCGGAAACGCCACCCCCTGACTGTCCGTCAACCGACTACCCTGGCTCGGAGGTACGGCGCACGAACCCCCCGCACACCGTCAACCGCCCCGTGCACGAAGGCCATTGGGAGCAACCATGCAGCCCGCGGTACGCCTCTCGTCCGCCGACATCGCCCCACTGATCGGGCGGTTGCTGCGTGCCCGTCCCCTTCCCGTCGGGGAGGAGCTGATCGCCTCCCAGGTGGCGTTCCGGGGCGCGAACCCCACCCTGGACCACGCCGGTCTGGAGTCACTGGCCGCCGGGATGGTGGAGCTGGGGGCCAGCGCGGGGTATCCGCCGCCGGACGAACGGCGGGCGGTGGGCGAGCAGTTGGCGCGGATGCTGGCGACCATGGGCGAGCTGGAGGTCACCGACGTCCAGGCGGTACGCGACGGGGCCCACGCCTACGCGCGCAGACTGCGCGCCGCCGCTCCGGGGCCGGAGCGGGCGCTGACCTTCCGGGCGGCCAGCTTCCACGACAGCCTGCTGGACAACGTCTGCCTGCACCTGTTGCACCACCTCACCCAGCGTTCGGCGTACATCGCCGAGCACCTGGGCGAGCGTGGCCACCGTATCGGCCAGTTAGTGGACCTCAACGACGTGGCAATCCTTCGCGATCCGACACCGCCGAGCCAGGACTCCGAGTTCGAGGCGCGCTACCTGCGCGCCACCGCCCGGCTGCACGACCAGGTCACCATCTACGGCATCGACCTGCCCAACGCGCCGGCGAGTTGGCCGCTGCACGCGACCTATCTGAGCCTGGACGCGGAGGTGGAGCCCACCCAGGACGGCGAGCAGTCCATGGTGGCCGCCGAGCACGCGCTGACCAGCCAGGAACGGGTGCTGTTACGCGGGGCGGCGGGGTCGGGCAAGACCACCCTCATCCAGTGGCTCGCGGTCACCACGGCCGAGGACCGGCTGCCCAACCGGTTGGCGCAGCTGCGGGGGCGTATCCCCTTCGTGCTGCCGGTGCGCCGGTTCGCCCGGGACGGTTTCCCCGCCCCCGACGAGCTGTTGAGTCGGGTGGACCACCCGCTGGCGGAGGAGGCACCCGAGGGCTGGGTGATACGGGTGCTGACCGCCGGGCGCGGTCTGCTGCTGGTGGACGGCATCGACGAGGCGCCGGAGGGCGAACGGGCCCGGCTGCGGGACCAGTTGCGCAGGCTGCTGCGGATCTACTCCGGCAACACCTGCCTGGTCACCTCCCGTCCCTCGGCGGTGGACGAGGGGTGGCTGGCCGACGAGGGCTTCCACGAGCTGCTGCTGGCCCCGATGAACCGGGAGCAGGTGATGGCCTTCATCACCGCCTGGCACACGGCCGCCGCGGCGGACCAGGGCGACGACCACGACCAGTTGCCGGGCTACCAGGAGCGGTTGCTGCGTTCGGTACGGCTGTTCCGGGAGCTGCGGCAGATCGCCACCAACCCGCTGATGTGCGGGCTGATCTGCGCGTTGAACCGGGACCGTTTCGGTGTGCTGCCGCAGGGCCGCAAGGCCTTGTACGAGGCGGCGATGAACATGCTGCTCCAGCGCCGGGACCCGGAGCGGGAGGTGCTGCACGCGGACGACATCGACCTGGAGCGCGAGCAGCGGCAACGGCTGCTGCAGAAGCTGGCGTACTGGTCGCTGGACCACGGCCGCCCCCGGTTGGAGCGGGAGCGGGCGGTGGCCATCCTGGAGGAGTCGCTGCGCTTCCTCCCGGCCGCGCGCCGGCAGGGGGACGGGGAACGCATCCTGGACCATCTGGTGCACCGCACCGGGATGCTGCGCGAACAGCCGTACACGGCGGTGGAGTTCACCCACCGCACCTTCCAGGACTATCTGGGTGCCAAGGAGTTCGTGGAACGCGGGCAGTACCTGTCCCTGGTGGACCACGCCCACGAGACGGAGTGGGAGGAGGTCATCAGGATGGCCACCGCCCACGCCCGGCCGGACGAGTGCGCCGCCTTCCTGGAACGGTTGATGGCGCCCTGCCCCCAGTTGTCGGTGCGGGAGCGCAAGCACCGTCGGTTGATGGCGGTGGCCTGCATGGACCACGCGGGCGAGCTGGACCCGGCGACGCGCGAGCACGTACTGCGGGACACCCGCTTCATGGTGCGGCCCAGTGACGAGCGGGGCGCCCGGGGGCTGGGCTGGGTGGGGCCGATCGTGCTGGAGCTGCTGCCGGAGGCCCCGGAGGAGCTGCCCGCGGAGGAGGCGTACCGGCTGGCGGTCACCGCGACCCGGGTGCAGGACGACGCGGCCATCGACTACCTGGTACGGCTGCGGGACCACCCCTCGCTGCGGGTACGGGCCGAGTTGGCGCGCCCCTGGCGGCACTTCGACACCGAGCGGTACGCCGAGGAGATCATCGCCCATCTGGACCCGGAGGGCCTGTACTTCCCGGTGTCGGACGAGGCCGAGCTGACCGCGCTGCGGAAGCTGGGCGGCCGTGACCGGATCCAGGTGATCGACGAGTTGACCCCGGAGCAGCTGGTCGAGGGCCTGGTACGGGAACGGGTCACCCATCTGTGGCTGACCGCCGACCTGGGCGGGGCCATGGAGTGGCTGAGCGCCTTCCCGCAGTTGCACACCCTGCGGGTGAGCCCCCGGCTGGACCGGGTGACCGGGGTGCCGGAGGGCATCCGTATCACCTACCGCTGAGCCGGTAACCCCGTTCCGGGGCCGCTGCCCGGGTACGGGTACGGCCCTGGGGCCGGGCGGGCGCGGCCCCAGGGCCGGCGGGGATTCCCCGGGCGGAGCGAAGGGGCCGGCGCGCTCGGCGCCGGCCCCTTCCTCACTCGATGTGCTCACCGCTCCCCGGCCAGAGGGGGCGGCTCATCGGGTGTCCGTCAGGCCTCCTTGGAGAGGTTCGGGCCACCGGCGGCCTCCACCGGAGGGGCGTCCGGGAGCGCGGACTTCTCCTCGCCCCGGAAGGTGAAGGTCTCGGCCTCACCCTCGCCCTCGGTCTCCACCACCACGATGTGACCGGGCCGCAGCTCGCCGAAGAGGATCTTCTCCGAGAGCACGTCCTCGATCTCCCGCTGGATGGTCCGGCGCAGGGGCCGGGCGCCGAGCACCGGGTCGTAGCCCTTCTTGGCGAGCAGCTTCTTGGCGTCACCGCTCAGCTCGATGCCCATGTCGCGGTCCTTGAGCCGCTCGTCCACCTTGTCGATCATCAGGTCGACGATCTGGATGATGTCCTCCTGCGTGAGCTGGTGGAACACCACGGTGTCGTCGACACGGTTGAGGAACTCGGGGCGGAAGTGCTGCTTCAGCTCGTCGTTGACCTTGGCCTTCATCCGCTCGTACCCGGTCTTGACGTCGCCCTGGGCGGCGAAGCCCAGGTTGAAGCCCTTGGAGATGTCCCGGGTGCCGAGGTTGGTGGTCATGATGATGACCGTGTTCTTGAAGTCCACGACCCGGCCCTGGGAGTCGGTCAGCCGACCGTCCTCCAGGATCTGCAACAGGGAGTTGAAGATGTCCGGGTGGGCCTTCTCCACCTCGTCGAAGAGGACCACGGAGAACGGCTTGCGGCGGACCTTCTCGGTCAGCTGGCCGCCCTCCTCGTAGCCGACGTACCCGGGGGGCGAACCGAACAGCCGGGACACGGTGTGCTTCTCGCTGAACTCGGACATGTCCAGGGAGATCATCGCGTCCTCGTCGCCGAACAGGAACTCGGCGAGCGTCTTGGACAGCTCGGTCTTACCCACACCGGACGGGCCGGCGAAGATGAAGGAACCACCGGGGCGCTTGGGGTCCTTCAGGCCGGCACGCGTACGCCGGATGGCCTGCGAGAGCGCCTTGATGGCGTCCTTCTGACCGATGACGCGCTTGTGCAGCTCGTCCTCCATGCGCAGCAGCCGGGAGGACTCCTCCTCGGTGAGCTTGAAGACGGGGATGCCGGTGGAGGCGGCCAGCACCTCGGCGATCAGCTCCTCGTCCACCTCGGCGACGACGTCCATGTCGCCGGCCTTCCACTCCTTCTCCCGCTTGGCCTTCTGGGCCAGCAGCTGCTTCTCGGAGTCGCGCAGGGAAGCGGCCTTCTCGAAGTCCTGCGAGTCGATCGCGGACTCCTTGTCACGGCGGACCGTGGCGATCTTCTCGTCGAACTCGCGCAGGTCCGGCGGAGCGGTCATCCGGCGGATACGCATCCGGGAGCCGGCCTCGTCGATGAGGTCGATGGCCTTGTCCGGGAGGTACCGGTCGGAGATGTAGCGGTCGGCGAGCTGGGCGGCGGCCACCAGCGCGGAGTCGGTGATCGAGACGCGGTGGTGGGCCTCGTACCGGTCACGCAGACCCTTGAGGATCTCGATGGTGTGCGGCAGCGTCGGCTCGGCCACCTGGATCGGCTGGAAACGACGCTCCAGGGCGGCGTCCTTCTCCAGGTACTTGCGGTACTCGTCCAGGGTGGTGGCGCCGATCGTCTGCAGCTCGCCCCGGGCCAGCATCGGCTTGAGGATGCTGGCGGCGTCGATGGCGCCCTCGGCGGCGCCCGCGCCCACCAGGGTGTGCAGCTCGTCGATGAACAGGATGATGTCGCCGCGGGTGCGGATCTCCTTGAGGACCTTCTTCAGCCGCTCCTCGAAGTCACCGCGGTAACGCGAACCGGCGACCAGGGCGCCGAGGTCCAGGGTGTAGAGGTGCTTGTCCTTGAGGGTCTCGGGAACCTCGCCCTTGACGATGGCCTGGGCCAGCCCCTCCACCACGGCGGTCTTACCGACGCCGGGCTCACCGATCAGCACCGGGTTGTTCTTGGTGCGCCGGGAGAGGACCTGCATGACCCGCTCGATCTCCTTCTCGCGCCCGATGACGGGGTCGAGCTTGGATTCGCGGGCGGCCTGGGTGAGGTTGCGGCCGAACTGGTCCAGCACCAGGGAGGTGGACGGGGTGCCCTCGGCGGGGCCACCGGCGGTCGCGGCCTCCTTGCCGCCGGAGTAACCGGACAGCAGCTGGATGACCTGCTGGCGCACCCGGTTGAGGTCGGCGCCCAGCTTCACCAGGACCTGGGCCGCGACGCCTTCGCCCTCGCGGATCAGGCCGAGCAGGATGTGCTCGGTGCCGATGTAGTTGTGGCCGAGCTGGAGCGCCTCACGGAGGGACAGCTCCAGCACCTTCTTGGCCCGGGGGGTGAAGGGGATGTGGCCGGACGGGGCCTGCTGGCCCTGGCCGATGATCTCCTCCACCTGTTGACGGACAGCCTCAAGCGAGATCCCGAGGCTCTCCAGTGCCTTAGCGGCAACACCCTCTCCCTCGTGGATCAGGCCCAGAAGGATGTGCTCGGTGCCGATGTAGTTGTGGTTGAGCATCCGGGCTTCTTCCTGAGCCAGGACGACAACCCGCCGCGCACGGTCGGTGAACCTCTCGAACATCGTTAATCGCTCCTCAGAGCGGTCAGGCAGTGAGGGGTCCGTCCCCTCTCTGTCCTTCCGCAGCTTAGTCCCGCAAGCGAGGACCGCTCAGGATCATCCCCGCACGTACGGAGACTTCCAGCACTGGCCCCTCGGCCCAAACAGTGGACAACTGTCCCAACCTCGATGGTGCGAGACGATGTTCCCGCAGGCCAAGCTCGATCGCCCGGATCCCCTACGCCGACGGCGAACGCTCCGCGTTCGGCACTCCGCCAACTGATGGTCGTCATCGGTACGCACCCCCGTCCCACTAGGGACTTCCTACCCGGCGACACTGACAGTCCATGCCGGGTGCACCATAGGCATCCGCTACGGGCGAACAGAGTTGTCAGACCGACGAAGTGGGGTAACGCCCAGCGGACCCGGAGTCGGCGACTCGGCCGGGGCGCGCCGTACCGGCGCGGAGGGTCACGACCTGGCTCTGCCCGGTGTCGGGCGGCTGACGGTCCGGCGGGCTTCCGGTACGGGCGGTGACGGCGCCTGGGCGCGCTCACCACGGCGGTCGTCCGCGCGGGTGGTGGGCGCCGGCCCACAGGGGGCCCGAGGGCGTCCGGGCGGCCCGGTGCGGGCGCGCCTCCTCACCTCAGGCCTCTCCCCTGACGCGGTCTCGCCGGCCGGGCCCGGGTTCGCCCGGGTCACGGTGGGCGGACGTACGGGCGGGGTGCCCCGGTCTCCTGGCGGGGTCCACAGGGGGAGGGCTCCCGTCAGGGCGGTGGACCGGGTCACGCCCCCTTCCGGGGGCGGGGGCACCTCCGACGCCGTACGTCACGCCCGGGTGCTGTGCCGTGCTCGTTTCCTCGTGCGTCAACGCTCCCGGTACGACGCGCACCGTTCCGGCTCGCGCCGCGATCGGCGCGCCGACCGTCGGTTCCGCTGTCGTCGCTGGCCGGCCCCGCTTGGCCGGCCAGTTCGCGCTCGGCCGTGAGGCGTGCCCCCCACGGGGCTCTCCGGCCGGCGGTCCGAGAAGTTGACCGTGGTGGCGGTTCAGCCGTTGGCCTTCTCGTAGGCCTCGCGGATGTTGGCCGGCACCCGACCTCGGTCATTCACCTCGTATCCGTTGTCCTTGGCCCAGGCGCGGATCTTCGCGGTGTCCTGGGCACTGGAACCGCCGGACTGGGCGCGACCCTTTCCACGGCTGCGCTGCCCGGTGGCCCGACGGCCATTCTTCAGATACGGCTCAAGGGCGTCCCTCAGCTTGTCCGCATTAGCCGTGGTGAGGTCAATCTCGTAGCTCTTGCCGTCAAGGGCGAACGTTACGGTCTCGTCGGCCTCGCCACCGTCGAGGTCATCAACAAGAAGGACCTGAACCTTCTGTGCCACGTGTTTGCTCCCATTCCTAGCCACTGACCTTCGGCATCTTCGGTCCGCCTCAGGCTTCCCTCTCGAATACCGAATACCGATACTGCCGACGAAAGCAAACCCCTTTTCCCGTAAAAACACAAACCCTGGGGCGGAACCGCATCGATCACGAGCGAGATTCCCGGGATTTTTCGGACATAGCGGAGCGGTGGTCTCAGAGACGCAGCAGCATACGACTGTTGCCCAGGGTGTTGGGCTTCACTCGTTCGAGACCGAGGAACTCGGCGACTCCCTCGTCGGGGGAACGGAGCAGCTCGCTGTACACGTCGGTGTCCACCGGGGTCTCCCCGATCTCGACGAAGCCGTGCTTGGAGAAGAACTCCACTTCGAAGGTGAGGCAGAAAATGCGGCGTACGCCGATCCAGCGAGCCGTCTGTAGCAGCTTCTCCAGTAGCAGATGCCCCACCCCGGCGCCCTTCAACTCCGGGTCGACGGCGAGAGTTCGCACCTCGGCCAGGTCCTCCCACATGACGTGCAGCGCTCCACAGGCGACCACCTCGGCGTCGTGGTCCCGTTCGGCCACCCAGAACTCCTGGATGTCCTCGAAAAGCGTCACGGTGGGCTTGTTGAGCAGGATGCGGTCACGGGAGTAGGTCTCGATGAGGCGTCGCACCGACCGCACGTCCGCGGTCCTGGCGCGACGTACGGTCACCTCGGTGGGAGAAGTCCCGGCAACTGCCATGAAGCGACGTTATCGCCCGCCTTCCGCCTCCCCCTCGCCGGGGTCGGGACATCGCTCCGGTGTTTCCGTCACGCTTCTCGCCCTTCCCCTCGGCATAGCGGAGGACTAGCCGCCCGGGTGGCCGCTCTCGCCGGCCGGGGTTTCCCCGAGGGGAACGTGACGCTCCCCTCTCTCCGGCGGTTCCTCGGGCCCGGTTTCCCCGACGGCTTCCTCGTCCCGGGTGGTCGAGTCCAGGTGTACGCCGTTCAGTCTCAGTACCCGCAGGGCGTCCCGTAGGGCCTGTCGCTGTTCCGGCGACATCATGCCGAAGAAGTCGACGAGCGCGGCGGCGAGATTGTCACTGGACGACCACGCCTCGTTCATCAGGGCCGCCGAGTAGGCGGCACGGGTGGACACCGCCTCATATCGATAGGCACGGCCTTCCTGTTGGCGTCGGACCCAGCCCTTCTGATGCAGGTTGTCCATTACCGTCATCACCGTGGTGTAGGCGATGGAGCGTTCCCGTTGCAGATCTTCCAGCACTTCTCGGACAGTGACCGGGCGGTTCCACTCCCATACCCGCGTCATCACGGCGTCTTCCAGCTCTCCCAATGGTCGAGGCACACGAGAATAATAGGGGCAGATGCCCAAATTGCCCTGCGGACCAGCGCTTTTGGGTTACCGCCTCCGTACGGTGAGCCAACGGCAAGCGGGCGGAAGGTGATCAATGAACCCCCGGTCCGGGAACTCTTCCACCCCTCGAAGGACACGGAAGGGCGCGGAAGGTCACTCAGGACCCAAGACCGAACACGGGTCACGGCACGGAAGACCGTGGGGTAAGGGGGTGACCGTAACGGCCAACCGTGAATACCGAATATCGCTCGGTGACCGTTCACATCCACGGGGGATGCCGAACCCGACAACTTCCGTACCGCAAAAGGACGTTGTCCACGAAGCCGCTCCCCACCAACTCCACGGGGGACGGTCGGCGTACCCGACCGGAACGTCACCGGAAGGGCGTACGGGGTGGGGCGTCAGTCGGCGTCGCGGGCGGCGCGCCGCTCCATGGCGGCGTCCACGGCGGCGTCCTCCTTGGCCTTGTTCGGACCGCCCTGGCTCTTGACGATGGTGACGATCAGGGCCGTGAAGGCCACCGCCATCACCGTGGGCGGGGTCAACGCCGCGATGTACTCCATGGGTGCCGGCCTCCTCGAACGCGGGGTTCCAGCGTAGTCCGCGCCCCGTACGGCCTCCGAACCGGGGAGCCCTCGGTCGGCTGTGACCCCGGGGCCACAGCTGACCGGGGCGGCGTCGAAGGGGAGCCGCCGCCCCGGTGGCCGCGACAGCCGTGGAGCCGGCCGTCAGTCGGTGGGTTCCGCTCCCTCGCCCGGAGGCGTCCGGGGCCGCTTGCGGGGTGGGAAGACCTCGGCCGGTGTGGGCACCGGCCGGGAGGGCTTGGCGGGCGGAGACTGCGAGGGCTTCTGGGCCCGCTGGGGTTGGCGGGTCCCGCGTTCGTCCGCCTCGCCCCGTTCGGCGTGGGTGCGCTCGGCAGCCGAGCGTTCGGTGTCCTGTCCTTGGCGCCGGGTGGTCATCCGCCTGCCTCCCTCGTCGTCTGCGGCCGTACGCCCGAAGGGCGGCGGCCACGGTCGTGACCTCGGGTTCCGCTCGTCCGACCAGTCGTGGCGGGCCAGCGGGGGTCGGTGTCGTCGGGCCTGCCGACGTACGGGGCTCTCCCGCCCGGTGGGGCGGGTACGTGGCCGGCGTGGCCGGCGCCCGGCGGCCCGTACGGCGACTCCGCGCTGCCCGCCCGCGCCTCGCGGAGGCGGTCCGGGGTGGCGGCCGGGAGGGGGCGGGAGCGCCGCCCGGGGGCGACGTCGACCGCCGGGGTGGGCCGGGGGCGGCCGTCCACGGCGGGTACCGCGCGGCCGGGCGCCGGTCGGGGCGTGCCCGTGGGCGGGAGGGCGCCCTCCGGTGGGGTCGGCGCGGTGGCCCGCCGGGGCCTCGGGGCCCCACGGAGCACGGGCGGACCCTCCACGCTGAGGGCCCCTCCGCCTCGGAAGCCGTATGGAGTCGACATGAGGTCGACTTTAAGTGCTAAGCGGACAAAACAGGCACCCGGGGAGGTCGTGGCGTGGTGCCACACCCCCGTACGGCCCCCGCCACCACGGGTCGGAGCCGCCGTTGACCCCACCGACCCCGGTTCACCCGAAACGGGCTCTCGCGGTGACCGCCCTCCGTCGGCACCGACCGCCGGCGCCCACCGCCACGAGGGCCGGACACCCGGTACGGAACCGTGTTCCGTACCGCACGCGGCCCCTCAGTGCCCCTCACGGTCACCGAACACACCGCCGGCCCCGGCCCACCGGGCCAGGTCCTCGGGCGCACCGCCCAAGGACCTCCGGGGGCAGCGGAGGACACCGCGCCGCGACCACCAGGGCGGGGGCGGCCCAGACCGCCCGGAGCCCGCGCCGCCACGAGGCCGGCCCGCAGGCGCGGCCCGTACACCTCACGGCCCCGCCGCCCGACCCCACGGCCACCGGTACGGGACAGGGCGACGCCACGGAACCGGGCCTCGGCAACCGCCCACGAACCGGTGGCGGAGGGCCGGGGGCGGACCTCAGGTGCGGCCCACGTTCCTCTCGTACACCAGGCGCAGACCGATCAGGGTCAGCCAGGGCTCGTGCTCGTCGATCACCGACGCCTCCCCCAGCACCATCGGGGCCAGCCCCCCGGTCGCGATCACCGTCACGTCGTCCGGGTCGTCCGCCAGCTCGGCGGCCATGCGGTTCACCACCCCGTCGACCTGACCCGCGAACCCGTACAGCACACCGGCCTGCATGGCCTCCACGGTGTTCTTGCCGATCACGTTGCGGGGGCGGGCCAGCTCGATCTTCCGCAACGCCGCGCCCTTCACCCCCAGCGCCTCCACCGAGATCTCGATACCCGGCGAGATCACCCCGCCCACGTACTCCCCCCGGGCCGACACCGCGTCGAAGGTGGTCGCGGTGCCGAAGTCCACCACCACGCAGGGGCCGCCGTACAACTCCACCGCCGCCAGCGCGTTGATCACCCGGTCCGCGCCGACCTCCTTGGGGTTGTCCATCAGCACCGGCACGCCGGTCTTCACACCCGGCTCCACCAGTACCGCCGGGATGTCGCCGTAGTAACGACGGGTCACCTCACGCAGCTCGTGCAGCACCGAGGGCACCGTCGAGCAGATCGCGATCCCGTCGACGCTGTCCCCCAACTCCTCGCCCAGCAGCGGATGCATCCCCATCAACCCCTGGAGCAGCACCGCGAGTTCGTCCGCCGTACGACGGGCGTCGGTGGAGATCCGCCAGTGCTCGACGATCTCCTCACCGTCGAACAGACCCAGCACCGTGTGGGTGTTGCCTACGTCAATGGTCAGCAGCATGGGGTGTTCCGGTTCCAGTCCAGTAATCGTGGGGTGACGGGCACTCAGCCCTCCTCGCGGAGGTCCAGTCCGATGTCCAGGATGGGGGAGGAGTGGGTCAGCGCGCCCACCGCCAGATAGCGCACCCCGGTGGCCGCGTACGCCCGGGCGTTGTCCAGGGACAGCCGGCCCGAGGACTCCAGCACCGCCCGGCCGGCCACCAGACGCACCGCCTCGGCCGTCTCCTCCGGGGAGAAGTTGTCCAACAGGACCAGGTCGGCGCCCTCGGCCAGCACCGGCTCGATCTGCTCCAGCCGGTCCACCTCCACCTCGATCGGCACGTCCTTCCGCGCCTGACGCACCAGCCGGAACGCCTCCGCCACGCCCCCGGCCGCCACCACGTGGTTGTCCTTCACCAGAGCCGCGTCCGACAGCGACATCCGGTGGTTGACCCCACCCCCGCAGCGCACCGCGTACTTCTCCAACGCCCGCAGCCCGGGCGTCGTCTTACGGGTGTCCCGCACCGACGCCCCCGTACCCTCCAACGCGTCCGCCCACCGGCGGGTCGCCGTGGCCACCCCCGACAGCCGGCACAGCAGGTTCAACGCGCTGCGCTCCGCCGTCAGCAGGTCACGGGTCCGCGCCCGTACCGTCAACAGCACCTCGCCCGCGGCCACCCGGGCGCCGTCCTCCACCGGGCGCTCCACCTCGAACTCCTCCGCGCACACCACCGACAGCACCGCCTCCGCCACCCGCAGGCCCGCCACCGTGCCGGCCTCCCGGGCGGTGAAGTCCCCCGCGCAGACGGCCTGTTCGGGCACCGTGGCCAGCGTCGTCACGTCCGGGCCCCAGGCCAGGTCCTCCGCCAGCGCCACCTGCGCCACGTCCTCCACCTGGACCGGGTCCAGGCCGGCGTCGGACAGCAGCCGCGCCAGGTCCGGGTCCAGCCCGCACTCCGGCTCGTGGCCGGCGCCGCAGCCGCAGGAGTCCCCGCAGCCGTCCCCGGCGCCCTCGGCCAACGGCAGCTCGCCCGGTACGGATGTCTGGCTGTTCACGGGTGCTCCCCCTCGGGTGTGGCCCCCCGCCACGGCACGGGCGGGAAGGCGGTGGACTCGGTACCACGGATCACGGGCTCCAGGCCGCCCCACGAGGCGGTGCCAGGCCGAACACTACGGTGCGGCGACCGGGGCCGCAGGGACACCCGCAGATGCCGCCGCCACTCCCCGTCCACCCGCTCCGGGTGGTCCTCCCGCCAGTGGCAGCCCCGGGTCTCGGTACGGCGCTCCGCCGAGGCGACCAGCACCCGGGCGACCAGGTACAGGTTGGTCACCTCCCAGGCGTCCACGCTCGGCACCCCCTTGGCCTCCGCCCCCTCCGCGCCGACCCCCGCCACCAGGGCGTCCAGCGCCGCCGCCGCCTCCGCCAAAGTCTCCCGCGACCTCAACACCCCCGCGCCCCGCGTCATGATCCGCTGGACCACCGTCCGGGCCTCCGCAGGCAGCAACGGCGCCGTCGGCACCACCCCCGCCTCCGGTCCCGGCGCGGTACGGCCGGCACGGTCCTCCCGTACCGCCTCCGCGATCCGCTCGGCGAACACCAGGCCCTCCAGCAGGGAGTTCGAGGCCAGCCGGTTCGCCCCGTGCACCCCCGTACAGGCCACCTCCCCGCAGGCGTACAGGCCCGGCACCGTCGTACGGCCCGACAGGTCGGTACGCACTCCGCCCGAGGCGTAGTGGGCGGCCGGCGACACCGGGACCGGCTCGGTCACCGGATCGATACCGTGCGCCCGGCAGGCCGCCAGGATCGTGGGGAACCGCCGCTCCCACATGGCGGCGCCGAAGTGCCGGGCGTCCAGGAACATCCGGTCCGCGCCCGTCTCCCGCATCCGCCGCATGATGCCCTTGGCCACCACGTCCCGCGGCGCCAGCTCCGCCAACTCGTGCTGGCCCACCATGAACCGGGTACCGTCCCCGTCCACCAGGTGGGCGCCCTCACCCCGCACCGCCTCCGAGATCAGCGGCTGCTGCCCCTCCGCCTCCGGCCCCAGGTACAGCACCGTCGGATGGAACTGCACGAACTCCAGGTCCGACACCTCCGCCCCGGCCCGCAACGCCAACGCCACCCCGTCCCCGGTGGACACCGACGGATTGGTCGTCGCCGAGAACACCTGGCCCATCCCCCCGGTGGCCAGCACCACCGCCGGCGCGCGCACCGCGCCCACCCCGTCGTGCTGCCCCTCCCCCATCACATGCAGGGTCACCCCCGCCGTACGGCCCTCACCATCCCGCAACAGGTCCAACACCAGGGCGTTCTCCACCGTACGCAGCGCCCGGCTCCGTACCGCCGCCACCAGCGCACGGGAGATCTCCGCGCCCGTGGCGTCCCCACCCGCGTGCGCGATACGGCGACGATGGTGGCCGCCCTCCCGGGCCAACGCGATCTCCCCGGAAGCGTCCGCGTCGAACACCGCGCCCGCCTCGATCAGCCGCCGCACCGCCCCCGGACCCTCCGTCACCAGCGTCCGCACCGCCGCCTCGTCACACAGCCCCGCGCCGGCCACCAGAGTGTCGTCCAGGTGCTGCCCCGGACTGTCGCCCTCGCCCAGCGCCGCCGCGATACCCCCCTGCGCCCAACGCGTCGAACCGTCGTCCAACCGGGCCTTGGTCACCACCACGGTGCGCAGCCCCAGCTCCACACAGCGCAGCGCGGCCGTCAGGCCGGCCACCCCGGAGCCGACCACCACCACGTCCGCGTCGATCGCCCACCCCGGCTCCGGGGCGGCCAGCCGCGCGGCGCCCCCGGTCGCGGATATGTCCGAGCCGCCAGTCACCGTCTGCCTCCCAGGGCCAGTCGTACGTTGTCGATCAGCCGGGTCGAACCCACCCGGCCGGCCACCGCCAGCACCGCCTCGCCCCGGTGGTCCTCGCCCACCTCGGCGAAGTCCTCGGGGTCCACCAGCGCCAGGTAGTCCAGCTCCAACGGGGGGCGCAGGGACTCCGCCTCCCTCAGCACCGCCCCGGCGGCCGCGCGCACCGCGCCCGCCCCGGCGTCCGCCCGTTCCCGCCCGGCGAACAGCGCCGCCGACAGCGCCAGCGCGGTCACCCGCTCCTCCGGCGACAGGTAGCGGTTACGGCTGGACCGGGCCAGCCCGTCCGGCTCCCGCACCGTCGGCAGTCCGCGCACCTCGACCGCGCCGTCCATGCCGAAGTCCCGCACCATCCGCCGGATCAGCGCCAGTTGCTGCGCGTCCTTCTCCCCGTACAGGGCCACGTCGGCGTCCGTCAGCCGCAACAGCCGGTGCACCACCGTCAACATCCCGTCGAAGTGCCCGGGCCGGAACGCGCCCTCGTACCGCTCCCCCATCGCGCCCGCGCTCACCCGCACCCGGGGCAGTCCCGCCGGGTAGACGGTCGCGGTGTCCGGGGCGAACACCACGTCCACGCCCAGCTCCCGGCACAGCTCCAGGTCGGCGTCCAGAGTGCGCGGATAGCGGTCGTAGTCCTCACCGGGGCCGAACTGGAGGGGGTTCACATAGATCGTCACCACCACCACGTCGCCCGGCGCCGCCCGGTCCCGGGCCTCCCGCACCAGGGTGGCGTGCCCCTCGTGCAGCGCGCCCATGGTCATCACCACCCAGGTACGGCCGCCCGCCCCGGCACGCTCCCGCAACCCGAGAGCCAGCTCCTTCGCGCCACGCGCCACCAGCGGTCCCACCGCCCGCTCCGAGAGGCTCACCGCTCGTCCTCCTCCGCCAGCACACCCAACAGGTCCTCCGCCAGCTCCGCCTTCAACAGCCCCTGGTCCAGGGCCCGGTCGGCCGTCGCCCGGGCCATCGCCAGATAGCCGGCCACCACCCCCGGGGCGTGCCGACGCAGTTCGGCGACGTGCACCGCCACCGTGCCCGCGTCCCCCCGCGCCACCGGCCCGGTCAGGGCCGCATCCCCCGACCGCAACGAGTTGTCCAACGCCGCGCCCAGCAGCGGGCCCAGCATCCGGTCCGGCGCCGACACCCCCGAGGCCCGCAACAGCTCCATCGACTGGGCCACCAGCGTCACCAGGTGGTTGGCGCCCATCGCCAGCGCCGCGTGATACAGCGGCCGGGCCTCCTCGGCCACCCACTCCGGCTCCCCGCCCATCTCGATCACCAGCGCCTCGGCCGCCAACCTCAACTCCTCGGGAGCGGTCACCCCGAACGAACAACCCGCCAGCCGCTGCACGTCCACCTGGGTGCCGGTGAACGTCATCACCGGATGCAGCGCCAACGGCAGGGCACCCGCCCGCAGTGCCCGGTCCAGCACGGTCACCCCGTACCGGCCCGAGGTGTGCACCAGCAGCTGCCCCGGCCGGATCGCCCCGGTGTCCACCAACCCGTTCACCAGCGTCGGCAGGGCGTCGTCCGGCACCGTCAACAGCACCAACTCGGCCTCCGCCAGCACCCGTACCGGCTCCACCAGGGGCACGCCCGGCAGCAGCGCCGCCGCCCGGGCGCGCGAGGCGTCGGACACCCCGGACGCGGCCACCACGCGGTGTCCGGCCAGGCTCAGGGACGCGGCCAGCGCCGACCCGACCCGGCCACTGCCGACCACCCCCACACGCAGCCGCGCGGGACGGTCCTCGGCCCGCTCCCTGGGGCGGGGCTGGGGAGGTTCTGGGTTCACGGAGAGGGACCTTCCGTCCGCCGTTCCGGTCCGACTTCGGGGTACCGGACGTGTCCCGGCCATGCTACGCGCGCCCCCGGGTGCCCCGGTCCGCCGCCGGACGGGACCGTAATCCCGTGGACCGGGCGTACCGGCGGGGGGATGATCCCCCGCATGGAGACAGCTCCCCCAGCCCCCGAGCCACCGCACCCCTCCCCCGAGGTAGCCCCGGACCCCCCGGAGGACCTCGCCGGGCGAGTACGGGAAGCCCACCGTCAGGCCTCCCGGGTACTGGCCCGCTCCTCCACCGCCGAACCCCTGGCGCGCGCCCTGTCCCGGACCGCCGCCGAGGCCGCGCCCCGGTACGACCTCGACCACACCCACCCCGACCTCTACGGCAACGGGCTGGTGGCCGAACTGGAGGAACGCACCGCCCGGGTCCTGGGCAAGGAGGCCGCGCTGTTCTTCCCCACCGGGACCATGGCCCAGCAGATCGCCCTGCGCTGCTGGGCCCAGCGCCTGGACAACCCGCTGGTCGCCCTCCACCCGCTGGCCCACCCCGTGGTCCACGAGGACGAGGCGCTCACCCAGCTCGCCGGGCTGCGCCTGACCCACCCCACCCGGGAACCCCGGCCACCGACCCCACGGGAAGTGGCCGAACTTCCCGAGCCGTTCGGCACCCTGATGCTCGAACTGCCCCTGCGCGACGCGGGGTTCCTGTTGCCCGACTGGGACGAGCTGGTCGCCACCGTGGAGGCCGCGCGGGAACGGGAGGCGGTGGTCCACTTCGACGGGGCCCGACTGTGGGAGTGCGCCCGCCACTTCGGGCGGAGCCTGCCCGAGATCGCCGACCTCGCCGACTCGGTGTACGTCTCCTTCTACAAGTCGCTGGGCGGACTCTCCGGGGCGGCCCTCGCGGGTCCGGCCACCCTGGTCGAGGAGGCCCGGGTCTGGCGGCACCGGTACGGCGGGCTGCCGTTCCAGCAGTGGCCCGCCGCGCTCAGCGCCCTCAACGGCCTGGAACACCGGCTGCCCCGGCTGCCCTCCTTCGTGGACCAGGCGAGGCGGGTGGCCGACGCCCTGGACGAGGGGCTACGAGCGGCCGAGGTGCCCTGGTGGAGGCTCCAGCCCCGGGTACCGCACACCCACCAGTTCCACCTGTGGCTGCCCCACGAGTCCGAGCACCTGATGACGGCGACGGCCACCCAGGCCGAGGAGACGGGGGTCGCCCTGTTCCGGGCCTGGGACGAGCCCGGGCTCCCGCCCGGACTGTCGTTCACCGAGGTCACGGTCACCGAACCCGGCCTGACCTGGACCCCCGAGGAGGTCACCGAGGCCCTGCGGGAGTTCCTGCGGCGGGTGTGAGGGGGGTGGGTTGGGGAGGCGAGTTCCTTGGGAGTGGGTGCGGGCTTGGGGTTCGTTAGGGGTGAGCTTGGGGGCGGGTGCGGGTTTGGGGGTTCGTGGTGAGTGGGGGTGCGAGCTTGGGTCCCTTGGAGGTGGGTTCCTTGGGGGGTGGGTTCCTTGGGGGTTTTCGGTTGGTGCGTGAGGGGCTTGGGCTTGGGGTTCGTGAGGGGTGGGTTTCTTGGTGGGGGCTTAGCACTTGGTGGCTTGGGGTGCTTGGGGCTGCCTCGTGGGGGCTTGGGGTGGGCGGAGGCTTGGTTGGCTTCTTGCGGATTGGGGCC
>NZ_JBEXEP010000022.1:0-12358 GCF_040606315.1 Streptomyces sp. NPDC005438
GCCCGGGTGCGCTCTCCGTCGAGCCGGCCGCCTCGGTGAGGGTGGTGACCGAACGCTCGTGGCCGACTCCGCACCCCACCACTCGCGTGCTTCGTGCCCGGCCGCTCGCCGGGCTCAGTCCTTCTTCCGCCTGGTGCCGAAGACGATCTCGTCCCAGCTCGGCACGGCCGCCCGGCGACCGGGGCGCACCCCGTCCGCCTCGGCCTGACGGTCGGTGTTGCCCGTCAACCGGTCCCGGTGACTGCCCACCGAGCGGGGCATCAGCACATCCGCGTACGCCGCGCCCGCGCCCGCGCTGGCGGCCGGGGCCGGGGGCTCGACCGGCTGCTCCTCCTGCTCGGGCTCGGTGTCGTCCTCGGAACCCGAGACCGCCGGGGCCTCCACCTCCGAGGAGCTGGGCACCACCAGGTCACCCCGGAAGTTGGGCACCGCCTCCAGCAGGCTGGTCAGCGAGTCCCGTTCACCACCGGCGACGGCTTCCTCGCGGTCGCCCGTACCGGCGGTGGGCTCCAACTCCGGCCGGGCGGAGGGCCGTTCGGTCCGGTCCGCCCGCTCGCGGGGGAGCCGGGCGATGCGCGGCACGAAGGGGAAGCTGGGCTCCGGGGTGTCGTCGGTCTCCCCGATGAGGGTGCGGGCCTCCTCGTCCACGGCCTGCACCAGACGGCGGGGCGGGTCGTAGGTCCAGCTCGCGGAGTGCGGCTCGCCGGCCACCCGGTAGACCAGCAGCACTTCCCAGGTGCCGTCCTCCCGGCGCCAGGAGTCCCACTGCACGGTGTCCCGGTCCGCGCCGCGCAGCAGCAGCCGCTCGGACACGGCCTCGCCCAGCTGCGGCCCGGTGTTCTCCCCGGGGCGGCGCACCGGGGTCTTCCGGGCCCGCTCGGCCATGAAGGCGCGCTCGGCGAGCACCGGACCCTCGAAGCGGCGCACCCGGTCGACGGGAATACCGGCGAGCTGGGCGACCTCCTCGGCGGTGGCGCCGGCTCTTATCCGCGCCTGGATGTCCCGGGGCCGGAGGTGGCTCTCCACCTCGATCTCGATCTGCCCAAGCCGCGCACGGTCGTTACGGACGGCGGCGCGGAGCCGCTCGTCAATGGGAAGGGTGTATTCCGTGCTGTCGGCAGCTTTGAGCACCAGACGTGTGCCGTCGTTGCTGACGGCCACGACACGCAGTTCGGGCATGGGGACCTCCCGGGTGGTGCCTGCCGACGTCACGTGCGTCGCTGCTCCCGCTAGACGAGTGTGGTCTGCCCGGGTGCAGCCTGCCACAACCTTGCCGACTTGCCCGGCGTGTCCAGCCCGGACTCCGGTCCGACGTTATGGCACGGTGACCTGTTTGTCGCCCGAGGCGACCGTACAGGCTCGTTCGCGCGGCACTCCGCCGGAAAGAGTCGAGGCCATGGCTCGTCACACTACTCCATTGGTGCCATCCGGGTAGACCGCCCCGCCACCGATTTCCGGCGCCCGTGGGGGAGTTGAGGGCTCAGGAGCCCGGGTTCGGGCCGCGGGGGCGGCGGGGAGTTTCACGAAATCCGCTGATCTGGAGGCTGTTGCTTCGCTTCTCCGGTCGTGTGTTCGGTGGCTTGGGTCCCAACAGTCCCACGGGTCACGCCAGTTGACGCCGGGGGTCAAAAGGGGCAAGCATGGCGTGTGCCGGTCAGAGGGGGAGTGTTCCGGCGAATCGTTCCCCTACTCGCCCAGCACCCGACGCAGATAGGGGTTGCCGAACAAGCGGCGCGGGTCGACCCGGTCCCGTAGCGCGGTGAACGCCCCGAACTCCGGGTACTGCCCGGCCAGGTACTCCGCGTCGCGGCTGTGCAGCTTGCCCCAGTGCGGCCGTCCCCGGTGGGCCACCATGATCCGCTCCACCTCGGAGAAGTACCGCTCGTGGGGCGTGCCCCGGTACATGTGGACCGCCACATAGGCGCTCTCCCGGCCGCTCGCCGTCGACAGCGGGATGTCGTCCGCCGGGGCGGTCCGCACCTCCACCGGGAAGCTCACGCGGTGGTCCGAACCGTTCACCACCGCCCGCACCTCCCGCAGCACGGTCGCCAGGGCCTCCCGGGGGACCGCGTACTCCATCTCCACGAAGCGCACCCGGCGCGGGCTGGTGTACACCCGGTACGGGATGTCGGTGTACGAGCGCTCGGACAGCGCCCGACTGGAGATCCGGGCCACCGACGGCACGGTCCGGGGGAAGGCCCGGCCCAGTGAACAGGCGGCCTGGAAGGCGCCGTTGGACAGCAGTTCGTCGTCCACCCAGCCCCGGACCCTGGGCAGCGGCCGGGCCGGGCCCGGGCTGCGGTTGTTGCGCTTGGTGACGCAGTTGTCGGTGTGGGGGAACCAGTAGAACTCGAAGTGCTCGTTCTCCGCGTGGAGCCGCTCGAACTCCTCCAGCACCCGGTCCAGCCCCATCGGCTCCTCCCGCGCGTGCAGCAGGAACTGCGGCTCCACGGCGAAGGTCAGCGCGCTGATCACCCCCAGGGCGCCCAGCCCCACCCGGGCGTGCCGGAACAGTTCGGCGTCCTCGGGGGAGCCGTCAGGGGAGCAGCGGCGTACCGAACCGTCGGCCAACACCAGCTCCAGGCCCCGTAGTTGGGCCGCGATCG
This sequence comes from Streptomyces sp. NPDC005438, assembly GCF_040606315.1. Classification (NCBI taxonomy): domain Bacteria; kingdom Bacillati; phylum Actinomycetota; class Actinomycetes; order Kitasatosporales; family Streptomycetaceae; genus Streptomyces; species Streptomyces sp. NPDC005438. The sequence goes on from NZ_JBEXEP010000022.1 coordinate 2,607, forward strand.
AGGCCGACTCCCGCCCCGTTCCATGGGTACCGGTGCTCACCGCCCCGGAGACCGTCTGCATCATGATGTCGCCCATGTTGGTGAGCGACAGTCCCTCGCCGGCCAGCGCCTCGTTCAGCTGCCACAGGGGAGTGCCGGCCGCCACCGTGACCGTCCCGGCGGCCCGGTCGATCTCCGGTATCCCCCGCAGCCGGTCCAGCCGGAGCAGCACTCCCTCGCTGGCGGCGATGGTGGTGAAGGAGTGGCCGCTGCCGACGGCCTTGACCGGCAGGTCGTCCTCGGCCGCCCGGCGTACCGCCTCCGCGAGCGCCCCGGTGGAGGAGGGGAGCACCGTACGCACCGGCTCCGCCGTCACGTTGCCGGCCCAGTTCCGCCAGGTGCCCGGGGTGTCGTGCCGACCGATCATGGAAGTCCCCTCGCCGGGGGTGGACCAGTCAGCGGCGGGACCTCGCCGACCACTCAACACCGATGCTCGCCAGTCTGGAACGGGGATGATACCGATCCGCCTCCGGCCCGCACCCGTGCCCCCGTGACGTCCGGGTACCCGGGGGTGGCAGGATCGGGGTATGGACCACCCGCTCGTCCCCGCAGACCAGGCCGCCCGGGAGACCCCGTACGACGCGCTGCTGCTGTTGTCCTTCGGAGGGCCGGAGGGCCCCGACGACGTGGTGCCGTTCCTGGAGAACGTCACCCGTGGCAAGGGGATCCCCCGGGAACGGCTGGTGGAGGTCGGACAGCACTACTTCCTGTTCGACGGGGTCAGCCCGATCAACGCGCAGAACCGCGCCCTGTTGGAGGCGCTGCGTGGGGAACTGGACCGGCACGGCCCCCGGCTGCCGGTGTACTGGGGCAACCGGAACTGGGCGCCCTACCTCACCGACACCCTCCGCGACATGGTGCGGGACGGGCACCGCCGGGTGCTCACCCTCGTCACCAGCGCCTACTCCTCGTACTCCGGCTGCCGCCAGTACCGCGAGAACCTCGCCGAGGCCCTGGCCACCCTGGAGGAGGAGGGCCTCGAACCGCCGAGGGTGGACAAGCTGCGGCACTACTACAACCACCCCGGCTTCGTGGAGCCCATGGTCGACGGGGTGCTCACCGCCCTGGAGCGGTTGCCCGAGGCCGTACGGGACGGCGCCCACCTGGCGTTCACCACCCACTCCATCCCGACCGCCGCCGCCGACACCTCCGGCCCGCCCAACAGCCACGGGGACGGCGGCGCCTACGTGGCCCAGCACCTGGAGGCCGCCGAGCTGATCGCTCAGCGGGTACGGGAGCGCACCGGTGTGGACCGGCCCTGGAAGCTGGTGTACCAGTCCCGCAGCGGGCCCCCACAGATGCCCTGGCTGGAGCCGGACATCTGCGACCACCTGGAGGAACTGCACGCCGAGGGCGTGCCCGGGGCCGTGATGGTGCCGGTCGGGTTCGTGTCGGACCACATGGAGGTCCGCTACGACCTGGACACCGAGGCCCGGGCCAAGGCCGAGGAACTGGGCCTGCCGGTGGTGCGTTCGGCGACCGTGGGATGCGACCCCCGGTTCGTGGCCGGACTCCGGGAACTGGTGTGGGAGCGCTCCACCAGGGAGTTGGGCGACAGCCCGCGCCGCTGCGCGCTCGGCCGGCTGGGCGCCAGCCACGACGTGTGCCCGGTCGGCTGCTGTCCGGCGCGTGTGCCCCGGCCCGCGGTGGCCGGATCGGACAGCCCCTACGCCTGACGGGACCCTCCCGCGTCCCACCCCCACAGTGCCGCCCCGGGCGGTACCGAGAGGAGAGCCGTGACTGACCACGCACCGCCGAGCGAAGGGCTCACCACCGAACTCCTGGAGCTGGCCCGGGAGATGGCCGCCCGCGCCGGTGCCCTGTTGCGGGAGAGCCGCCCGGACGACCTGGGGGTGTCGGCCACCAAGTCCAGCCCCATCGACGTGGTGACCGAGATGGACCTGGCCTCGGAGAAGCTGATCACCTCGATGATCGCCGAGGCCCGCCCCGAGGACGGGGTGCTGGGGGAGGAGGGCGCCGAGACCAGCGGGAGCAGCGGGGTCCGCTGGGTGGTGGACCCGCTCGACGGGACCGTCAACTACCTGTACGGACTGCCCAGTTGGGCGGTGTCCCTGGCCGCCGAGTACCACGGGGAGACCGTGGTCGCGGTGGTGGCCGTCCCCTCGCGCGGGGAGACCTTCCACGCGGTACGTGGCGGGGGTGCCTGGCGGGACGGGCAGCCGGTCCACTGCCGGCCCAGCCCCCCGATGGACCAGGCGCTGATCGGTACCGGCTTCGGGTACCAGCAGCGGCGGCGCCAGGCGCAGGCAGGGGTAGTCGCCCGCCTCATCCCCCAGGTCCGGGACATCCGTCGGGCCGGAGCCGCCGCGGTCGACCTGTGCGACGTGGCCTGCGGGCGCCTGGACGGCTTCTACGAACGGGGCCTCCAGCCCTGGGACCTCGCCGCCGGCGACCTCATCGCCCGCGAGGCCGGGGCACTCACCGGAGGGCGGCCGGGGGAGCGGCCTGGCGGAGAGCTGACGGTCGCGGCCTCACCCGGGGTGTTCGAGCGACTGCAACCACTGCTGGAGGACTGGGGCGCCTGGCACGACTGAGAGCGCCCGACGGAGGGGCTCCCATCCCTCAGCCCGCAGACGAAGGGGCGGTTCCCGGGAGTGCTCCGGGAACCGCCCCTTCGTCAGTGGAACCGGCTCAGGCCGGTGTGACGTCTACCTGTACGCCGTGCTCCTGGGCGAGACGGCGGAGATCGTCGAGTTCCGCTTCCTCGATCTCAGCGAGGAAGTCGTCGCCGGTTTCCCGAGCGCGGTCCAGATCGGACTGGGTGTTCTCTATCCGCTGCAGGATGCCTGCGGTGAACGCGTCCATAGGGCGCCCCCTCCTCCTGGGTCGAAACGCGGTTGGCGATGGTCGCTCAGCGCTGTGGTCTCCATGACCGCGGTGTGGGGCCCCCTCTGCCGGTCGGCCTCCCGCCGTCGTCCCCGGGGGAGGACGCTGCGTGGTTAGCCGCCTACGAGTGACCAGGTCATGGGTGTGTGCCCTGGACTTCCCCCTCGCCCAGCTCAGAGAAACCTCAACACCGGGCAAAAATTCGGGAACTTGTGGAACCGGAGTGTGAACCCTTTCCGGCCACCCCTTCCCCCGCTGGTCACGCCCGTGTGCTCGCCCCTCATTACGGCACGCTTACGGCCCTCGAGGGCAGGATGGTCCTCCCTTCCGCCCCGGTACGAAGGGGCGCCCGGCCCACCCGGAACGGCTTCCGGGGGAGGCGTGGGCGACCCGTGCCGTCCGAGGCAGGATGGGAGACGTCAACAACGGTCACCGGGACTCCCTTCTCGTACTGGTGGCCCTACCGACCTCGGGCGCCCGGCCCGGGTACAGGAAGGACAGCGCCGTGCGCGTACTCGTCGTCGAGGACGAGCAGTTGCTCGCCGACGCCGTGGCCACCGGCCTCCGCCGCGAGGCGATGGCCGTCGACGTGGTCTACGACGGTGACGCCGCCCTGGAGCGGGTCTCCGTCAACGACTACGACGTGGTGGTCCTCGACCGTGACCTGCCGCTGGTGCACGGTGACGACGTGTGCCGGCGCATCGTGGAACTCGGCCTGCCCACCCGGGTGCTGATGCTCACCGCCTCCGGCGACGTCAGCGACCGGGTGGAGGGGCTCGAACTGGGCGCGGACGACTACCTCCCCAAGCCGTTCGCCTTCACCGAGCTGACCGCCCGGGTCCGTGCCCTGGGCAGACGGGCCACGGCACCGCTCCCGCCGGTGCTGGAGCGGGCCGGGATCCGGCTGGATCCCAACCGCAGGGAGGTGTTCCGGGACGGGCAGCAGATCCAGCTGGCGCCCAAGGAGTTCGCCGTACTGGAGGTGCTGATGCGCAGCGAGGGCAGCGTGGTCTCGGCCGAGCAGCTGTTGGAGAAGGCGTGGGACGAGAACACCGACCCCTTCACCAACGTGGTCCGGGTGACCGTGATGACCCTGCGGCGGAAGCTGGGCGAGCCCGCGGTGATCGTCACCGTGCCCGGCTCCGGCTACCGCATCTGAGGACCGGCTGAGGACCTGGACGAGGTCCGGCCCGCGGACCTGGCGGGCGGGACAACCCGAGGGCTCTCCGGGGCGTCCTGGAGTGAGAGGACGGACGGCGGGGCAGACATGGCTCCGCGTTGTCGACCGTACGGTCGGTGACCCGCACCCGGGGGTGTGGTCACCGCGCGAACACGAGAGGGAGGGGGCTCGGGATGCGGGTTGCCCTGTTCATCTGACATCATCCTGCCCGCCTACGTGGATCGGCCATCGATGTCCGTTCCTTCGGGGGCGACTTTGCGCGTGACGCAGCCGGCCCGTCGCGTTCCGTGGTGGATCTGTGATCGAAGGCACAGCCGAAATTCCAGACACCGCTCAACGTGACCGATGACGGGAAGAAATGCCGGAAAATCCAGGTTTCCCCGGGTGAGCTGCGCGGGAAGTACCCCCCGTGGCATCGCGTACCGCGCCCCGAGAACGGATCTGTTCCCGGTCGGCTGCCTCCGTGATCACCTCTTCAGGGGTCCGGTCGGATGTCGATTGAGTAACAGCCCTTGAAGTGAGGCAAAATCTCCGCCTCGGGGCGGGCACAAGTCCGGCCTCTCATGCGTTAGGGCGCTGAGACAGCACAGATACCCAGAGGGGGAGAGCAGGCATGGCGACGGATTACGACACTCCACGCAAGACTGATGACGACGTCAACGAGGACAGCATCGAGGAACTGAAGGCTCGGCGGAACGACAAGTCCGCCTCCAATGTCGACGTTGACGAGTTCGAGCAGGCCGAAGGACTGGAGCTGCCCGGCGCCGACCTGTCCAACGAGGAGCTGTCCGTCCGGGTGCTGCCGCGCCAGGCGGACGAGTTCACCTGCATGAGCTGCTTCCTGGTGCACCACCGCTCACAGTTGGCGGCCGAGAAGAACGGCGACCCGATCTGCCGCGACTGCGCGGCCTGAGCCGGGCTCAGGCTGTGTCGGCCGGACAGGACGCACAAGACGACGGGCGGGAAGCCTCCACGGAGGTCTCGCTCGCGCCGGCTCCTCCCCACCGGAGGCTGCCCCGGCTTCGCCGCCGTACCGACGACGGCGCATCGTCCGACACGGGGGACGCCCAGCAGAAGACAGAGCGGGGGAAGGTGCGTGCCTTCCTCGGCGTGGTCGCGGACCGGCTCGTGGAGACCGCACCCCGGATCCCGGTCCGTGACCTGTCGACGCTGCGGGCGCAGTTCCCCGACCTCGGTCCCGACGAGCTGGCGGACCGACTGATCACCGGCGCCACCCGTGGTTCGGCCACCGTGGGCGCTGGGGTCGGAGCCGCCGCCATGATGCCGGTACCCCCGGCCATGCCCACCGAACTGGCGGCCGAGATCGTGGGCGTCGCCTCGATCGAGATCAAGCTGATCGCCGAACTCCACGAGGTCTACGGCCACCGCCCTCCGGGCACCCTCACCGAGCGCACCTCCGCCTACCTCAGCTCCTGGACCTCCGAGCGCGGTGTGGTGTGGACGAAGCCCACCACGCTGAACGCCGCCCTGGGCGGCCAGATGAAGCGGGAGCTACGACAACGACTGGTGCGGCGCACCTTCCGCAACCTCCCCACCCTCGCCCCGTTCATGATCGGCGCGGCCGTGGGCGCCGTGATGAACCGGCGGGACACCAGAAAGCTGGCCCACAAGGTGCGTGACGACCTCCGGGAGACCGCGCGCCCCTGGCCCCCTCTGCCGGCCGTCCAGCAGCCGACCCTCCCCGGGCCCACACGGCCCGCCCTGGAGTCCCCCTCCGACCGCCCCTGAGCCTCAACGGCCCCGCCCCACGGGGTGGTTGAGCCACCGTGACGTGTGCCGGGGCCCTCTCGACCTCCGCCCGCCGCTCAGCGCGGCTCGCGCGGCTGCGCGGACTCCCGGGAGGCCTGGACGAGCGCCTTCGACAGGGCCTCGGGGCGACGGGTGGACAGGTACAGGTAGGGCGTCGGGTCCTCGGGGTCGGTCACCGGCACCCGTACCGCCGTGCGCACATAGCCCCGCAGCAGCAGGAAGGCGCGCGGATCGGCCCTGTGGGTGCGCCAGGCCAGCGCCTGCTCCTGGTCCAGCGGCTCCGGCTCGCCCAGGGCCCACAGGGGCAACCTGGCCTGGCCGGCCACCAGCGAGTCGCCCAACACCCGTACCCGTACCGCCCCGTAGACGCTCACCACGATCGAGGCCAGCACCGTGCCCAGCACCAGCGCGCCCAGCGCGGCCGGGGTTCCCAGGGGGACCAGGGACAGCGCGCACACCACGCCGATGCCGCCGGCCATCGCCCACCAGCTGCGGGGTGCGGAGAGCTGCTCCTCGTACCGGGGGGCGGCCATCGAGGGGGACGGGGAAGACTGTTCGGGCATGAGCCAAGCTTGACACGGCGCCCGTCGCCGGGAACACGCGCTGTAGGGTCGGGAGCCGTGAGACCAGCTGAACCCCTGTCCCCGCGAGTGACCCCGCCCGCCGACGCCACCGCGCCCGTGCGGCACCCCAGTGCTCCCGCGCCCGGCGAACCCATCGGCTCCCACTACGAGCAGTGCTTCGGCTGTGGGAACGACCAGGCGCAGGGCCTCCAACTGCGCGCCTACGCCGGCGAGGGCGTCGAGGTCACGGCCGAGTTCACCGTCAAGCCGGCCCACCAGGGAGCGCCCGGCCTGGCCCACGGAGGAGTGCTGGCCACCGCGCTGGACGAGACCCTGGGCTCCCTGAACTGGCTGATGCACGTCATCTCCGTGACCGGCCGACTGGAGACCGACTTCCTGCGTCCGGTGCCGGTCGACACGGTGCTGTACCTGACGGCCAGGGCGACCGCCCGCAGCGGCCGGAAGATCTACTGCCAGGCGGAGGGGCGCATCGGCGGACCGGACGGCCCTCTGGCGGTACGGGCGGACGGGCTGTTCATCGAGGTGAAGGTGGAGCACTTCATCGACAACGGCCGTGACGAGGAGATCGAGGCCGCCATGGCCGACCCCGACCAGGTACGCAGGGCCCGGGCCTTCGAGGTGAACCCATGACCCCACAGCCAGTCGACGTGCTGATCCAGCGCCTGGACCCCGAGGTGCCGCTGCCCGCCTACGCCCACCCCGGAGACGCCGGCTGCGACCTGGTCACCACCGAGGCCGCCGAGCTGGCGCCGGGGGAGCGGACCCTGTTGCCCACCGGCCTGGCCCTGGCCCTGCCCGACGGGTACGCCGCCTTCGTCCATCCCCGGTCCGGGCTCGCCCTGCGGTGCGGAGTGGCCCTCCCGAACGCTCCCGGGACGGTGGACGCCGGGTACCGTGGGGAGATCAAGGTGATCGTGGCCAACCTCGACCCGCACACCACCGTGCGCTTCGAACGCTTCGACCGGATCGCCCAACTCGTCGTTCAGCGGGTCGAGAGGCTTCGCCTCCACGAGGTGGCGCAGCTGCCCGGCTCGGCACGCTCCACGGGAGGGTTCGGGTCTACCGGAGGCCATTCGGCACCGCACACAGGGGACAACCAGTACGCTGCGGTCGAGGCTCGCATGGGCCAAGACCTGAAGGGACAGTGACGTGTTCGGACGTCGTCGCAAGAAGAACGAAGAGGTCGAGACCGCGGCCTCGGACGACTTCGAGACGGAGGAGGAGTCGGCCGAGGAGTCCACGGAGGCCACCGCCGAGGACACCGACGCCGAGGAGCCCAAGGAACGGGTGAAGCTTCCCCCGGCCCCGAGGCCCGACGGTCCCTGGGACATCGACGAGGTGAAGGACGCCAGCACCGGGCGGGTCAACCTCGGTGGGATCTACGTTCCCGGAGTCGAGGGCATGGAACTGCGGGTGGAGGTCGCCGGTGACTCCATCGTCGCGGCCACCGTGGTGCTCCAGGACAGCGCCATCCAGCTCCAGGCGTTCGCCGCCCCCAAGCGGGAGGGCATCTGGGACGAGGTCCGCGAGGAGATCGCCGCCGGGATCACCCAGCAGGGCGGCGTCATCGACGAGACCGAGGGCTCGCTGGGCTGGGAGCTTCGCGCACAGGTGCCGGTCCAACTCCCCGACGGAACCGGCGGGGTACAGGTCGTGCGGTTCGTCGGCGTGGACGGCAAGCGCTGGTTCCTGCGCGGGGTGATCTCCGGCCAGGGCGCGGTGCGCCCCGAGACCGGCACCCTGCTGGAGCAGATCTTCCGCGACACCGTGGTGGTGCGCGGTGACGCCCCGATGGCTCCGCGTGACCCCATCGTCCTCCAGCTGCCGGACGACGCCCAGATGGTGCCCGACGGAGTGCAGCAGGAGACCGTCGAGGAGGGCTCCCGGTTCGCCGGAGGCATCGACAAGTTGCAGCGCGGTCCGGAGATCACCGAGGTCCGCTGAGGCGGACCGTCACGGCGGGTGACGACGCGAGACCCTGTGAGGGGGGCCACCGACGGTCACCGTCGGTGGCCCCCCTCACATCGGTACGGGAAGGTGAGACCCCGGCCGGGCAACGGTTACGCTGACCGTATGAGTGCCATCAGCTCCTCGGGCAAGCCCGTGGGCCGCCTACGGCGGCTGGTGGAACGCTGGTCCGCCGAGATGAACCCGCGTGCCGCCGCCTCCCTTGAGGAGGCCCAGCCGACCGGCTGTACCCGGATCTCCGAGTGCGGCGACCGGCAGGTCGTTCACGTCACCGGCACTCTGCGGGAGGTCGCCCTCCGGCCCCGCGCGGGGGTGCCCGCGTTGGAGGCCGAGCTGTTCGACGGTTCCGCCGCACTGGACGTGGTCTGGCTGGGGCGCCGTGAGATCGCCGGCATAGAACCGGGCCGTAAGCTCATCGCCTCCGGGCGGATCGCCATGAACCACGGCCGGCCGGTGCTGTTCAACCCCAAGTACGAGCTGCGACCCCTTGGACAGGAGTAGCGTGACGTCCCACGACAAGACCGCTCCCGAAGGTCGGGGCGCCGACCCCGAGAACCGGGACGAGTCGCCGGAGGACAGCAGGGCGGTCACCGAGGCCGCCCTCTTCGAGGCTTTCGGTGGCGTACGCGGACTGGTGGAGACCACCGTTCCCGGGCTGGTCTTCATCGGCATCTACACCGTCAACAAGGACATCCACCTGGCGGCCATCGCCGCGCTGGTCCTGTCCGGGGTGCTGGCCCTGTCCCGCCTGGTCCAACGGGCCACCCTCAAGCACGCGTTCAGCGGCGTCTTCGGGGTGGCCTTCGGTGTGCTGTTCGCGATGATGACCGGCAACGCCAAGGACTTCTACCTGCCCGGGATGCTCTACACCCTGGGGCTCGCCGTCGCCTACCTGGCCACCGCCGCAGCCGGAGTGCCCTTGCTGGGGCTGGTGTTGGGGCCGGTGTTCAAGGAGAACATGTCCTGGCGTACCCGTAACCCGGGGCGCAAGGAGGCGTACACCAAGGCCAGTTACGCCTGGGGCTCCATCCTGATGGCCAAGTGCCTCATCCTCTTCCCCCTCTACTTCTGGGGGGACCCGACGGAGTTCGGCTGGGTGTCGGTGGCCCTGAAGGTCCCGCCGTTCCTGCTGGCCGTCTACCTCACCTGGGTGTTCCTCGCCAAGGCCCCGCCACCCATCAACGTGATCGCCGAGATGGAGGCCGAGGAGCAGCGCGAGGCCGAGGCCAGGGCGGCCCGCGAGGCCCCGCAGGCCGACTGAGGTCCCGTCAGAGGGGGCGGTGACGGGTCGACCCGTCACCGCCCCCCCAGGGTAACCAAAAGCGGCGGGCGGACGCCCCAAACCCCAAGGGGGGGGGGTAGGG
>NZ_JBEXEP010000023.1:0-8705 GCF_040606315.1 Streptomyces sp. NPDC005438
GCCCGTTTGTGGGTGCGGGGTGTGGAGGTGGATTGGAAGGCCTTCTTCGCCCCCACCGGCGCCAAGATGGTCGAACTCCCCACCTACGCCTTCCAACACCGCCCCTACTGGCTCCAGGGCTGGAAGTCCGTGGCGGCGGACGTGGACCGGCTGAGCTACCAGGTCGACTGGCGGCCCCTGGAACTGGCCAACACCGTGGCCCCCAGCGGCAGTTGGGTGCTGTTGACGACGGGCGAGGCCCCCGGGGCGGACGCCCTGGTGGAGGCCCTCCAGGAGGCTGGCGCGACCCCGGTGCGGGTGGACTGTGGTCCCACCCCGGAGCGGGAGGCCCTGGCCGGGTTGCTGCGGGGGCACGAGGGAGCAGCCGGCGTACTCCTCCTGCTCGATGCCGGGGGCGAGGGCACCGCACCGGTGGCTCTCACCGCTGACGTGACCGGTGCTCTGGGTGACCTGGGGATCGCCGCCCCGTTGTGGTGCCTCACCAGGGGCGCTGTCGCGGCGACGGGTTCGGACGAGCCGCCCCGGCCCGAACTGGCCGCCGTATGGGGCCTGGGACGGGTCGCCGGACTGGAGCACCCCGACCGTTGGGGTGGACTGGTCGACCTGCCGGCCGAGCCGACCGCCGAGGACCTCGACCGGTTGCTGGGCCTGCTGGGTTCGGACAGTGGCGAGGACCAGGTGGCGATACGCGCCGACGGGGTGTACGGCCGCCGCCTGTCCCGGCGTGACACCGCCCTGCCGGCCCCGGAGGGCGACGGGGACTGGCCGTTGCACGGCACCGTCCTGGTGACCGGTGGTACCGGGGCTCTGGGCGGCCACCTCGCCAGGTGGCTGGCCGGTCGGGGCGCGGAACACCTCGTACTGCTCAGCCGCCGGGGACCGGACGCGCCCGGCGCGGCCGAACTCCGCGCGGAACTGGAGGAGTTGGGCGCCCGAGTCACCCTGGAAGCCTGCGACGCGGCGGACCGGACCGCCCTGGACGCCCTGGTGGAGCGACTGGACGGGCAGCAGGTGACCGTGAACGCGGTCGTGCACGCCGCCGGAGTCGTCGACGACGCGTTGCTGCACACCATGAACCGTGAGCAACTGGCGGCCATGTGGTCGGCCAAGGCCACCGGCGCCCGGCATCTGCACGAGGTGTTCGCCGACCGGGATCTGTCGGCGTTCGTCCTCTTCTCCTCCCTCGCCGGCACCCTCGGGTCCGTGGGCCAGGCAGGATACGCCGCCGCCAACGCCTATCTGGACGCGCTCGCCGAGCGACGTGCCGCCGAGGGGCTGCCCGCCCTGTCCGTGGCCTGGGGCCCCTGGGCCGGTGAGGGCATGGCCGCCGCCGACACCGTCGGTGACCGCATGTCCCACAGCGGCCTGACCCCGCTGGACCCGGGTACGGCGCTGGAGGCGCTGGAGCGGCTGCTGCACCAGGACGCCCCGTACGCGGTGGTCTCCGACGTGGACTGGGGACGACTGGCCGGACCGGACGCGGCGCGGCGCAGCCCGCTGACCGCCGCACTCGTCGGCGCCGACGAACCCGCCCTCGAAGGGAACGCCTCCCAGGCCGCCCTGGCACGGGAGGTGCTGGCCCTCGCGCCGGCGGCGCGGCACGAGGCCGTACTCGACGCGGTACGTGCCGAGGTCGCGTCGACCCTGGGCCACACCTCGGTCGAACCGGTGCAACCCGAGGTGCCGTTCTCGTCCCTGGGCTTCGACTCCCTGCTCGCCCTGGACCTGCGCGAACGGTTGATCGCCCGTACCGGGCTGCCCCTGCCGGCCACCCTGGTGTTCGACCACCCGACGGCCGACGCGCTCGCCACCCACCTGCTGGACGAACTCGCCGGAACCGACACCCGGGACGACCGCGCGCCCGCGTTCGCCGGGCCGAGGCCCGACGACGAGCCCCTGGCCATCGTCAGCATGAGCTGCCGTTTCCCCGGGGGCCTCAACACCCCCGAAGACCTGTGGCAGTTGCTCACCGACGGCGCCGACGCCATGTCCGCCTTCCCCGAGGACCGTGGCTGGGACACCGCCTCCCTCTACCACCCCGACCCGGAGAACCCCGGCACCTCCTACACCCGCGAGGGCGGGTTCCTGCACGGGGTGGGCGAGTTCGACCCCGAACTGTTCGGGATCAACCCCCGTGAGGCGCTGGCGATGGACCCCCAGCAGCGGCTACTGATGGAGTGCGCCTGGGAGGTCTTCGAACGGGCCGGCATCGACCCCAAGTCCGTACGTGGCCGCCAGATCGGCGTGTTCGCCGGCACCAACGGCCAGGACTACCCCGCCGTCCTGCACGGCACCGAGGAGAACGTCGGCGGCTACCTCGCCACCGGAAGCGCCGCCAGCGTCTTCTCCGGCCGGGTCGCCTACGCCTTCGGACTGGAGGGCCCGGCGGTCACCGTCGACACCGCCTGCTCCGCCTCCCTGGTCGCCCTGCACCTGGCCTGCCAGGCACTGCGCGCCGGCGAGTGCGAGGCCGCCCTGGTCGGCGGCGCGACGGTGATGAGCACCCCCGGCGTCTTCGTCGAGTTCAGCCGCCAACGCGCCCTCTCCTCCGACGGCCGGTGCAAGGCGTTCTCCGACGACGCCGACGGCACCGGCTGGGGTGAGGGCGTGGGCACCGTACTGGTGCAGCGCCTGTCCGACGCCCGTCGGGACGGCAACCCCGTACTGGCCGTCATCCGGGGCTCGGCCGTCAACCAGGACGGCGCCTCCAACGGGCTCACCGCCCCCAACGGCGCCGCCCAGCAGCGGGTCATCCGCCAGGCACTGGCCGTCGCCGACCTCGACCCCTCCGAGGTGGACCTGCTCGAAGCGCACGGCACCGGTACCAAGCTCGGCGACCCCATCGAGGCCCAGGCCCTGCTGGCCACCTACGGCCAGGACCGCTCCGAGGAGCGGCCCCTGTGGCTGGGCTCCATCAAGTCCAACATCGGCCACACCCAGGCCGCCGCCGGACTGGCCGGCGTCATCAAGTCCGTACTGGCACTGCGGCACGCCACCCTGCCCCGCACCCTCCACGTCTCCACCCCCAGCTCCCACGTGGACTGGGCGGACGGCGGGGTGCGGCTGCTGACCGAACAGCGCCCCTGGCCCGAGCTGGACCGACCCCGCCGGGCCGGTGTCTCCGCCTTCGGCGTCAGCGGCACCAACGCCCACGTGATCCTGGAACAGGGACCGGAGCCGGTGGCCGAACCGGTACCGGAGGCCGAGCCGACCGACCGGACCCTCCCGGCCCTCGCCTGGACCGTTTCCGGCGCCACCAAGGACGCCCTCGCCGGACAGGCCGAACGGCTGCTGTCCACCGTGGTCGGCCGCCCCGACGCGCCCCCGGTCGCCGACGTGGCCTGGTCGCTGGCCACCACCCGGGCCGCCCTGGAACAGCGCGCCGTGGTGGTCGGCGGCGACCACGAGGAGATGACCGCCGGCCTGCTGGCCCTCACGGCCGGCCGCGAGGCACCCCAGGTGGTCACCGGTACGGCCGGGGCGCCCGGCCGGATCGTGTTCGTCTTCCCCGGACAGGGCGCCCAGTGGGTCGGCATGGCCACCGAACTGGCCGACGCCTCCACGGTGTTCGCCGCCAAGCTCGCCGAGTGCGAGGAGGCGATGGGCGAGTTCGTGGACTGGTCGCTCAGCGAGGTACTACGGGGCGCCCCCGACGCGCCCACCCTGGAACGCGTCGACGTGGTCCAGCCCGCCCTGTTCGCGGTGATGGTCTCCCTCGCCGAACTGTGGCGCGCCTGCGGCATACGGCCGCACGCCGTGATCGGCCACTCCCAGGGCGAGATCGCCGCCGCCCACGTCGCCGGCGCCCTGACCCTCCGCGACGCCGCCCGCGTCGTCTGCCTGCGCAGCCAGGCGATCACCGCGATCGCCGGCGGGGGCGGTATGGCCTCCCTGGCACTGGCCGAGGAACCGGCCCGGGAACTGCTGGCCGAGTACGAGGGCCGGATCTCCGTCGCCGCCGTGAACAGCCCCGGCTCGGTCGTCGTCTCGGGAGAGGCCGAGGCCCTGGACGCCCTGCGCCTGCGGTGCGAGGAACAGGACATACGCCTGCGCCGCATCCCCGTCGACTACGCCTCCCACTCGGCGCCGGTCGACCGCATCCGCGAGGAACTGCTCACCGCCCTCGCCCCGACCGTCGCCGGCAGCCCCGAGATCCCGATGCTCTCCACGGTCACCGGCTCCTGGATCGGCGACGGGGAGGTGGACGCCGAGTACTGGTTCCGCAACCTGCGTCAGCCCGTACTCCTGCACCCTGCCGTCCGCGACCTCACCGGACAGGGGCACCGCACCTTCCTTGAGATGAGCCCCCACCCGGTACTGACCGTCCCCCTCCAGGAGACCCTGGACGAACTGGAGACCACCGGGGGCCGTACCTTCGTCGGCGGCTCGCTGCGCCGCGACGACGGAGGCCCCCACAGGTTCACCACCTCCCTCGCCGAGGCCTACGTGTCCGGGGTTGAGGTCGACTGGACGGCGGCCTTCCACGGCACCCGCCACCAGCGGGTGGAACTGCCCACCTACGCCTTCCAGCGACGTACCTTCTGGCCCAGCTCTGCCACCGACCCCACGGCCGACACCACCGGGGTCGACCCGGTCGACGGCGCGTTCTGGGAACAGGTTGAGGTGGAGAACGCCGAGACCCTCGCCGGCACCCTCGGGGTCGAGCCCGAGAGCCTCAGCGAGGTACTGCCGGCACTCGCCCGCTGGCGGCGCACCCGCCGCGAGGCGGCCACTCTCGACGCCTGGCGGTACCGCGTGGTGTGGCGCCCCCTCACCGAACGGCGCCGCCCCGGCACGGGCACCTGGCTGCTCCTGGCACCCACCACCGCCGACCCGACCTGGCGCACCTCGGTCCAGGACGCCCTGGACGCCCCGGGCACCCAGGTCCTGACCGTCGAGGTGGACCCCGCGACAGCGACCCGCGAATCCCTCGCCGAGTCGCTACGGGACCAGGTGGCCCAGGCCGACGACATCCGGGGCGTACTGTCCCTGCTGGGAGTGGACACCCGCCCCCATCCCCAGCACACCGCCGTACCCGCCGGAGTGGCCGCCACCCTGCTGCTCGCCCAGGCCGCCGCCGACATCGGCTGGGAGGCACCCCTGTGGTTCGCCACCCGGGAAGCCGTGGTCACCGGCACCGGAGAGCGCGTCGCGGAGGTGGCCCAGGCCCAGGTCTGGGGACTCGGCCGGGTCATCGGCCTGGAGGACACCGACCGCTGGGGCGGCCTGGTCGACCTGCCCGCCACCCTGGACGAGCAGACCGCCGACCGACTGCGGCAGGCACTCGCCCACACCGGGGGTGAGGACCAGCTCGCGGTACGCCGCTCCGGCCTCTACGCCCGGAGGCTGGCCCACGCCCCGGCCGCCGAGGCCGGGCCGGTACGGGACTGGAGCCCGGGTCACACCGCGCTGATTACCGGCGGGACCGGCGGTGTCGGCGCCCAGGTCGCCCGCTGGCTCGCCGAAGCCGGCGCCGAGCACCTGGTGCTCACCAGCCGCCGGGGCGCCGAGGCGCCCGGTGCCGAGGAACTGCGCTCCGAGCTGACCGCCCTCGGCGCCCGGGTCACCCTCGCCGCCTGCGACGTGGCCGACCGTGCCGCGCTGGCCGCTCTGCTGGAACAGCTGCGTCAGGACGGCGAACAGATCCGTACCGTGGTGCACGCGGCCGGCGTGGTCCAGGCCACCGCGCTGCACCAGATGAGCCTGGTGGAGTTCCAGGAGGTGCTGGCCGCCAAGACCCTCGGCGCCGCCCACCTCGACGAACTGCTCGACGAGGAGCCCCTGGACGCCTTCGTCCTGTTCTCCTCCAACGCGGGCGTGTGGGGCAGCGGAGGCCAGGGGGCGTACGCCGCCGCCAACGCCGCCCTGGACGCGCTGGCCCAGGACCGCCGGGCACGAGGCCGTACCGCGACCTCGGTCGCCTGGGGCGCCTGGGGCGGGGGCGGTATGGCCTCCGACCCCACCGCCGAGGAACACCTGCGCCGGCGCGGTGTCCTCACCATGGCCCCGGAACGGGCGCTCGCCTCACTGCGGCAGGCCCTGGAGCTGGACGAGACCGTACTGACCGTCGCGGACGTGGACTGGGAGCGCTTCGCCCCCGGGTTCACCCTCGCCCGACGCCGACCGCTGCTGGACGAACTGCCCGCCGTGCGGAGGGCGTTGACGTCGGACGCCACCGAGACGACCCAGGCCGAGGACTCCGGCAACGAGGCGGCGGAACGGCTGCGCCGGATGTCGGAGACCGAACGCAAGGCGGCCCTGCTGGACCTGGTACGTGACGCGGTCGCGGCCGTACTCGGCCACGAAAGCGGAACCATCGAGAGCGGCCGGGCCTTCAAGGACCTCGGCTTCGACTCGCTGACCGCCGTCGAACTGCGTAACCGACTGGCTACGGCGACCGGGGTCACCCTGCCCGCGACCCTGGTCTTCGACCACCCCACTCCACGTGATCTGGCGACCTTCCTCCGAGGGAGGTTCGAGGACGACGGAGAGCGGGAAGCGGCGCCGGAGCAGGCGATACTCGGTGATCTGGACAAGATCGAAGCTGTAATTTCAGCTCTTTCCCCAGATCATGACCTGGACGTCGTGCACGCGCGGTTGCGAAGCCTAGTCTCGCTCCTGGGTGACAGGCAGGCCACGCAGACTGGCGTGCCCGTAACCCAGCAGCTGGAAGCAGCCTCTGACGACGAGCTGTTCGAATTCATCCACAGGGAGTTCGGAAAGTAGGCTTCTGCTCCCCTACGGAGCGCCGAGCCGCCGACCGACTCCCTCTGGCGACGCCTACAGGAGACGGTCCGCAAAGTGAACGAGGACAAGCTTCGCGACTACCTCAAGTGGACGACTGCTGACCTCCACCAGACGCGCCAACGGTTGCGTGAGGTGGAGGAGTCTGCCCGGGAGCCCATCGCCATCGTGGCGATGAACTGTCGTTACCCCGGCGGTGTCCGCTCGGCCGAGGAACTGTGGGAGCTGGTCGCCGAAGGCGTCGACGCGATGGGTCGCGTCCCCCTGGACCGTGGCTGGGAGGCCCTGGGGGACGTCCCCGGTGTCGACGCGGACACGGTCGGTGGCTTCGTCGACGGCGTCGCCGACTTCGACGCGACCCTGTTCGGCATATCCCCGCGTGAGGCGTTGGCGATGGACCCCCAGCAGCGGCTGCTGCTGGAGACCTCGTGGGAGGCGCTGGAACGCGCCGGCATGAACCCGCTGTCCCTGAAGGGTGACCGGGTCGGCGTCTTCATCGGTGGCGCCTCCTCCGGCTACGACACCTACGTCTCCGGCGAGGAAGGCGTGGACGGCTACCTGATGACCGGTAGCTCCGGTTCGGTGCTGTCGGGCCGTGTCTCGTACGCCCTGGGTCTGGAGGGCCCGGCGGTCACGGTCGACACCGCCTGCTCCTCGTCCCTGGTGGCCCTGCACCTGGCCGTGAACTCGCTCCGGTCGGGGGAGTGCTCGTTGGCCCTCGCCGGTGGTGTGACGGTGATGTCCACCCCCGCCGCCTTCGTGGAGTTCAGCCGTCAGGGTGGGCTGGCCGGTGATGGTCGGTGCAAGGCGTTCTCGGATGACGCGGACGGTACGGGGTGGGGTGAGGGTGTCGGCGTCCTGGTGCTGGAGCGGTTGTCGGACGCCCAGCGCAACGGTCACCAGGTGCTGGCCGTGGTCCGGGGCTCCGCTGTCAACCAGGACGGTGCGTCGAACGGCCTGACCGCCCCCAACGGTCCCTCCCAGCAGCGCGTGATCCGCGAAGCTCTGACGAACGCCGGTGTCGCCGCGTCCGAGGTGGACGTGGTGGAGGCGCACGGTACGGGTACGTCGTTGGGTGACCCGATCGAGGCCCAGGCCCTGTTGGCGACCTACGGCAAGGACCGTCCCGAGGGCCAGCCCCTGTGGTTGGGCTCCATCAAGTCGAACATCGGCCACACCCAGGCCGCCGCCGGCGTCGCCGGCGTGATCAAGGCCGTGCAGGCGATGCGTCACGGCGTGATGCCCAAGTCTCTTCATGTGGGTACGCCGTCGTCTCACGTGGACTGGACCGAGGGCGAGGTCGAGCTGCTCGCCGAGCCACGCGAGTGGGAGCGGATCGACCGCCCCCGTAGGGCCGCTGTGTCCGCTTTCGGCGTGAGTGGTACGAACGCGCATGTGGTGTTGGAGGAGGCGCCCGAGCCCGCGGTGGTTGAGGGCGAGGTGGTGGAGTCCTCGGAGGGGTCTGAGGGTTCGGTTTCTGGTTCTGCTGGTTCGGGTTCTGGTGCGGGTTGGTCTGTGGTGCCGTGGGTGGTGTCGTCGCGGTCTGGTGGGGGTTTGGAGGGTCAGGCGGGTCGGTTGTTGTCGGGTGTGGGTGGGTTGTCTGGGGTGGATGTGGGGTTGTCGTTGGGTGTGGGTCGTGCGGGGTTGGAGTATCGGGGTGTGGTGTGGGGTGGGGATGAGGGTGCGTTGGTTGGGGGGCTTGGTGAGTTGGCGCGGGGTGGTGCGGGTTCGGTGAGGTTCGGCTCCGTTGAGGCCGGTTCTGATGCCGGTTCCGAGGCGGGTTCTGAGGTCGTGGCCGGTTCGGGTTCTGAGGTTGAGGTCGCTGGTGTTGGTGTGGTGCGGGGTGTGGTGGGTGAGGGGTTGTTGGGGTTGGTGTTTTCGGGTCAGGGGGGTCAGTGGGTGGGTATGGGTGGGGGTTTGTTGGGTGTGGGTGGTGGGGTGTTTGGTGAGGTGTTGGTTGA
>NZ_JBEXEP010000024.1:0-6125 GCF_040606315.1 Streptomyces sp. NPDC005438
TCAACCAACACCTCACCAAACACCCCACCACCCACACCCAACAAACCCCCACCCATACCCACCCACTGACCCCCCTGACCCGAAAACACCAACCCGAGCCTGTTCCGGGACCGGCTACCGCGCACAGCTGTCCCCTTGACCACCTGTGACGAGGGGTTCCCGGAGACCAGAGCGTCCAGGTTGCTCAGTGCGGAGTCCGTGTCCCTGGCGAGTACGACGGCGCGCTCCTCGAAGACGGCACGGCCCGTGGCGAGGGTGTGGCCGACGTCGGACAGGGGCGTGAGCGGGCGCAGCGCGAGGGAGGCGCGCAGCCGCCCGGCCATCTCCGGCAGGGTGTCGGACTGCCGGGCCGACAGCAGCAGGGGGTGGACCGGCATGGCTCCGGCGGACTCGGACTCGGCCCGCTCCTCGGCCGGGGCCTCCTCGATGATCACGTGGGCGTTGGTGCCACTGATACCGAAAGAGGACACACCTGCCCTACGGGGGCGCTCGGCACGCGCCCACTCCCGGGACTCAGCGAGCAGTTCGACGTCACCGGCGGACCAGTCCACGTGGGTGGACGGTTCGCTGATGTGCAGGGACTTGGGCAGCGCCTCGTGGCGGAGCGCCATCACCATCTTGATGACGCCGGCGACGCCGGCGGCGGCCTGGGTGTGCCCGATGTTCGACTTCACCGACCCCAGCCACAGCGGCTGGCCCTCCGGCCGCTCCTTGCCGTAGGTCGCCAGCAGCGCCTGGGCCTCGATCGGGTCACCCAACGACGTACCCGTACCGTGCGCCTCCACCACGTCCACGTCCGACGGACGCAGGTCGGCGTTCTCCAACGCCTGGCGGATGACCTGCTGTTGGGAGGGGCCGTTGGGCACGGTGAGCCCGTTGGAGGCGCCGTCCTGGTTGATCGCGGAGCCCCGTACCACCGCGAGCACGCGGTGGCCGTTCTTGATCGCGTCGGAGAGCCGTCCCAGGACGATCAGGCCGACGCCCTCGGACCAGCCGGTGCCGTCCGCGTCGTCGGAGAACGCCTTGCAGCGACCGTCGGTGGACAGACCCTGCTGGCGGCTGAACTCCAGGAACATGCCGGGGGTGGACATCACGGTCACGCCACCGACCAGGGCGAGGGAGCAGTCCCCGGTGCGCAGCGCCTGTACGGCCATGTGCAGGGCGACCAGGGACGAGGAGCAGGCGGTGTCGATGGTGGCGGCCGGGCCCTTGAGCCCGAGGGTGTAGGCGACTCGGCCGGAGGCGACGGCCATCGAGTTGCCGGTGAGCATGTAGCCCTCGACGCCTTCGGGCAGGGCGGTGAGGTGGGTGCCGTAGCCGGTGGAGGCGGCGCCCACGTAGACGCCGGTGTCGGTGTTCTTCAGCGTCTGGGGGTTGATGCCGGCGTTCTCGAAGGCCTCCCAGGAGGCCTGGAGCAGCAGGCGTTGCTGCGGGTCCATCGCCAGCGCCTCACGCGGGCTCATCCCGAAGAACACCGGGTCGAAAGTGGTCGCGTCGTGGACGAAGCCGCCCTCGCGGGTGTAGCTGGTGCCGGCCTGGGTGTGGTCGGCGCTGTAGAGCCGGTCCAGGTCCCAGCCCCGGTCGACGGGGAAGCCGGACATGCCGTCCCCGCCCTCGGACAGCAGGTCCCAGAGTTGTTCCGGGGAACGCACGTCTCCCGGCAAGCGGCAGCTCATGCCGATGATGGCGATCGGCTCCTTGTTGGCGGCCTCCAGGTCGCGCAGCTTGCGGTGCGCCTGGCGCAGGTCGCCGGTGACCTTCTTGAGGTAGTCGAGCAGCTTCTGCTCGCCGTCCGAGTTGCCCACAGCAGCCTTACCCTTGTTGTTCTCGTCTGTGCTCAAGACGTGCCACCAAACTCGCCGTCGATCAACTTGAACAGTTCGTCGGCGGTCGCCGACTCCAGCTCGTCGTCCTCGTCCTCGCTGTCCGCCACCGGGGCGGTGGCGGTGGTCGTCGCGGACCACTTGGCCGCCAGGGCCTGAAGACGCCGTCCCACTGCTCCGTCCACCTCGCCGGAGCCGGATGCCAGCCGGCCCAGGAGCTGGTCGAGCCGTTCGATCTCGTCCAGCGGCGATCCCTCGGTCCGCTCGCCCCCCTCGGTGGTGGGGCTCGCGGGTTCCTCGGCCTCGTCCGGGGCGAGCGCCTCCAGCAGGTGCTCGGCGAGCGCCACCGGTGCCGGGTAGTCGAAGATCAGGGTGGCCGGGAGCCGGGTCCCGGTCAGGGAGTTCATCCGGTTCCGCAGCTCGATGGCGGTCAGGGAGTCGAATCCCGCGTCGTTGAAGGCCTGTTCGGGATCGATCTCGTCGGCCGAGGCGTATCCCAGTACGGCCGCCGCCTGGGCGCAGACCAGGTCTACCAGGTGGTCCAACCGGTCGGCGGCCGGTATCTGGCGCAGCGTGCGGCCCAGGTCCTCGGTCTGCGGTTCCGCGCTCGGGGCGGCGGTGGTCGCCGTACGCCGGGTCGCCGGGCTGACCAGCGCGCGCATCAGGGACGGTACGGGGCCGTCGCCGGAAGCCGCGGCGTTCGCGTCCAGCCGCATGGGGAGGACCGCGGGCCGGTCGGCGAGCAGGGCGTAGTCGAACAGTTCCATGCCCTGTTGTTCGCTGAGCGGCCGTAGTCCGGCCTGTGCCATGCGCGCGAAGTCGGTCTCCGTCAGGTGACCGGTCATGCCGCGGTCCGCGACCCAGGGGCCCCATGCCAGGGCCACCGCCGGTACTCCGCGTCCTCGTACCCATCGGGCGAACTCGTCCACGAAGGCGTTGGCCGCCGCGTAGTTGCCCTGGCCGGCACCGCCGAGGGTGCCGGCGGCCCCGGAGAACAGGGCGAAGACCGACAGGTCGGCCTCCTGGGTCAGCTCGTACAGGTTGAGCGCGGCGTCCACCTTGGGGCGCAGGGTGGTGTCCATCCGCTCGGGGTCGAGGGCGGAGAGGACACCGTCGTCCACGACGCCCGCGACGTGGACGACGCCGGTGAGCGGGTGCTCGGCCGGTACGCCGTCGAGAGTGGCGCGCAGGGCCTCGCGGTCGGCGGCGTCGCAGGCGTCGATACGGACCGTCGCGCCGAGTTCGGCGAGTTCGCTCCGCAGTGCGGCGGCGCCTTCGGCGGCCTCGCCACGGCGGCTGGTCAGCAACAGGTGCCGTATCCCGTGCTGTTCGACCAGGTGACGTGCGAGGTACCGGCCCAGGCCTCCGGTGCCCCCGGTGACGAGGACCGTGCCCTCCGGGTCCAGGGGCTTCGGCATGGTCAGCACGACCTTGCCGATGTGGCGGGCCTGCTGGACGTACCGGTACGCCTCGGGGGCGCGGCGGATGTCCCAGGTCCGTGTCGGCAGCGGGCTGAGGGCGCCCTGCTCGATCAGGCGGAGCACCTCGACGAGCATCCGCCCGATGTGTTCCGCTCCGGCCTCCACCAGGTCGAACGCCTGGTAGCTGACGCCGGGGTGGTCGCGCTGGACGTCCTCGGGGGTGCGGACGTCGGTCTTGCCCATCTCCAGGAACCGGCCGCCGTCGGACAGCAGCCGCAGGGAGGCGTTGACGTACTCGCCGGCGAGGGCGTTGAGCACCACGTCCACCCGACCGTCCTCGGCCACCCGCCGGAACCGCTCCTCGAAGTCGAGGTCGCGGGAGGAGGCGATGTGGTCGTCGGCGAGGCCCAGGCCGCGCAGGGCGTCCTGCTTGGGTGCGCTGGCCGTACCGAACACCTCGGCTCCGAGGTGGCGGGCGATCTGGGTAGCGGCCATGCCCACGCCGCCCGCGGCGGCGTGGATCAACACCGACTCGCCCGCCCGTAGTTGGGCCAGTTCGACCAGGCCGTAGTACGCGGTGAGGAAGACCACCGGGGCCGAGGCCGCCTGGTCGAAGGACCAGTCGTCGGGCATCCGGGCGATCATCCGGTGGTCGGCCAGGGACACCGGTCCGAAGGCCTTGCCGAACATGCCCAGCACCCGGTCCCCGGGGGCGAAGTCGGTGACCGCCGATCCGACCTCGGTGATGACGCCGGCTCCCTCGACTCCCATCGGGCCGGGGTCGCCCGGGTACATGTCCAGGGCGTTGAGTACGTCGCGGAAGTTCAGGCCCGCGGCACGTACGGACACCCGTACCTGTTCCGGCTGGAGCGGTTCGAGGAGTTCGGGGTCGGGGACCAGGGCGAGGTTCGCCAGCGAGCCCCGTGCGCTGGTGTCCAGGCGCCAGGCGGGGGTGTCCGCCGGGGGCAGCAGCGACTCCTCCCCGCCGAGCCGGCCGAGGCGGGCCGCCCGCACCACACCGTCGCGGATCGCGAGCTGCGGCTCGTCGGCGTCGAGCACCCCCGGCAGCAGGGTGGCGCGCTCGCCGTCGTCGACGTCCACCAGCAGGAACCGCCC
Source organism: Streptomyces sp. NPDC005438 (assembly GCF_040606315.1). Lineage (NCBI taxonomy): Bacteria > Bacillati > Actinomycetota > Actinomycetes > Kitasatosporales > Streptomycetaceae > Streptomyces > Streptomyces sp. NPDC005438. The sequence goes on from NZ_JBEXEP010000024.1 coordinate 4,361, forward strand.
GGGCTCCTCGGACTGCGCGGACCGTACGAGGCCCCACACCGTGCTCGCGGCGGGGTCGCTGGGTGCCCCCTCCTCCTGGGAGGCGACCGCGCCACGGGTCACGAACACCAGCAGGGAGCGTCCGAACCGGCTGTCGGCGAGCCACTGTTGGAGCAGCGCCAGCACCCCGTGGGACAGCTCTCGCGCCCGGCCGGCCACGGCTTCGGCGCTGGCGTCCTCGGTGAGGCCGCCGTAGCAGGGCACCAGGACGACCTCCGGTACGGCGTCCTGCTCCACCGCCTGGAGGTCGGTCAGCTGGCCGGCGCCCAGCGGGGCCGCGAGCCCGAGCGTGTCCTCCCCGAGAACCGCCCAGCCCGAGGTGTCGGCTCCGGTCCCGTCGGTGGGCACCTCCGCCCAGTCGAGCTGGAACATCGAGCGCGGGGGCTCCGAATCGGCGGTACGCAGCTGGGCGGCCGACACCTGTCGCATGGCCAGCGACCCCACGGTGGCGACCGGCCGGCCGGCGCCGTCCGCGAGGGACATGCTCAGCGAGTCCGGGCCCGACTGGGCCAGCCGTACGCGGAGGGTGGAGGCACCCGGGGAGTACAGCGACACCCCGGACCAGGAGAACGGCAACCTGCTCTGGCCACTGCCGTCGAGGGCCACGAAGGTCAACGCCTGTACGGCGGCGTCCAGCAGCGGGGGGTGCAGGCCGTAGCGGGCGATCTCCGCCTGGTACTCGGCCGGCAGCGAGATCTCGGCGAACACCTCCTCGCCGACCCGCCAGGCCTGCCGCAGTCCCTGGAAGGTGGGGCCGTAGGTGAACCCGCCCTGGAGGTACATGTCGTAGAACCCGGAGACGTCGAGGACCTCGGCGTCGGCGGGCGGCCAGACGGAGAGGTCGGTCGGCTCCTCCGAGGCGGGCGCCCGACCGAGGGAGCCCGTCGCGTGCAGGGTCCAGGGGACGTCACCGCTGGCGCCCTCGGCACGGGAGTGGATACGGATCGCCCGCAGGCCCGAACCGTCGTCACCGCCGACCGTCACCTGGAGCTGTACGGCACCGTTCTCGGGCATCACCAGCGGGGCGGCGAGGGTGAGTTCCTCCACCTGGTCGCATCCGACCTCGGCGGCGGCACGGAGGGCCAGTTCCAGGAATCCGGTACCGGGGAACAGGATGGTGCCGAGCACGTCGTGGTCGGAGAGCCAGCTGTGATCGCGGAGGCTCAGTCGGCTGGTGAACAGGTGCCCCCCACCGTCCGCGAGGGTCACCGCGGCGCCCAGCAGCGGGTGGCCGGCGTCGGTCAGTCCGGCGGCTGTCACGTCGCCCGGAGTAGCCACGGCGGCCTCAGGCCAGAAGGACCTGCGCTGGAAGGCGTAGGTGGGGAGTTCGACCATCTTGGCGCCGGTGGGGGCGAAGAAGGCCTTCCAATCCACCTCCACACCCCGCACCCACAAACGGGCCAGAGCATTCACCACGGTTTCCGGCTCCGGGCGGCCCTGCCGCATCAACCCGACCGCCTCTACCTCACCCACACACGATTCGAGGATCGAGCCGACCAGAGCACTGTCCGGCCCCACCTCCACAAACCGCGACACCCCAAGCTCTTCCGCCCGCACAATCGCATCCGAGAACCGCACCGTCGACCGCAACTGCTCCACCCAATAATCCGCCGAAAACTCCTCCACCACCCCACCCGTCAACGTCGACACCACCGGAATCGTCGGCCGCCGATACGTCACCTGCTCCGCCGCCCGCCGAAACTCCTCCAACACCGGATCCATCAAC
>NZ_JBEXEP010000025.1:0-4962 GCF_040606315.1 Streptomyces sp. NPDC005438
AGCGGATTAATCTCCGAAACCGCACCGACGAACGTCGTCTTACCCACACCAAAACCACCCGCCACCACGATCTTCGCGGAGGTGGTCGAGCGGGCAGCAGCGCCGCTAGAGCTTGCGAAGTCCACTGAGCACCCTTTCGAGCAATGTCACATCTGGTTGACCGTCGACGGTCTCGTTCCCCCCACCGGGCTGGTGGATGGCGACCAAGCCGGCCTCGGCAAGATCAGCGACGAGGATACGAGCGACGCCGAGAGGAATGGAAAGCAGTGCGGAGATCTCGGCGACGGACTTGATCTCATAGCACAGGCGGCAGATCCGCTGATGTTCGGGCAACTGGCCCTGAAGTCGGGAGGGGTCGGCGGTGGTGTGCACCAGGGCCTCAAGCGCCAACTGGTAGCGGGGGCGGGTGCGCCCACCGGTCATCGCGTAGGGACGGACCAGCGGCTGCTGGTCGCCGCGCGGTTCGCTCGGCTCCTGACGTCCCGTCATCGGCGCTGTGGTCTCGGCCCGTTGGGACGGGACGGCACCGTGCTGGGAGTGCCGGCCACCGGTGTTCCGGGGCGCGCCGTACGAACCCTGCTGGGGGTTGCCGGCCGGGCGCTGCTGCTGCCAGGAGGGCTGGTAACCACCGGACTCGCGGGGCGGCGGCCCAGACTGCTGCCGCTGCGCCCGCACATGACGGCTGGGCCCGGAGGGGAAGTTGAACCGTTGGGTCGGTGTGTCGGGCACACCGTACGTGGGGTCACTGTGAGCCTGCTGATCGCGGCCGTCACCGTACGACGGTCCGCCTCCCTGGGGCGTTGCCACGTTTCCTCCTCCAACTCGCTGGCTCCGATGAAGCCACCACCACGGTGTGGTCCCGGGGCCGAGTACACCGTGCCCCCGAACCCTATGGCGCGAAGGTGTCGCGCGCCCAGTCGTCTGCGTAGTAAGCGTCAGTGGAGAAGGCTCCCCTGCAGCTCCTCGCGGAGCGCAGGAGTGAGCACGGTGCCGGCGCGATCGACCAGCAACGCCATCTCATATCCGACAAGACCGATATCAGCCTCTGGATGGGCGAGGACCGCGAGGGAGGAACCGTCCGAGATGGACATGATGAACAGGAAACCCCGTTCCATCTCCACCACCGTCTGGTTCACCGCACCACCCTCGAAAATCCGTGAGGCTCCAGCGGTCAACGAGGTCAACCCCGAAGCGACCGCGGCGAGTTGATCGGCACGATCGCGTGGGAAGCCCTCGGACATCGCGAGCAGAAGGCCGTCCGCGGAGACCACCACTGTGTGCGACACCCCCGGGGTGTTCTCCACGAAGTTGGTGATCAACCAGTTCAGGTTCTGCGCCGCCTGGCTCATCGGGCTCACACTAACGCTCCTGATCGTAGGTGCTGCCGGGGCCGAAGCCCTGTCGGTCGTTCTGTTGCCTGTCCGCCCCGGCCGTACGACCTCGGCGAACTCCGCGATGCAGGTTACTCAACCTGCCCCGCACATCCTCGGGGGCCCGCGAAACCTCCGGCCCCCCTCCCTGTACCTCCTCGGCGGCGCCCTCGATCAGGTTCGCTCGCGGCACTCGCCGAGGCAGCCCGGCGGTGGTGACACCACCGGCCTCCGGCTGCCGGGCCTGTTCGGCCCGACGCCACCGTTCGTCGTTCGCCGACCGCCAGGCTTCGTCCGCCCCCTCGACCGGCGAGGGCGGCTGCACCGACGCCCCCTGGGCGGGAAGCTCCGGTCGCGAGTCCCACCCGGGCGACTCGGAGAACCGGTCCTCGGGCCGCTGGGTGTCGGGACCGGCCACCTGAGGCGCGCGCCCGGGTTCGCGAACCGGAAGTCCCGAACCGGTGGTGGCGCGGTAGCCACTGGGGGCAGGCCCTGACCGCCCGAAGCCTACGTGGTCGGAGTCACCAGCGGGAATGTCTGGCGCGGAATCCCCACCCCGCGCGGGCGACTGGTCCCAGTCGCCGGATTCATCCCGCGGGTAACCGGTCACCTGACCGGAGTCCACCGGTAGCCAACCCGTCTCCGGCTGGGGGACCCGGTCCTCGTACGGGTGGTAACCGCCCTGGTCGTAGCCGGGGGGCGGGGTGTCCTGCACCGGTTGGTCGGTGTACCCCACCGGGCCCCGGCCACCCCAGGAGGCCGACGGGTCCGACCAGCCCCCGACCGGCGCCGCCCCGCCGTCAACCGGTGGGGCCTGGCCACTCCCCCGGTCCGGCCGGTAGCCGTCGGCCCCCTGCGACTGGCGCGGCAGACGGGCCTGGTCCTGACGGGACTCCATCGCCGCCTGGAGGGCGTTCCGGGCCTGCGCCCGGCTGACCGGGTCCAACGGCGTCTCCTGGTACCGGGAGTCGTCGAAGCCCAGCTCGGCCGCCGAGGCGGTCGAGTCGTGGCCGGCCCGCGAAGACGGGTGCTCGGGGACGATACGGGAGACGGTGAAGTCCTCCTCGGACTCCTCCTCGCCGCCACCACCCCGGGTGATCGCCTCCGGCAGCATGACCAGGGACGTGGTGCCGGCCTGCTCCCCCGAGGGCCTCAACTGCACCCGGATACCGTGCCGTTCGGCCAGCCGGCCCACCACGAACAGACCCATGCGCTGGGCGATGGACACGTCCACCCTCGGAGGGTTGGCCAGCTTGTGGTTGATGTCCGCGAAGTCCTCGGCGGTCAGCCCGATGCCCTTGTCGTGGATCTCGATCATCACCCGCCCGTCGGGGAGCCGGGTGGCCAGCACCTCGACCTTGGTCTGCGGGGAGGAGAACGAGGTGGCGTTCTCCAGCAGCTCGGCCAGCAGGTGCACCAGGTCGTTCACGGCGGCACCGTGGATCTCGGTCTCCGGTATCCCCGAGAGGTGGATCCGGTCGTAGTGCTCGACCTCCGAGGACGCGGCACGCAGCACGTCCACCAGCGGCACCGGCTGGGTCCACCGGCGGCCCGGCTCCTCCCCGGCCAGCACCAGCAGGTTCTCGCCGTTGCGCCGCATACGGGTGGCCAGGTGGTCCATCTTGAAGAGGCTCTCCAGCTGGTCCGGGTCCGCCTCCTTGTTCTCCAGCCTGGTGATCATCTCCAACTGCCGCTCGATCAGGCCCTCGTTGCGGCGCGAGAGGTTGGTGAAGATGGCGTTGACGTTGCCCCGCAGCAGGGCCTGCTCGGCGGCCAGTCGCACCGCCTCGCGGTGCACCCGGTCGAAGGCCCTGGCCACCTCGCCGATCTCGTCGCCCGAGTCGATCGGAATGGGCTGGATACGGGTGTCCACCCGGCCGGGGTGGGTGCGCGACAACTGGTTGACCAGGGCGGGCAGTCGCTCCTCCGCGACCTCGAAGGCGGCGCCCCGCAGCCGGCGCATGTTGTGGCTCATGGACCGGGCCATCAGTCCGGCGATCACGAAGGCGAGCAGCAAAGCCGCGAGCACCGTGGCTGAATCCATGATGGCCCGCCGCTGCGCGCTTGAGGCGATCGAGGAGGTCTCGCTCACCGCTTCCTCGGTCAGGTCGCGCTCCACCGCCCCGTAGGTGTCGAAGGCGGAGGTGGCCGCGGCGTAGTACGACTCGCGGGTGATCCCGTCCTTGCGAAGGTCCGAGGCGCTGGCGCCGCCACCGATCTCCTTGACCATCTCCAGCAGTGGGGGCGGGGTGACGAACTTCTGCCCCTTGGCCCGCGCGTCGTTCCTGGCCCGCTCGATCCGCTTCTTGCTGTCGGCCAGCGCCTTGGCGGCCTCGGACTTCAGCTTCCGCTCGTCCTCGGGTCGGCCCCCGGAGTTGTACTCACCCAGCGCGATGCGCTCCAGGTAGGCGTACGAGGCGAGCGCGGTCAGCTGCGCCTTCTTCCCCTTCTCCGAGGAGTCCGGCCGGACCAGCAGGTGGGTACCGAGAGCGCGCTGGAGGGAGACGGCGCCCTGGGCGAGGCTGATGGCGTAAACCGTTCGCCCGAAGGACGTGACGTTGCCCGTGCCAAGACCCAGGTGGTTGGCGAACTCCATCAGGGGGTGCTGGACGGCGACGTACGCCTCCTCGGTCTTCGCCCCGTCCATGCTCTTGGAGTAGGCGGCGGCACGCAGCGGCTCCAGTCGCGGTTCGGCCTTGTTGACGGCGTCCAGGCGCCGCTTGAGTCCGGGCTGGTCGGGCATGTTCCCGACGGCTCGGCGGAATCCCTTGCGCGCCCGGTCGGTGGCCTGCCGGGACTCGGCGACCACCGGGTCGTCCTTCCGCCCGTCCAGCAGGGGTTCGGCGGTGACGTCCCGCTCCACCAGCAGGGCGGTGCCGTACTTCGCCGCTGCGCGGACGAGTTCGGCGGTGCGTCGGGCGTCGTCCGCCTGCCGCCAGGTGTCGATGGAGGACTGCACCCGAAGGCCGCCGAAGACCAGGGCGACGACCACGGGGATCAACAGGATCGCGTTGAGTCGCACGGGAACGCGCCAGTTGCGGACGGCGAACCGGCTGCCGGAACGCTCGGTGTCCGGCGAGTCCTGCGCCACCGCCGCCGAGGGCGGACTGAAGTTGCCCCGCGTCTCGGGCGATGACTGCTGCGCGGAGCGCTTCTTGCTTCGCCTCACTCGTCCTAACCTCTCGGCGCTCGATCTCCGCTGCCGGGGACCGCCACTACTGCTGAGTAGAGGAATTGCAGCACGCCACGGGGCGGTTTCCAAACACTTGGGACAGCGCCTATTCGACCGTAGCGGGGGCCAAAAAAACAGACATCGCGGTCAATGTGTGACGGACGTCAAGAGGTAGACAAACGCAGAGAGAACACCCACTCACCGTGGGTGCTCTCTCTGGATCTTGTGTGCATTGAACTGTTATGAACCGCACATGTATTCGTGCCACGCCAGGGCGGGCGGCACGAAGTGGCGGGTTGAGCGGATCTAGCGCAGGCGGGCCAGAAGCGCGTGCTCGACGAGGGTGATCAACGCGCTCTTGGCATCAGCCCGATGACGCGCGTCAGTCGTGATGATCGGAGCATCCGGCCCGATCTGCAA
>NZ_JBEXEP010000026.1:0-3897 GCF_040606315.1 Streptomyces sp. NPDC005438
AGCAGTTGCGGTCGACGGTGCGTTTTTCGGATGCGATTGTGCGGGCGGAGGGGCTTGGGGTGTCGCGGTTTGTGGAGGTGGGGCCGGATAGTGCTCTGGTTGGTTCGATCCTCGAATCGTGTGTGGGTGAGGTAGAGGCGGTCGGGCTGATGCGCCAAGGCCGCCCGGAGCCGGAAACCGTGGTGAATGCTCTGGCCCGTTTGTGGGTGCGGGGTGTGGAGGTGGATTGGAAGGCCTTCTTCGCCCCCACGGGCGCCAAGATGGTCGAACTCCCCACCTACGCCTTCCAGCACCGCCCCTACTGGCTCCAGGACGCCGGGACGCCCGTGGTGGACGGCGCGGACCCGGTGGACGCGGAGTTCTGGGCCACTGTCAGCGGGGCGGACGCACGGGAGTTCGCCGAGGTGCTCGGTGTCGACGAGGACGCCCCGCTCCGTGACGTACTGCCCGCGTTGACGGGATGGCGGGAGCGGCAGCGGACCCAGAGCACGTTGGACTCCTGGCGTTACCGTCTCGACTGGGTACCGCGTACCCGGGACAACCGGGTTGCCCTGCGGGGAAGTTGGGTGCTGGTCTGCTCGGCGGCCCAGGCCGGGGGCGAGGCGGTCGGAGTGCTGAGGGAGGTACTGGCACAGGCCGGTGCCGAGGTCACCGAACTGGTGCTGGCCGCCGACAGTGAACGTGAGGCGGTCACCCGACTGTGGGAGGAACAGCCGGAGGCCCAGGGCGTGGTGTCCCTGCTGGCCCTGGATGAGGCGCCGCACCCGACCGTGCCGGGGTTGACCGTCGGGCTGGCGCTCAACGTACTGCTGACCCAGACCCTCGCCGAGCGCGGCGCGGCCACCCGTCTGTGGCTGTGCACCCAGGACGCGATGGCGGTCGCGGACGGCGACCTCGTCAACCACCGTCAGCAGAGCACCACCTGGGGTCTGGGGCTGGTCGTCGGACTGGAGCACCCGGACCTGTGGGGCGGGCTCGTGGACCTGCCGTCGGCTCTGAAGGTCGGCGAACTCTCCTCGGTTCCCGCGCTCCTGGCGGCGACGGACGGGGAGGACCAGGCGGCCGTACGAGGCGGGCGGGTGTTGTTGCGCCGGCTGCGTCGGGCGCCGGCGCGGCCCGAGGCCGGGGAGTGGCAGACCAGTGGTACCGCACTGATCACCGGAGGTACCGGGGGACTGGGTGCCCAGTCGGCCCGACGGCTCGCGCGGGCCGGGGCCGAGCACCTGGTGCTGGTCAACCGGCGGGGTGAGAACGCCCCCGGCGTGCCCGAACTCGTCGCGGAACTACGGGAGTCGGGACCCGAGGTCACCGTCGTCGGCTGTGACGTCTCCGACTTCGAGGCCCTGCGCCGGCTCGTGGAGGACCTGCGGGCCGAGGGCCACGTGATCCGTACGGTGGTGCACAGCGCGGGGGTGGGCGACCTGGCTCCGCTGGCCTCCGCCGGGCTGACGGAGTTCGCCGAGGGTGCGCGGGTCAAGATCGCCGGTACGGAGAACCTGGACCGGATCTTCGACGAGGACGCCGGGTTGGACGCGTTCGTCCTGTACTCCTCGGTGGCGGCGGTATGGGGTGCCAGCGACCACGCGGCGTACGCGGCCGGCAACGCCTACCTGGAGGCCGTGGTCCGTAACCGCCGTGCCCGTGGACTGCCGGGCACCGCCCTGGCCTGGGGCATCTGGGCGGCGGACGCCGACGGCCGTGGCATGGCCGGCAACGTGGACACCGACTCCCTCAGCTGGCGCGGTATGCCCTTCATGGACCCCGCCGTCGCCATCGGCGGGGTGACGCGGGCGCTGGCCGAGGACTCCGCCTTCGTGGTGGTCGGTGACGTGGACTGGGACAGCTTCGCTCCCGTCTTCGCCGCAGCCCGCCCCCGCCCGCTGCTCGACGAGATACCCGAGGTCCGCGCCGCTCTCGACGCCGGACCCACCACCGAGGCCGGAGCGGGCGCCGGTACGGACAGCCTGCGGGACCGCCTACGGGAGCTGTCGGTCGAGGAACGCCGTGGCACCCTGCGTGACCTGGTGACCCGCCATGTCGCCTCCGTACTCGGGCACCGTGAGACCGAGGCGATCGACGGCGAACGCCCCTTCCGCGACCTGGGTTTCGACTCGCTGCTGGCCGTGACCCTGCGTAACGAACTCAACGCCAGTACCGGACTGCGACTGTCCACCACCCTGGTCTTCGACTACCCGACGGTCACCAAGCTGACCGACCACGTATACCGGGAACTCCTCGGGGAGGACCCCTCGGAGGCGGAAAACGCCCCCGCCGACGTGGTGAGCGCGTCCACCCGGACGACGACGAACGAGCCCATCGCGATCGTGGGCATGGGCTGCCGGCTGCCCGGTGGGGTGAGTACCCCCGAGGACCTGTGGCGGCTGTTGTCCGACGGTGAGGACGCCATCGACGTGTTCCCCACTGACCGGGGTTGGCACCTGGACGACCTGTACGACCCGGACCCCGACCACGAGGGCAGTTCCTACGTGCGGACCGGAGGGTTCGTGGAGGACGCGGGTCGGTTCGACGCGGGGTTCTTCGGTATCTCGCCGCGTGAGGCGTTGGCGATGGACCCGCAGCAGCGGCTGCTGTTGGAGACCTCCTGGGAGGCCATCGAGCACGGCCGTATCAACCCCCAGTCCCTGCGCGGGAGCGAGTGCGGGGTGTTCGTCGGGGCGGCCCACAGCGGATACGGAACCGGCCTGCGGGAACTCCCGGACGGCGTCGAGGGCCATCTGATCACCGGAACCGTGACCAGTGTGGCCTCGGGCCGTATCGCCTACACCCTGGGGCTGGAGGGCCCGGCCGTCACGTTGGACACCGGCTGTTCGTCCGCGCTGGTCTCCCTGCACCTCGCGGTACGGGCCCTGCGGTCCGGCGAGTGCTCCATGGCCCTGGCCGGTGCCGCCTCCGTCGTCACCAGCCCTATCGGCTTCGTCGGGTTCAGTCGTCAGCGGGGGCTCGCCGAGGACGGCCGGTGCAAGCCCTTCTCCGAGGACGCCGACGGCATGGGCTTCGCCGAGGGCGCGGGGATGTTGTTGTTGGAGCGGTTGTCGGACGCTCAGCGCAACGGTCACCGGGTGTTGGCGGTGGTGCGGGGTTCGGCGATGAACCAGGACGGTGCGTCGAACGGTCTGACGGCGCCGAACGGTCCTTCCCAACAGCGGGTGATTCGGCACGCGTTGGAGAACGCGGGGTTGCGTCCGTCGGACGTCGACGTGGTCGAGGCGCACGGTACGGGTACCCCGCTCGGCGACCCGATCGAGGCCCAGGCCCTGCTGGCGACCTACGGCAAGGACCGCCCCGAGGACCGCCCGCTGTGGCTGGGCTCGGTGAAGTCCAACCTCGGCCACACCCAGGTCGCCGCCGGTGTGCCCTCGCTCATCAAGACGGTCCTGGCGATGCGCCACCAGACGATGCCTCGCACCCTGCACGCGGAGCACCCCTCCTCGCACGTCGACTGGTCGTCGGGTGGGGTGGAGTTGTTGGCGGAGGAGCGGGAGTGGGAGCGGACCGAGGACCGCCCCCGCCGTGCGGGCGTCTCCTCCTTCGGCGTCAGCGGTACCAACGTGCATGTGATTGTGGAGGAGGCTCCTGGGGTTGGGGTCGAGGTTGGTGCTGGTGCTGGTGCTGGTGCTGGTGCTGGTGCTGGGGTTGTGGTGGAGGGTGAGGTTGTGGAGGGGGCTGTGGGTGTGGTGGCGGGGTCGTGTGGGCGTGGGGTGTTGGAGTCGGGGTCTGGTGTTGTGGGTTCTGGGTCGGGGTCGGTTGGTTCTGGTGTTGTGGAGTCGGGTGATGCGGATGCTGGTGTTGGTGTGGGTTGTGGGTGTGGTGTGGGTGGGGTGGTGCCGTGGTTGGTGTCGGGTCGTGGTGTGGGGGGTTTGAGGGGTCAGGCGGGTG
>NZ_JBEXEP010000027.1:0-3649 GCF_040606315.1 Streptomyces sp. NPDC005438
CCCGATACTCCAACCCCGCACGACCCACACCCAACGACAACCCCACATCCACCCCAGACAACCCACCCACACCCGACAACAACCGACCCGCCTGAACAGGCAACCCCTCACCAGACCGCGACGACACCACCCACGGCACCACAGGCCAACTCACAGAACCCGAACCAGCAGAACCAGAGCCCGCCGACAGCTCGCCGGAACCCACCGCCTCGGCCAACTCCGCGCCGGACTCGACCACTTCGCCCTCAACCACCACCACGGGCTCGGGCGCCTCCTCCAACACCACATGCGCGTTCGTGCCACTGATACCGAACGCCGACACACCAGCCCGACGAGGCCGATCCCCAGCCGGCCACTCACGCGACTCCGCCAACAACTCCACCGCACCAGCCGACCAGTCCACGTGGGACGAAGGCTCGCCCACGTGCAGCGACTTCGGCAGGTTCTGGTGGTGAAGCGCCAGCACCATCTTCATCAGCCCCGCGATACCCGCGGCGGCCTGGGTGTGGCCGATGTTGGACTTGATCGAGCCCAACCACAGAGGCTGCTCCTCCGCGCGGTCCTGGCCGTAGGTGGCCAGCAACGCCTGGGCCTCGATCGGGTCACCCAACGACGTACCCGTACCGTGCGCCTCCACCGCGTCCACCTCGTGCGGCGCCACCCCCGCGTTCGCCAACGCCTGACGGATCACCCGCTGCTGCGAGGGACCGTTCGGCGCCGTCAGACCGTTCGACGCACCGTCCTGGTTGACCGCCGAACCCCGCACCACCGCCAACACCCGGTGACCGTTCCGCCGCGCGTCCGACAACCGCTCCAGCACGACCAGGCCGACACCCTCGGACCAGCCCGTACCGTCCGCGTCCTCGGAGAACGGCTTGCACCGGCCGTCCCCGGCCAGGCCGCCCTGACGGGCGAAGTCGATGAAGGCGTCCGGGCTGGCGATCACGGTGACGCCGCCCGCGAGCGCGAGGGAGCACTCCCCCGAAGTCAACGACTTGGCCGCCAGGTGCAGGGCCACCAGGGACGAGGAGCAGGCGGTGTCCACGGTGACCGCCGGACCCTCCAGACCCAGGGCGTACGAGACACGACCCGACAGCACCGAACCGGAGTTGCCGGTGATCAGGTGGCCCCCGACGCCGTCGGGCACCTCGTGCACGTTGCTGAGGTAACCGGAGCTTCCCGCGCCGACGAAGACGCCGACCTGCTCGCCCCGCAGGGAGAGCGGGGCGATGCCGCCGCGCTCCAGCGCCTCCCAGGCGCTTTCCAGCAGCAGCCGCTGCTGGGGGTCCATCGCCAACGCCTCACGCGGCGAGATACCGAACAGCCCGGCGTCGAACTCCCCGGCGTCGTCGAGGAATCCGCCCTTCTGGGCGAAGCGGGTACCGAGGCCGCCGGCCTCCGCCGGGTCCAGGTCCTCCAACCGCCAGCCGCGGTCGGTGGGGAAGGGCGTGATGGCGTCGGTGCCACCGTCCAGCAGACTCCACAGGCTCTCGGGGTCGTTCACGCCACCGGGCAGTCGGCAGCTCATCGCGACGATGGCCACCGGTTCGTCCAGCGTCTCGGCGGACCGCTGCGGCAGTTCGGGCGTACGGGCGGTGCCCATGACCTCGTCGTGGAGGTAGTCGGCCAACACGGCGACGCTGGGGTGGTCGAACACCACCGTGGCCGCGAGCGGCAACGCGGTCGCCGCCTTCAGCCGGTCACGGAACTCGACGGCGGTGAGCGAGTCGAATCCCAGGTCGCGGAAGGCGCGTCCGGGTTCCACGGCCATGGGGTCGGAGTGGCCGAGGGCGCCAGCCGCCTCCGTACGTACCAGTTCCAGGAGCTTCCTACGGCGGTCCTGCTCGCTCAGCGGCAGCAGACGGGTCCGCAGCAGCTCGCCGTCAGCCTCGTCCTCCGCACCGGAGGCGTTCTCCTCGGCCTCGGCCCACCGCTCGAACAGGGGGCTCGGACGTCGGATGGTGAAGGTGGGCAGGAAACGCTGCCAGTCGACCTCGGCGACGGCGACACAGGACTCGCCGCTCACCACCGCCTGGCCCAGCGCGTCCATCGCCTGGTCGGGGTCGAGCGCCGGCAGGCCCCGCTTACGCAGGTCACCCTCGGCGTCCTCCTGCGCCGCCATGCCGCCACCGCTCCACGGACCCCAGGCCACCGAGGTGGCCACCTGCCCGCGCGTACGGCGATGGGTGGCCAGCGCGTCGAGGTAGGCGTTGGCCGCCGCGTAACCGCTCTGCGTACCGCTACCCCAGGTCGCGGCGATGGAGGAGTAGAGCACGAAGGCGTCCAGCTCCCGGTCGCCCAGCAACTCGTCGAGGTTCCTCGCACCGACCGTCTTGGCGAGCGAGACCGCGTCCAGGTCCTCGAGGTCGGACGCGTGGAACGCCACGGACTGGGTCAGCCCGGCGGTGTGGAACACCGAGCTGACACGGGGGCCCTCGGCCTCGATCCGCTCCAGCGCCTCGCTCAGCGCCGTACGGTCCGCGATGTCACAGGCGACGAGGAGAACCGTCGCGCCCCTCGCCTCCAGTTCCTCACGCAGCTCCGCGGCGCCGGGTGCCTCCTCGCCCCGACGGCTGAGCAGAGCCAGGTGCTTCGCACCGTGCTCGACCGCCCACCGGGCCACCCGTGCTCCCAGGGCACCCGTACCGCCGGTGACCAGTACGGTTCCAGTCGGGCTCCACGTGGAGAGGCTTGCCGCACCGGTGACGGGCACCAGCCGGCGAACCACCACGGCGCCCCCGCGTACGGCCAGTTGGTCCTCGGAACCGGCGGCACCAGCCAACACGTCCACGAGCCGCTCAAGGGCCCGCTCGTCCGGCTCCTCCGGTACGTCGACCAACCCGCCCCAGCGGTCCGGGTCCTCCAACGCCACCACCCGGCCCAGGCCCCAGACCGAAGCCCGTACGGGATGGCTCAGCTGGTCACCCCGGCCGGTGGACACCGCGCCCGAAGTCACCGTCCACACCGGCGCATTGACCTCCGCGTCGGCGAGGGCCTGCAACAGCACGGTGCTCAGAGCCAGGCCCGCCGTGATTCCCCGGTACTCGGAGAGGACAGACTCGTCCTGTCCAAGCAGGGACACCACTCGGTCGCAGTCGGCGAACTCACCGAGTCGCTCCGCCAACACCGCACGGTCCAGGTCGTCGGCGGTCAGGGCGAGTCGGCTCACCCGCGCCCCACGGTCGGCCAGTCGTTCCGCCAGTTCGGAGGCCCACTCGCCCCCGTCGCCCGGCTCCACGATCAGCCAGTGACCGGACACACTGGTGCTGCGGAGGGGACCGGTAGCGGTCCAGTCGATCCGGTAGCTCAACTCCTCGGCTGCGGTAGCCCGGCCCAGACGCCGCTGCCAGCCCTCCAGGGCCTCGACCACTTCGGCCAGGGGCAGGTCCTCGGACAGTCCCAGGCGCTCGCGGAACAGCTCTACGTCGCCCTGGGCCACCACGTCCCAGAACTCGCGGTCCAGCCCACCTCCGCCGAGGGCGAAGTTCACGTTGCGCATCTGCGGCCAGTACCGCTCGTGCTCAAACGCATACGTCGGCAACTCGACCATCTTCGCGCCCGTGGGGGCGAAGAAGGCCTTCCAATCCACCTCCACACCCCGCACCCACAAACGGGCCAGAGCATTCACCACGGTTTCCGGCTCCGGGCG
>NZ_JBEXEP010000028.1:0-3631 GCF_040606315.1 Streptomyces sp. NPDC005438
GAGGGGGTTGCGGGGTTGTGGGTGCGGGGTGTGGAGGTGGATTGGTCGGTGGTGTTTGAGGGGTTGGGGCCGCGGTTGGTGGATTTGCCGACGTATGCGTTTCAGCGGGAGTCGTTTTGGCCGCGGTTTGTGTCTGGTGGGGGTGTGGGTGTGGAGGGTGTTGTTGTGGGTGGTGAGGGTGAGTTGTGGGGTGTGGTGGAGCGTGGGGATGTGGGTGGTGTGGCGTCGGTGTTGGGTGTGGATGAGGGTGTGGTGGGTCCGTTGGTGCCGGTGTTGGCGGAGTGGCGTCAGCGGCAGGTGGAGCAGGACACCACCAACAACTGGCGCTACCGCGTCTCCTGGACGCCGTTCACCCCGGCAAACGGCACCCTGGCCCCGGGTGACTGGCTGGTCGTCACCACCGAGGCGGAGGCCGCCGACTCCTGGGCGGACGCCGTGTGCGCGCAGCTGGCGACCTCGGGGGCCACACCGCACCGCGTACGGCTCGACGAGCGCCACCTCGACCGTGCCGAACTGGCCGGCGTGCTGGCCGAGTTCGAAGAGGTGGCGGGTGTCGTATCCCTGCTGGCCTGGGACGAACGAGAGGTCACCGGCCAGCAGGGCCTGACCTTGGGCCTCGGCCTGACCGCTGCCCTGCTCCAGGCGCTGGGTGACCGTGAGTTGAACGCCCCGGTGTGGTCGCTGACCACGGGTGCGGTCGCCGTCGCCCGTTGGGACGCGGTGACCCATCCGAGCCAGGCTGCCGTGTGGGGGCTGGGCCGGGTCGCGGCCCTGGAGCACCCCGACCGGTGGGGCGGTCTGATCGACGTACCCGAGGTGTCGAACCCGCGTACCGTCCGGCTGGTGCTGGACATCATGGTCGGCGCCGAGGAGGACCAGGTCGGGCTGCGGGACTCGGGCCTCTTCGGCCGGCGTCTCCAGCGCGCCCCCCGTCGGGCCGGCGCGGACACCGACTGGTCGCCGACCGGCACCGTACTGATCACTGGCGGTACCGGTGCGCTGGGTGCCCGGGTGGCCCGCTGGGTCGTGGAACGCGGCGCCGCACACGTGGTGTTGACCAGCCGGCGTGGGCCTGACGCGCCCGGGGCCGACGACCTGAGGCGGGAGCTGGAGGCGAACGGTGCCGCGGTGACGGTCGCGGCCTGTGACGTCACCGACCGTACGCAGGTGTCCGAGTTGATCGCCGCGGTACCCGAGGAGCACCCGTTGACCGCCGTGGTGCACGCGGCCGGTGTGCTGGACGACGGCATCCTGGACTCGCTCACCCCGGAGCGGATCGCCGGAGTGATGGCGGCTAAGGCGAGCGCCGCGCTGGTGTTGGACGAGCTGACGGCCGACCTCGACCTGGACGCGTTCGTCCTGTTCGCCTCGACCGCCGGTATCTGGGGTGGCCCGGGCCAGGCCAACTACGCCGCGGCGAACGCCGTACTGGACGCCGTCGCGGAGTACCGCAGGTCCAATGGCCGCGCGGCGACCTCGATCGCTTGGGGACCGTGGGCCGACGCGGGTATGGCCGACAGCGCCGAGGTGGAGGCGCGGCAGCGCAAGGGCGGCGTCCACGCGCTCGCCCCCGACTCCGCCATGACCGTGCTCCAGCAGGTGGTGGCGGACAGCGAGGCGACGCTGACCGTCGCCGGCATCGACTGGGAACGGTACGCACCCGCGTTGACCGCCACCCGTCGTAGCCTGCTGCTGGACCTGATACCGGAAGCCCGCGAGGCCCTGGAGTCGGCCGAGGAGGCCGCGACGAGCAGCCCCGAGGGACTCGCCGGACGGCTGGCCGGGCTGGGCGCCGCCGAACGGGAGCGCGAACTGCTGGACCTGGTCCGCAAGCACGTCAGCGGCGTACTGGGCTTCTCCTCGCCGACGGACGTGGCTCCGACCGACATCTTCTCGTCCATCGGGTTCGACTCGTTGACGGCCGTGGAACTGCGCAACCGCCTCGGCATGGTCACCGGACTGCGCCTCCCGGCGACGTTGATCTTCGACTATCCGACGCCACAGGCACTGATGCGGTACCTGCGGGACGAACTGGTCGACACCGTGCAGGAGCCGGAGGCCACTCCGCAGCTGCCGGTGGTCACCGGCAGCGACACGAGCGAGGAACCGATCGCCATCGTCGGCATGAGCTGCCGACTGCCGGGCGGTGTCAGCTCGCCGGAGGAGTTCTGGCGTCTGCTGTCCGAGGGCGTCGACGCCATCACCGACTTCCCGGTCGAGCGCGGCTGGGACGTCGAGGGGGTCTACGACCCGGACAAGGACAAGGCCGGTACCACGTACACCCGGCACGGCGGATTCATCGATGGCATCAGCGAGTTCGACGCCACGCTCTTCGGCGTCAACCCGCGTGAGGCGTTGGCGATGGACCCCCACCAGCGTCTGCTGCTGGAGGCGGTCTGGGAGGCCTCGGAACGCGCCGGGATCGACCCGCTGTCCCTGGCCGGCAGCCGCACCGGAATGTTCGCCGGAAGCAACGGCTCGGACTACGGCGGTCTGCTGCTCGCCTCGCCGCAGGGGGCCGACGGCTACTTCATGACCGGTAACGCCGCGAGCGTCCTCTCCGGCCGGGTCGCTTACACCCTGGGTCTGGAGGGCCCGGCGGTCACCGTGGACACCGCCTGCTCCTCCTCCCTGGTGGCGCTTCACCTCGCCGCCCAGGCCCTGAGGTCGGACGAGTGCTCGCTGGCCCTCGCCAGTGGCGCCACCCTGATCTCCACCCCGGCCCCGTTCGTACAGTTCAGCCGTCAACACGGCCTGGCTGTCGACGGCCGCTGCAAGGCCTTCTCCGACGACGCCGATGGCACCGGATGGGCCGAAGGCGTCGGCGTACTGCTCCTGGAGCGGTTGTCGGACGCGCGGCGGAACGGTCACCGGGTGTTGGCGGTGGTGCGGGGCTCGGCGGTCAACCAGGACGGTGCGTCCAACGGTCTGACGGCACCCAACGGTCCCTCCCAGCAGCGCGTGATCCGTCAGGCGCTGAAGAACGCGGGGGTGGCGCCGCACGAGGTGGACGCGGTGGAGGCGCACGGTACGGGTACATCGTTGGGTGACCCGATCGAGGCGCAGGCGCTACTCGCGACCTACGGCAAGGACCGTCCCGAGGACCAGCCGCTGTGGCTGGGGTCGGTGAAGTCCAACATCGGCCACACCCAGGCCGCCGCCGGTGTGGCGGGTGTGATGAAGATGGTGCTGGCGATGCGGCACGAGACGCTGCCCAAGTCGCTCCACATCACCAAGCCGTCCACCCATGTCGACTGGTCGTCGGGCTCGGTCGAGTTGCTGTCCGAGTCCCGGCAGTGGGAGCGTGCCGGTCGACCACGTCGTGCGGGCGTCTCGTCCTTCGGTATCAGTGGCACCAACGCCCACGTGATCCTGGAGGAGGCACCCGAGGACGAGGAGGAGAACGAGGAGGAGGCTCTCGCCTCCGCCGAGCCCGTTGAGTCTGGGGAGTCTGGAGGCGGTTCCGCGGTGTCTACTGAGTCCTTCCCCGTGGTGCCGTGGGTGGTGTCGTCGCGGTCTGGTGAGGGGTTGCCTTCTCAGGCGGGTCGGTTGTTGTCGGGTGTGGGTGGGTTGTCTGGGGTGGATGTGGGGTTGTCGTTGGGTGTGGGTCGTGCGGGGTTGGAGTATCGGG
>NZ_JBEXEP010000029.1:0-3076 GCF_040606315.1 Streptomyces sp. NPDC005438
ATACCGAACGCCGACACACCAGCCCGACGAGGCCGATCCCCAGCCGGCCACTCACGCGACTCCGCCAACAACTCCACCGCACCAGCCGACCAGTCGATCTGGGAGGAGGGGTTCTCCACGTGGAGGGTCTTGGGCATCAGACCGTGGCGCATCGCCAGTACGGCCTTGATCACGCCGGCGACACCGGCGGCGGCCTGGGTGTGGGCCAGGTTGGACTTGATGGAGCCCAACCACAGGGGCTGATCCTCGGGACGGTCCTTGCCATAGGTCGCCAGCAGGGCCTGGGCCTCGATCGGGTCACCCAACGACGTACCCGTACCGTGCGCCTCCACCAGGTCGACCTCGGCAGGGGACACCCCCGCGTTCGCCAACGCCTGGCGGATCACCCGCTGCTGGGCCGGCCCGTTGGGGGCGGTGAGCCCGTTGGAGGCACCGTCCTGGTTGATCGCGGAACCCCGGACCACGGCCAGCACCTGGTGACCGTTGCGCTGGGCGTCCGACAACCGCTCCAACAGCAGCACGCCGACACCCTCACCCCACCCCGTACCGTCCGCCTCGTCGGAGAACGCCTTGCACCGACCGTCGCCCGCCAGGCCGCCCTGACGGCTGAACTCGGTGAAGCTGTCCGGGGTGACCAGTACCGACACACCACCGGCCAGAGCCATCGAGGACTCGCCCGAGCGGAGCGACTGGGCGGCCCAGTGCAGGGCGACCAGGGACGAGGAGCAGGCGGTGTCCAGGGTGATCGCCGGGCCCTCCAGGCCCAGGGTGTAGGCGACGCGGCCGGAGGCGACACTGGTGGCGTTACCGACCAGGAGGTGGCCCTGTACCTCGTCGGGGATGTCGGGACCGCCGCCGTAGCCCATGTTGTTGCAACCCACGAACACGCCGGTACGGGTGCCCCGCACCGACTCGGGGTTGATGCCGGCCTGCTCGAAGACCTCCCAGGAGGCCTCCAGCAGCAACCGCTGCTGAGGGTCGGCGGCCAGTGCCTCACGGGGGCTCATGCCGAAGAAGGCGGCGTCGAAACCCGTGGCGTCCCGTACGAAACCACCCTCGGCCACACCCGCGACGGAGGCGGGCCAGCCACGGTCGGTCGGCAGCGGGGACAGCGCGTCGGCGCCCGCCTCCAGCAGCTTCCACAGATCGTCCGGCGAGGCGACGTCCCCCGGGTACCGGCAGGCCATGCCGACGATGGCGATGGGTTCGTCGTGGGCGGACACCGTCGTGGCGACGGCCTGTTCCACGGTCTGCTCGCCCAGCAGTTCCGACCGTAGGTGGGTGGCCAGGGCACGGGGCTGCGCGTGGTCGAACACCAGGGTGGCGGGCAGGCGGAGCCCCGTCACCGTACTCAGCCGGTTCCGCAGTTCCACGGCGGTCAGCGAGTCGAAGCCGACTTCCCGGAAGGCCCGTCCAGGTTCGATGGCCTCCGCGCTCTCGTGGCCGAGTACCGCGGCGGCGTGCTTGCGGACCAGTTCCAGCAGTTCCCGGAGCTGCTCCTCCGGCGAACGTCCCGCCAGCCGGCGGCGCAGTTCACCGTCGGCACCCGCGTCAGCCCCCGTACCGGCGGCCTCCACCACCGGCTGGGCTTCGGGGAGTTCGTCCAGGAGCGGCCTGGGACGGGCGGCGGTGAAGCCCTCGGCGAAGCGGGCCCAGTCCATGTCCGCGACGACCGCGCAGTGTTCGTCGTGTTCCACGGCACCGCGCAGCGCGGCCAGCGCCAGGTCGGGGTCCATCGCGCGGATACCACGTGCCCGCAGGTGACGGGCCATTCCTTCGTCCGCCGCCATACCGGAGCCGCCCCAGGCGCCCCAGGCGATGGAGGTCGCGACCAGGCCACGGGCCCGGCGCTGCTGGGCGTACGCGTCGAGGAAGGCGTTGGCGGCGGCGTAGGCACCCTGCCCACCGCTGCCCCACACGCCCGCGTTGGAGGAGAACAGGACGAACGCGTCCAGCTCCCGGTCGCCCAACAACTCGTCGAGGTGTACCGCGCCCCACACCTTCGCCCGTGCCACCTCGGCCAACAGGCTCACATCGTGCTCGTCCAGCCGCTGGAACTGCCCCACACCCGCCGCGTGCACCACGGCCGTCAACGGGTGCTCCTCGGGTACCGCCTCGAAGGCGTTCGCCAGCGCCGCACGGTCCGCCACGTCGCAGGCGACGAAGGTGACGCCCACCCCCAACTCGGCGAGTTCCTCGCGTAGTTCGCCCGCCCCGGGGGCCTCCTCGCCCCGCCTGCCGGTGAGTACGAGGTGCTCGATGCCGTGCCGGGCGAGCCAGCGCGCCAGCTCCGAGCCGATACCGCCGGTCCCCCCGGTGATCAACGCGGTGCCACGGGGCTCCCAGGGGCGGTCGGCCTCGTCGCGCCCGGTAGGCCGGGCACGCACCAGGCGCCGCAGTTGGACGTCCGTTCCCCGCAGGGCGACCTGGTCCTCGCTCCCGTCGGCGAGTACCGCGACGAGCCGGGCGCCGTCCCGCTCCGTCCACCGCTCGGGCAGGTCGACAAGTCCACCCCACCGGTCGGGGTGCTCCAGTCCGACGACCCGCCCCAGGCCCCACACCATGGCCTGCGCGGGACTGCGTACCGGGTCGGCCGGACCGACACTGACCGCTCCGGCAGTGGCGATCCACAGGGGGGCATCGATCCCGGCGTCGCCGAGGGCCTGCGCCAGCGTCATGGTCGCGGCGAGGCCGGTGGACACGGCGAGGTCACCGTCATGGGGGGTCTCGTCCAGGGCCGCCAGCGACAGTACGCCGTTCACCTGCGGCAGTTCCCCGAGGCGGGCCGACAGAGCCTGCCGGTCGGCGCACTCACCCTCGTTGAGGGCCAGCGTGTGCACCTCGGCGCCGTGGGCGCGCAAGGTCTCGCCGAGCTGGGACGACCTCGCCTCGTGGTCCTCACCGGGGGGCAGAACGAGCAGCCAGTCACCACCGAGGCGGGTACCCGTGCGGGTACGGCGCTGGGGCCGCCACCTGACCTCGTAGCGCCAGTTGTTGGTGGTGTCCTGCTCCACCTGCCGCTGACGCCACTCCGCCAACACCGGCACCAACGGACCCACCACACCCTCATCCACAC
>NZ_JBEXEP010000030.1:0-3019 GCF_040606315.1 Streptomyces sp. NPDC005438
GTGGAGCAGTTGCGGTCGACGGTGCGGTTCTCGGATGCGATTGTGCGGGCGGAAGAGCTTGGGGTGTCGCGGTTTGTGGAGGTGGGGCCGGACAGCGCTCTGGTTGGTTCGATCCTCGAATCGTGTGTGGGTGAGGTAGAGGCGGTCGGGTTGATGCGCCAAGGCCGCCCGGAGCCGGAAACCGTCGTGAATGCTCTGGCCCGCCTGTGGGTGCGGGGTGTGGAGGTGGATTGGAAGGCCTTCTTCGCCCCCACCGGCGCCAAGATGGTCGAACTCCCCACCTACGCCTTCCAGCGGCGGCACTACTGGCTCGAAGGCGGGAGCGGCCCGCTGCACGTCGGTGCCATCGGGGCGGACCCGGTGGAGCACCAGATGCTCGGCGCGGCGGTCGAACTCGCGGACGGCGGTGGCCACGTACTCACCGGCCGGGTGTCCGTCGCCGCGCAGCCCTGGCTCGCTGGCCACAAGGTGGCCGGGGAGATGGTGTTCCCCGGTACTGGATACCTGGAGCTGGCCATCAGCGCCGGCGACGAACTGGGCTACGAGGGAGTGGAGGAACTCCTCCTCGAAGCTCCCCTCGTACTGCGGGAGGACCAGGCTGTTCGCCTCCAGGTCGTCGTCGACCCGGCCGACGACAACGGCAGGCGTGCCTTCACGATCTCCTCTCGCCCGGATGTGGACGACTCCAGCTGGGTGCGGCACGCACGTGGCGTACTGGGAGCCGTCGACGGCAACTCGCACACCCCGCTGGTGGCCTGGCCGCCGCCGGAGGCCGAGCCCGTGGACGTGACCGAGCACTACGGCCTCCGGGCCGAGGGCGGTTTCGAGTACGGCGAGGTCTTCCAGGGGCTCAGCGCCGTATGGCGGCGTGGGGGAGAACTCTTCGCCGAGGTGACGCTCGCTGACGAACACCGGGGTGAGGTCGACCGGTTCGGCATCCACCCGGCCGTACTCGACGCGGCACTTCAGGTCCTGTCCTACGACCAGCGAACGGACGGCCCCATGCTGCCGTTCTGCTGGAACGACGTGACCCTGCACGCCACCGGCGCCTCCATGCTGCGTGTGGCCCTGACCTCCCTGGGAGAGGGCGGCTACCGCGTCACGCTGGGAGACAGCTCCGGTGACCCGGTGCTGACCGCCGAGGCGTTGACGCTCCGCCCCTACTCGCCGGAACAGCTCACCACCGTGGTGGAGGCACCGGCCGACGCTGCCTCCCCGGCGGCTGCGGACTCCCGTACGTCCCGTACTCCGGCACGTCGCAAGGCCGCCGCGGCGGTCTCCGGTGGCGGCAACGCCTTGCGTGCTCGCCTGGCCGTACTGCCGGTCGAGGAACAGCGGGCGGTGCTGTTGGAGATCGTGAGCCGCCGTGCGGCGATCATCCTCGAACAGCCCAGCGGCCAGATGCTCAACGAGCACCTGCCCTTCCGCGACCTCGGGGTCACCTCACTCACGGCCGTCGAACTGCGGCAGGCGCTGAGCGAGGAGACGGGGTTGCGCCTCGTGGCGACCCTGGTCTTCGACTACCCGACTCCGCGTGTACTGGTCGAGTACCTGCGCTCCGAACTCCTGGGAGACCTCGAAGCCGAGCAGTCGACCGGCAGGACCCGTCGTGTGGAGGCGGTGACCGACGATCCGATCGCGATCGTCGGCATGAGCTGCCGCTACCCGGGCGGGGTGAAGAGTGCCCAGGATCTGTGGGACCTGGTCGCCAGCGGTACCGACGCCATCTCGGGCTTCCCCACCGACCGTGGCTGGGACCTGGACGCCCTCTACGACCCGGACCCGGACAACCCCGGTACCTGCTACGTCCACGAGGGTGGGTTCCTGCACGACGCCAGCCGGTTCGACGCGGGGTTCTTCGGTATCTCGCCGCGTGAGGCGTTGGCGATGGACCCGCAGCAGCGGTTGCTGTTGGAGACCTCCTGGGAGGCCATCGAGCACGCGGGCATCAACCCCCAGACCCTGCGGGGCAGTGAGACGGGTGTGTTCGCCGGTGTCACGTACCAGGACTACGGCGGTCTGCTGGCGGCGGCCGAAGACGACTTCGGCGGCTTCCTCGGTACCGGCAACTCGCCCAGTGTGCTCTCCGGTCGTGTGGCGTACACCTTCGGCCTGGAAGGGCCCGCGCTGACCATCGACACCGCCTGCTCCTCGTCGCTGGTCGCACTACACTCGGCCTGCCAGGCACTGCGCGAGGGCGACTGCACCATGGCCCTCGCCGGTGGTGTGACCGTGATGGCCACCCCCATCTCCCTGATCGAGTTCAGCCGTCAGCGCGCGCTCGCCACCGACGGTCGGAGCAAGCCCTTCTCGGACGACGCCGACGGCGCCAGCTGGGCTGAGGGTGCGGGGATGTTGTTGTTGGAGCGGTTGTCGGATGCTCAGCGCAACGGTCACCGGGTGTTGGCGGTGGTGCGGGGTTCGGCGATGAACCAGGATGGTGCGTCGAATGGTCTGACGGCGCCGAACGGTCCTTCCCAACAGCGGGTGATTCGGCACGCGTTGGAGAACGCGGGTCTGCGTCCGTCGGACGTCGACGTGGTCGAGGCGCACGGTACGGGTACGTCGTTGGGTGACCCGATCGAGGCCCAGGCCCTGATGACCACGTATGGCCAGGACCGTCCCGAGGGGCGTCCGTTGTGGCTGGGTTCGATCAAGTCCAACATCGGCCATGGCCAGGCGGCGGCCGGTGTCGCGGGCATCATCAAGATGGTGTCGGCCATCCGCCACGGGGTCATGCCCAAGTCCCTGCACGTGGGTACGCCCTCCTCGCACGTCGACTGGTCCGCCGGCGAAGTCGAGTTGCTGTCCGAGGCCCGGGAGTGGCCTGAGACGGGCCAACCCCGTCGGGCTGGTGTGTCCGCATTCGGTATGAGTGGGACGAATGCGCATGTGATTGTGGAGGAGGCTCCTGGGGTTGGTGCTGGTGCTGGTGCTGGGGTTGTGGTGGAGGGTGAGGTTGTGGAGGGGGCTGTGGGTGTGGTGGCGGGGTCGTGTGGGCGTGGGGTGGTGGCTTCGG
>NZ_JBEXEP010000031.1:0-1968 GCF_040606315.1 Streptomyces sp. NPDC005438
GGGTTTGGTTCGGGTGGGGATGTGGGGTTGCGGGTGGCGTTTAGGGATATGGGTTTTGATTCGTTGACGGCGGTGGAGTTGCGTAACGCGCTGGCTGCCGAGACCGGACTCAAACTCCCCTCGACGCTGATCTACGACTACCCGACCCCGGTGAGCCTGGCCGACTTCCTGCTGGAGGAGCTGGACGTCGGCCCGTCCGAGGAGGACCCGGACACCGCGCTGGAGCGTCTCGAATCCACGTTGCTCGCGCTGCCGGAGTCCGAACGCTCCCGACTGAAGGTGACCGCCCGGCTGCAACAGCTAATGAAACGCCTGGAGGGCGAGGCAAAGGGTGACGAGGGCGCCGACGTCTCCGCGAAGATCGAGGCCGCCACAGCGGACGACATCTTTGACCTGATCGACGACGAGATCGGACGGCGGTGAGCTTGATGGTCAACGAGGACAAGCTCCTTCAGTACCTGAAGAAGGTCACGCTTGAACTTCACGAGACCAAACAGCGACTCCGCGAAGTGGAGGACACCGAGGCCGAGCCGGTAGCCGTTGTCGGGATGGCCTGCCGGTTCCCCGGAGACGCGGACACCCCTGACCAGCTGTGGCAGATGCTGGCGGACGGCGTGGACGCGATGGGCGCGTACCCGTCCAACCGTGGTTGGGACGCCGGCGAGGGAGTGGGCGGATTCCTCGCCCGGGCGGCGGACTTCGACGCCGGGCTGTTCGGTATCTCGCCGCGTGAGGCGTTGGCGATGGACCCCCAGCAGCGGCAGCTGCTGGAGACCTCGTGGGAGGCGCTGGAGAGCGCGGACATACCCCCGTTGTCCCTGCGGGGGACACCCGTCGGGGTGTTCGCCGGCACCAACGGCCAGGACTACGGCGCCATGCTGGCGTTGTCGGGTGAGCAGACCGACGGGTACGGAGGCACCAGCACCGCCGGCAGCGTGCTGTCGGGTCGTGTCTCGTACGCCCTGGGTCTGGAGG
Organism: Streptomyces sp. NPDC005438; assembly: GCF_040606315.1. NCBI lineage: Bacteria > Bacillati > Actinomycetota > Actinomycetes > Kitasatosporales > Streptomycetaceae > Streptomyces > Streptomyces sp. NPDC005438. The sequence continues at coordinate 976 of NZ_JBEXEP010000031.1, forward strand.
GTCCGGCGGTCACCGTGGACACCGCCTGCTCCTCGTCCCTGGTGGCCCTGCACCTGGCGGCTGCTTCCCTACGGTCGGAGGAGTGCGAACTCGCGCTGGCCGGGGGCGTGACCGTGATGTCGACACCGGGCGCGTTCGTGGAGTTCAGTCGTCAGGGTGGGCTGGCCGGTGATGGTCGGTGCAAGGCGTTCTCGGATGACGCGGATGGCACCGGTTGGGGTGAGGGTGTCGGCGTCCTGGTGTTGGAGCGGTTGTCGGACGCGCGGCGGAACGGTCACCGGGTGTTGGCGGTGGTGCGGGGCTCGGCGGTCAACCAGGACGGTGCGTCGAACGGTCTGACGGCACCCAACGGTCCCTCCCAGCAGCGGGTGATCCGTCAGGCGTTGGAGAACGCCGGTCTGCGTCCGTCGGACGTGGACGTGGTGGAGGCGCATGGGACGGGTACGTCGTTGGGTGACCCGATCGAGGCTCAGGCGTTGCTGGCGACGTACGGCAAGGACCGTCCCGAGGGTCAGCCGCTCTGGTTGGGGTCGATCAAGTCGAACATCGGGCACACCCAGGCCGCTGCCGGTGTCGCCGGTCTGATGAAGATGATCCTGGCGATGCGGCACGGGACACTGCCCAAGTCGCTCCACATCAGCGAACCCTCCTCCCACGTCAACTGGTCTGCGGGAGAAGTGGAGTTGCTGTCGGAGTCGCGTGAGTGGCCGGCCGGGGACCGGCCGCGTCGCGCCGGCGTCTCGTCCTTCGGTATCAGTGGCACCAATGCCCACGTGATCATTGAGGAGGCGCCTCTCGAAGAACTCTCGTCCTCGGAGGAGGGGGAAGAGGGTTCGGGTACAGCCTCGGGTTCGGTTTCTGGTTCTGCTGGTTCTGCTGGTTCTGGGTCTTCTGGTTCTTGGTCTGTGGTGCCGTGGGTGGTGTCGTCGCGGTCTGGTGGGGGTTTGGAGGGTCAGGCGGGTCGGTTGTTGTCGGGTGTGGGTGGGTTGTCTG
>NZ_JBEXEP010000032.1:0-1893 GCF_040606315.1 Streptomyces sp. NPDC005438
CCGGTGAAGGGGGCGTTGCCGGTGGCGGCGTAGGCGAGGACGGCGCCGAGGGAGAACAGGTCGGTGGCGGGGGTGAGGGGTTGGGCCAGCACCTGCTCGGGCGACATGAACCCGGGGGAGCCCACGGCCGCCCCGGTGGCGGTGACGGTGGTGGTGCCCTCCCTCGCGCGGGCGATGCCGAAGTCGATCAACTTCGGTCCGTCCGGGGCCAACAGCACGTTGGGGGGCTTGACGTCCCGGTGCAGCAGGTCAGCCGAGTGCACCGCCCGCAACGCCTCCGCCAGTCCCGCGCCCAGCGCCCGGACCGTCCTGAGGGGGAGGGGTCCGTGGTGGTCGATGGCTTGGGCGAGGGAGGGGCCGGCGACGTATCCGGTGGCGATCCAGGGGATGGTGGCGTCGGGATCGGCGTCGAGTACGGGTGCGGTCCAGGTGCCCTGTACGCGGCGGGCGGCGGCTATTTCGCGGTGGAAGCGGTGGCGGAAGTCGGGTTGTTCGGCGAAGTGGGGGTGGACGACCTTGACGGCGACGGTGCGTCCGCCGGTGGTGCGGCCGAGGTAGACGCGGCCCATGCCGCCGGCGCCGAGGCGGCGGAGCAGGCGGTAGTCCCCGATCGTCCTCGGATCGTCGGGCTCCAACGGTCGCACCGCTCACCCCTTTCCGGCGTGGCCTTTCCGGCGTGGGACCCGCGTGACCTCCAGGGCCCTGGGGTGCTGTCGGGATCGTTCTCCCGGGAACGCTGACCGAACGTCGGGCTGTGCCGTGCGGTACGGCCGCCTCGTCGCCCGTGTCGTGGAGGGGCGCCCCGGTGCCGGGAGCCCGCTCACCGATCCCGGTGATCGAGGCGACCCTAGCCACCGGGGGTGCCCGGCGGCCATCGTGGGGGCGGGGTCAGTCCCGTTTGGTGAGGTCTCCCCTGGGGTTGCCGGCGGCGTCGTCCCCGGACTCGTAGCGCAGTGTCCCGTTGTTCTGGAGGGTGAAGCGTTCCTCGTCGGAGCCGTCGGCGCACAGTCCGGGGTGGGGGTTCTTGTTGCCGCTGGAGTCCAGGACCAGGCGGTTCCCCTTCACCGAGCGCAGGACGTAGTTGGTGCTGCAGTCGATGTCGCCCACGGACATCCGGCTGTCGTCCCGGGCGACCACCCGCCCCAACTCGCCGCCCTTGATGGTGATCCTGAACGTGCTGGGGACGCCCTTCCCGGTGCGTACCGAACCACTCCAGGTGCCCAGGAACCTCTTCGGCACCTGGCCGCCGTCGGAGGGGGAGGAGGGCGACTTGCTGGCGTCGGGCTGGCCGCCGGCGTTGTCCCCGGACTCGGTGCCGGAGAAGACGTCGAACACCAGCGGGCTCACCAGTACGCCGCCGACCAGGGCGGCGGCGAGGGTGACCGCGACACTGCAACCGATCCGACGCCGGCCGCGCTCCCCGCGTACCGAGACGCTCAGCCCCGAAGGGGCGCCGGCCCCGGGGCCGTTTGGCCCGTCGGCGGGAGCCGGGGCGGCACCGGTCTGGGTGGGCAGGGAATGCGGGGCGCTCGGGGGAGGGGGCTGGGTCAGCGGAGGCGCCGCCCCGCCGCCGGCGACCGGCCACTGGGCGGGCGGGGGAGTCTCCGACCTCCGCGCCGGGGTCGCGTCCCCCAGGGCGGCTCCGCCCAGAGCGACCTCGGAGGCCTCGTCGGGGGAGCCGCCCTGGGAGGGAGGCCGCGCGGGTACGGGCGGCACCGGGGGCGGGGTGAGCGCCGGGGCCTCCGACTCCAGTTCCAGCAACGCCACCGCGCTGCGGCTGAGTTGGTCCAGTACCGGGCCGGGGAGCCAGTCGTTCTGGGTGAGGGTGTGGGGGGTGGTGTGGGGTCCGGTGAGGTAGTCGATGACCTGTTGGGGGGTGGGGCGGTGGTGGGG
>NZ_JBEXEP010000033.1:0-1841 GCF_040606315.1 Streptomyces sp. NPDC005438
GTGAAGCAGCGCCGTAAGGTAGTTGTGGATGGTTCACGAGTGAGAATGCAGGCATGAGTAGCGATACAAGAGTGGGAAACTCTTGCGCCGATTGACTAAGGGTTCCTGGGTCAAGCTGATCTGCCCAGGGTAAGTCGGGACCTAAGGCGAGGCCGACAGGCGTAGTCGATGGATAACCGGTTGATATTCCGGTACCCGCTGTGAAGCGTCAAACATTGAATCAGGCGATGCTAAGCCCGTGAAGCCGCCTCTGGCCTCCTTGTGGGGTTGGGGGAGTGGTGGAGCCGGTGACCCAGACTTGTAGTAGGTGAGTGATGGGGTGACGCAGGAAGGTAGTCCAGCCCGGGCGATGGTTGTCCCGGGGTAAGGGTGTGGCCCGGAGGGTAGGGAAATCCGCTCTCTTTGTGGGTGAGGCCTGACGCGGAGCCGTTTGTGGCGAAGTGGATGATCCTATGCTGTCGAGAAAAGCCTCTAGCGAGTTTTATGGCGGCCCGTACCCTAAACCGACTCAGGTGGTCAGGTAGAGTATACCGAGGCGTTCGGGTGAACTATGGTTAAGGAACTCGGCAAAATGCCCCCGTAACTTCGGGAGAAGGGGGGCCATTGGTGGTGAAGGACTGTGCGTCTGGAGCTGCTGGTGGCCGCAGAGACCAGCGAGAAGCGACTGTTTACTAAAAACACAGGTCCGTGCGAAGCTGTAAGGCGATGTATACGGACTGACGCCTGCCCGGTGCTGGAACGTTAAGGGGACCGGTTAGCTGCATTTTGTGTGGCGAAGCTGAGAACTTAAGCGCCAGTAAACGGCGGTGGTAACTATAACCATCCTAAGGTAGCGAAATTCCTTGTCGGGTAAGTTCCGACCTGCACGAATGGCGTAACGACTTCTTGACTGTCTCAACCATAGGCCCGGTGAAATTGCAGTACGAGTAAAGATGCTCGTTTCGCGCAGCAGGACGGAAAGACCCCGGGACCTTTACTATAGCTTGATATTGGTGTTCGGTTCGGCTTGTGTAGGATAGGTGGGAGACTGTGAAGCATGCACGCTAGTGTGTGTGGAGTCGTTGTTGAAATACCACTCTGGTCGTGCTGGATGTCTAACCTGGGTCCGTGATCCGGATCAGGGACAGTGTCTGGTGGGTAGTTTAACTGGGGCGGTTGCCTCCTAAAGAGTAACGGAGGCGCCCAAAGGTTCCCTCAGCCTGGTTGGTAATCAGGTGTTGAGTGTAAGTGCACAAGGGAGCTTGACTGTGAGACTGACGGGTCGAGCAGGGACGAAAGTCGGGACTAGTGATCCGGCGGTGGCTTGTGGAAGCGCCGTCGCTCAACGGATAAAAGGTACCCCGGGGATAACAGGCTGATCTTCCCCAAGAGTCCATATCGACGGGATGGTTTGGCACCTCGATGTCGGCTCGTCGCATCCTGGGGCTGGAGTCGGTCCCAAGGGTTGGGCTGTTCGCCCATTAAAGCGGTACGCGAGCTGGGTTTAGAACGTCGTGAGACAGTTCGGTCCCTATCCGCTGTGCGCGTAGGAGTCTTGAGAAGGGCTGTCCCTAGTACGAGAGGACCGGGACGGACGGACCTCTGGTGTGCCAGTTGTTCTGCCAAGGGCATGGCTGGTTGGCTACGTTCGGGAGGGATAACCGCTGAAAGCATCTAAGCGGGAAGCCTGCTTCGAGATGAGGACTCCCACCCCCGTTGTGGGGTTAAGGCTCCCGGGAGACGACCGGGTTGATAGGCCAGAGATGGAAGCCCTGTGAGGGGTGGAGTTGACTGGTACTAATAGGCCGAGGGCTTGTCCATTGCTGTTCGCGTTCACTGTGTGGTTTCTGAGGCAACAACCT
>NZ_JBEXEP010000034.1:0-1720 GCF_040606315.1 Streptomyces sp. NPDC005438
GTGACGGGCGCCTTCAGCCGGCTCAGCACGTTCAGGACGTGCTCTGCGCTGGGGCGTCCTGAATCCAGCGCAGCCTGTACGGCGAGCAGCACCGCATCGAGCCCGTGTTCGCGCACCGCAGCGAGCACCTGCGTCATGACGCGATCGCCGCCCGGGTGTTTCAGCAGATGCCGCTGCAGCAGTTGCAGCGGCTGCGGCATCGTGATGAACGGCGCGCCGTTGCGCAGTGCGCCGGGTTTGCGCTCGACCAACGTGACGTAGTGGCGCCAATCGTAGAAGGTCATGTGCCGCTCGAAGCTGCGTTCGTGGCGTGCGATCTCCTGGGCGTTGGCGACGACGCTGAGATATGCCGGATAGCAGCGCACGCTCACCAACTGGTTCGTGTACTCGGTGGGCACGCTGTAGCGGTTGCGCTGGAAGTGAATCAGGCTGGTCGACGAGACTCGCAGGGTCTGCTCGATGTAGCCGTCAAACGGCCGTGGATTGGGCATCAGCCGGGTACGCTCGTCCTGCAGCACATCCTCGACCGTCAGCTCAGGCCACTGCGGGTGCCGCATGTGCCACGCCTCACGACACTGACCAGCGACCCATTCGTTCAGGATCTCCAGCGTTTCCCAGCGCCGTAGCGCTGCTTCGTGCCAGATCTGACGTCGCCGGTCCTGAACGTTCTTCTCGACGATGCCTTTCTCCCAGCCTGCAGCCCGGTTGCAGAACTCCGGCTCGAACAGGTAGTGACTGCACATCGCTTCGAAGCGCGCGTTGACCGCACGCTCCTTGCCGCGGCCAACCTTGTCCACGGCGGTCTTCATGTTGTCGTAGATGCCGCGCCGCGGCACGCCGCCGAACGCGGCGAACGCGCGGGCGTGCGCATCGAACAGCATCTCGTGACTCTGTGTGGGATAGGCGACGAGCCAGAACGCGCGGCTGGAGTTAAGTTTGACGTGGGCGACCTCCAGGCGTCGCCGCAGCCCGCCAATAAAAGCGTATTCGCAGCTCCAGTCAAACTGGAAGGCTTCGCCGGGTTCGAAGGCGAGCGGCACGAAGGCCTGCCTGCGAGGCGCCTCAGCCTGCTCCTCGTGCCAACGCCTCACGAACGCGCTCACCCGGCCGTAGCTGCCGGCGTAACCCTCGGCGCGGATCGCCTCGAACATGAACCGGGCGGTGCGCCGGTCACGCTTCGGGCGATGACTGTCGGCACGCAGCCAACCTGTCAGCTGTGCGGCCCAGTCGTCGATGACGCTCGGGCTGACGCGCTTCGGATACTTCGGCTCGACAGCATCAGTCTGCCGCAGCCAGCGGCGCACCGTGTTTCGGGACAGGCCCGTACGCCGCGCAATCTCGCGCAGTGGGACCTTCTCGCGGAAATACATCCGCCTGATCTTGGCCAATATGCCCACCGTGATCACCTTTGTATCCCCTGCTCAAAGATTGAGCAGGGCATTCAATCACGTGGGTCAAAATTCGATGAAAATTTCCAGCTCTAGTGGGTCAGTTCTGCCCGGACATCAACAATAGCGCTACTTCGTGAGGCGCTCGGTCTACTTGCCGGCAGTAGTTAGAAGAGGGCATTCATTCCGATCCATGACAGGCACATATGAGCAGCCTCGCCGATACATGGCCGACTGAGAAATCGTGATGCTCTGCAGCTATCGCCGGGTTTTGTACACGCGCTTAAACACGACGCGGTCGCCGAACATCTTTTGTATGAGCAGGCTAAGCC
>NZ_JBEXEP010000035.1:0-1658 GCF_040606315.1 Streptomyces sp. NPDC005438
GGGTTTGGTTCGGGTGGGGATGTGGGGTTGCGGGTGGCGTTTAGGGATATGGGTTTTGATTCGTTGACGGCGGTGGAGTTGCGTAACGCGCTGGCCGCCGAAACCGGGCTGAAGTTGCCGTCGACGGTGGTGTTTGATTATCCGTCGGTGGAGTCTTTGGCGGGGTTTGTGTTGGGTGAGTTGTGGGGTGGGGTTGAGGGTGTGGGTGTGGTGGGTCGTGAGGGTGTGGGTGTGGGGGATGATCCGGTGGTGGTGGTGGGTATGGGGTGTCGTTTTCCTGGGGGTGTGGTGTCTCCGGAGGGGTTGTGGGGTTTGTTGGTTGAGGGTGGGGATGGGGTGGGTGGTTTTCCGGTGGATCGGGGTTGGGGTGTGGGTGGTTTGGATGTGGGGGGTGGGTTTGCTGCGGTGGGTGGTTTTGTGGATGGGGTGGCTGATTTTGATGCGGGGTTGTTTGGTATTTCGCCGCGTGAGGCGTTGGTGATGGATCCGCAGCAGCGGTTGTTGTTGGAGTCGTCGTGGGAGGCGTTGGAGCGGGCGGGGGTGTCGCCTGTTTCGTTGCGGGGGGAGCAGGTGGGTGTGTTTGTGGGGACGAATGGTCAGGATTATTCGGCGTTGTTGGCGGTTGCGGGTGAGTCGGTGGAGGGTTATGGGAGTACGGGGAGTTCGGGGAGTGTGTTGTCGGGTCGGGTGTCGTATGCCCTGGGTTTGGAGGGGCCGGCGGTGACGGTGGATACGGCGTGTTCGTCGTCGTTGGTGGCGTTGCATTGGGCGGCGCATTCGTTGCGGTTGGGGGAGTGTTCTTTGGCGTTGGCGGGTGGTGTGACGGTGATGTCGACGCCGGGTGCGTTTGGGGAGTTTGCTCGGCAGGGTGGGTTGGCTGGTGATGGTCGGTGTAAGGCGTTTTCGGATGATGCGGATGGGACGGGGTGGGGTGAGGGTGTGGGTGTGTTGGTGTTGGAGCGGTTGTCGGATGCGCGGCGGAATGGTCATGAGGTGTTGGCGGTGGTGCGGGGTTCGGCGGTGAATCAGGACGGTGCGTCGAATGGTTTGACGGCGCCTAATGGGCCGGCCCAGCAGCGGGTGATTCGTCAGGCGTTGGCGAACGCGGGTGTTGCCGCGTCTGAGGTTGATTTGGTGGAGGCGCATGGGACGGGTACGTCGTTGGGTGACCCGATTGAGGCGCAGGCGTTGTTGGCGACGTATGGGCAGGAGCGGCCGGAGGGTCAGCCGTTGTGGTTGGGGTCGATCAAGTCGAATATTGGGCATACGCAGGCTGCTGCGGGTGTGGCGGGTGTGATGAAGGCTGTGTTGGCGATGCGGCATGGTGTGATGCCGAAGACGTTGCATGTGGGGGAGCCGTCTTCGCGTGTGGAGTGGGGTGAGGGGGATGTGCGGCTTTTGGTGGATTCTCGGGAGTGGGTGTCGGGTGAGGGTTCTCGTTTGGCGGGGGTGTCTTCGTTTGGTTTGAGTGGAACGAATGCGCATGTGATTATTGAGGAAGCGCCTGCTGTTGAGAATTCCGGGGATTCTGAGTCGGATTCGGATGATGCCTCGAATTCGAAATCTGGTGCGGGTTGGTCTGTGGTGCCGTGGGTGGTGTCGTCGCGGTCTGGTGGGGGTTTGGAGGGTCAGGCGGGTCGGTTGTTGTCGGGTGTGGG
>NZ_JBEXEP010000036.1:0-1657 GCF_040606315.1 Streptomyces sp. NPDC005438
CTGGGGCTGGGTTTGGGGTTGGTGTGGAGGGGTTGTGTTTTGGGGTGGGGTGGGAGTCGGTGGGTGTGGTGGGTGGTGGGGGTGTGGGTGGTGGTTGGTTGGTGGTGGATTTGGTGGGTGTGGATGATCCGTGGCCGGGGTTGTTGGTGGAGGAGTTGGAGTTGCGGGGTGCTGAGGTGTGGCGTGTGTCGTTGGGTGTGGGGGATTTGGAGCGTGGGGTGTTGGGTGAGCGGTTGGGTGGGTTTGTGGGGTGTGGGCGTGTGGTGTCGTTTGTGGGTCAGGGGGAGTGGGGTTTTGGTGGTGGGGGTGTTCCGGTGGGTGTGGTGGGTTCGGTGTTGTTGGTGCAGGCGTTGTTGGATGTGGGTTTTGGTGGGCGGTTGTGGTGGGTGACGTCGGGTGGGGTGTCGGTGGGTGGTGAGGTGTTGGGTTGTCCTGTGCGGGGTGGTGTGTGGGGTTTGGGTCGTGTGGTGGGTTTGGAGGAGCCGGGGTTGTGGGGTGGGTTGGTGGATGTGCCGGTGGGTGTGGAGCGGGGTGTGGTGGGTCGTTTGGTGGAGGTGTTGGTGGGTGGTGCGGGTGTGGAGGGTGAGTTGGTGGTGCGTGGTGGTGGTGTGGTGTTGGGTCGTCGGTTGGTGCCGGTGGGTTGGGGTGGGTGTGGTGGGTCGTTTGTGGGTGAGGGGGGTTGGGTGCCGTCGGGTGTGGTGTTGGTGACGGGTGGGACGGGTGTGTTGGGTGGTCGTGTGGCGCGGTGGTTGTTGGAGTGTGGGGTGGAGGGTGTGGTGTTGGTGTCGCGGAGTGGTTTGGGTGGGGTGGGTGCGGTGGGGTTGCGGGATGAGTTGGTGGGGTTGGGGTTGGGGTGGGTTGAGGTGGTGGGGGTGGATGTGGGTGTGGAGTCTGAGGTGCGGGGTGTGGTGGAGGGGTTTGGTGTGTCGGGGGTGGTGCATTGTGCGGGGGTGTTGGATGACGGTGTGGTGGAGGGGTTGTCGGTGGAGCGGGTGGAGGGTGTGTGGTCGGGTAAGGCGGGTGCGGGGTGGAATTTGCATCGTGCGGTGGAGGGTTTGGAGTTGGATGCGTTTGTGGTGTTTTCGTCTGCTGCGGGTGTGTGGGGTGGTGCGGGTCAGGGGTCGTATGCGGCGGCGAATGCGGCGTTGGATGCGTTGGTGGAGTATCGGCGTGGGTTGGGGTTGCCGGGGTTGTCGGTGGCGTGGGGTCCGTGGGCTGAGGGGGGTATGGCGGATTCGGGTGTGGTGCGTGAGCGGGTGGGTCGTGGGGGTGTGGTGCCGTTGGATCCGGGGGTTGTGGTGGGGTTGTTGGGGTTGTTGGAGGGGTGTGTGACGGTGGTGGATGTGGATTGGGGGGTGTTTGTTCCGGCGGTGACGGCGGTGCGGTCGAATCCGTTGTGGGAGCGGGTGGTGCCGGAGGGTGTGTCGGGTGTGCGGGGTGTGGTGGAGGCGGGTTCGGGGTTGGGTTCGGGTGGGTTGGTGGAGCGGTTGCGTGGGGTGTCGGGTGTGGAGGGGCGGTCGTTGGTGGTGGAGGTGGTGCGGGGTTTGGTGGCGTCGGTGTTGGGGTTTGGTTCGGGTGGGGATGTGGGGTTGCGGGTGGCGTTTAGGGATATGGGTTTTGATTCGTTGACGGCGGTGGAGTTGCGTAACGCGCTGGC
>NZ_JBEXEP010000038.1:0-1114 GCF_040606315.1 Streptomyces sp. NPDC005438
GTTACTTTCCGAACCCGGAAGCTAAGCCTTACAGCGCCGATGGTACTGCATACGGGAGTGTGTGGGAGAGTAGGACACCGCCGAACTCCTTTTAGAAAGAGCCCCCGGTTTTCTGGACTATTCGTCTGGAGAACCGGGGGCCTTTTGTTTTTCGCAACCTGGTGTTCACCTGCCCTGAGAAGCATGGCCGTATGGCGACCACACACGACATAGCCAGCCAGGTCAGGTCCGGTGACGAGGTGCTCATGTCCGCCTTCGCGAGGCCCGCGTTGGCCGAGGCGGTCCGTGAGGCAGGTGGACTCCCTGTCTTCGTGGACATCGACCCCGCAACTCTTTCCCTTGCCCCTACAGCTGTGGGCGCCGCGATCACGGAACGCACGGTGGCTGTTGCGGCAGAGGCGTCGCTCATGGGGACCTCTGATCGTGGAGCCCTCCGTGCCGCTGATCTTCGTGAGGTGCCCTTCTACGAACTCCTCGGGGACGCACCCACGTTGAGCGAGTTCGAGCTCGCCGCACTGCGTCGCCACACGACGTACCTGAGCGCACGTCTGCGCGGCGTGATCACGACAGGTTTCACCGGGGAGGCCGCTCCTGGTCTCCTGGCCTACGTGGTGCGTGTGCCGGGGAACGGGCGCCCCGACCGTGACGCGTTCAAGAGGGCGTTGCGCGCTCGTGGTGTGCAGTGCGAGGTACCTGTGCAGACGCCACTGCACTGGACCCGGGCCTTCCACACCGCGCAGTCATTGCCCGAGACCGAACGGGCCTCTGCCGAGTGCCTCTCCCTGCTGCTGCGTCCACGGATGACGAAGCGGGAACTCCAGAAGATCGTCAGTGGTTGCAACGCCCTGGGTGGCCTCCTGATGGAGCCCGCCTGTTGAGGTGCTGAGGACTGCGGGGGAGTGGTCAGCCGCACCTCGGAGATCGGGTAGGATCGACGCAGTCGGCAGGCCCCAATAGCTCAGTCGGCAGAGCGTCTCCATGGTAAGGAGAAGGTCAACGGTTCGATTCCGTTTTGGGGCTCTTACAAGTGGGGCGGTAGCAACGTAAGTTGCTACCGCCCCCCAGATTTTGTTTCTCCCCCCGATTCACATCTGGGGTGTGCATATTATTAAAA